>NZ_FNPM01000009.1:0-408155 GCF_900107295.1 Variovorax sp. YR266
CCGATCTCGCGCACGGTGGGCGCCACGCAGGTGGTGGACGAGATGCTGTTCTGCTTCACCCACACCACCGAAATCCCGTGGATGCTCCCGGGCGTGGCGCCGACGGGCAAGCGCGTGGAAGTGCCGCTGCTCGCGGTCATCAAGTTCCGCGGCGACAAGCTCTATCACGAGCACATCTACTGGGACCAGGCCAGCGTGCTGGTGCAGGTGGGTCTGCTCGATGCGAAGCTGCTGCCCGTGGCGGGAATCGAGACGGCGTACAAGCTGCTCGACGAGACGCTGCCGTCGAACACCCTGATGCCGCGCTGAAAACGACACGGCTTTTAGAATGGCCCGGTGAGCGCCCTCCCCACTTCCATCACCCCCACCGAACGCCGCCCGATCCGCGAACTTCCCGACGAACTGATCAGCCAGATCGCTGCCGGTGAAGTCGTCGAGCGCCCCGCATCGGTGGTGCGCGAGTTGCTGGACAACGCGCTCGACGCGGGCGCCAGCCAGATCACGGTGCGGCTGGCCTCGGGTGGCGTGCGGCTGATCTCGGTGGAAGACGACGGCCTGGGCATTCCGCGCGAGGAACTCACGGTGGCCCTGCGCCGCCACGCAACCAGCAAGATCGCCAGCCTCAACGACCTCGAAACGGTCGGCACGATGGGCTTTCGCGGCGAGGCGCTGGCCGCCATCAATGCGATTGCCGAGCTCAGCATTCTTTCGCGCTTCACCGGCTCCGACACGGCCTTCGCGCTCGATGGACGCACCGGCGAGCTGCGGCCGGTGGCCCGCTCCACCGGCACCACAGTCGAGGTGCGCGAACTGTTCTTTGCGACACCCGCGCGCCGCAAGTTCCTGAAGACCGACGCCACCGAGCTGGCTCATTGCATCGAGGCGGTGCGCCGTCATGCGCTGGCACGGCCCGAGGTGGGCTTTTCGGTGTGGCATGACGGCAAATTGGTCGAGCAGTGGCGCGCCGCCACCACGCGCGAGCAGCGGCTGGCCGATGCGCTGAGCGACGAGTTCGTAGCGCAGAGCGTGGCCGTCTATCGCGAAGGCGGCCCGGTGCGCGTGGTCGGCCGTGCCGGCATCCCGGATGCGGCGCGCTCGCGCGGCGACCAGCAGTTCTTCTACGTCAATGGCCGCTTCGTGCGCGACAAGGTGCTGTCGCATGCGGTGCGCAGCGCATACGAAGATGTGCTGCACGGCCAGCGCCAGCCGATTTACGCGCTGTACCTGGAGATCGATCCGGCGCGGGTCGACGTGAACGTGCACCCGACCAAGATCGAGGTGCGCTTTCGCGACGGGCGCGAGGTGCACCAGGCGGTGCGCCATGCCATCGAGGACGCGCTGGCGGCCCCGCGTGCCGGTGATGCAGTCGCGCCAGCGGGTGCGGCACCGCAGCCATTTTTCAAGCAGACCCCGCTGCCGTCGAACGCCAGCTGGGCTCAGCCCGCCATCAATTTCACATCGCAGGAGCGCGGCGCCGGCGATTTCGAGGCGATGTGGCCCCGGCGCAGCGAGCAGCCGGCGCAGCATGCGGCGGAATCGACCGCATCGTCTCTTTGGCCCCAGGCCAGTGCGGCGGCGGCAACGTTCCAGGCCCCTGTCGGGCTGCCCGTGGCCGCGGCAAACACGGAGGCTGCCGCCCTCGCCACCAACGAACAAGCCTGGCCGCTGGGCCGCGCGCTGGCCCAGCTGCAGGGCATCTACATCCTGGCCGAGAACAGCCAGGGCCTCGTGATCGTCGACATGCACGCGGCGCACGAGCGCATCGTCTACGAGCGGCTCAAGACGCAGCTCGACGGTGCGTCCATCAGCAGCCAGCCGCTGCTGATTCCGGCCACTTTCGCGGCCACGCCGCAGGAAGTGGCAACGGCCGAGGCCTGCGCCGAGGTGCTGCCGACGCTGGGCCTGGAAATAACTCCCTTCTCGGCACGCACGCTAGCGGTGCGCGCCGTGCCCGGAACGCTGGCCGACGGCGATCCCGTGGAGCTGGCGCGCAGCGTACTGGCCGAACTGGGCCAGCACGACGCGAGCACGGTGGTTCAGCGCGCCCAGAACGAATTGCTGTCCACAATGGCCTGCCACGGGGCGGTGCGGGCCAACCGCAAGCTCACCATCGACGAGATGAACGCACTGTTACGTCAGATGGAAGCAACAGAACGTTCGGACCAGTGCAACCACGGCCGGCCGACCTGGCGCCAGCTGTCGGTTCGCGAGCTGGATTCGCTGTTCATGCGCGGCCGATAGGGCAAATCGGCGCTTTAAGCCTTTTTTCTAGGGTTTTCCGCAGTCATCGGGATTGCGGGCACGCACGTTGCATAGGCTCGGTAAAGCGCCAGTGAGCGTTGTTTCGGGGGGTTACCAAGGTGCAGTGTCGGCGCACCAAGGTGAAAGCAGGTGAACTTTTCCGCCGACTTCGCTGTCCCTCAACCCCATGATGAAACGCTGGACCCTCCTCGCGTCTGTCCTCTCGCTTTGTGCCCTGCTGGCAGCCGGTTGCTCGACGCTCGACGAACAGCAACGCGAATGGATCTTCCAGCCCAGCGACCGCAGCTGGGGCAACACCGCCTCCATGACCCAGGGCATGGAAGACGTGTGGATCGATTTCCAGTCTTCCCTCACCGGTGAGCCCGCTCGCCTGCACGGCCTGTGGCTGGGCGGCGCGCCCGAAACCACCGACACCCCCGTGATGCTGTATCTGCACGGTGCCCGTTACAACGTGGCCGGCTCGGCGCCGCGCATCCAGCGCATGCACGAACTGGGCTTCTCGGTGCTGGCCATCGACTACCGCGGCTTCGGCAAGAGCTCCAAGGGCCTGCCCTCGGAAGAGTCGGCCCGCGAAGACGCCCGCGCCGCCTGGACCTGGCTGGCCGCGCGCCACCCCAAACAGCACCGCTACATCTTCGGCCACTCGCTCGGCGGCGCCATCGGCATCGACCTGGCGGCGCATGTGAACGACGAGAGCGGCACCATCGTCGAGAGCACCTTCACCTCGATCGCCGACGTGGTCAGCGGCTTCAAGTGGGGCTGGCTGCCCTTCGGCCCGTTCATCACGCAGCGATTCGAAGCGATCAACACGGTCAAGGACATCGGCTCGCCGCTGCTGGTGGTGCATGGCACGGCCGACAGCCTCATCAACCCGACGCTGGGCCGCAAGCTGTATGACGCGGCCACCGTGCCCAAGCTGTTCGTGCTGGTCGAGGGCGGTTCGCACCACAACACCAATTCGATCGGCGAGGCGCAGTACCGCGCGGCGCTGACGCAGCTGTTCCGCATGAAGCCGGAGAGCATGGTCGCCAGCAATGGCGGCGCGGCGAACCGGCCGCAGCCACGGCTTGCACCGCCTTCCGCCGCGCTGGCGCCGCAGGATGTGCGCGGCGAGGTTCGCGCGCCGGCACCGGCCGCCATCTAGGTTTCGTCCGCGCCCGCCGTCAAGCCAGGTTGAAGGGCAGCTGGCGCAAGGGCTTGCCCGTCAACCGTGCAATGGCGTTGGCGAACGCAGGCGCCAGTGGAGGCAGGCCGGGCTCGCCCATGCCGGTGGGCGCATCGGCGCTGGGCACGATGTGGATATCGAACTCCGGCATGTTGGTGATTCGGGCTACGGTGAAATCGCCGAAGTTGCTCTGCTGCACGACGCCGTCCTTCAACGTGATCGCACCGCCGGACAGGCACGTCGACAGTCCCATCACCGCCGCGCCCTGCACTTGCGCCTCCACACTGCGCGGGTTGACCGCCAGGTTGCAGTGCACGCCGCTGGTGACGCGATGCAGCACCGGCTGGCCGTCCTTCACTGAAGCTTCCACCACATAGGCCACCACGGAGTCGAATGACTCGTGCACGGCTACGCCCCAGGCACGACCGTCCGGCAGCTGCTTCTTGCCGTAGCCGCTCTTGTCCACGGCCAGTTGCAGCGCAGCGCGGTGGCGTGGGTGCTTGTCTGCGAAGAGCTGCATCCGATAGGCCACCGGGTCCTGCTTCGTGCTGCGGGCGATCTCGTCGATCAGGGTCTCCATCACGAAGGCGGTGTGGGTGGAACCCACGCTGCGCCACCACAGCACAGGCACGTTGACCTGGGGGTGATGCACCGTCAAGCGCATCGGCAGCGGGTACGGATCGCGCATGCCCTCGGTGGCCGTGGCGTCGATGCCGTCCTTCACCTGGAATTGCCCGAACACCGTGCCAGTGGTGATCGACTGTCCGACGATGACGTGGTCCCACGCCAGGATCCTGCCGCGCTCGTCGAAGCCGATGCGTGCGTGGTGCAGATGCATGGGGCGGTAGTAGCCGCCCTTGATGTCGTCTTCGCGGCTCCACAGCAGGCGCACCGGCACGTCGAAGCCGGCGGCACGCGCGGCCTTGGCGATCTCGCAGGCCTCGACCACGAAGTCGCTGGTGCCCACGAAACGCCGGCCGAAGCCGCCGCCCGCCATCTGCACATGCACCGTCACCTGCTCGGGCTTGAGGCTCAGCACGCGCGCGGCGGCGGCAGCGTCCAGCCCGGCGCACTGGGTGCCGACCCACAGCTCGGCGCGCCCGTTCGACAGCTTGACGGTGCAGTTCAGCGGCTCCATGGGTGCGTGAGCGAGATAGGGGAAGACGAACTCGGCTTCCAGTTGGCGAGGCGCGGTGGCCAGCGGTGCCATGTCGGCGTCGAACTTGCGTGAGCCTGGGCGGCCGGCCAACTCGCGGTACTGCGCCAGTTGCTTTTCGGTGTCCACCTTCTCGACGGAGGCCGTGTCCCACTGCAGCTTCAGCGCGTCGCGGCCCAGCTTGGCGGGCCAGTAGCCATCGGCCACCACGGCTACGCCTTCGGCGCCGCGGTCCAGCGGCACGCGCAGCACGGCCTTCACGCCCCTGACGGCGCGCGCCGCGCTGTCGTCCACCGAGGCCAGGCGAGCGCCGAACACCGGCGGATGAGCCACGACTGCCGTGAGTTGGCCCGGATGCCGCACGTCGATGCCGAAGTCCTGGCGCCCGCTGCTCTTGGCGCGCGCGTCCAGGCGCGTGGTCGGACGGCCGATGATCCGGAAGTCCTTGGGATTCTTCAGCGTGACCTTCTCCGGCACCGGCAGGGCCATGGCAGCTTCAGCCAACTCTCCGTAGCCCAGCTTGCGGCCGCCCGGGCCGAGCACCATGCCGGCCTGCGTGCGCAGCGTGGCCACATCGGCCTTCCAGCGCGCCGCTGCCGCCGACAGCAGCATGGCCCGGGCACGGGCACCCAGTTCGCGGTACTGCGTGAAGCTGTTCTTGATCGAGTGGGAGCCGCCGGTCATGTTGATGCCGAAGAGCGGGTCGACGTAGGCGGCGTCGTTCGAGCCATTGCGGCTGCGCACCAGGGCCCAGTCCGCGTCGAGTTCCTCGGCCAGGATCATTGGCAAGCCGGTCTGCACACCCTGGCCGAATTCCAGCCGGTTGATGGTCACCGTGACTTCGCCGTTGGAAGCGATCTGCACGAAGGCCGATGGCTGCTGCGTCGGCTTGAGCGCGCCAGCCGCCTGCGCCGCACCGTCGGCCTGCGCCATGGCCAGGTGAGGAAAGGCGCCGAGCGCGAGGCCGCCAGCCCCGGCCATCTTCAGGAAGCTGCGGCGAGGCAGTGTGGCGACTTCATGAACTGAGCCTTGGGCCATCAGGCGCTGCATGGCGCGCGGCAGTTCGCGGTAATCGAAGTTGGCGATGTTGGACAGCATGGCGGCTCCTTCAGGCGAGGGTCTTGGCCGCATCGGCCACGGCAGCGCGAATGCGGGCGTAGGTGCCGCAGCGGCAGATGTTGCCGACCATGGCCGAATCGATCTCGTCCGCGCTGGGCTGCTTGCCCCGGGGCAGCGATTTGAGGAAGGCAGTCGCGCTCATGATCTGGCCGCTCTGGCAGTAGCCGCATTGCGCCACGTCGTGCTTGACCCATGCGGTGTGCACGGCTGCGCCGACCCGATCGCTGCCGCTGGTGGTCGCTTCGATGGTGGTGATCTTCTTGCCCTCGGCGGCGGAGATGGGTGTGATGCACGAGCGGATGGCCTGGTCGTCCAGATGCACGGTGCAGGCGCCGCACAGCGCCGCGCCGCAGCCGAACTTGGTGCCGGTCATGCCCAGCGTGTCGCGCAGGGCCCAGAGGATGGGGGTGCCGGGGTCGGCATCGACCGTGTGTTCACGGCCGTTGATGTGGAGCGCGCTCATGTTCGGTTCTTCCTGGGTAGGTTGGATCTGATTCACTTGGCGCCGTCGAGCAGCCATTGCGCGAGCGACTGCACGTCGGCATCGGGGATCTGGGTTTGCGGCGGCATCGGCATCGGGCCCCACTTTCCCGAGCTGCCGGCCTTGATGCTTGCAGCCAGCTGCGCGGCAGTTCCCTTTCCTTCGCCGTACCTTGCCCCGATGTCTTTCCAGGACGGACCCACCACTTTGGCTGTGGCCTGGTGGCATGCGACGCACGCGTACTTCTGCGCCAGCGCCTGGCTGGCCACTGCGCGTGCCGGCCACGCGACGACGCTCACGCCAATACCCAGCGCCACGACGAGGGAAGCGGCAAAGGAACGCTGGACAGCTGCGGTGCGATCGTTGGTCATTGCTGTCCCCGGTCGTCGTGGGCAAGAGACGTGGACAGGCCGCGATGGGCGCCCGCCTGCGCAAGCAGCGCGTTGGCCTTGGCTTCGAAGGTCTGCACGGCATCGGCACCTGCGGCGAACCGGGCCGGCGGCTCTTCGAGCGCGGCAAGCCGCACGATGGCGTCGGCGAGCTTGGCGGGGTCGCCGCCCTGCTTGCCGCTCATGCTGCTCCAGGCGGCAACGGTTTCCCTAGTGCGCTCGGCGTAGTCGTCGATGTTCGGCTCGGCGAAAGTGGTCGAACCGGCGGTGAGCAGCTCGGTGCGAAAGAAGCCCGGCTCCACCAGCATGGTGCGTATGCCGAAGGGGGCAAGCTCAGGGGCAAGCGACTCCATCCATCCTTCGACGCCAAACTTTGCCGCGGCATAGGCAGTGCAGAACATTCCGCCGGCAATCCCCGCAGTCGAAGAGATGGTGAGCACCAGACCCGAGCGCTGTTTGCGCATCATCGGCAGCACGGCGCGGGTGACGTTCATCGGGCCGAACAACAGCGTCTCGATCTGGTTGCGGACCTGCTCGGGGCTCAGCTCCTCGAAGAAACCGGCGTAGAAGTTGCCTGCGTTGTTCACCAGGACGTCGATGCGCCCGAACTTCGCGATGGCGGCCTCCACTGCGGCCTGTGCCTCGTCGAGGCGGGTAACGTCGAGCTTGACGCTCAACAGGTCTGCATGGGAGCCGATGGCCGCAGCCACCTTCGCGGGGTCGCGGCCAGTGGCCACGACGGCGTGGCCTGCGGCCAGCGCTGCCCTGGCGATGTCGACGCCCAGGCCCCGGCCTGCGCCGGTGATGAACCAGATTTTCTTGTCGGTCATGGGAATGTTCCTTTCGGTTGGTGCCAGTGTCTGCCCAGGAACCGTCGACCCGTTTGCCGAAAGCGCGCGTGTTCTTGCCTGAAACGATGAGACTGCGCCAGAAATGCGGACCGAGCGAAATGCGCGAGCTAGACTTTGCCGGAGCACCCCGAAAGGATTCAAATGGAAGCGCCGCAGCTGACGCAGCAAAGCGAATCGGCCGTCCTGAGCGGCTTGGCCAAAGCGGTCGGAAGCGTTGTCAAAAATGACGGCGACTTCATCACCGCCATTCCCGAACTCTCGCTCCACCGTCGCAGTGCCACGACTGAGCCTGTTCATTGCATCTATGGCTTTGGTGTGGGCATCACTGTCAGTGGGCAGAAGCGGGTTGCGCTCGGCGAGGAATTCTTCGACTACGCCGCTGGGCAATCGCTGCTGACCACGGCCGACCTTCCCGTCGTGGCGCATGTCACCCAGGCCAGTGCCGCGCGGCCCTTTCTGGGCATCATGCTCAAGCTCGACTCTCGCGCCATCGTGCAGGCGGCAGCCGAGATGGCGTTGCCCCAGCCGACAAAGGACTACAGCTACCGCGCCATGTCGCTCGGCGATCTCGATCCGACACTGCTTGGCACGGTGACGCGGCTCGTCGAGCTGCTGGCCGAGCCCAAACTGATTCCCCAGATAGCTCCACTGCTTCAGCAGGAAATCGCCGTTCGCCTGCTCGCCGGGCGCCACGGCCAGCAGTTGCAGCGCCTCGTGGCAGTCGGCTCTCCAGGCCAGCAGGTGGCGCAGAGCATGGCCTGGCTCAAGATGAATTTCACGCAGCCTGTGCTGGCGGACGAACTGGCCGCTTCCGTGCATATGAGTCCATCGACGTTCCGGCAGCACTTTCGTGCCGTGGCGGGCATGAGCCCCATGCAATACCTGAAGCAGCTGCGCCTGCAAGAGGCCCGGCAACTGATGCTGAACCAGGGCATCGATGCCGGCACCGCGGGAGTGCGCGTGGGATACGAAAGCGCCTCGCAGTTCAGCCGCGAATACGCCCGTCTGTTTGGGGCGCCGCCGCTGCGCGACATCAAGCGGATGCGGGAAACGACCTGAGCAAGACCCGTGCTGCAGACCGGCGCGCGCCATTTGCTACCCTCGGCGCATCATGTTTCCCAGCTCCGCACCGGCCGCCGAGGCCGCTCCCCCGGCATCGCCCGCCGCTGCGCGCTCCGGTCCGCCGCGCTATGTGGCGCTCGCCGGCCCCACCGCTTCAGGCAAGACGGCCGCCGCATTGGCGCTGGCGCGGCTGCAGCCGGTCGAAATCATCAGCGTCGATTCAGCACTGGTCTACCGCGGCATGGACATCGGCACCGCCAAGCCCACGGCCGCCGAGCAGGCTGCCGCGCCGCATCACCTGATCGACATCCTCGATGCGCGCGACAGCTACAGCGCGGCCGCCTTCGTGGCCCACGCCACGCGGCTCATCGGCGAGATTCGCGCACGCGGCGCGCTGCCGCTGCTGGTGGGCGGCACCATGCTGTATTTCAAGGCGCTGTTCGATGGCATAGACGCCATGCCCGCAGCCAACGCCGCGGTGCGCGCGCGCATCGACGCCGATGCCGCCACGCTCGGCTGGCCCGCCATGCACGCGCGGCTCGCGCAGGTCGACCCGGTCACGGCCGCGCGGCTGGCGCCGCAGGACAGCCAGCGCATCCAGCGCGCGCTCGAAGTGTGGGAGAGCAGCGGCCAGCCGCTGTCGAGCTTTCATGCGCGCGACAACAAGACTGCCAGCGCAGTCGAAGGCGGCGTGCTGTTCTCGCTCGAACCGACCGACCGCGCCTGGCTGCACACGCGCATTGCCGAGCGCTTCGATGCGATGCTGGCAGCCGGCTTCCTCGACGAAGTACGCGCACTGCGCGCGCGCGGCGACCTGTCGACCGACCTGCCCTCGATGCGCTGCGTCGGCTACCGGCAGGCTTGGGAAACGCTCGACGCCTGCGGCGACGCCGCTCCCGACGCCAAAGCCATGGCCGATCTGCGCGAACGCGGCATCGCCGCCACGCGCCAGCTTGCCAAGCGGCAGATCACCTGGCTGCGCAGCATGCCGCAGCGCACCGTGATCGCCTGCGACGCCCCCGACGCGGTGCAGACCGCCGTTCAACTGATCGCCAAGACCACTCAACCCGGATGACGCTGCGCATTTCCAACCTCGGCAAGCACTACGGTGACGCGCCTGTCTTCGAGAACGTGACGCTGGGCGTCGAGCCCGGCGAATTCGTCGCCATCGTGGGCGAATCGGGCGTCGGCAAGTCGACGCTGCTCAACTGCATGGCCGGCCTCGACAGCTGGGACCAGGGCACGGTGACGCACGACGGCACCGACATCGGCGCGCTCGACGGCGAAGCCTGCGCGCTCTGGCGGCGGCGCCACGTGGGCTTCGTGTTCCAGGCCTTCCATGTGCTGCCGCACCTCGACGTGGCGCAGAACGTATCGCTGCCGCTGATGCTGCTGGGCCAGCAGAAGGACAACGACGGCCGCGTCGCCCACATGCTCGAAGCGGTGGGCCTGCCCGGCATGGGCGCACGGCTGCCGCAGACGCTGTCGGGCGGCCAGTTGCAGCGCGTGGCGATTGCGCGCGCGCTGGTGCACCGCCCCGCCCTGCTGCTGGCCGACGAGCCCACGGGCAACCTCGACCCGACCACTGCCGCGAAGGTGATGGAGCTACTGATCGGCCAGACCCGCGAGCATGGTGCGTCGCTGGTGCTGGTGACGCACTCGGAGAGCGCGGCCGCCCGCGCGGACCGCCTGCTGCATCTGCGCGCCGACGGCATCGCCACCTGAGACTTCCTGGCTACGCCCAATGCCATCGCCAAGTCCGGCAAAAGTTGGCAGAAACAGAGCCGGATTTTTGAACCTCCAAGACGGGTGCTCATAGCATTCGACGGCCCGTAGCCAAGCCACCTGCGAACACACCGACGCCTGCAGTTCATCTGCTTCAAAGGCATGGTGGTCCCGCGTACTCAGCCAATTCATAAAACGGCTTTGCAATGCAATCAGGGGGATCACTCATGCTCGACAGAAGAAACTTCGTTCTAGGCACGCTCGCTTCATCGGCGCTAGTCGCCTGTGGCGGGGGCAACGACACCGCTGCCAACCAATGTTCATCGGCGCCGGCCGCCTGTGGTGGCGGCAACAGCGGCAGCAGCAATAGCGCCGCTGTCAACCGATACCGCCAGGCCAATTTGCTGGCCAGCCACACCCGCTACGGCGCTTCCTTCACGGAGCCGGAATTCATCAACGGCTGGGGCATCGCCATCCGCCCGGCCGGTGCCGGCGGCCATTTCTGGGTTGGCGGCGGTGGCATCTCCTGGCAATACCTCGGCGACGTCACGCGTTCGGCCGACCCGGCATTGCGCGCACTGCACCAAGACGGCCTGCGCGAAGTGACCGTACCGGGCTCGGATGCCAGCACGAGCGACGACAGCGCAGGCAAGGTCACCGGCGTCGTGTTCAACGGCGCGGCCCTGACTTCGGACCTGTTCCGGGTGCAAGGCCAGCCGGCCGGCGAGCGCACGCTGGACGGTTCGGCGCGCTTCGTCTTCGTCACCGACAGCGGTAGCGTCAGCGCCTGGACCGAGCGCGATGCAGACAGCGGCGCCATCGTGCGCATGGACGGCCCGGCCGTGGAGGTCTTCAACGGTGCCGATCAGGGCATGGCCTTCTTCGGCGCCGCCATCCACACCGGCCGCTGGGACCGGCTGTGGCTGGCCGACTTCGGCGCGCAACCGCAGATACGCACACTGGACGCGCAGTGGCAGTTGGTGCCGACGCAGGGCTTCGCCAACCCCTTCGCGAGCGGACCGGCAGGCGCGGCACGGCCGGGCGACCCAGTGCCTTTCAACATCCAGGTGGTGAACGACGGAACCCGGGACCGGGTGTTCGTGCTGTATGCGATCAGCCAGGCCGGCCCAGCCGAAGCGCATGCCTTCCACGCCGGCGAGGAAGATGCGCTGGATGCCGCGGCCGAAGCCGCAACGGGCAATCGCCCCTCGCGCGGCAGGCTCGCCGAATTCGATCTGGATGGTCGTCTGCTGCGCGTCTATGCGGATGACGGCCGGCTCAACGCGCCCTGGGGCGTGGCCATTGCGCCCGCTGACTTCGGCGCGCTGTCGGGCTTGCTGCTGGTCGGCAATTTCGGCGGGGCGGGCCGCATCTGCGCTTTCGATCCGGCCAGCGGCCAGTATGTGGACGACTTGCGCGATGCGCAGGACCGGCCCGTGTCCATCGCCGGCCTCTGGGGCCTGCAGTTCGGCAATGGCGTGGCGCTCGGCGACAGCAATGCGCTGTACTTCGCGGCCGGGCCGCAGGACGAAACCGAAGGGCTCTTCGGTTCGCTGCGCACGGCCTGAAGCCTTATGTCTGCGGCGCGAGGAAGGTCGCGTAGCGCGACAGGTCGACGTTGCCGCCGCTGATCACGATGCCCACGCGCTTGCCGGCAATCGCCTTGCCCGCTGCAATCGCACCCGCAAAGGCAAGGCAGCCGGTCGGCTCCACCACCATCTTCATGCGCTCGGCAAAGAAGCGCATCGCATCGACGAGCTGCTCGTCGGTAACGGTGAAGATGTCGTCCACGTCGCGGCGGATGATGCCGAAGGTGTACTCGCCCAGATGCTGCGTCTGCGCGCCATCGGCAATGGTCTTCGGCGTTTCGATGTGCACGATCTTCCCCGCCCGAAACGACTGCTGGCCGTCGTTGCCCGCCTCGGGCTCCACGCCATATACCTTGCAACTCGGCGCCAGCGCGCGCGCCGACAGCGCCGAACCCGACAGCAACCCGCCGCCACCCAGGCACACGAACAGGTGGTCGAGCAGGCCTGTTTCCTCGATCAGCTCCTTCACCGCCGTGCCCTGCCCCGTCAGCACGTCGGGGTGGTCATAGGGCGGAATCATCGTCATGCCGCGCTCCTGTGCCAGCTGCTTCGTCAGCGCCTCGCGGTCTTCGGTGAAGCGGTCGTACATCACCACTTCGGCGCCGTAGCCCTTGGTGGCGGCGACCTTGGCGGCCGGTGCGTCTTTCGGCATCACGATCACGGCCGGCATCGACAGCAGGCGCGCCGACAGCGCAATGGCCTGCGCATGGTTGCCCGACGAGAACGCGATCACGCCGCCCTTGCGCTGCGTGGCGTCGAACTTCGACAACGCATTGAACGCGCCGCGAAACTTGAACGCGCCCATGCGCTGGAAGTTCTCGCACTTGAAGAAGAACTCGGCGCCCCAGCGCTCGTTGGCGGTGGTGGAACGCAGCACCGGCGTGCGGTGGGCGTGGCCTTCGAGCCGCGCGGCCGCGGCGATGACGTCGTCGTAGGTAGGTAGTTGCATGTGTCCGAGCTTAGCGGCGGCTTGCAAATTTTTGCAGCCCCGATGGGTAAAAACCCGGGATACGCGTCGGCCGTGAACTCCGTACTCTGTATACAGAGTTCAAAGAAAGCCGCCCATGCCCGCCCAGCTCGTCAGCATCGAAGCCGCCCCCGACCTCGTCGATCAGGTCTACCGCGCCCTGCTCGGCGCCATCAGCAGCGGCACGCTCGCGCCCGGCGAGCGCCTTACCCAGGAGGACATCGCCTCCCGCCTTTCGGTGTCGCGACAGCCCGTGCTGCAGGCGCTGCGGCTGCTGAAGAAAGACGGCTTCGTGCTCGACGCACCCGGCCGCGGCGTGCTGGTAGCGCCGCTCGAAGCCGAGGCGATGCGCAAGGTCTACCAGGTGCGCGGCGCGCTCGACGTGCTGGCCGCTCGGCTGGCGGCGCAGCAGCGTTTTCGCATCGACCCGAAACTCATCGAGCGCGGCCGGCGCGCAGCGCGCGGGCGCAATGTCGAAGCCATGATCGACGCCGACGTGGCCTTTCACCAGGCCATCTACGAGGCATCAGGCAACCCGCTGATCGGCCAGAGCGCCGATCCGCACTGGCGCCACCTGCGCCGCGCGATGGGCGCGGTGCTGCAGGCCGAGCCACAGCGCGAATCTCTGTGGGACGAGCACGAGGCGATTGCCGCGGCCATTGCGGCCGGCAACGTCGAGCGCGCCTCGCGCCTGAGCGAAGAACACGTCTCGCGGGCCAGCGAGGCGCTGAGCGAACGGCTCGCGCAGCAACTGGCGCGAGCCGCATCCGTCATTCCCACGAAAAAAGGAGACAAGGCATGAAGCTGAACCCCGAGCAACGCGCGCAGTTCGAGCGCGACGGCTATGTGTTCTTCCCCGGCCACTTCTCGGCCGAAGAGACGAAGGTGCTGACCGACGCGGTGCCCGATCTCTACAGCAGGCGCGAGGCCTTCAACGTGCGCGAGAAAGGCTCCGACGCCGTGCGCACGAACTTCGCCGCGCACCTCATCAGCGAGCCCTTCGCGCGGCTGGCGCGACACCCGCGCATGGTCGGCCCGGTGACTGATCTCTTCGAGGAAGAGGTCTACATGCACCAGTTCAAGATCAACGGCAAGATGGCCTTCGAGGGCGACGTGTGGCAGTGGCACCAGGACTACGGCACCTGGCTCAACGACGACCTGATGCCCACCGAGCGCGCGATGAACGTCGCGATCTTTCTCGACGAGGTGACCGAGCACAACGGCCCGCTGATGTTCATTCCGGGCAGCCACCGCAAGGGCGTGGTCGATGCGAAGCATGACCTCACGACCACCAGCTACCCGCTGTGGACCGTGGACAACGACCTGATCCGCCAACTGGTCGATCGCGCCGGAGGCAGGCACGGCGGCATCGTCTCGCCCAAGGGCCCGGCCGGTTCGATGATCCTGTTCCACAGCTGCCTGGTGCATGCCTCGGGCAGCAATCTGTCGCCCTTCAACCGCGTGGCGGTGTACCTGAGCCTGTGCGCGGTCAGCAACCACATCCGGCGCCACAAGCGGCCCGAGTACATCGCGCACCGCGACTTCACGCCCATCGAGATGCTGCCCGACGACTGCCTGCTGAAGCCGTACCCGGTCGATGTGCCGTGGAAAAACGGCCTGCCCGAGAGCGCGCTGCGCACCTCGCTCGACGTGCTCGACACCGCGGAGGCCTGACCCCATGAGCCTGCACACCCGCCTGCAACAGCGTGCCGCCGAAGGCCGCTCCATCCGCATCGGCCTGATCGGCGCCGGCAAGTTCGGCGCGATGTACCTCGCGCAGATTCCGCGCACGCCCGGCGTGCAGCTGGTGGCGATTGCTGATCTTTCGCCTGACGCTGCCCGCGTCAACCTCGAACGCGTGGGCTGGCAGCCCGAGCGCGCCGCGGCTGGCTCAGTGCAAGAGGCGCTGAAGCACGGCACCACCTGGATCACCGACGACTGGCAGGCGGTGACGCGCGAACCGTGCATCGACATCGTGGTCGAGTGCACCGGCAACCCCGTTGCGGCGGTGGACCACTGCCTCGACGCCTTCGCGCACGGCAAGCACGTGGTCAACGTGACGGTCGAGGCCGACGCCTTCTGCGGCCCGCTGCTTGCGCACAGGGCGCAGCAGGCCGGCGTGATCTATTCGCTGGCCTTCGGCGACCAGCCCGCGCTGATCTGCGACCTGGTCGACTGGGCGCGCACCTGCGGCTTTCCGGTGGTGGCGGCCGGGCGCGGCCACAAGTGGCTGCCGCACTTCACCGAATCGACGCCCGAGACGGTGTGGGGCAACTACGGCCTCACGCCCGAGCAGGCAAAACGCGGCGGGCTCAACCCGAAGATGTTCAACAGCTTTCTCGACGGCTCCAAGCCGTCCATCGAAAGCTCGGCGGTGGCCAACGCCACCGGGCTCACGGTGCCTTCGGACGGCCTGCTCTATCCGCCCGCGAGCGTGGAAGACATTCCCTTCGTCACGCGGCCGAAAAGCGAAGGCGGCGTGCTCGAGCGCAAAGGCATGGTCGAGGTGGTGTCCTCGCTCGAAGCCGATGGCCGGAAGATTCCCTACGACATCCGCATGGGCGTGTGGGTCACGGTAGAGGCCGAGACCGACTACATCAAGAACTGCTTCGAGGAATACAACGCCCACACCGACCCGAGCGGGCGCTACTTCACGCTCTACAAACGCTGGCACCTGATCGGCCTGGAGGTCGGCATGTCGGTGGCCAGCGTGGCGCTGCGCGGCGAGCCCACCGGCGTGGCCACCTGCTGGAACGCCGACGTAGTCGCCACAGCCAAGCGCGACCTCGCAGCGGGCGAGATGCTCGACGGCGAAGGCGGCTACACGGTCTGGGGCAAGCTGCTGCCTGCCGAGCGCTCGCTGCGCCTGGGCGGCCTGCCGCTCGGGCTGGCGCACAACGTCAAGCTGGTGCGCCCCGTGAAGAAGGGCCAGAGCTTGAGCTGGGCCGACGTGGCAATCGACACGACGACTGCCGCCTACAAGCTGCGCAACGAGATGGAAGCCATGTTCGCGCCCTCCATCAGGGCCAGGGCGGCATGACGGCCTAGGGCATAGGTGGTGCAACCGTTGCGCCAAACGGCAATCGCATAAAAAATAATCTGCTCGGCACGAACCCGTGTCGAAATGACCGCCGGCGGGCCGTCATTGTGGTGAGCGATCTTGCTCAACAGCCTTTTCCTTGACGGAGAGACACCATGCAGTACATGTTGATGTTCTATCAGCCCGCGGCCGAATTCGAACAGCGCGACAACGCGTCCTCGCAGGCCTACCGGGCCAGCTGGGTCGCGTATGCCGACGCCGTGCGCCAGGCCGGCATCTCGCTCGGCGGCCACGGCCTCTTCCCGCCCATGACCGGCACCACGCTGCGCGTGCGCGGCGACAAGCGCCAGGTGCAGGACGGCCCCTTCGCCGACACCAAGGAGCAGCTCGGCGGCTACTTCGTGGTCGACGTGCCCGACATCGACGCCGCGCTCGAATGGGCTGCGCGCGCGCCCTGCGCGACCAGTGGCGGGGTCGAGATACGGCCTGTGTTCATGGCGACCGCCGTAGCCGCATGAGTGATCCGGCGGTTCAGAGAGCCGCCGAACGTGCGGCGCGCGATTCTTACGGGCGGCTGCTGGCCATCCTGTCGGCGCGCACGCACGACATCGCCGCGTCGGAAGACGCACTGGCCGACGCCTTTGCGCGGGCGCTCGAGCGCTGGCCGTCCGACGGCATCCCCGTGCAGCCCGATGCCTGGCTGCTGAGCGTGGCCCGGCACCGCAAGCTCGACGCCTGGCGCCACACCCGTGTGCAGGACGCGGCCACGCAGAGCCTGCTGCTGCTGGCCGGCGAGGTCGACGAAGGCACCACCGACGGCGCGGCCGTGCCCGACGAGCGACTGCGCCTGCTCTTCGTGTGCGCGCACCCGGCCATCGACGCGCCGGCGCGCGCGCCGCTCATGCTGCAGACCGTGCTCGGCCTCGACGCGGCACGCATGGCCGGCGCCTTTCTCACCGCGCCGGCCACGCTCGGCCAACGGCTGGTGCGTGCCAAGGCCCGTATCCGCGCGGCCGGCATTCCATTCGAATACCCGCAAGCGCGCGACCTGCCGCAGCGGCTGCAGGACGTGCTCAACGGCATCTACGCCGCCTACGGCACCGGCTGGGACGACGTGGACGGCGCCGATGCCTTGCCCCGCGGCCTCACGGCCGAGGCCATCGACCTCTGCCGCATCCTGTGCGGCCTGATGCCGAACGAGCCCGAGCCGCTGGGCCTGCTCGCGCTGATGCTGTTCTGCGAAAGCCGCGCCGCGGCCCGTCGCAGCGAGACCGGCGCCTACGTGCCGCTCGACCAGCAGGATCCATTGCGCTGGGACCCGGATCTGCTCGCGGAGGCCGAACGTTGTCTGCGGCTGGCATCGGACATGAAATCTCTCGGTGCATACCAGCTTGAAGCGGCCATCCAGTCGGCCCATTGCGAACGCCGCGTGGGCGCGCCGGTCGCGCCCGAAGTGCTGGTGTCGCTGTACGAAGGCCTGCTGGCGCTGCGGCCCAGCATCGGTGCCCAGGTCAGCCGGGCCTGCGCGCTGGCGAACGCGCGCGGCCCCGAGATCGGCCTGCGGGCGCTCGAAGCCATTCCCGCGCTGGAGGTAGCGAACTACCAACCGTTCTGGGCGGCGCGTGCGCACCTGCTCGCGGCCGGCGGCGCACGTTCCGCCTCGCGGCAGGCCTATGACCGCGCCATCGGCCTGAGCGCCAGCGCGGCGGTTCGCGCGTACCTGCATGCGATGTCGGATCGGCTCTGAGCGGCCGGCTTTTCGGTGAATCCGCCGAACTCACTCCTGCGGCACAGCGACCGATTCCCCCACCCGCTTCGCATCGAGCTGGCTGCCACCCTGCGTCAGAGACACCGCAACCACCGCGTTCCCCGCATCCCGCCGGAACACGAACTGCGCGCCGATGCCGGTCACGGCAAACCGGTCGTTGCCGGTGGGCGTGAGCGCGTTGTAGCCGCGCCCCGTCTCGCGCACCAGCAGCTTGCCGCTGCGCACGGTGAAGCTCAGCGACTTGGCCTTCGTCACGCGGAACTCGCCCTTGTAGTCTTCCAGCCGCTTCGGATTGACGGGCACTTCCACCGTCGGCACCGGGTAGCGGCTCTTGCCGATGGCCAGCATCACGGGCTGCATCGGCGCGCGTGCGTTGCTGCTGAGCACGATCATCGCTTCGCCGGTGTCGGGCGCGAGCAGCCATAGCGTGCGGTAGCCCTCGGTGACGCCTGCGTGCCAGTAGGTGCGCCGGCCGCCTTCGGGGCCGCGCACCATCACTGCGTAGCCGATATCGGCGCCCTCGTAGCGCGCCAGCGGCGTAAGCATGCGCGCGGCGGCCGGGCCGAGCGGACCGCTGGCGCCCGCGAGGATGGCGCGGCTGAAGGTCATCATGTCGGCGGCGGTGGAGCGCAGCGCGCTGGCCGGCGCGTAGGCCAGCATGTCGAACAGCGGCTGGCGGCGGTCGCCGGCAAAGGCCGGGGCCATGCGCGAGGCCTTGTCGCCGAGCGAGATCACGGTGTCGTTCATGCCCAGCGGCTCGGTGATGCGCGCACGCACCAGTTCGCCCCACGAGGTGTTGTAGTGCTCGGCCAGCAACTGGCCGAGCAACGCCATGCCGAAGTTGCTGTACGCGCCCTCGCACGGCGGTGCGGCGGCAGTGAGCTTGATGCGCGCGAGGGACGCCCAGAACATGGGCTTGTCGAAGGTGCGGAACTGCTCGGCGAGCGGTGCGCCGCCCGTTACGCCATCGGCCATCACGGGCATGCAGCCCGTATGCGTGACGAGCTGGCGCAGCGTGACCGAGGTCACGGCGGACGATAGGCCTTCGACCTTGCCGGCGAGCAGCTTGCCCACGGTGTCGTCGAGCTTGAGGTCGCCGCGCTCCACCGACTGCGCAAGCAGCAGGCCGGTGAAGACCTTGGTGACGGAGCCGATCTCGAACATCGGCTGCTCGGCACTGCCAGCCGCGATGGCGCGCGGCGACGACGGAGGCTCGGGGTTGTAGGCGGCGCCGTAGGACGCCTGGCCGTTGCGCAGCGTGCCCACCACCAGCGTGCCCCGCTCGGCACCGAGAGCGGCTTTGGCCAGCACCGTCGGGTCACTGGCGAGTGTCAGGGGTTGCTGAAGCTGTGCGGCGGCGTGGCCTGCCAGCAGCGGTGCGAGGAGCCAGGCCGCAAGCCAGGGGCGGTACAGGGCACGGGGCAAGAGCCGCATCGTCGGATTCCTCAGGCGTCGTCGAAGAGGCGCCATCGTGCCACGGCGGTGTAACACCGCGCGCGCCGCGACAATTGCCCGATGCGCGCATTGCTCACCACCTTCTCCTGGCAGGAACTCCGCCACCACCCCTGGCGCAACGCGGCGGCTGTGCTGGCCGTGATGTTGGGCGTGGCATTGGCCTTCTCGGTGCAGTTGATCAATGCGTCGGCGCTCGACGAGTTCGCGAGCGCGGTGCGCTCTGTCAACGGCCAGCCCGACCTGGAAGTGCGCGCCGTGCAGGGCGGCTTCGACGAGGCCGTGTTCGAGCGGCTGGCCCGGCACCCGCAGGTGACGCTGGCGAGCCCCGTGGTCGAGTTCCAGGGCCTGGCGCTGGCCGGCGAGCGCCAGGTGCCGATGCGCGTGATCGGCGTCGATGCGCTGGTGCTGCCGACCATCGCGCCCGCGCTGATGCCGCAGGCCGCGGCCGGTGCCGACCGCTTCTCGCTGTTCGCGCCGGGCCATGTGTTCCTCAACGCCGCGGCACGCGGCGCACTGGGCCTGCCGGCGGAAACGCCCGCCGGAACGACGGAGACGATGCAACTGCGCAGCGGCGACGCATGGCACAAGCTCGACGTGGCCGGCCATGTCGCCGCCAGCGGCACGGCGCTCGCGGTGATGGACATCTCGGCGGCACAGGAGCTGTTCGGCCAGATCGGCCGGCTCAGCCGCATCGACCTGCGGTTGGCGCCCGGCACGGACAGGGCCGCCTTCATGGCCTCGCTGCAGCAGTCGCCGGGCTGGCCAGCGGGCGTGCAGTTTGCCGAGCCCGGTGATGCGGCGCAGCGCGTGAGCAATCTGTCGCGCGCCTACCGCGTGAACCTGACGGTGCTGGCGCTTGTGGCGCTGTTCACGGGCGCGTTCCTGGTCTTCTCGGTGCTGGCGCTCAGCGTGGCCAAGCGCGCGCAGCAGTTCGCGCTGCTCGGCGTGCTCGGCCTCACGCCGCGCGAACGGCTGCGGCTGGTGCTGGCCGAATCGCTGGTGCTGGGGCTGATCGGCAGCGCGGCGGGTCTCGCGCTGGGTACGGCGCTCGCGGCGTTTGCGTTGCGCGTTCTGGGCGGCGACCTCGGTGGCGGGTACTTCGAAGGCGTGGCGCCCACGCTGCACTGGAGCGCGGGCTCGGCGTTGCTGTACGGCGGACTGGGCGTGCTGGCCGCGCTGGTCGGCGGCTGGTGGCCCGCGCGCGCGGCACAGGCGCTGCCGGAAGCACAGACGCTCAAGGGTCTGGGCGCCGCGCCCACGCAGGGCAACGGCCACTGGCTGGCGCTGGGGCTGATCGCGCTGGGCGCGGTGCTGGCCAACGTGCCGGCCATCGGCGGCATTCCGGTGGCGGCATACCTGTCGGTGGGCTGCCTGCTGGTCGGAGGCATCACCGCCCTGCCCTGGCTGATCGCGCTGCTGTACGACCGAGTGGCGCCAATGTTCGCGCGACGCGTGCTGCCGATGCTGGCGGTGGAGCGCGCGCGCCGCATGCGCGGCACGGCCGCCGTGGCGGTCAGCGGCGTGGTGGCAAGCCTGAGCCTTGCCGTCGCACTCACGGTGATGGTCGCGAGCTTTCGCGATTCGGTGACGCATTGGCTCGACGTGGTGCTGCCGGCCGACCTGTACGTGCGCGCCACCTCGGGCGGGCGCGGCAGCAACAGCGGCAACAGCAGCAGCACCGACACCGCCACCTTTTCGCCGGCCTTCGTGCAGTCGCTGGCGCGGTTGCCCGGCGTGGCGCGCACGGGCACGCTGCGCACGCAATCGCTGCAGCTCGATGCGACACGGCCCACCGTGACGCTGATTGCGCGCAGCCTGGAAGGCGGGGCGACGCAGTCGTTGCCGCTGGTAGGTGCCGCACTGCCCGTGCCTGAAGGGCAGATCGGCATCTACGTGAGCGAGCCGATGGTGGAGCTCTATGGCGCGAAGCCGGGCACGGCCTTCACTCCGCTGTCGGATGCGATGGGCCTGCGGGCGGGTTCGAAGAAGGCGCAAACGTTCTTCGTGGCGGGCGTGTGGCGCGACTACGCGCGGCAGTTCGGCACGGTCACGATGGATGCGCGGGACTTCGAGCGCATCACCGGCGAGCGCAATGTGAGCGACGTGGCGCTGTGGCTTGCGCCCGGAGCGTCGGAAGGCGCGGTGCAGACTGCAGTGCGCACTCTGGCAGCACGCCAGGGCGGCTCGTCCGCCGAGTCCGTCGAGATCGCATCGGTGGGGCAGATCCGCGCGACCTCGCTGCGCATCTTCGACCGCAGCTTCGCCGTCACCTACTGGCTGCAGGCGGTGGCCATCGCCATCGGGCTGTTCGGCATTGCCGCGAGCTTCAGCGCGCAGGTGCTGGCGCGGCGAAAGGAGTTCGGGCTGCTCGCGCACCTGGGCTTCACGCGAAGGCAGGTGCTGGCAGTGGTGGCCGGTGAAGGCGCCGCGTGGACCGCCATCGGCGCCGTGGCCGGATTGGGACTGGGGCTGGCCGTGTCCGTGGTGCTCGTGAAGGTCGTGAACCCGCAGAGCTTCCACTGGAGCATGGACCTGCTGGTGCCATGGGGCCGCCTGCTGGCACTGTGCGCGGCGGTGGTAGCCGCCGGCACGGTGACGGCCTGGATGGCGGGCCGGGCCGCCGCCGGCAAGGACGTGGTGCTGGCGGTGAAGGAAGACTGGTAGCGCCCTCGGCGTCTCAGCGCGCCGGCGTCAACTGGATCCGCTCCACCGTTTCCTTCTCGACAGCCCCCCGGCTGTAGACCAGCGGCACGTACTTGCCTTCGAGCCACAGCAGCGCAAGGTCGCGGTAGTTCGGACTCTCCGGGTTGCCCGACTGGCCCGGCGTGTTGATGACGCGCGAGGCGTCCCAGTTGCCCACGTCCAGCACCATGCGGAACGATGCGCCCGCCGTCAGCTTGTAGTCGCTGGCCCGGTAGGTGGCCGCCATCGGCGTGAAGGAAGAACCGGACATCGGCCAGTCGCCCACGTCGAGCTTCTTGCGCGTGGCGGCATCGACCACACCGCCCAGCGGATGGCGGAACTCGGCACGGTGCAGCGCGCCCCACTTCCAGGCCGCGGGGTCGGGGCCTAGCTTGGTGGTGAGCTCCTGCATCGCCGCTGGCAAGGTCTTGAGCAGCAGTGCATCGCGTTGCTCGTTCGTGACCCAGCCGAAGGGGCTTTCGAGCAGCAGCACCATTCGCGTGTTGTCGCCGGGCGCGGCCAGCGCGGCGCCTGCATCGCCCGCGCCGGCCTTGAGCACGGCGGCACGCAGCGGCTTGCTGCTCCACACCTCGTACAGCGCGGCGGCGGCGCTGTCGCGGTCCATGGTGCCGTCCCAGCTTTGCAGCATGCGCAGCGCTGTTGCCGTTTGCGCATCGTCGCTGCGCAGGCCGGCCAGCAGCTTCAGCACGCGCTGCGCGGGCGTCGCGACGATGTCGTTCTGCATGCGCTCCGAGTCTTCGACGGAGAAGCGCGAACCCGCCGCCACCTTGGCCGCGAACAGCTCCTTGAGCCGCCGCGCACGCGCCGCGTCGCTCCACTCGTAGCCCACGCCCTTCTTCGCGGCGGGATGGTCGGGCGGAATGTTGTTCTCGTTGGCGGTCACCACATAGCCGCGCGCCGGGTTGAACTCCGAAGGCAGCTCGTCGCCGTTGCGGAAGCCCGACCACTCGTAGCGCCCGTCGCCCGGCACCGGCATCAGCCCGTCCCAGTTGGGCCGGATGGGCGTGAGGCCGCCGGGAATCCAGCCGACGTTGCCGCTGGTGTCCGCATAGACCTGGTTCTCGCCGGGCGCGCCCCAGCGGTTCATGGCCGCGCGGAACTGGTCCCAGTTGCGCGCGCGCATGTAGTCCATGGAGCCGAAGTACGGCGCCATGCCGGGCTCCAGCCACGCCGCGCGCAAGGCATACGCGCGCTGCTTGCCCGGCTCGGCCAGCAGCACCGGGCCATGGCGCGTGAAGGTGTTGACCACCTCGCGCGGCGCGCTCTCGCCCTTGACCGCGATGCGTTCGGTGACGCGCACCATCGGCTCCCAGCGACCCTGGTAGCGGTACTCGGTGGCATTGCGCGGGTTGAGCTGGTACACGTACAGGTCTTCCTGGTCCATGTAGAAGCGCGTGAGGCCGAAGGCGATGGTGCCGTTGTGCCCGATCGACAGACCCGGCAGGAAGGGCTCGCCCGCGCCGATGGCGTCCATGCCCGGTGCGCTCAGGTGCGTCATGTAGCGCAGGCTGGGCGCACCGTGGGCGCGGTGCGGGTCATTGGCCAGGATGGGCCGGCCGGTGGACGTGAGCTTCGGCGAGATCACCCAGTTGTTGCTGCCGTAGGCGCCGGTCGGGTCGCCTTGCGAGGCCTGCAGTTGTTCTGCTTCGTCGCTGCCCGGCAGTTGGGCCACCGGTGACGCCAGCCGCGTGTTGGCCTTGGTGAACTGCGGCGACTCGGTTGCGCGCATGTAGGCCGCGCGCAGTTCGGCCGCAGGAATGGTGCACGGGTCGAGCCCCGGCGGTACGCGCGGGTTGATCGGCGGATCGAGCTCGCGGCGCAGCCAGTCGGCCTTGATGCCGGCGCCGCCCGCGCAGTAGGCTTTGGCGCGATCGATCTCCGACGTGAAGTTGAGCGTGAGGCCGTGATGCCGGATGCGCACCACGTCTTCGGGCGACCACGTGGCCGGCTGGTAGCCCAGCAGTGCGAATTCCGGCGGCAGCAACGAAGGCTGCGCGCGCACCTGCGCCACATACGCATTGACGCCGGCCGTGAAAGCCTCGGCCACGCGCTTGGCGTCGGAGCCGTAGGCCAGCCACTCGCGGTACATGTCGCCGCGGTAGAGCACGGCACGCGCGGCGCGGTCGTTCTCGACCCATGCGGGGCCGAAATCCTTCGCCATTTCGCCGAGGCCGCGCTTGCGCCAGAGGTCCATCTGCCACAGCCGGTCACGCGCGGCGATGAAGCCCTGCGCCACGAATGCGTCGTAGAGCGTGCCCGCATAAAGATGCGGCACGCCCCAGCGGTCCACCAGCACCTCGGCGGGCTTCTCGAGACCGGGCACGGCGAACGATGGGGAAGGACGCGTGGGCGTCTGCGAACCGGGAGGCCCCGACGCGCAACCCGCAAGCACGAAAGCTGCGAGCGCAACAACGCCGAAGGAATGCCTTTGACCTAACGAGCGCCGCGATGCGGGGCGCAGGTTTGTTCTTTTCATGTGTCTCGTCTCCTGCCTTGTTGTAGATGGCAGGGCACAGTATCCCGATTTGCGCGCCTCATCGCACCTTGTGGGCGTTACAAGGCATGACTTGTAGACTGGCGCCGATATGCAGCAGCAAACACCTTCCACCTCCTCGTCCTACTGCAGCGGCTGGCTCGGCGGCGCAATCCGCCGCATCGAAGCCGACTACCAGCGCAGCGCCGACACGCACCTGATCCCGCTGCCCCTGCCCTCGCTCGCGGCGCACGGCATCGACATGTACCTGAAGGACGAATCGACGCACCCGACCGGCAGCCTCAAGCACCGGCTCGCACGTTCGCTCTTTCTCTATGCGCTGTGCAACGGATGGGTGCGCGAAGGCACGACCATCGTCGAGGCATCGAGCGGCTCGACGGCCGTGAGCGAGGCCTACTTCGCGCGGCTGCTGGGCCTGCCCTTCATCGCGGTGATGCCGCGCACCACCTCGCCCGAAAAGATCGCGCAGATCGCCTTCTACGGCGCGAGCTGCCACTTCGTCGACCATGCCGCGCAGGTTTACGAAGAGGCCCGTGCGCTGGCCGAGCGCACCGGCGGCCACTACATGGACCAGTTCACGTACGCCGAGCGCGCGACCGACTGGCGCGGCAACAACAACATCGCCGAGAGCATGTTCCAGCAGATGTCGCGCGAGCGGCATCCGGTGCCGAAGTGGATCGTGGTGGGCGCGGGCACGGGCGGCACCAGCGCGACCATCGGTCGCTACCTGCGCTATCGCTGCCACGACACGCAGGTGTGCGTGCCCGACCCCGAAGGCTCGGTGTTCTCGGCCTACCACCGCACGGGCGACGCCACGCTGACGGCCGCCGGCTCGCGCATCGAGGGTATCGGCCGTCCGCGCGTGGAGCCGAGCTTCATCCGCACGCTGGTCGACCGGATGATCGAAGTGCCCAACCTCGATTCGGTAGCGGCCATGCATGCGCTGTCGGCGCTGCTGGGCCGCAAGGTCGGGCCGTCGACGGGCACCAACTTCATCGGCATGCTGGCCGTGGCGCAGGAGATGCGCGCGGCCGGGCAGCAGGGTTCCATTCTTTCGCTGCTGTGCGATGCGGGCGAGCGCTACCTGCCGAGCTACCACGATGCGACCTGGGTGCAGAACGCCTTCGGCGACATCGGGCCGGCGCAGCAGCGCATCGATGCGCTGGTGGCGTCGTGATGTCTCCCCTGCCACTGCTGTCGCGCCGCGGCCTGCTGCTGGCGGCGCTCGCGTCGGGTCCGCTGGCGGCATGGGCATTGCCCGAGCGCCGGCTGGAGTTTCCGCGCGACTTCGGCAGCCACCCTGATCTGCACACCGAGTGGTGGTACATCACCGGTCATGCGAAGACGCTGGCAGGGCGCGAGTTCGGCTACCAGGTGACCTTCTTCCGTTCGCGCGTCGAGGCCACGCAGGGCATGCGCTCGGCCTTCGCGGCGAAGCACCTCGTGTTCGCGCACGCAGCCGTCACCGACCTGCAAGGCCGCGTGCTGCTGCATGACCAGCGCATCGCACGCGCGGGCTTCGGCGTAGCGGAGGCGAGCACGAGCGACACCGACGTGCGCATCCGCGATTGGTCGCTAGCGCGGGAAAAAGACGGCATCTACGTCGCGCGCATTCCGGCCGGCGAGTTCTCGCTCGACCTGCGCTTCACGCCCACGCAGCCGGTGCTGCTGCAAGGCAACGCAGGCCTCTCGCGCAAGGGCCCCGATGAATCGCAGGCGAGCTACTACTACAGCGAACCGCAGCTCAAGGCGCAGGGCAAGCTCACGCTCAAGGGGCAGGCCTTCGACGTGGGCGGAACCGCGTGGCTCGACCACGAATGGAGCGAAGCGCTGATGCACCCCGAGGCCGTGGGCTGGGACTGGATCGGCATGAACCTCGATGACGGCAGCGCCCTCACCGCCTTCCACCTGCGGCGCAGCGACGGCAGCGCGCTGTGGGGCGGCGGCTCGTTCCGCCCGCGCGATGGCGTGGCGCGCATCTTCAAGAATGACGAAGTCCGCTTCGAGAGCCTCAAGACCTGGGACAGCCCGCGCACGCAGGCAAAGTACCCGACGCAATGGCGCGTACAGACGCCAGCCGGCAGCTTCGAGGTGCGCGCCCTGCTCGACGACCAGGAGCTGGACAGCCGCGGCTCGACCGGCGGCGTGTATTGGGAAGGCGTAAGCGACCTGCTCGACGCCCAGGGGCGCCGTGTAGGCCGTGGCTACCTGGAAATGACCGGCTACGCCGCACCGCTGAAGCTGTAACCGTTGTAGCCGCGCACAAGCACTGACAACCAGCCCCCTCCCGCGTGCGTTGGGAATAATGTCCAGAACTCATCTGAAAACCAGAGGATCCCCATCATGAAGATTCGACTTGCCGTGCTGGCCGTGGCCGGCGCCCTTTCCATCCTTGCGAGCCCCCTTGCCGCCAACGCGCAGGTCTCGGTGAACATCAATGTGCCCGGGCTGGTGATGACGGCACCGCCGCCGCCACGCTACGAACCCCTGCCACCGCCGCGCGGCGGCTTTGTCTGGGTGCCGGGCCGCTGGGCCTGGGATGGCCGTGCCTACGGATGGCGTCCGGGCGGCTGGCAACCCGAGCGCGCAGGCTACGCCTATGCCCCTGGCCGCTGGGTCGAGGACCGCGGCGGCTGGCGCTGGACCGAAGGCGACTGGCGCCGGCGCGAGGCTTACCGTGAAGCGCGCCGCGAACGCGAGTGGGAAGAAGACCATCGCCGCCGCGACCATGATCGCGACTATCGGCGCGGCCATGACCATGATCGCGACCGCGGCGATTTCTGCCCGCCCGGCCAGGCGAAAAAAGGCAACTGCTGATGCAATGAAAAAGGGAGCCTCGGCTCCCTTTTTCATTGCAGTTGCCTTGCTTGCTATTTGGCTCGTCGCCGCTCGATGAACGCAATGATCTCGCCCATGATCCCCTTGCGGAAGGCAAGCACGCAGATCACGAAGATCAGGCCCGTGACCATGGTCACCGACTCGCCCAGCGTGTTGAACCAGTCGATCGTCGTGATGCGCGCCAGGAAGTTGCCGAGTTCGCCGATCTTGTTCTCCAGCAGCACCACCACCGCCGAGCCCACCAGCGGACCCGACAGCGTGCCTAGGCCGCCCACCAGCGTCATCAAGATGACCTGGCCCGAAGCGGTCCAGTGCACGTCCGACAACGTGGCGAAGCCCAGCACCAGCGTCTTGAGCGAACCGGCCAGGCCCGACAGCGCCGCGGAGATCACGAAGGCCAGCAGCTTGAAGCGGCTCACGTCGTAGCCCAGCGACAGCGCGCGCGGCTCGTTCTCCTTGATGCCCTTGAGCACCTGGCCGAAGGGCGAGTGGATGGTGCGCACGATCAGCAGGAAGGCCGCGACCACGATGACCAGCGCGACGTAGTACATCGTGAGGTCGTTCGACAGATCGATCAGGCCGAACAGCTTGCCCCGCGGCACGCCCTGCAGGCCGTCTTCGCCGCCCGTGAACTTGGCCTGCAGCGCGACGAAGAACATCATCTGCGCGAGCGCCAGCGTGATCATCGCGAAGTAGATGCCCTGCCGGCGAATGGCCAGCACGCCGAAGAGCCAGCCGAGGAAAGCGCCAGTGAGCGTGCCCGCGATCAGGCCCAGTTCGGGCGTGAGGCCCCAGACCTTGATGGCATGGCCGGCCACATACGCGGAGCCACCAAGGAAGGCCGCATGGCCGAAGGACAGCAGGCCCGTGAAGCCCAGCAGCAGGTTGAAGGCCGCGGCGAAGAGTGCGAAGCACATCAGCTTCATCACGAACACCGGGTAGGCGCCGAAGAACGGCGCC
Source organism: Variovorax sp. YR266 (assembly GCF_900107295.1). NCBI lineage: Bacteria > Pseudomonadati > Pseudomonadota > Betaproteobacteria > Burkholderiales > Comamonadaceae > Variovorax > Variovorax sp. YR266. The sequence goes on from NZ_FNPM01000009.1 coordinate 28,025, forward strand.
AGGAGCAGCGCGACCAGCAGCAAGGCGTAGACGACGGTGGAGATTTTTTTCATGTTCATGCCGTTCGCCTTATTTCTCTTTGCCGAACAGGCCGGCGGGGCGAATCAACAGCACGATGACCATGATCACGAACACAACCGTAGACGATGCCTCGGGATAGAAAACCTTGGTGAGCCCTTCGATCACACCGAGCCCGAGGCCCGTGAGGATGGCGCCCATGATGGAGCCCATGCCGCCGATCACCACCACGGCGAACACCACGATGATGAGGTTCTGCCCCATCAGCGGCGACACCTGCATCACCGGCGCGGCCAGCACGCCTGCGAAGGCCGCGAGCGCGCAGCCAAAGGCATAGGTCAGCGTGATCATCAACGGCACGTTGACGCCGAAGGCCTCCACGAGCCGCGGGTTCTCGGTGCCCGCGCGCAGGTAGGCGCCCAGGCGCGTCTTCTCGATCACGTACCAGGTGGCGAAGCACACCACGAGCGAGGCAACGACCACCCAGGCGCGGTAGTTCGGCAGCACCATGAAGCCAAGGTCGGTGGCGCTCGACAGCGCATCAGGCGCGTCGTAGGGCAGCCCCGACACGCCGTAGATCGAGCGGAACACGCCCTCGATCAGCAGCGTGAGGCCCAGCGTGAGCAGCAGGCCGTAGAGGTGGTCGAGCTTGTAGATCCAGCGCAGCAGCAGGCGCTCGATGAGCACGCCGAAGATGCCGATGACGACGGGCGCCGCGATCAGCATCACCCAGTAGTTGACGCCGAGGTACTCCATCGCCATCCACGTGAGGACAGCGCCGAGCATGAACAGCGCGCCATGCGCGAAGTTGATGACGTTCAGCAGGCCGAAGATCACCGCCAGCCCGAGGCTCAGGATGGCGTAGAAGGAGCCGTTGACCAGCCCCAGGAGGAGCTGGCTCAAAAGCGCGGGAAGGGAAATGGTCATAAGCGTTTCAACGAACCCGGGCGGCTGCGCGCCCGCGGGGGATCACTTCCAGAGGGCGCACTTGCTCTCGGCCTTCGTCGTGAAGACCTCTTCGCCCTTGAGCTTCTGGATTACCTTGTAGTAGTCCCACGGCTGCTTGGATTCGGCCGGCGACTTGACCTGCACCAGGTACATGTCGTGCACGAAGCGGCCGTCGGCGCGCACGGTGCCCTTGGCGTAGAAGTCGTCGATGGGCGTGGCCTTGATCGTCTCCATCACCTTGTCGGCATCGACCGTCTTGGCAGCCTGCACGGCCTTCAGGTAGGTCATGGTGGCCGAGTAGTCGGCTGCCTGGATGTCGGTGGGCATGCGCTTGGTCTTCTCGAAGAAGCGCTTGCCGAAGGCGCGCGTCTTGTCGTCGAGGTTCCAGTCCCAGCTGGTGGTGAGCAGCAGGCCTTCGGTGTTCTTCAAGCCCAGACTGTGCACGTCGGTCACGAACACCAGCAGGCCGACCATCTTCATGGTCTTGGTGATGCCGAATTCCTTGGCCGCCTTGATCGAGTTGATGGTGTCGCCGCCTGCATTGGCCAGCGCCAGCACCTGGGCCTTGGAGTTCTGCGCCTGCAGCAGGAACGAAGAGAAGTCGGAGGTGTTGAGCGGATGCTTCACGCTGCCCACCACCGTACCGCCCTTCTCTTTCACGACCTTGGAGGCATCGGCCTCCAGCGCCTGGCCGAAGGCGTAGTCGGCGGTGAGGAAATACCAGCTCTTGTCGCCGCGCGCAATCACCGCGCTGCCGGTGCCCTTGGCCAGCGCCACGGTGTCGTAGGCGTAGTGCACGGTGTAGGGGCTGCACTGCTCGTTGGTGAGCGCCGAGCTGCCCGCGCCGTTCACGACGAACACGCGCTTCTTCTCCTGCGCCACCTTGGCCATGGCCAGGGCGGTGCCCGAACTGGTGCCGCCGAACAGCATCGTCAGGCCCTGCGTGTCGATCCATTCGCGAGCCTTGGAGGCGGCGATGTCGGCCTTGTTCTGGTGGTCGGCCTGCAGCAGCTCGATGGGCATGCCGTTGACCTTGCCGCCGAAGTCGTCGATGGCCATCTGGATCGCGAGGGCGCCGTTCTTGCCCTCCACGTCCGCGTAGAGGCTCGACATGTCGGTGATGAAACCGATCTTGACCTTGTCCTGGGCCTGCGCGGCGCCAACGGCCATGAGGCAGGTAGCGGCGAGGCAGGCAGAGGCGATGAGCGTGCGTTTCATGGGATGGTTCTCTCGGTTGACTTCAGTGGAAGGGTCTGGCGCGGCGTCAGCCGGTTATTTCCAGAGAGCGCATTTCGTCTCGGCCTTGGTCGTGAAGACCTGGTCGCCCGGCAGCGTCTTGAGCACCTTCAGGTAGTCCCAGGGCTTCTTCGATTCGGCGGGCGACTTCACTTCGACCAGGTACATGTCGTGGATGAAGCTGCCGTCGGCGCGGATGGTGCCCTTGGCATAGAAGTCGTCGACCTTGGTGCTCTTGAGCTGCGCCATCACCTTGTCGGAGTCGGTGGTCTTGGCGGCGGCCACGGCCTTCAGGTAGGTCATGGTGGCCGAGTAGTCGGCGGCCTGCACGTCGGTGGGCATGCGCTTGGTCTTCTCGAAGAAGCGGTTGGCGAACTTGCGCGATTCGTCGTTCAGGTCCCAGTACCAGCTGGTGGTGTGCAGCAGGCCTTCGGTGTTCTTCAGGCCCAGGCTGTGGATGTCGCTCAGAAAGACCAGCAGACCGGCGGTCTTCATGGTCTTGTTGATGCCGAATTCCTTGGCCGCCTTGATCGAGTTGATGGTGTCGCCACCGGCGTTGGCCAGGCCCAGGATCTGCGCCTTGGAGTTCTGCGCCTGCAGCAGGAACGAGGAGAAGTCCGAGGCGTTCAGCGGATGGCGCACCGCGCCCACCACCGTGCCGCCCTTTTCCTTCACCACCTTGGTGGTGTCGGCTTCGAGCGCGTGGCCGAAGGCGTAGTCGGCCGTCAGGAAGAACCAGCTCTTGCCGCCGCGGTCTACAACCGCCGCGCCGGTGCCTTTGGCCAGCGCCACGGTGTCGTAGGCGTAGTGGATGGTGTAGGGGCTGCACTGCTCGTTGGTGAGCACCGAGCTGCCCGCGCCGTTGTTGAAGTACACGCGCTTCTTCTCTTCCGCAACCTTGGCGGTGGCCAGCGCGGTACCGGAGTTGGTGCCGCCGAAGACCATGGTCACGCCGGCCGTGTCGATCCATTCACGGGCCTTGGAGGCGGCGATGTCGGCCTTGTTCTGGTGGTCGGCCACCAGCAGCTCGATGGGCTGGCCCAGCGCTTTGCCGCCGAAGTCGTCGATGGCCATCTGGATGGCGGTGGCGCCGCCCTTGCCTTCGAGGTCGGCATACAGGCTCGACAGGTCGGTGACGAAGCCGATCTTCACTTTTTCCTGCGCCTGCGCGGCGCCTGCGCCCATGGCGAGGACGGCGACGGCGGTAGCGATGAGGCCGAGTTTTTTGTTCATGGTGTTGTCTCCTGAAGGAATCTTTGTGGGATGCGAGAAAAGGTCTTATGGACGTGTCTTTTGCTTCAGACGCCGAGCAGCTCGGTGAGCACTGGCATCTTGGCTTCGAGCTCGGCAGCGCCGAACTTCTCGACGATGCGGCCGTGCTCCATCACGTAGAAGCGGTCGGCCAGCGGCGCGGCGAAGCGAAAGTTCTGCTCCACCATGACGATGGTGTAGCCCTTGGAGCGCAGCGTGGTGATCATGCGGGCCAGCGCCTGCACGATGACGGGCGCGAGGCCTTCGGAAATCTCGTCGAGCAAGAGCAGCTTGGCGCCCGTGCGCAGGATGCGCGCCACGGCCAGCATCTGCTGCTCGCCGCCCGACAGGCGCGTGCCCTGGCTGTTGCGGCGCTCGGCCAGGTTGGGGAACATGGTGTAGATCTCTTCGACCGACATGCCCTGCCCCGCGCCTTTGAGTTCGGGCGGCAGCAGGAGGTTTTCCTCGCACGAGAGGCTGGCGAAGATGCCGCGCTCTTCAGGGCAATAGCCGATGCCGAGATGCGCAATGCGGTGCGTCGGCATGCCGATGGTCTCTTTGCCATTGACCTCGATGCTGCCCTTGCGTGCGCCGGTCAGGCCCATGATGGCCCGCAGCGTGGTGGTGCGGCCCGCGCCGTTGCGGCCCAGCAGCGTGACGACTTCGCCAGGCTGCACGACCATGTCGACGCCGTGCAGCACGTGCGATTCGCCGTACCAGGCTTGAAGGCCCTTGATTTCCAATGCGGCGGTCATCAGTGGGCCCCTTGGAGTTGGCCGTCGGTGGTGCCCATGTAGGCTTCCATCACCTGCGGGTTCTTCGAGACTTCGGCGTACGGGCCTTCGGCCAGCACGGCGCCGCGCTGCAGCACGGTGATGGTGTCGGCAATGGTCGAGACCACGCTCATGTTGTGTTCGACCATCAGGATGGTGCGTCCAGCCGACACGCGCTTGATGAGTTCAGCCACGCGGTGCACGTCTTCATGGCCCATGCCCTGCGTGGGTTCGTCGAGCAGCATCAGCTCGGGCTCCATTGCGAGCGTGGTCGCGATCTCGAGCGCGCGCTTGCGGCCGTAGGGCAGGTTCACGGTCTGTTCGTCGGCGAGTTCTTCGAGGCCGACTTCAGCCAGCAGCTCGCGGGCTCTGGCATCCAATGGCTTGAGCGACTTCTCGCTCTTCCAGAAGTGGTACGAGGTGCCCAGCCTGCGTTGCAGGCCCAGCCGCACGTTCTCGAGCAGCGTGAGATGCGGGAACACGGCCGAGATCTGGAACGAGCGGATGATGCCGCGCCGCGCGATCTGCGCGGGCCGCTCGCCGGTGATGTCCTGCCCGTTGAACAGGATCGTGCCGGTGGTCGGTTCGAGGAACTTGGTGAGCAGGTTGAAGCAGGTCGTCTTGCCGGCACCGTTCGGACCGATGAGCGCGTGGATGGATCCGCGCACCACCGACAGGTCGACCTTGCTGACCGCCGTGAACCCTTTGAATTCCTTGGTGAGCTGGCGTGTTTCGAGAATGACGTCGCTCATCTCGCGAAGTCGCCCGGGTACGGAAAAAGAATATCGGTCATGCGGTCCATCTCAATGCGCCACCATCGAGCGCGGACCGATTGTTCGTGGGCCTACCCCGCTTGCATACTGGGGCAAATGCCTATGCTGCAGTGCAACCTGCACGGACCGGCGCACATTCGAATCGGGGACTGTCGTTGTGACGACAAAGAAAGCTCCGGCGGCATCGGAAACCCCAAGCCGGTGCGCGCAGGGGTCTGCGTAGACTGCGACCAACATGCCGGACTTCCGCTCTCCCGACTTCCTGACCGACCACATCCTGCACACGCTGGCTTTCTACGAGCCGCGCGACCTCGATGCCACGGGCGGCTTCTTTCATTTCTTCAAGGACGACGGCACGGTGTACGACCGGCGTACGCGCCATCTCGTGAGCAGCACGCGCTTCGTGTTCAACCATGCGATGGCGTATCGCCGCTTCGGCATTCCCGCGCATCTTGCAGCCGCGCGGCACGGCCTTGCATTCGTCGAGCATGCGCATCGGCAGCCGGGTGGCGGCTATGCATGGCAGATCGACTGGCACCAGCAGCGCGCCACCGTGCAGGACGGCACCAATCACTGCTACGGCCTGGACTTCGTGCTGCTCGCGCAAGCGCATGCGCTGATGGCCGGCATCGAGGAAGCGTATGCGGGGCTGGAGCACACCTGGCAACTGATGGAGCAGCATTTCTGGGAGCCACGGCACCAGCTCTATGCCGACGAGGCCACCACCGACTGGCGCATCGGCGCCTATCGCGGACAGAACGCCAACATGCACGCCTGCGAGGCCCTCATGGCCGCATTCGAAGCCACGCAGCAAACGCGCTACCTCGACCGCGCGCTGGCTGTGGCCGAATCAGTGACCGGCAAGCAGGCCGCGCTGGCAGACGGACTGGTGTGGGAACACTACCGCGAAGACTGGTCGGTCGACTGGGACTACAACCGCGGCGACAAGAGCAACATCTTCAGGCCCTGGGGCTTCCAGACCGGCCACCTGACCGAGTGGGCCAAGCTGCTGCTGCAGCTCGAAGGCCATCTCGCCACCAGGGACCGTACGGCCGACTGGATCGTGCCGCGCGCGCGCCATTTCTTCGACACCGCCATGTTTCGCGGCTGGGACGCCGACAACGGCGGGCTGGTCTACGGCTTCGGCCCCGACGGCAAAGTGTGCGACGACGACAAGTACTTCTGGGTACAGGCCGAGAGCTTCGCGGCGGCCGCCCTGCTCGCGGTGCGCACCGGCGAGGCCAGCTACTGGGACTGGTACGACAGCATCTGGGCCTACAGCTGGGAGCACTTCGTCGATCACCGGCACGGCGCGTGGTATCGCGTCCTCACGCCGCAGAACCGGAAGATCAGCGACGAGAAGAGCCCCGCCGGCAAGACCGACTATCACACCATGGGCGCGTGCCACGACGTGCTCAGGGCGCTGCGCAAATAAGAACCCCCAGGCTCCTTGCGGAGGCTGGGGGTGATTGGATCGGCGTGAAGACGATGCGCGGTCAGTGTGCTCCGGCTGCGGCGTCGCCACCGGCGCCGCCCTTCTGCGGCCTTGCCAGCCACACCAGCGGAATCAGCAGCAGGAACAGGATCGCCGACGCGTAGAAGATGTCGTTCGTGGCCAGCATGTAGGCCTGCTGGTCGACGATGCGGTTGATCTGCCCCAGCACCTGGTCGGCGCTGAAGCCGCTGGCATTGAGCCCGGACATCGCGCTCGTGGCTGCGTTGTTGCCCTGGTTGATCGTCTCGGCCAGTTGCGTATGGTGCAGCGTGGCACGGTTGTCCCACAGCGTGGTGGTGATCGACGTGCCCATCGCACCCGCCGTGATCCGCAGGAAGTTCGACAGCCCCGACGCGGCCGGGATGCGGTCTGGCGTGAGGCCCGACAGCGTGATGGTCACGAGCGGGATGAAGAAGAACGCCATCGCGATACCCTGGATCACCGTCGGGATGATGATGGTGACGAAGTCGGCCTGCGTGTTGAAGTTCGACCGCATCCACAGCACCAGTGCGAACACCAGGAACGAGAAGGTCGCGTAGCGGCGTGGATCGATCTTGGCCACCGTGAGCCCCACCACCGGCGAGAAGAAGATCGCCAGCAGCCCCACGGGCGCCATGATCATCCCCGCCTGCGTGGCGGTGTAGCCCATCCACTGCTGCAGCCACAGCGGCAGCAGCACCACGTTGCCGAAGAACAGGCCGTAGGCCACGGCCGTTGCCACGGCGCCCGACCAGAAGTTGCGGCGCTTGAACAGCGACAGGTCGACCACCGGGTGCTTGTCGGTCAGCTCCCAGACCAGGAAGAACGCGAAGCCGACCACGGACACCACCGCCAGCGTGACGATCTGCGCCGAGTGGAACCAGTCGAGCTCCTTGCCCTTGTCGAGCATCAGTTGCAGCGAGCCCACCCACAGCACCAGCAGCGCGAGGCCGACGGCGTCGATAGGCACCTTGTGCGTGCTGCTCTCGCGCTTGCGGTACAGCGTCCAGGTGATGGCGGCTGCGACGATGCCCACGGGGATGTTGATGTAGAAGATCCACGGCCACGAGATGTTGTCGGTGATCCAGCCGCCCAGCAGTGGCCCCATCACCGGCGCGACCAGCGTGGTCATCGACCACATGGCCATCGCAAGGCCTGCCTTGGCGCGCGGATAGCTCGACAGCAGCAGCGTCTGCGACAGCGGAATCATCGGACCCGCAACGAAGCCCTGCAGCGCGCGGAAGGCGATCAGCGTCGTCATGTTCGGCGCCAGGCCGCACAGCAGCGAGGCGACCATGAACAGGATCACGCTGGCCATGAACAGGCGCACCTGTCCGAAGCGCTGCGTCATGAAGCCCGTGAGCGGCACCGCGATGGCGTTGGCCACCGCGAAGCTGGTGATGACCCAGGTGCCTTGCGTGGTACTCACGCCCAGGTCGCCCGAGATGGCGGGCAACGACACGTTCGCGATCGACGAATCGAGCACGTTCATGAAGGTTGCCGCAGACAGCGCTACCGTGCCCCAGACGCGGGCTGCGCCTTCGAGCGGTGGATGCGCAACGTAAGCAGGAGCAGCGGTGGCCATTGCGGTCGCGCGAACTGTTTGCCTGAGTTACCCGAGGGAAGCGCGGGCGATCAGCCCGGCTGCCCTTGCACTGCCACCGATGCCGCGGCGGGCGCGCTCGACGGTGCCGCCGAGCCCTTCGACGGCGCGGTGGCCGTTGCCGGTGCGCTGCGGCCGAGGTTGGCCGCGACGATGCGGTCGACTTCGGCGTCGGCGCCGCGGTCGAGCTGGCTGTACACGGCCGTCTGCGTCAGCGCGGTGGCGCGCGGCGCGTCGGCGAGCATCTTGCCGCTCTTGGACGAGATGTCGACTTCGGCGTCCATCGACAGGCCGATGCGCAGCGGGTTGGCCTTGAGCTGCTCGGGGTCGAGCGCGATGCGCACGGGCACGCGCTGCACCACCTTGATCCAGTTGCCGGTGGCGTTCTGCGCGGGCAGCAGCGCGAACGCACTGCCGGTGCCGACGCCCAGGCCCGCAACCTTGCCGGTGTACTCGACCTTCTTGCCGTACACGTCGGCCGTGAGCTTCACGGGCTGGTCGATGCGGATGTTGCGCAGCTGCACTTCCTTGAAGTTGGCGTCGACCCACAGCTGGTTGAGCGGCACGATCGACATCATCGGCGTGCCGGCGGCCACGCGCTGGCCGAGCTGCACGGTGCGCTTGGCGACATAGCCGTCGACCGGTGCGGGCATGGCCACGCGCTGGGTGGCGAGGTAGGCCTCGCGCACCTTGGCGGCGGCGGCCAGCACGCTAGGGTGCTGGGCCACGCTGGTGCCGTCGGTCAGCGACTGGTTGCTGACCAGCGCTTCCTTCGCGGCGACCACACCGGCCTGCGCCGCGGCGAGTGCGCTCTTGGCGGTGTCGAGCTGCGTCTCGGCGTGGTTGAGTTCTTCCTTCGACACGGCGCCGTTGCCCGACAGCGCGCGGCGGCGCTGCAGGTCGTCCTGCGCCTTGGCGATGTCGCTCTGCGCCTTCACGATGTCGGACTGGCGCAGCGTGACCTGCGCGGCCAGCGAGCCGTTGTTGGCGTACAGCGTGCGCACCTGGCGCACGGCCTGCGCGAGCGCAGCCTCGGCCTGTTCGAGCGATACCTTGGCGTCGGCCGGATCGAGCTGCACCAGGGGCTGGCCGGCCTTCACGAAGTCGGTGTCGTCGGCGCCGATGGCCATCACGGTGCCGCCGATCTGCGGCGTGATCTGGATGACGTTGCCCTGCACGTAGGCGTTGTCGGTGTCCTCGTAGTGGCTGGCAACCAGCCATTCGTAGAGGCCCCAGCCGCCGCCGACGACGATCACCACCGCGGCGAGCGCGGTGAGTGCGCGGCGGCGCTTGCCGTTGTTGGCGGGCGCCTCGGGGGCTGCAGGAGCTGCAGCTGCAGCGGGCGTCGGAGTGTTGTTGTCGCTCATGATGAAGTTCTTTCCGAAGACGAGGGAGTCGGGTCAGTTCTGGTCGGTTCTTGTTCAGTTCACTGCGGCCGCGGGGGCCGAGGCGGTGGCCGTGGCCGGGGGCTGCCAGCCGCCGCCCAGCGCGCGCGCCAGGCCCACCTGCGTGTCGAGCGCGCGGGCGGCAAGGTCGACGGCCAGCCGGCGCTGCGCCAGCACGGAGGTTTCCGCGGTCAGCACGTTGAGGTAGTTGCCGAGGCCCGCGCGGTAGCGCTGCACGGCGATGTCGTAGGCGCCTTCGGCAGCGGTCTGCGCTGCGCGTTGTTCGGTTTGCTGGCGCGTGATCGACTGCGCGCTCGTGACCTGGTCGGCCGCATCGCGCACCGCGTCGAGCACGGTAGCGTTGTAGCTTTCGATGGCCACGTCGAGGTCGGCCGACTTGCCGCGCAGGTTGGCGCGCAGCTTGCCGCCTTCGAAGATCGGCAGGCTGATGGCCGGGCCCACGCCCCACTGCTCGCTGCCCGACTTCAGCAGCTTGCCGAAGCCCAGGCTCTGGAAGCCGACGAAGGCCGTGAGGTTCACGTTGGGATAGAAGAGCGTCCTGGCGTTGGCCACGTCGCTCGTGGCGGCCTCGACGCGCCAGCGCGCGGCGGCGATGTCGGCGCGGCGACCAAGCAGGTCGGCCGGAATGCTCCCCTGCAGTGCCATCGGCTTGACGCCGGCAAGCACCGGCGGCTTGAGCGATGCCGACACATTCGGCTGGCCGACGAGCGCGTCGAGCGCGTGCTGCTGCAGCGCGATCTGCTCGTTGAGCGATTCGATCTGCTGGCGTGCCTCGGGCAGGCCGCCTTCGCTCTGGCGCAGTTCGAGGCGGGTGTCGAGGCCGGCGGACACGCGGTCGCGCACGAGCTTGAGCGTTTCGTCGCGCTGCGCCAGCGTGCGCTGGGCGACGGTGAGCTGGTCGTTCAGGCGCGCCCATTGAAAGTAGCTGCGTGCCACGTTGCTCGCGAGCAGCACGCGGGCGGCATCCGCATCGGCGGCCGCGGCATTCGCCGAGCCGATGGCGGCGTCGAGCGCGGTGCGGTTCTTGCCGAAGAAGTCGAGCTCCCAGCTTGCGCCGAGCTGCAGCAGGCCGATGTTCTGCGTGGAGCCACCCAGCGGTGCGGGGTAGATGTAGTTGCTGTTGAACTTCTGGCGATCCAGGTCGAGCTCGGCGTTGACCTTGGGCTTGAGGGCCGAGCCGGCGATGTCGGCGGAGGCCTGCGCGCGCGCGAGGCGGGCTTGCGCGACCTGCAGGTTGGGGTTGCCGGCCACGGCCTGGTCGATCAGCGAATTGAGCTGCGTGTCGCCGAAGGCGAGCCACCATTGGCTGTCGAGGCGGGACACAGGCGCCGCGGCGCTGTCGGGCGCGATGCCCAGCGACGAGGCGTCGCGCAGCTTGGCCTGCGAGCCGATGCCGGCCATGTCGGCACATCCGGCAAGTGCGACCACGAGCAATGCTGCGGCCACGACGGGGGTGCGACGCACAGCGCGCACGGCGAGGGAATCAGTCATTTTTATCTCCACGGGCCGCGAGGGCCTGGGCGTTGTCGAGGATGCGGCGCAAGTAACCCTTGAGCTGCTCCCATTCTTCGGCGCTGAAGCCAGCGAGGTGTTCGTTCTGCACACGGCTGAGCACGTAAGGCACTTCCTTGGCGGCGGCACGGCCTTCGTCGGTGAGTTCGATGTTGACCACTCGGCGGTCTTCGAGCGAGCGCACGCGGCGGCACAGGCCCTTGGCTTCGAGGCGGTCGAGCAGGCGCGTCATGGCGCCGGTGTCGAGTTCGCAGGCGCGGGCCAGTTCGGCCACGGTGGTGGCGGCGCCGGTGTGCAGCTTGTAGAGAGGCAACCATTGCGGATAGGTCGGGCCGCCGGGCTCACACATACGGGTTTCTACTGCCTGACCAACCAAAGTGATGATGCGGCGCATCAGATAACCGATGCTCTCTTCGGTCGAGTAGGTCTCCGCGCGATAGAAGACAGGCGGGCGACGCTCGGCGTCGGCAGGGACCGACGGGGCTACTGGAATGTTTGCATCGCTCATGGGGCAAAATATTAGCTGCCGCGGCAGTAATTGTCAAGGCCGCCTTTGTGGAGGCAAGGGATCGTTAGAATCGGCGCATGGCTTCTACCCCACCGTCTTCCATGGCCAAGGGCTCGCCCCGGTCGCTGTCGGGCCTGAGCCCTTTTCTTCGCCCCTACCGCGTGCAGATCGTGCTGGCGGCCCTCTTTCTGGTGCTGGCGGCGGTTACCACGCTGGTTTTTCCTATCGCATTGCGCAGCCTGATTGACGGCGGCTTGATCAGTACCGACAAAGGCGCCCAGACCATGGCGCTGCGCGAGCACTTCGGCGCCCTCTTCGCGGTGGCCGTGGCGCTGGGCGTTTTCTCGGCGGCGCGCTTCTATACGGTGAGCTGGCTGGGCGAGCGCGTGACAGCCGACATCCGCAACGCGGTCTACGGCCATGTGCTGAAACAGAGCCCCGTCTTCTTCGAAACCACGCAGACCGGCGAAGTGCTGTCGCGCCTGACGGCCGACACCACGCTGGTGCAGACGGTCGTCGGCTCATCGCTGAGCATGGGGCTGCGCAACGCGGTGATGGGCGTGGGCGCCCTGGCCGTGCTGATCTGGACCAATCCTTACGTGATGGTGCAGGTACTGGGCATCCTCGTGCTGGTGGTTCTACCGAGCATGTGGTTCGGCCGCCGCGTGCGCAAGCTGTCGCGCGCCAGCCAGGACCGCGTGGCCGATTCGAGCGCCATTGCCGCCGAGGTGCTGAACGCCATTCCCGTGGTGCAGAGCTACACGGCCGAAGGCCGCGAGGCCGCGCGCTTCAACGGCTCGACCGAGAACGCCTTTCGCACCGCCGTGCGCCGCACCAAGGCACGCTCGGTGCTGGTGGCGTTCATCATCATCGCGACCTCGGCGGCGCTGCTCTGGGGCCTTTATCAGGGCACGCAGGCGGTGCTGCGCGGCGACATCACGGCCGGCCACCTGGGCCAGACCGTCGTCTACGTCGCCATCCTGGCCAGCGCGACTGCGGTGCTCGGCGAGGTGTACGGCGACCTGCTGCGCGCCGCCGGCGCGACCGAGCGGCTGATGGAGCTGCTGCATGCGCCCGCCGCCATCTTTTCACCGCCGAGCCCGACGGTCACGCCCGTTCCCGTGGCGGGCAGCACGATCAAGTTCGATGCGGTGACCTTCCATTACCCGTCACGGCCAGGCACACCGGCACTGCGCGATTTCAGCCTCGAAGTCGCGCCGGGCGAAACCGTGGCCCTGGTGGGATCGAGCGGCGCGGGCAAGAGCACGGTGTTCCAGTTGCTGCTGCGCTACTACGACCCACAATCGGGCCGCCTGCTGCTCGACGGCGCGCCGCTGGCCTCGCTCGCCCTGCCCGACCTGCGCACCCGCATCGGCCTCGTGCCGCAGGACGCGGTGATCTTCTCGACCACCGCGTTCGAGAACATCCGCTACGGCCGTCCCGAGGCGACAACCGAGGAAGTGCATGCCGCAGCACGCGCCGCCTTTGCCCACGACTTCCTGCAGGCGCTGCCTGAGGGCTACGACACCTTCCTCGGCGAACGCGGCGTGCGGCTGTCGGGCGGGCAACGCCAGCGCATCGCGATTGCGCGCGCGATCCTGAAGAACCCGCCGCTGCTGCTGCTCGACGAGGCCACGAGCGCACTCGACGCGGAAAGCGAGCGCATGGTGCAGGCGGCACTGGAATCGGCAATGGAAAACCGGACCACGCTGGTCATCGCTCACCGGCTGGCAACGGTGCAGAAGGCCAATCGCATCGTGGTGCTGGACCACGGCGGGATCGTCGAGCAGGGAACGCATGCGACGCTGGTCGCGCAGGGCGGTGTGTACGCGCGCCTGGCTGCGCTTCAGTTCACGGCCTGAACGCTGAACGGCCGCGACTGGCTGGTCAATTACTGCAGGGTTTCTTTCAGCGCCGCCGGAATCGGCAGCGCCATCACCGGAATGCCTTCGTCGAGCAGCGCTTCGGTCTGCTCCGGCGTCGCCTGGCCGCGAATGCCGCGCTCCTGGGCTTCGCCGTAGTGCATCTTGCGGGCTTCGTCGGCAAAGCGGTCGCCGACGTCCTCGGTCTTTGCCAGCACCTCCCGCACGGCGCGCATCCAGCGGGCTTCGGGTGAGAGTTCGGCGGGAACGTTCGAGGCAGCAGCCGGTGCCGTAGCCTCAGGCGCTTTGGCATTGCCCAGATTGAGGCGCGGCGCGCTCAGCAGCTTGACGATGGCGGTGTCGCCACAGACCGGGCACTCGACCAGTCCGCTGGCCAACTGGCTATCGAAGGCCTCGTTGGACGCGAACCAGCCCTCGAAGCCGTGGCCGTGCGCGCAGCGGAGATTGAGAACCTTCATCCGCGGATTATCCCGCGTGACCTTCCGCAGGGGCAGCCTTCCAATCCAGTGTCCATGCGCCCGAAAGGACGTTCTGCAGCCAGAGCGTGCAGGTCAGGGTCTTGGCGTCGGTCACTTTGCCGTCGCGGCACCAGCCGGCCAGCTCATCGGGCGTGGCCGTGAACACGTCGAGAAACTCGCCATGATCGAGCTGCCGCTCACCGAGTGAAAGGCCGCGCGCAAAGTAGATGTGGATGATTTCGGTCGAGTACGCCACCGCCAGGTGCATGGCGCCCGCATGCGCCCATTCGCGCGCGGTGTAGCCCGTTTCCTCGAGCAGTTCGCGCCGACCGCAGTCGAAAGGGTCTTCGCCCGCGTCGAGCTTGCCCGCCGGAAATTCGATCATCACGTGGCCGACCGGGTAGCGGAACTGCCGCTCCAGCACCACTCGGCCGTCGTCCAGCAGCGGAATCACCACCACGGCGCCCGGATGCACCACGTACTCGCGCGTGGCGCTGTGGCCATCGGGCAGCCGGATGGTGTCTCGCCTGGCCTCCAGGAACTTGCCCTTGAACAGCTCTTCGCGGCTCGTGAGCTCTTCCTTCAGATGGGAATCGGTGGTGTCGATGGGCGTGGTCATGTCGTCCTCGTCAATGCCTGTGCTTCATCAGATAGCGCCAGGTGAATCCTGGAAAGGCCAGCACGATGAACAGCGCGCCAGTCACCGCATAGAACTCCCAGCCCTGCGGGGCGATCTGCCCTGCCCTGCGCTCGAACAGCAGCCCGATACCGCCGGCCAGAAAGTACAAGACCACCAGTTCGGCGAGACGCACCGCGAGCGACTTGGGCTTTGTCGCCAGCGGCACGACGCCGAACAGGCGGTCGTTGAAGAACGGCAGGTTGGCAGCCACCAGGGCCACCAGCAGAACGACCCAGACCGACGCGGTTTGCGACACCAGGCCGGGCCGCGTCAGTGGGCCAGGGTTGCCACGATCGCGTCGTAGCAAAGCGTCATCAGGCCGCCGGGCACGATGCCCAGGATCAGGATCAGCGCGCCGTTGATCGTGAGCACGGTGCGCACGTCGCGCGGCGCCGACACGGTGGTGGCCGTGACGGGTGCGTCGAAATACATGACCTTGACCACGCGCAGGTAGTAGAACGCGCCGATCAGCGACATCATCACCGCGAACACGGCCAGGCCGATGTAGATGGCGTGGCCCGATGCAATCAGCGCCTGCAGCACGGCCAGCTTCGCGTAGAAGCCGACCAGCGGCGGCAGGCCGGCCAGCGAGAACATCGCAATGGCCATCACGCCGGCGTACAGCGGGCTGCGCTGGTTCAGGCCAGCCAGGTCGGTGATCTCTTCGCTTTCGAAGCCTTCGCGCGCCAGCAGCAGGATGATGCCGAAGCTGGCCAGCGTGGTCAGCACGTAGGTCACGATGTAGAACATCGAGGCGCTGTAGGCGTACTGGGCGTTGTAGGTGCCCTGCTGGTCCGAGCCGGCGACCAGGCCGAGGAGCATGAAGCCCATCTGCGAGATCGTCGAATAGGCCAGCATGCGCTTCAGGTTGCTCTGCGCAATGGCGGCCAGGTTGCCGACCAGCAGCGAGGCGATGGCGAGCACGGCCAGCATCTGCTGCCAGTCGATGGCAAGCGGCTGCAGAGCGTCGACCAGCAGGCGGATGATGATCGCGAAGGCAGCCAGCTCGGGCGCGGCGCCGATCAGCAGCGTGATCGCAGTCGGAGCGCCCTGGTAGACGTCAGGCACCCACATGTGGAACGGCGCAGCGCCCACCTTGAAGGCCAGGCCGGCGACGATGAACACCAGGCCGAACACCAGCACCTGGTGGTTCACCTTGCCGCTCGCGATGGTCTTGAACACTTCGTTGACGTCGAGCGAGCCGGTCGCGCCGTACATCATCGACAGGCCATACAGCAGGAAGCCGCTGGCCATGGCGCCGAGCACGAAGTATTTCATCGCCGCTTCGCTGGCCACCGCGTTGTCGCGGCGCAGCGCCACCAGCGCATAGCTCGACAGCGTGAGCAGTTCGAGGCCCAGGTAGATCAGCAGGAAGTTGCTGCCCGAGATCATCACGAACATGCCCAGCAGCGCGAACATGCTGACGGTGAACATCTCGCCGCCGCGCAGCATCTCGCGGTCGGCCGCATAGGGACGGCCGTAGACCAGCGTGACCATCAGGGCGACGGTGGCGAAGCACTTGAGCCAGTTGCCCATCGGGTCGCTGACGACCATGCCGCCGAAGCCGTAGATCGTCTTGGCGTCAAGGGCCTGCAGGCCCGACAGCACGGCGACCACGGCAAGCGTGGCCAGCGTCAACACATAGGTGCGGGTACGGCGCGGGCTCGTGTCCGACAGGTCGACCAGCGCAATGATGCAGGCCATGACCAGCAACACGATTTCGGGGTAGATCGTGACCCAGCTGAGTTTGTCAATCATCTCGTTCTCTTCTTCAGCGTGGCATCAGGAAGGCAGCTTCGAAACTGCCACGTGGCGCAGGAGCTCGGTCACCGAGGCGTTCATCGCGTCGGTGAACGGCTTCGGGAACAGGCCCATCCACAGCACGGCAATGGCCAGCAGTGCCAGCATCAGGAACTCGCGGGCGTTGATGTCGCTGAGTTCCTTGACGTGGTCGTTGCCGACCGGACCCAGGTACACGCGCTTGTACATCCAGAGGGTGTAGGCCGCGCCGAAAATCAGCGCGGTGGCGGCGCCGAGGCCGATCCAGAAGTTGGCCTTCACGGCGCCCAGGATCACCATCCACTCGCCCACGAAACCGGCGGTGCCCGGCAGGCCGCAATTGGCCATGGCGAACAGCAGCGCGAACGCGGCGAACTTGGGCATGGTGTTGACCACGCCGCCGTAATCGGCGATCTGGCGCGAGTGCACGCGGTCGTACAGCACGCCGATGCCCAGGAACATGGCGCCCGACACGAAACCGTGCGCAATCATCTGCACGATGCCGCCGGACACGCCGAGCTCGTTGAAGATGAAGAAGCCGAGCGTCACGAAGCCCATGTGGGCGACCGACGAGTAGGCCACCAGCTTCTTCATGTCCTGCTGCACCAGCGCCACCAAGCCGACGTAGATCACGGCGATCAGCGACAGCGCGATCATGAGCCAGGCCCATTCGTGCGAGGCGTCGGGCGCGATGGGCATCGAGAAGCGCAGGAAGCCATAGGCGCCCAGCTTCAGCATGATCGCGGCCAGCACGGCGGAGCCACCGGTGGGCGCCTCGACGTGCACGTCGGGCAGCCAGGTGTGCACCGGCCACATCGGCACCTTCACGGCGAAGGCCGCGAAGAAGGCGAAGAACAGGAAGGTCTGCGCGGTCGAACCCAGCGGCAGCTTGTGCCAGGCCAGGATGTTGAAGCTGCCGCCCGACTTGTTGTACAGGAAGATCAGCGCAACCAGCATCAGCAGCGAGCCGAGCAAGGTGTACAGAAAGAACTTGAACGCCGCGTAGATCTTGTTCGGGCCGCCCCAGATGCCGATGATCAGGTACATCGGGATCAGCGTGGCTTCGAAGAACACGTAGAACAGCACGCCGTCGAGCGCGGAGAACACGCCGATCATGAAGCCCGACAGGATCAGGAACGCGCCCATGTACTGGTTCACGCGCTCGGTGATCACTTCCCAGGCCGAGATCACGACGACGACCGTGATGAACGACGTCAGCAGCACCAGCCAGAGCGACAGGCCGTCGATCCCGAGGTGGTAGTTGACGTTGAAGCGTGCGATCCAGCCCGTCTTTTCGACGAACTGCATCGCGGCAGTGCCGTTCTGGAAACGCGTGAACAGCGGCACCGTGACCAGGAAGCTCACGATGGCACCGACTAGCGCGACCCAGCGCACGCCCTTGGCATGCTCGTCACGGCCAAACGCCAGCAGCACGGCGCCGAATGCGATCGGCACCCAGATGGCAAGGCTCAACAAACCCATTTTTCTTTTTCTCCAGCGCTAGGCTCAGCGTTTGAACCAGACGAAGTACGTCATCAGGATGAAGATGCCGAGCAGCATCGCGAAGGCGTAGTGGTAGATGTAGCCAGACTGCATCCAGCGCACCACACCCGAAATCCGGCCGATCACTTTCCACGAACCGTTGACGACGGCTCCGTCGATCAGGGCCTGGTCGCCACCCTTCCACAGACCGGTGCCAAGCGCGCGCGTGGCGCGGGCAATGACGTTCTCGTTGAACCAGTCCATGTAGTACTTGTTCTCGAGCAGGCGGTAGATCGGGCCGCAGGCGCGCTTGATTGCCGCCGGCAGCGCCGGGTTGATCATGTACATGTACCAGGACAGGACCACGCCAGCCAGCGCCAGCCAGAACGGCGCAGCCTGCAGGCCGTGGATGGCCATGGCCACCGGGCCGTGGAAGGCTTCTTCCAGTTCCTTCATGGCGTGGTGCCTGGTGCCGTCCACGACGATCGCGTTCTTGAAGAACTCGCCGAACAGCATCGGCTCGATCGTCATGAAGCCGATCACCACCGAGGGGATGGCCAGCAGCACCAGCGGCAGCCAGACGACCCAAGGCGATTCGTGCGGCTTCTGGTCATGGCCGTGACCATGATCGTCATGACCGTGGCCATGGTCGTCATGGTGCGCATCGGGGTTCTGGTCGTAGCGTTCCTTGCCGTGGAAGACCAGGAAGTACATGCGGAACGAATAGAACGCCGTGATGAACACGCCGGCCAGCACCGCGTAGTACGCGAAGTTCGCGCCCCACAGGTGGCTTTCGTGCACCGCTTCGATGATGCTGTCCTTCGAGTAGAAGCCAGCGAAGAACGGCGTGCCGATCAGCGCGAGCGAACCCAGCAGCGAGGTGATCCAGGTGATCGGCATGTACTTGCGCACGCCGCCCATCCAGCGGATGTCCTGGTTGTGGTGCATGCCGATGATCACCGAGCCGGCGCCGAGGAACAGCAGCGCCTTGAAGAACGCGTGCGTCATCAGGTGGAACACCGCGACCGAGTAGGCCGAGGCACCGAGCGCCACCGTCATGTAGCCGAGCTGCGAGAGCGTCGAGTACGCGACCACGCGCTTGATGTCGTTCTGGATGATGCCCAGGAAGCCCATGAACAGCGCGGTGATGGCGCCGATCACGAGGATGAAGCTCAGTGCCGTATCGCTCAGCTCGAACAATGGCGACATGCGCGCCACCATGAAGATGCCGGCCGTCACCATCGTTGCCGCGTGGATCAGCGCGGAGATGGGCGTCGGGCCTTCCATCGAGTCGGGCAGCCACACGTGAAGCGGGAATTGGGCGCTCTTGCCCATCGCGCCGATGAACAGGCAGATGCAGATCACGGTGATGAGCATCCACTCGGTGCCCGGGAACGTGATACCGGCCAGCGTGCCGGCCTTGGCAAAGGCCTCGGTGTAGTTCAGCGTGCCGGCATAGGCGGCGATCAGGCCGATGCCGAGGATGAAGCCGAAGTCGCCCACACGGTTGACCAGGAAGGCCTTCATGTTCGCGAAGATCGCGGTCGGCTTGTTGAACCAGAAACCGATCAGCAGGTACGACACCAGGCCCACCGCTTCCCAGCCGAAGAACAGCTGGAGCATGTTGTTGCTCATGACGAGCATCAGCATCGAGAAGGTGAACAGCGAGATGTACGCGAAGAAGCGGTTGTAGCCGTCGTCTTCTTCCATGTAGCCGATGGTGTAGATGTGGACCATCAGCGACACGAAGGTCACGACGCACATCATCATGGCGGTGAGGCCGTCGACCATGAAGCCGACTTCCATCTTCAGGCCGCCCACGACCATCCATTCATAGATGGTTTCGTTGAAGCGGGCGCCGTCGGCCACCACGCTCTTGAGCGTCATGGCCGAGATAATGAAGGCGACCAGCACGCCCAGGATGGTCAGCGAATGCGTGACCTTGCGGCCGATGTGATTGCCGCCGAACTTGGTGCCGAACAGGCCGGCGACAGCGGCGCCGACCAGGGGTGCCAGCGGCACGGCCAGCAAGGTGGATGCGGAAAGGGTTGCGCTCATGTTGCTTTCAACCCTTGAGCGAGTTGAGTTCGTCGACGTTGATGTTCGACTTGTTGCGGAACAGCAGAACCAGCAGCGCCAGCCCGATGGCCGACTCGGCCGCGGCCACCGTCAGGATGAAGAACACGAAGATCTGGCCGTGCATGTCGCCCAGGAAGTGCGAGAACGCCACGAAGTTCATGTTGACCGCGAGCAGCATCAGCTCGATGGCCATCAGCAGGACGATCAGGTTCTTGCGGTTCAGGAAGATGCCGATCACGGACAGCGCGAAGAGCATCGCGCCGAGCGAAAGAAAGTGTCCGAGCGTGAGCGTCATGCCTTGTTTTCCTTTGCAGCGTCCGCAGCTTCAACCACAGGCTCGGCAGCACGCGTTGCCGGCATCTGCACGATGCGCACGCGGTCGCGCGCCTTCACGCGGACCTGGTCGGCCGGGTTGACGTACTTGCTGTCCTTGCGGGTGCGCAGCGTCAGCGCGATGGCAGCCACGATGGCCACGAGCAGGATGACCGCGGCAATTTCCAGCGGGTAGAGGTATTCGGAGTAAAGCAGCTTGCCGAGTTCGAGCGTATTGGAAGTGTTGGCCCCCAACGCACCGGCAGCAGCGCGCGGCTCGCCGAGGCGGAAACCGCCCATGAGCACGGCCGCCATTTCGAGCGCAATCAGCGCGCCCACGCCTGCCGCCAGCGGAAAGTGCTTCCAGAAGCCCTCCCGCAGGCCATCGACGTTGATGTCCAGCATCATCACCACGAACAGGAAGAGCACCATCACGGCGCCGACATACACCAGCACGAGCGAGATCGCGAGGAACTCGGCGCGCAGCAGCAGCCAGATGGCCGATGCCTGGAAGAAGGCCAGAACCAGGTACAGCGCGGCGTACACGGGGTTGCGGGCGGTGATGACGCGGAACGCTGCAAACAGCAGCACCACGGCAAACAGATAGAACAGACCAGTCTTGACGTCCATTGGAATTCGAATTGGTACGGGGTTCGGGCTGGTCGGAATCAGCGGTACTTGGCGTCAGCCGCCTTGTTCGCTGCGATTTCTTTTTCGTAGCGATCGCCCACGGCCAGCAGCATGTCCTTGGTGAAGTACAGGTCGCCTCGCTTTTCGCCGTGGTATTCGAAGATGTGCGTCTCGACGATCGAATCGACCGGGCAGCTCTCTTCGCAGAAGCCGCAGAAGATGCACTTGGTCAGGTCGATGTCGTAGCGCGTAGTGCGGCGCGAGCCGTCGTCGCGCACATCCGATTCGATGGTGATGGCCAGCGCCGGGCAGACGGCTTCGCAGAGCTTGCAGGCAATGCAGCGCTCTTCGCCGTTTTCGTAGCGGCGCAGCGCGTGCAGGCCGCGGAAGCGCGGCGACAGCGGCGTCTTCTCTTCGGGGAACTGCACCGTGATCTTGCGAGCGAAGGCGTACTTGCCGGTAATGGCCAGGCCCTTGAACAGCTCGAACAGCATGAAGCTGCCCAGGAAGTCCTTGAGCGAGAACGGCGCGGACGGTGTTGCGGTGTGCGCAGCAGACATGATGTTGGCGCTTCCTGTTATTTCCAGATGTTGAACGGCGTCTGCATCCAGCCACCGACCACGACCAGCCACACGAGGGTGACGGGAATGAAGATCTTCCAGCCCAGACGCATGATCTGGTCATAGCGGAAGCGCGGGAACGTCGAACGCACCCACAGGAACATGGTGACCACGCAGAAGGTCTTGAGGCCCAGCCAGATCCAGCCCGGAATGATGCTCAGGAACTCGAACGGCGGCAGCCATCCGCCGAGGAACAGCACCACGGTCAGGATCGAGACGAGCCACATGTTGGCGTACTCGGCCAGGAAGAACATCGCGAAGCTCATGCCCGAGTACTCGATCATGTGGCCGGCAACGATTTCGGACTCGCCTTCCACCACGTCGAACGGGTGACGGTTGGTCTCGGCCAGGCCAGAGATGAAGTACACGACGAAGATCGGCAGCAGCGGCAGCCAGTTCCACGACAGGAAGCCGACGCCCATGTTGGCGAACATGCCCTTGCCCTGAACGTTCACGATCTCGCTCATGTTCAGGCTGCCGGTGACCATCAGCACCACGACGAAGCAGAAGCCCATCGCGATTTCGTAGCTCACCATCTGTGCCGAGGCGCGCAGCGCGCCCAGGAAGGCGTACTTCGAGTTCGAGGCCCAGCCGGCGATGATCACGCCGTACACCTCGAGCGAGGTGATGGCCATCACGAACAGCAGGCCGGCGTTGATGTTGGCCAGCGCCACGTCGGGGCCGAAGGGAATCACGGCCCATGCGGCGAGCGCCGGCATGATGGTCATGATCGGGCCCAGCAGGAACAGGCCCTTGTTGGCGACCGTCGGAAGAATGATTTCCTTGGTCATCAGCTTGAGCGCGTCGGCGATCGGCTGGAGCAGGCCCAGCGGTCCGATGCGGTTCGGGCCGATACGGATCTGCGTGAAGCCGATGGCCTTGCGTTCCCACAGCGTGAGGTACGCCACAGCCAGCATCAGCGGGATCACGACCACGATGATCTTGATCAGCGTCCAGATAAGGGGCCAGACCACGGCGGTCCACCAGCCTGTGGCAACCAGCCCCTGGCCGAAGCCATGAATGGTGTCGACGATCATGCCAGTGCCTCCTCGGCACGCGCCGACACGTTCGATCCAGCCGATGCATTGCGCGCGTCGGCAGTCAGTTGCAGCGACGGTGCGCGGCGCACGATCGAGTCGAGCTGGTAGATGCTCGCGACCACGGGTGCAGCAGTTGCACCGCTGGAAGCGACGGCATTGGCGGAAGTGGCGTTGTTCAGCGCATTCGCCGGCACCGCGCCCTTGTCACCGATGGTGGCCAGCACCTCGGTGGTCGATTCGAACGCGAAGCCGGGCAGGCCCAGCAGGTTGGCCAGCACGCGCAGCACCTTCCACGCCGGACGCGTTTCGCCTTGCGGCTTCACGACGGCATGGAAACCTTGCAGGCGGCCTTCGGCATTGACGAAGGTACCGGGGGTTTCCGTGAACGGAGCGATCGGGAGCAGCACGTCGCTGAACTCGAGGTTGGCCTTGAAGGGGCTCAGCGTGACGACCATTTGCGCATTGCCGATGACATCGGCAGCGGCGGCGCCAGCGGCCGAGTCGAACACCGGCTCGGTGTTCAGCAGCATCACGGCCTTCAGGCCGGAACCGGCAGCGAGCATGCGGCCGGCATCGAGGCCGCCGTTCTTCGGGAAAGCGCCGACGATCTGCGCGCCAACGGTGTTGGCGGCTTCGGTCAGGTAGCCGACGGTGGCGCCCGTTTGCGCACCGATCCAGTTCGCCAGGGCCAGCAGGCTGCTGGCTTGTGCGTGGTGGGCAGCTGCATTGCCGAGCAGGATGGCCTTGCGTTCGCCGCTCAGCAGCGAGGCTGCGATGGCTTGCGCGGCGGCGTCAGGCGCGTTCTTCGGTGCCAGGGGCGCGGCTGCGCCATTGGTCTGGCCGATGGCGGCAGCAACTGCGGCCAGCGCCTCGACCCATTGATCGGCTTCGACGATGGACGCCTGCGCCACGTCGATGGCCCAGGCGTCGCGGGCAGCCATCAGGCTGGCCGAGGTGATCACCGACAGCGCGGCGCCCTTGCGCACGGCCTGGCGGATGCGCTGTGCGAACAGCGGATGTTCCTTGCGCAGGTTCGAGCCGACGACCAGCGCGCGCTGCACTTGCGTGAGCGAAGCGATCGAGGTGCCGAGCCAGCGCACGCCTTCGAACGCCGTGAATTCGGCGTTGCGCAGGCGGTAGTCGATGTTGTCGCTGCCGAGTTCACGCGTGAGCAAGGCTGCGAGCTGCAGCTCCTCGAGCGTGCTGTGCGGGCTGACCAGCGTGCCGATGCTTTGCGCGCCGTGGTCGGCCTTGATCTGCTTGAGGCCATTGGCAACGTACTCGAGCGCCGTCTGCCAGTCGACCTGCTGCCACTGGCCGCCCTGCTTCAGCATGGGCTGCGTCAGGCGTTCCGGGCCATTGAGCGCTTCATACGAGAAGCGGTCGCGGTCGGCAATCCAGCATTCGTTGACGTCTTCGTTCTCGAGCGGCACCACGCGCATCACGCGGTTGTTCTTGACCTGGACGATCAGGTTGGCGCCGGTGGAGTCGTGCGGGCTCACCGACTTGCGACGCGACAGTTCCCAGGTGCGGGCGCTGTAGCGGAAGGGCTTGCTCGTGAGCGCGCCGACCGGGCAGATGTCGATCATGTTGCCCGACAGTTCGGAGTCGACCGAGTCGCCGAGGAAAGTTTCGATTTCGGAGTGCTCGCCGCGGTGCGACATGCCGAGCTCCATCACGCCGGCCACTTCCTGGCCAAAGCGGACGCAGCGCGTGCAATGGATGCAGCGGCTCATTTCTTCCATGCTGATCAGCGGGCCCACGTCCTTGTGGAACACGACGCGCTTTTCTTCTTCGTAGCGCGAAGAAGAACCGCCGTAGCCAACGGCCAGGTCCTGCAGCTGGCATTCGCCGCCCTGGTCGCAGATGGGGCAATCCAGCGGGTGGTTGATCAGGAGGAACTCCATGACCGACTGCTGCGCCTTGATGGCCTTTTCGCTCTTGGTGCGGACGATCATGCCTTGCGTGACGGGCGTGGCACAGGCCGGCATCGGCTTGGGCGCTTTTTCCACGTCGACGAGGCACATGCGGCAGTTGGCCGCGATGCTGAGTTTCTTGTGATAGCAGAAGTGCGGGATGTACGTGCCCGCCTTGTCGGCAGCATGCATCACCATGCTGCCTTCGGTCACTTCGACCTTCTTGCCGTCGAGTTCGATTTCGATCATGAGTATGTTTCTTCTCGCGCTCAGGCCTTGACGGGCGCCGTCGGAACGTAGCCCGGGATCAGGGCTTCGAACTCGTGACGGAAGTGCTTGATCATGGCGCGCACCGGCATCGCTGCCGCATCGCCGAGCGCACAGATGGTGCGGCCCATGATGTCGCCGGCGACGGAGTCCAGCAGTTGCAGGTCGCTGGGCTTGCCCTGGCCGTTGTGGATGCGGTCCACCACGCGGTAGAGCCAGCCCGTGCCTTCGCGGCACGGCGTGCACTGGCCGCAGGACTCGTGCATGTAGAAGTACGAGAGGCGCTTGAGCGACTCGACCATCGAACGGCTGTCGTCCATGACGATCACCGCGCCCGAACCGAGCATGGAGCCGGCCTTGGCGATGGAGTCGTAGTCCATGGTGCAGGCCATCATGATGTCGGCCGGCAGCACCGGCGCCGACGATCCGCCGGGGATCACGGCCTTCAGCGTGCGACCCTTGCGCACGCCGCCGGCCAGCTCGAGGAGCTTGGAGAACGGCGTGCCCATGGGCACTTCGTAGTTGCCGGGCAGCTCGACGTCACCGCTCACCGAGTAGATCTTGGTGCCGCCGTTGTTCGGCTTGCCGCATTCGAGGTAGGCCGGACCGCCGTTGCGGATGATCCAGGGCACCGCCGCGAAGGTCTCGGTGTTGTTGATGGTGGTCGGCTTGCCGTACAGGCCGAAGCTGGCCGGGAACGGCGGCTTGAAGCGCGGCTGGCCCTTCTTGCCTTCGAGCGATTCGAGCAGCGCGGTTTCTTCGCCGCAGATGTAGGCGCCGAAGCCGTGGGCGGCGTGCAACTGGAAGTTGTACGTGCTGCCCATGATCTTGTCGCCGAGGTAGCCGGCGGCGCGCGCCTCTTCGAGGGCTTCCTCGAAGCGGTCGTAGCTCTGGAAGATCTCGCCGTGGATGTAGTTGTAGCCCACGCTGATGCCCATCGCATACGCGGCGATGGCCATGCCTTCGATCACGATGTGCGGGTTGAACTGCAGGATGTCGCGGTCCTTGCACGTGCCCGGTTCGCCTTCGTCCGAATTGCAGACGAGGTACTTCTGGCCCGGGAACTGGCGGGGCATGAAGCTCCACTTCAGGCCGGTCGGAAAACCGGCGCCGCCACGGCCGCGCAGGCCCGAAGCCTTGACTTCGGCGATCACCTGGTCGGGCGTGAGGCCCTCGGTGAGGATCTTGCGCAGCGCCTGGTAGCCGCCGCGCGCTTCGTAGTCGGCCAGACGCCAGTTGGTGCCGTCGAGGCCCGCATAGATCTGCGGCTCGATGTGACGGTCATGGAAGCAGGTCTGGACGCCCGTCGCCTGGAACTGCTGGAGCACTTGTTCGGGTGACATCAGGCAGCCTCCCCTTTGGTGGAACCGCGCAGGCCTTCGATGAGCTGGTCGAGCTTCTCGTTGCTCATGAAGCTGCACATGGTGCGGTCGTTGACCAGCATCACGGGCGAATCGGCGCAGGCGCCCAGGCATTCGCTCTGCTGCAGCGTGAACAGGCCGTCGGCCGTGGTCTCGCCCATCTTGATGCCGAGCTTCTTCTCGAGGTGCACGAGGGCGGTGACGCCATCGCGCAGCTGGCAAGGCAGGTTGGTGCACACGTTGAGCTTGAACTTGCCCACCGGATGCTGGTTGTACATGTTGTAGAAGGTCGTCACTTCATGCACGGCGATGGGCGCCATGCCGAGGTACTCGGCAATCTCGCGCTCGCGCTGCAGGCTGACGTGGCCCTCGTCCTGCTGGACGATGGCGAGACAGGCCATCACCGCGGATTGCTTGCCTGCTTCGGGGTACTTGGCGACCTCGCGCGCAAAGCGCTCGAGGATCGTAGTCTTCAACGGCGCCGAGGGCGCCGCGTCATGGTGGGTCGAGGAAGTCGTCATTCGCTCTTTCTCACCTGTCGATCTCGCCGAACACGATGTCCATCGTGCCGATCACCGCGACAGCGTCGGCGATCATGTGACCGCGCGACATTTCGTCGAGGGCGGCGAGGTGCGGGAAACCAGGGGCGCGGATCTTCAGGCGGTACGGCTTGTTGGCGCCGTCGCTCACGAGATAGATGCCGAACTCACCCTTCGGATGCTCGACGGCGGCATACGCTTCGCCTTCGGGCACGTGGAAGCCTTCGGTGAAGAGCTTGAAATGGTGGATCAGCTCCTCCATGTTCGCCTTCATCGATTCGCGCGCGGGCGCGGCGACCTTGTGGTTGTCGGTGATGACAGGACCGGGATTGGCACGCAGCCAGGCCGAGCACTGCTGGATGATCTTGTTGGCCTGGCGCATCTCTTCGACGCGGACCAGGTAGCGGTCGTAGCAGTCGCCGGTCTTGCCGACGGGCACGTCGAACTGCATCTGGTCGTAGACGTCGTAGGGCTGCTTCTTGCGCAGGTCCCATTCGATGCCCGAGCCGCGCAGCATGGGGCCGGTGAAGCCGAGGTTCAGCGCGCGCTCCGGCGTGACCACGCCGATGCCCACGGTGCGCTGCTTCCAGATGCGGTTGTCGGTGAGCAGCGTCTCGTACTCGTCGACCATCTTCGGGAAGCGCTTGCAGAAGTCGTCGACGAAGTCGAGCAGCGAGCCCTGGCGGTTCTCGTTGAGCTTCTCGATAGCCTTCGCGTTCTTGATCTTGCTGACCTTGTACTGCGGCATTGCATCCGGCAGGTCGCGGTAGACGCCACCCGGACGGAAGTACGCCGCGTGCATGCGCGCGCCGGACACGGCCTCGTACATGTCGAACAGGTCTTCGCGCTCGCGGAAGCAGTAGATGAGCATGTTCATCGCACCGCAATCCAGACCGTGCGCACCGAGCCACAGCAGGTGGTTCAGCAGGCGGGTGATCTCGGCGAACATCACGCGGATGTACTGCGCGCGGATCGGCACTTCGAGGCCCATCATCCGCTCGATGGCGAGGCAGTACGCGTGCTCGTTGCTCATCATCGACACGTAGTCGAGACGGTCCATGTACGGCAGCGACTGGATGAAGGTGCGCGATTCGGCAAGCTTCTCGGTCGCGCGGTGCAGGAGGCCGATGTGGGGGTCGGCGCGCTGGATCACTTCGCCGTCCAGCTCGAGCACCAGGCGCAGCACGCCGTGTGCCGCAGGGTGCTGGGGACCGAAGTTGAGTGTGTAGTTCTTGATTTCGGCCATATCAGTGCAAACCGCCGCCGTAGTTGTCTTCGCGGATCACGCGCGGGGTGATTTCGCGCGGCTCGATGGAAACCGGCTGGTAGACCACGCGCTTCTGTTCTTCGTCGTAACGCATCTCGACGTGACCCGACACCGGGAAGTCCTTGCGGAACGGATGGCCGATGAAGCCGTAGTCGGTCAGGATGCGGCGCAGGTCGTCGTGACCGTCGAACACGATGCCGTAGAGGTCGAAGGCTTCGCGCTCGAACCAGGTGGCGGCATTCCAGACGGGCTGCAGCGAATCGACCACAGGCAGGTCTTCGTTCGGCGCGAACACCTTCAGGCGCACGCGCTGGTTGAGGCTTACCGACAGCAGGTGCGTGACGACGCAGTAGCGTTCGCCCTGCCACTCACCTTCGCGGTAGTCGGAGTAGTCCATGCCGCAGAGGTCGATCAGCTGCTCGAAGCGGCAGCCAGGCGCATCGCGCAGCAGCAAGGCGGCTTCGATGTAGTCGGCGGCGCCGACCACCACGGTCACCTCTTCCAGGGCGAGCGTCACGCTCCTGGCCTTGGCGCCGAGCGTCTCGGCGATGGTGGCGCGCAGCACCTCCGGCGAAATTGCAAAGTCAGTCATCGTCGGCAATCCCTCAGGCGCGGGCAATGGTGTTGGTGCGGCGAATCTTCTGCTGCAACTGGATCACGCCGTAGAGCAAAGCCTCGGCGGTGGGCGGGCAACCCGGAACGTAGACATCGACCGGCACGATGCGGTCGCAGCCGCGCACGACGGAATAGCTGTAGTGGTAGTAGCCACCGCCATTCGCGCACGAACCCATCGACAGCACCCAGCGCGGCTCGGGCATCTGGTCGTAGACCTTGCGCAAGGCCGGAGCCATCTTGTTGCACAGCGTGCCGGCCACGATCATCAGATCGGACTGACGTGGGCTGGGGCGAAACAGCATGCCGAAACGATCGATGTCGTAGCGGGCGGCACCCGCGTGCATCATTTCCACCGCACAGCATGCGAGGCCGAAGGTCATCGGCCAGAGAGATCCGGTCTTCGCCCAATTCACCACCGAGTCGTAGGTGGTGGTGACGAAACCTTCTTTGAGAACGCCTTCAATGGCCATCGTGATTCCTTGTCATTCCCAGTCGAGCGCGCCTTTTTTCCACTCGTAGGCGAAGCCCACGACGAGGATGGCGAGAAAGATCATCATGGCCCAGAAGCCGACAGCACCGATCTCCTTGAGCGCAATGGCCCACGGAAAGAGAAAGGCAATTTCGAGGTCGAACAGGATGAAGAGAATCGCAACGAGGTAGTAGCGCACGTCGAACTTCATGCGTGCGTCCTCGAAGGCTTCAAAGCCACACTCGTAGGGAGCGTTCTTTGCGGCGTCGGGCCTGTTGGGGCCGAGAATGTATCCGATGACCTGAGGGGCGACGCCTACGCCGACTCCGACCAGAATGAACAAAAGGACGGGGAGGTAGGAGTCGAGATTCATCGAGAGTTTTTCACCGCTTGCCACCGGCAAGAGAAGCCTCTGGATGAGGCTTTCTGCCGATGAGATTTGGTGCGGTCGGCGAGACTCGAACTCGCACAGCTTTCGCCACTACCCCCTCAAGATAGCGTGTCTACCAATTTCACCACGACCGCGGTTTTTGCTGTTCGGATGGCATGAGGTACCTGCAAGAGGCATTTGGCTTTCCGAACAGATTTAGAGTTTACCCTGAAATGAAGCCATTTCTCACAGGCAACTCATGAAAACGAGTTGATTACTTGCTCGGAATCTGACCCGCGCCCGAAACCGGGGCAGCAGGAGCCGAAGCAGGCGCACTGGGAGCCGCCGCACCAGGAATTTCACTCGCTGCACCAGAAGCCGGCGTGGCCGGTGCACCCACTGCAGCGCGCTCCAGAAGACTACCGCCACCTGCGGGACGTGCGTGGCTGAAATAGGCCAGCAGCAGCGTGCATGCGAAGAACACCGCCGCAAGCACGGCCGTGGTGCGCGAGAGGAAGTTGGCACTGCCGCTGGCACCGAACAGGCTGCCAGCACTTCCGCTGCCGAAGGCCGCACCCATGTCGGCGCCCTTGCCGTGCTGGATCAGGATCAGGCCGATCATTGCGAGGGCCGTCAGCATCTGCACACCGACCAGTAGATTGAGGACCAGGTTCATTCGTTCTTACTCCTAAGTGATACAGCCGTTGCGCGTTCAGCGCGCAGCGGCGGAAATGATCTGCAGAAAATCGGGCGCCTTGAGCGAAGCGCCACCGATGAGGCCGCCATCGATGTCGGCCTGCGCCAGCAGTTCTGCGGCGTTGGCGGCATTCATGCTGCCGCCATAAAGAATCTGGATGCCGGCAGCATGCTCGCTCGCTGCGTGATGCAACTGCGCGCGCAGCACCGCGTGCACCGCTTGCGCCTGCTCCGGCGTGGCCGTCTTGCCCGTACCGATGGCCCAGACAGGCTCGTACGCCACGACGATCTCGCTGATGCAATGGCCGTTCACATGAATGATCGCAGCCAACTGACGCTTGACGACTTCTTCGGTCTGCCCTGCTTCGCGCTGTGCCAGCGTTTCGCCGACACAGACGATCGGCGTGATTCCATTGGCCAGCGCTGCCGCCGTCTTGGCCGCGACCGCTTCATCGGTCTCGCCGTGGTATTGCCGACGCTCGGAGTGACCGACGATGGCATAGCGCACACCGAAGTCCTTCAGCATCGCCGCCGATTGCTCACCGGTGAAGGCGCCTTGCGGATGAGCCGAAATGTCCTGCGCGCCCAACGCCAGTGCCGGCGAACCCGCCAGCAGCGACTGCAGTTGCGCGAAGTACGGCGCGGGCGCGCACAGCGCCACATCGCAAGCCGCCGGACTTGCGGCCAGGCCTTGTTGCAAGGCCTTCACCAGCGCCTCGTTGGCAGCCAGGCTGCCGTTCATCTTCCAGTTGCCAGCGATCAGTTTCTTCTTGGTCGTCATCGCGTTCGTCTTCTCGTCACTCACCATGTCAGCACGATCTTGCCGATGTGCTGGTTCGATTCCATCAGCGCGTGAGCCTGGGCTGCGCCGCTGGGCTCGCCCACCGCCGCAAAGATGCTGTGGATCACGGGCTTGATTGCGCCGCTTTCCAGCAGCGGCCACACCTTCTCGCGCAGGGCCTTGGCAATGGCGCCCTTGAACGCCACTGGCCGCGGACGCAGCGTCGAGCCGGTGATCGTGAGCCGCCTGCGCAGCACGAGGCCCGCATTGATCTCGCTCTTCACGCCGCCCTGCACCGCGATGATCACGAGCCGGCCATCTTCGGCCAGGCACTCGATCTCGCGCGCCACGTAGTCGCCGGCAACCATGTCGAGCACCACGTCCACACCCTTGCCGCCGGTGAGCTTCTTCGCCTCTTCGACAAAATCGCTCGTGCGGTAGTTGATGGCATGGTCGGCGCCGAGCTTCAGGCAGGCTTCGCACTTGTCGTCGCTGCCGGCCGTGACGATCACGGTCGCACCGAGCGCCTTGGCGATCTGGATCGCCGTGACGCCGATGCCGCTCGAGCCGCCCTGGATCAGCAGCGTCTCGCCCTTTTGCAGGCGGCCGCGGTCAAACACATTGCTCCAGACGGTGAAGAAGGTTTCGGGCAGCGAAGCTGCATCGATATCGCTCCACCCCTTGGGCACCGGCAGGCATTGCGCCACGGGCGCCACGCACAGCTCGGCATAGCCGCCACCGGCGATCAGCGCACAGACACGGTCACCAACCTTGAAGCCCGCCTCGGCCAGCGCCGCAGCGTCACCCGAGACGATCTCGCCGGCCACTTCGAGGCCCGGCAGATCGGAAGCGCCCGGCGGCACGGGGTAGTGCCCCTTGCGCTGCAGCACGTCCGGGCGATTGACGCCACTTGCCGCCACACGGATCAGCAGTTCGCCCGCACCCGCTACCGGGTCGGGACGCTGCGCAACGCGCAGCACCTCGGGGGCACCGTACGAAGTGATTTCAATGGCTTTCATGGTCTTTCGGCCTCCAACGCCCGCAGATGGGGCGAAGCTTGATGTTCAAAAGATAGCAACGGCAGCCGGAGGACCGCCGTTGCGCCCTTCTTACTCCTGAGGCTCGCGCGGGGCTTGTTGCTGCTGCTCGCCGGCCGGAGCCTGCGGCTGCTCGTTGCGCGGCTGCTGTTGCTCGTTGTTGAAGCGCGGTGCGCGCTCGCCACGGTCACCACCGCGGTCGCCGCGATCGCCACGGTCACGGCGCTCGCCACGATCACCACGGTCTTCGCGCGGCGGGCGCTCGCTGTATTCCATGCCGGCCGGACGCTCGGTCAGGGCCTTCATGGACAGCTTGACGCGGCCCTTCTCGTCCGTTTCCAGAACCTTGACCTTGACGATCTGGCCTTCGCTCAGATAGTCGGTCACCTTCTCGACGCGTTCGTGCGCAATCTGGCTGATGTGCAGCAGGCCGTCCTTGCCGGGCAGCAGGTTGATGAGCGCGCCGAAGTCCAGGATCTTGGTGACCGGGCCTTCGTAGACCTTGCCGATTTCGACTTCGGCCGTGATCTGCTCGATGCGCTTCTTGGCCAGCTCGGCCTTTTCCGGATCGGTCGAAGCGATGGTGATGGTGCCGTCTTCGTCGATGTTGATCGTCGTGCCGGTTTCTTCCTGCAGGCCACGGATGACCGAGCCGCCCTTGCCGATCACGTCGCGGATCTTCTCGGGGTTGATCTTCAGCGTGGTCAGGCGCGGTGCGAAGCTGGAGACTTCGGCCTTGGCCTCGCCCATGGCTTCCTGCATCTTGCCCAGGATGTGCATGCGCGCTTCCTTGGCCTGTGCCAGTGCAACCTGCATGATTTCCTTGGTGATGCCCTGGATCTTGATGTCCATCTGCAGCGCGGTGATGCCGTTGGTGGTACCCGCAACCTTGAAGTCCATGTCGCCCAGGTGATCTTCGTCGCCCAGGATGTCGGTCAGCACCGCGAAGCGGTTGTCTTCCTTGATCAGGCCCATGGCGATGCCGGCCACGTGCGCCTTCATGGGCACGCCGGCGTCCATCATCGAGAGGCAGCCGCCGCAGACCGAAGCCATCGACGACGAGCCGTTCGACTCGGTGATTTCCGACACCACGCGAACCGTGTACGGGAATTCTTCCTTGTTCGGCAACACGGCGACGAGCGCGCGCTTGGCCAGGCGGCCGTGGCCGATTTCGCGGCGCTTGGTCGAGCCCATGCGGCCCACTTCGCCAGTGGCAAAGGGAGGCATGTTGTAGTGGAACAGGAAGCGGTCTTCGTATTCGCCGGCCAGCGCATCGATGCGCTGTGCGTCGCGTTCGGTGCCGAGCGTGGTGATGACCAGCGCCTGGGTTTCGCCGCGCGTGAACAGCGCCGAACCGTGGGTGCGGGGCAGCACCGAGTTGCGGATTTCGATGGGACGCACGGTGCGCGTGTCGCGGCCGTCGATGCGGGGCTCGCCCGACAGGATCTGGCTGCGCACGATCTTCGATTCGATGGCGAACAGCAGGTCACTGACCTTGCCGGAGTCGAACTCGGCGCCTTCGGCCTTCAGTGCCTCGAGCACGCTGGCGTTGGCTTCGCGCAGGGCTTGCGTACGGGCTTGCTTGCTGCGAATTTGATAGACGGCGCGCAGCTTGTCTTCGGCCAGGCCCTTGACCTTGGCGACGAAGGCTTCGTCTTCGGCGGGGGCCTTCCAGTCCCACACCGGCTTGCCGGCGTCGCGCACGAGTTCATGGATCGCGTTGATGGCGATATTGGCTTGCTCGTGGCCGAACACCACGCCGCCCAACATGATTTCTTCGCTGAGCTGCAGGGCTTCGGATTCGACCATCAGCACGGCGGATTGCGTGCCGGCAACGACGAGGTCCATCTGCGAATCCTTGCGAGCCGTCTGGCCCGGATTCAGCACGTACTGGCCGTTGATGTAGCCCACGCGGGCTGCACCGATCGGGCCGTTGAACGGCACGCCGGAGATCGACAGCGCAGCGCTCACGCCGATCATGGCGGCGATGTCGGCATCGACTTCGGGGTTGAGCGACACGGTGTGGATGACCACATGCACTTCGTTCAGGAAGCCTTCGGGGAACAGCGGGCGGATCGGGCGGTCGATCAGGCGGCTGGTCAGCGTTTCGTGTTCGCTGGGCTTGGCTTCGCGCTTGAAGAAGCTGCCGGGGATCTTGCCCGCGGCGTAGGTCTTCTCGATGTAGTCGACGGTCAGCGGGAAGAAGTCCTGGCCGGCCTTGGCCGACTTGGAGGCAACCACGGTCGCGAGGATGACGGTGCCGTCGATGTCGACGAGCACGGCACCGCTGGCCTGGCGGGCGATTTCACCCGTTTCCATGACGACGGTCTTGTCGCCCCATTGGAACGACTTGGTGACTTTGTTGAAGAGGCTCATGTTTTGCTCCTGTTTTGATAGCGGACTACACAGAGTCCGCAAGAGACGGAGGCTTCTCAGAACACGATGCCATTCCAGCGAAGCTCGGGGCGAACTTCATTGGAATGACACAGCTTCGCTCTGTTTGGGCACTCCGAAAGTGGATCGCGAAGTAAAAAACGCCTGAGCTAGCGGACTAACCCAGGCGTTTTTTCATGCGATTCGATTTACTTGCGCAGACCCAGCTTGGCGATCAGCGCGGTGTAACGGTCGGCGTCCTTGGACTTGAGGTAGTCGAGGAGCTTGCGGCGGCGGCTCACCATGCGCAGCAGGCCGCGACGGCCGTGGTGGTCCTTGGCGTGCGTCTTGAAGTGGGGGGTGAGCTCGTTGATGCGGGCGGTCAGCAGTGCGACTTGCACTTCGGGGCTGCCGGTGTCGTTGGCGGCGCGGGCGTTGTCCTTGACAACTTCTGCCTTGATGGAGGCTGCGATCATGTTGATTTCCTTGTTCCGGGATGTTTGACTTGCGGTGTGCGCTGGAACTGCACCCACCGTGCGCCTTGCGGCATGCAAAGCCTTGGAATTATAGCCCGACCGTCCTGATCGGGCTTTCAGGCCTTTTTTGGGGGCCTTCCATCGAGCGAAGCCAGCCCCACGGCGCCCAGCACGCAGGCTGCCCCGCCGATCTGCGCCAGGCTGATGCTTTCGCCCAGCCAGAGCGCGGCCAGCGCCAGCGCCGAGACCGGCAGAACGGCGGTAAAAAGCGCTGCTTCAGCCCCGCGCAGCCGGGAAGATCCGGCAAACCACAGCACGAAGCCCAGCACCGTTGGCACCAACGCGTAGTAGGCGACACCAGCCAGCGCCTCCGCCGGCAAGGGGTGCTCCCAGGCTCGCTCGAACAGCGCCGGCACCAACGACAGGAGCAACCCGAAGGCCGTCATCAGCGTCGACAGCGCCAGCGGACGCACCGGCACCCGCAGGCGCTTGTTGAGCAGGATGAACATCGCCTCGCAAACCACCGCGCCCAAAACCAGCAGGTTGCCGATCAGCGCCGCCGGGGATTTTGAGTCCCCCGCCGAAGCCTGGCCCGCCCCGGGCCAGCTGATCGCCAGCACCCCCGCCGTCGCCAGCACGATGCTGCCCACCAGAAACCGCCCCGGCCGCTCGCGCAGCGCAATCACCGCCACCAGCGCCGCCACAGCAGGCAGGGTGCCCGCCACCACGCCCGCACTGGCCGCCGGTGCCCAGCGCACGCCAAGGATCAGCAGCACGGTGTAGCCCACGCTCCCCAGCCCCGCCTGGCACACCAGCAGCGCCAGATCCCGCCGGCCGGGCCGCGGCCACGGCGTGCGGGTCAGCCGCAGCAGCACCAGGAACACCGGCAGCGCCATCGCGAACCGCAGCGCGGTCGCGGTGAACGGCGGCAGCCCGCCCGCGATGACCTTGCTGGCCACCACCGTGCTGCCGACCGTAACCATCGCCAGCGCGCACAGCGCCATCCCCTTCAACCGTTGCGACAACATGCCGGACCTTTCGCTTTCGAGAAAAGCCCGAGCTTCGCGGCCCCGGCGCGCCGCGTATTGAACGAAATTGCAGCCGGCTCAGCCCTTGCCGGGTTGTTGTTCCGCGAGCCAGTTGCGCAACCGCTCCACGCCCTTCACCAGCCGCTGCGGGTCTTTCGACGCAAAGCACCAGCGCAGCCAGCCCTGCGCTTCAGGTGCGAAGGCGTTGCCCGGCGCGAGCCCCAGGCCCGCCTCTGCCACCAGCCGCTTGGCCACTTCGAGCGAATCGCCGAAGCCTTCGAGCCGGAAGAAGGCGTACATGCCGCCCTTGGCCGAGGCCACCTGCACGCCCGGCAGCGCCGCCAGCAGCGGCACCAGCGTGTCGCGGCATTGCTTCAGGTGCACCACCACGCGCGGCGTGATCTCGCTCGTGTGCTCGATGGCGGTGATGGCGGCGCGCTGAGTGAACACGCTGGCGCATGAGGTGTTGAACTCGATCAGCTTGCCGATGCCGTCCACCATCGAAGGCGGCAGCACCAGCCAGCCGAGGCGCCAGCCCGTCATCAGGAAGCTCTTCGAGAAGCTGTGCGTGACGACGAGGCGGTCGTCAGGCTTCGAGATGTCGAGGAAGCTCGGCGCGCAGCCATTGGGCGTCGGCTCGTAGTACAGCCGCTCGTACACCTCGTCGGCAAGGATCCACGTGCCGGTCTTGCGGCAATGGTCGAGCACGGCCTGCTGCTCGTCGCGCGTCATGGTCCAGCCCGTGGGGTTGTTCGGCGCGTTGACGATCAGCAGCTTCGTCTTCGACGTGACCGCTGCGCGCAACGCGGGCAGGTCGAGCGTCCATTGGCCGTTCACCGGCACCAGCGGGAGCGTGCGCACGTGCGCGCCCATGATCGCGGGCTGCGCCGTCAGGTTGGGCCACACCGGCGTCACGGCGACCACTTCGTCGCCCGCGTCGACCAGCGCCTGCACCGCGAGCATCAGCGCGCTCACGCCGCCCGAGGTGACGGCGATGCGCGAGGCATCGACCGCCGGATGCAGCCCGCTGGTGTAGCGCGCGATGGCTTCGCGCAGTTCGGGCAGGCCGAGGTTGTGGGCGTAGAAGGTTTCGCCCCGCTGCAGCGACTCGATGGCCGACTGGCGGATCACCTCGGGTGTGACTTCGTCGCTTTCGCCGAACCAGAAGGCCAGCACGTCGTCGCGGCCCATGCCGGCATTGGCGACTTCGCGGATCTTCGACGCTTCGAGGTTGTGGATGGCTTCACGCATGTCTGGTTGTCCTGTTCATCATCGTCATCAAGGTCTCTTCATCTTGCACGAGGTCGGCAGCTCGGCGCGCTCGGGGGCGATGGTCTTGACCACCCGAAAGCCGTAGCCGGAGCCTTCGACGTCGAACTGCACGCCCGGCCTGCCCTGCCTGTCCATCACGCCGACCACGAGCTGCTGCTGGAACTGGTGGTCCGCAGCGCGCATGCGCCCGCGCTGGCCGTACAGGCTCACGTCGGCCTGCTCCAGCGCGCGTGCCACAGGCACCGCGTCGACACTGCCCGCGCGTTCGACGGCCTGTACGAGCGCTTCGATCATCAGCGCCAGCCGCATGTGCACATAGTCTTCGGCCGGCTTCGGAAAGCGCGCGCGGAAGGCGCGGTAGAAGGCTTCGGACTGCGTCGTCTGCACGTTGGGCAGCCAGTCGGCCACCGCGATCACGCGCCCGATGCCCGCATCGCCGATGGCTGCGGGCGCACCGAGCGCATTGCCGTAGAAGGTATAGAAGGTGCCGTTGAAGCCCGCTTCGCGGGTCGCCTTCACCAGCAGCGTGAGGTCGTTGCCCCAGTTGCCCGTGACCACGGCCTGCGCACCGCTCGCGATGATCTTGGTGGCATAGGGCGCAAAGTCTTTCACCTTGCCCATCGGGTGCAGTTCGTCGCCGACGATCTCCACGTCGGGCCGCTGTGCGCCAAGCTGCCGGCGCGCCTCGCGCAGCACGGCCTGGCCGAAGCTGTAGTCCTGTCCGATCAGGTAGACGCGCTTGAGCGCTGCGTCGTCCTTCACCACGTCCATCAGCGCTGCCACGCGCATGTCGGCATGGGCGTCGAAGCGAAAGTGCCAGAAGCTGCAGCGCTCGTTCGTGAGCACCGGGTCGACCGCCGCGTAGTTGAGGAAGATCACGCGCCGCGACGGGTCGCGCTCGTTGTTCTTGTCGATGGCATCGACCAGCGCCGCGGCCGTGGCCGACGAGTTGCCCTGCAGCACGATGCGCGCGCCGTCGTCCATCGCGGCGCGCAGCGCGGAGAGCGCTTCTTCGTTCTGTCCCTTGCTGTCGTAGCGGTCGAGCTGCAGGGGCCGCGCGCCGCCGGGCAGCTTGATGCCGCCACGCGCATTCACGCGCTCCACCGCCCACAACAGATTGCGGAACACGGCCTCGCCGGTGTTGGCGAAGGGGCCGCTCATGCTTTCGATGAGTGCCAGGCGAATGGGCGCAGGTGGCGATGAAACCGATGCTTGTGCCAGCGCGGCGAAGGGCCTCGCGCATAGCGCCAGCGCCGCGAATTTCAAGGCCTCGCGACGCCAAATAAAGGGGGGATTCATTGTCTTGAAACGCGTGCCGCGGGGCCTAGATGAGGTCTCAAGCGGCACTCACGATTGAACGGCCGCGCAGTGTAAGGGACACACATTCCTTGTCCCCATTGTGTTGATTCAGGAGTTCTTCATCATGTTTTTCGCCCCCACCCTTCGCACCGCCCGCTTCGCTCCCCGCGCCTATGACCGCTCGTTCGAACGCTTCGTGAACGATGCCTTCGCCGGTGCCCGCCACTCGCCGCTGGTCGAGCAGGACGACAAGAGCTGGACCCTCTCGCTCGACGTGCCGGGTTTCACGCGCGAAGACCTCGCGATCAGCATCGAAGGCGCCGTGCTGCGCATCGACAGCAAGGCCGAAGCCAAGCGCCAGTTCAAGGCGGCCTACGAGCTGCCGCAGGACATCGACGTGGCCACCAGCGAAGCAAAGCTCGAGAACGGCGTGCTCACGCTGAAGCTCGGCAAGCTGGTCCCCGTGAGCCAGGCCACTCAGTTACAAATCAACTAATTTGGCCTATGCCCACAAGAGGAAAATGTTAGTTAAGGCCTCGTTTTGACTTTAAACGAGCACCTTATTCACAATAGCGCTAGATAACGTCACATGATGTGACGTTTTCTTAGAACTTTCTTCTTCGTGGGCGTCTCGTAAACGCACCGAACTCGCTACGGTGCGGTTCGGGTGCCCCAAAGGCACCATGAAAACGCACCTTCAATCCGCCAACCCCAACGAACAATCCGACACGCTCCTGGTGTTCCTGCCCGGGGCGTACCTGAAGCCCGACGAGTTCGAGCGCGAAGGGTTCATCGCAGCCGTGCGCGAACGCCATCTGGCGGCCGACTCCCTGCTGGTGGACGCGGATGTTTCCTACTACTACGAACAGACGCTGAGCGATCGCCTCCACACCGAGGTCATCGAGCCGCAGCGCGCCAAGGGCTACAAGTCGATCTGGCTCGTGGGCATTTCCATCGGCGGCTTCGGCGCGCTCATTCACGAACTGGCGCGGCCGGGCTCGGTGGACGGCATCGTGGCGCTCGCGCCCTACCTGGGACGCCGGGTGCTCGGCGCGGAGATCAAGAAGGCCGGCGGCCTGCGCACCTGGCAGGCGCCTACCGGGCCGCAGCCCGACGAAGAGCCCGACCGCAAGCTCTGGCCCTTCTTCCAGCAGTACCTGGAAGCCCAGCCGTCGCAGAACCTGCCGCCGCTGTACCTGGGCTTCGGGCTCGACGACCGCTTTGCCAGCAACCACAAGCTGCTGGCCGACGCCCTGCCGCCGGGACGCGTCTTCACGACCGAGGGGGGCCACGACTGGCCGCAGTGGCGCCAGCTGTGGCGCAACGTGCTCGACGTGCTGCCGCTGCCGGCAATCGGCCGATCAAAGCAACTGCTTACGCAGTCTCCGGTAGCGAAGCCATGGGCCATCGCGGCCTGACGTCGAAGGCATAGCGCTCGCTCGCCTGCGACAGCCCTGACTGCAGCCGCATTGCCGCAGCCATGGCGATCATCGCGCCGTTGTCGGTGCACAGGTGCAGCTCCGGGTAGTGCACGCGCACCTTGCGCTTCGCGCACGCAGCGTTCAGCTGTTCGCGCAGATTCCTGTTGGCTCCCACTCCTCCCGCCACCACCAGGCGCTTGAGCCCGGTCTGGTCGAGCGCGGCAAGCGACTTCTTCAGCAGCACCTCGACGATGGCCGCCTGCGTGGACGCTGCCAAGTCGGCCTTGTTCGCTTCGAGCTGGTCGCCGAGCTTCTTGGCCTGCGTGAGCACGGCCGTCTTCAGGCCGGCAAATGAAAAATCGAGATCGCCGCTGTGCAGCAACGGTCGCGGCAGCTTGAAGGCCGTGGCATTGCCGCCTTCGGCCAGCTTCGCGAGCCACGGCCCGCCGGGATACGGCAGGCCCATGAGCTTGGCGCTCTTGTCGAAGGCCTCGCCGGCTGCGTCGTCGATGGTCTCGCCGAGCAGCTCGTAGCGGCCCACGCCGTCCACCCGCATCAGCTGGGTGTGGCCGCCCGACACGAGCAGCGCGACGAACGGAAACTCCGGCGGATCGGCGCTCAGGAACGGCGACAGCAGATGCCCTTCAAGGTGATGCACGCCCAGCACCGGCTTGCCCAGCGCCACGCCCAGCGCACAGGCCACGCCGGCGCCCACCAGCAGCGCACCCGCCAGGCCCGGCCCGCGCGTGTAGGCCACCACGTCGATCTCGCCCAGCGTGCGGCCGGCTTCGGCCATGACGGCTTCGGTCAGCGGCAGCACGCGGCGAATGTGGTCGCGGCTGGCCAGTTCGGGCACCACGCCGCCGTAGGCCTGGTGCATGGCGATCTGGCTGTGCAGCGCGTGCGAAAGCAGCAGCGGCAGCGCGTCGCCGTGCGACTCGACCAGCGCCACGCCGGTTTCATCGCAAGATGATTCGATTCCCAACAAGAGCATGCCGCCGAGTGTAGGCGGCGCCCTCCCCCGGCACCCGCGAAGGGGCAAACGGCGGCGCGCGCCACTCCCCGAGGCACGGATGTTGCGTTGACCATGCCAGAGCCCCGCGCCCTCCCACCATGAAATCCGGACTGAGTTTTCTGATCGCTGCCCGTCGCTGCGAAATCGACGAGCTGGATCAGCTCGCCCGCACCAGCGAACTGGTGAGCCTGATCGGCCGCCTCGTCCACGCGCTGCAGCGCGAGCGGGGCATGTCGAACATGTTCCTCACCTCTCGCGGCGCCCGCTTCGCCGACCAGCGCGGCCCGCAGATCGCCGAATGCATCGCGCTGGAGCAAGAGGTGCGCGCCGGCTTCGACCAGCTTGAGGCCGACAACCACCGAGGCGCGGGCACCGGCAACAGCGCGCGCCTGTTCAGCCGCATCGCATGGGTGCTCCCAGGGCTGGACGCGTTGCCCGGCCTGCGCCGCCGCATCGATGCGCTCGAGCTGAAGCCGGCGCAATCCACCGCCGCGTTCGCCAAGCTCGTCGCCGGCCTGCTGTCGGTGGTGTTCGAGGCGGCCGACGGCGCCACCGACCCCGAGATCTCGCGCCTGCTGGTCGCGATGTTCAACTTCATGCAGGGCAAGGAATTCGCCGGCCAGGAGCGCGCCTTCGGCTCCGCCGCGCTGGCGCTGGGCCGCAGCGACGAAGCGCAGCGCCTGCAGTGGCTGCACCTGATCGAATCGCAGGAACGCTGCTTCCAGGTGTTCACCGATTTCTCCGGTGAGGCGGTGCTCGCGCTGTGGCGCAACAGCCAGCCCGATGCCGAAGTGGCCGAGCTCGAACGCATCCGCCGGCGCGGCGCCGCCTCCACGCCGGCTGACGTGCCGCTCAGCCAGGCCTGGTTCGACTGCTGCACCCGCCGCATCGACGCCATGAAGATCGTCGAGGACCGCCTGGCCGCCGACCTGCGCGCGCTGTGCGAGCGAAAAACCGTGCAGGCGCGCAGCGAGCTGCAGGAATACCGGCAGCTGCTCGACACGCTGGCCCCGCAGGCTGGCGCCCTGTTCTTCGACGACGCCGACGCGCAGTCAGCCGCGCCCGCCCAGTTCGGCCGCCATCTCGAACGCTCGGTGCTCGACATGGTCCAGGAACAGTCGCACCGCCTGCAGGCCATGAGCGACGAGCTCGAAACCGTGCGCGCCTCGCTCAACGAACGCAAGATCGTCGAACGCGCCAAGGGCCTGCTGATGGCGCACCGCCGACTCAGCGAAGAAGACGCGCACAAGATGCTGCGCCAGACCGCCATGAACCAGAAACGGCGGCTGGTCGACGTGGCCGAGTCGATGCTGGCAATGGCCGACTACCTGCCCATGCTCGACCGCGCGCCGCCGCGTTGAAGCGGTCCGGACCGTTCAACTTGGTGCAGTGCACAACAACCGTGCCATCCGGCGCTTCCCGGCCTGATCGGGCCCTCTCCCATGCTGTGCGGCCGCACCCCGCTACTTTCTTGATAGCAGCTCATGGCACCCGAAGGCTGGCACACCGCTTGCAAGCAATAAGTTCGTAGGCCCCTCAATGGGTCTTCAGGCAGGCGGCACCCAACGGCGGGTGTCTCCCACCGAACCGGACAAAGGCGTCCCCATCCCGCAAGGGCTCGTTTTCGAGCAGCCCCTGCGCGGTGCGGACGCCTTTTCGTTTTTGTATTTCTTGTTTGTTGTTTGTCTTCAACCGGAGCCCCGCCCTATGACCGACCTGCTCAAAACCCGCCTCAGCCGACGCCGCGTATTGCAAGCCGCTGCCATCGGCGCCGTCGGCATCGACCCGGCGCTGCGCGCCGCCGTCTGGGCCCAGG
Source organism: Variovorax sp. YR266 (assembly GCF_900107295.1). NCBI lineage: Bacteria > Pseudomonadati > Pseudomonadota > Betaproteobacteria > Burkholderiales > Comamonadaceae > Variovorax > Variovorax sp. YR266. Next base: position 70,507 of record NZ_FNPM01000009.1, read on the forward strand.
GCTCGGACAAGCCCGAGAAGGAAGAAGTGAAGATCGGCTTCATCCCGCTGACCGACTGCGCCAGCGTGGTGATGGCCTCGGTGCTCGGCATCGACAAGAAGTACGGCGTGAAGATCGTCCCCAGCAAGGAAGCCAGCTGGGCCGGCGTGCGCGACAAGCTGGTCAACGGCGAGCTCGACATGGCGCACGTGCTCTACGGCCTCGTCTACGGCGTGCACCTCGGCGTGAGCGGCCCCAAGAAGGACATGGCCGTGCTCATGACCCTCAACAACAACGGCCAGGCCATCACGCTGTCGAAGAAGCTCTCGGACAAGGGCGCGGTCGATGCGGCCTCGCTCGCCAAGCTCATCGCCAGCGAGAAGCGCGAATACACCTTCGCGCAGACCTTCCCCACCGGCACGCACGCCATGTGGCTCTACTACTGGCTCGCCTCCGCCGGCATCGACCCGTTCAAGGACGTGAAGAACATCACCGTGCCGCCCCCGCAGATGGTGGCCAACATGCGCGTGGGCAACATGGACGGCTACTGCGTGGGCGAACCCTGGGGCCAGCGCGCGATCATGGACGGCATCGGCATCACGGCCATCACCACGCAGGACATCTGGAAGGACCACCCCGAGAAGGTGCTCGGCACCACGGCCGAGTTCACCAAGAAATACCCGAACACCGCGCGCGCCGTGACCGCCGCCATCCTCGAGGCCGGCAAGTGGATCGACACCGGCCTGCAGAACAAGAACAAGATGGCCGAGACCATCGCCGACAAGAGCTACGTCAACACCAGCGTGGACGCCATCAACCAGCGCATCCTGGGCCGCTACACCAACGGCCTGGGCAAGAGCTGGGACGACCCCAACCACATGAAGTTCTACAACGGCGGCGCCGTGAACTTCCCGTACCTGTCGGACGGCATGTGGTTCCTCACGCAGCACAAGCGCTGGGGCCTGCTGAAGGAACACCCCGACTACCTGAAGGTGGCCACCGAGATCAACCGCATCGACATCTACAAGCAGGCCGCCGCAGCCACGCAGACGCCAGTGCCCAAGGAAACGATGCGCACCAGCAAGCTGTTCGACGGCTCGGTCTGGGACGGCAAAGACCCGAAGAAATACGCCGAGTCCTTCAAGCTTCATGCATAGGGAGAACAACATGGTCAGCGCAGTCTTTCACTCGCCGCTCGAAGCGACCACCGCGCAGGTAACGCAAGTGGCCCCTTCCGTCGCCGCCAGGCCGGCAGCCCCCAAGCCCGCACCCGCCCCGGCGCCCGAGCCCCGGGTGCGCACGCCCATCGACCTGCGCGCCTTCTGGATGCGCGTGCTGCCGCCGCTGACGGGCTTCGGCCTGCTGCTGCTGATCTGGGAAGTGGTGGCCATGAAAAGCACCACCGGCTTCCCCACGCCCGCAGCCACCTGGCAGCAGGCCGTGACGGTGTTCAGCGATCCGTTCTACAGCAAGGGCCCGAACGACCAGGGCGTGGGCTGGAACGTGCTCTCGTCGCTGCAGCGCGTGGCGCTGGGCTTCGGGCTGGCGGCGCTGGTCGGCATTCCGGCGGGCTTTGCCATCGGGCGCTTCGAATTTCTCGCGCGCATGTTCAACCCGCTGATCAGCCTGCTGCGCCCGGTGTCGCCGCTGGCCTGGCTGCCCATCGGCCTCTTGGTGTTCAAGGGCGCCAACCCGGCGGCCATCTGGACCATCTTCATCTGCTCGATCTGGCCGATGGTCATCAACACGGCCGTGGGCGTGCAGCGCGTGCCGAGCGACTACATGAACGTGGCCAAGGTGCTGAACCTCAGCGAATGGAAGATCCTCACCAAGATCCTGTTCCCCGCCGTGCTGCCCTACATGCTGACCGGCGTGCGCCTGGCCGTGGGCACTGCGTGGCTGGTGATCGTGGCGGCCGAGATGCTCACCGGCGGCGTCGGCATCGGCTTCTGGGTGTGGGACGAGTGGAACAACCTCAACGTCGCCAACATCATCATCGCGATCTTCGTGATCGGCATCGTCGGCCTGGTGCTGGAGTTCGCGCTCATCAAGCTCGCAACGGCGTTCACGTTCGAAGAGGTGAAGTCATGATCGACGACAGCAAGTACATCGAGATCCACGGGGTCGAGCAGGCGTTCAAGGCGCCCAAGGGCCGCTTCGTCGCGCTGCGCGACGTGAACCTGAACGTGGCCAAGGGCGAGTTCATCACGCTCATCGGCCACTCGGGCTGCGGCAAGTCGACGCTGCTGAACCTGATTGCGGGGCTCACCACGCCCACCGAAGGCTCGCTGCTGTGCGCCAACAAGGAAATCAGGGGCCCCGGCCCCGAGCGCGCGGTGGTGTTCCAGAACCACTCTCTGCTGCCCTGGCTCACCTGCTTCGAGAACGTGTACCTCGCGGTCGAGCGCGTGTTCGCAGCCACCGAAAACAAGGCGCAGCTGCGCGCGCGCACCGATGCGGCGCTGGCGCTGGTGGGCCTCACGCCCGCCGCGCAGAAGCGGCCCGGCGAAATCTCCGGCGGCATGAAGCAGCGCGTGGGCATTGCGCGCGCTCTGTCGATGGAGCCCAAGGTGCTGCTGATGGACGAGCCCTTCGGCGCGCTCGACGCCCTCACCCGCGCCAAGCTGCAGGACGAGCTTCTGGCCATCGTGCAGAAGACGCACAGCACCGTCGTCATGGTGACGCACGACGTCGACGAGGCCGTGCTGCTGAGCGACCGCATCGTGATGCTGACCAACGGCCCTGCCGCCACCATCGGCGACGTACTCGCAGTGAACCTTCCGCGCCCGCGCAACCGCGTCGAACTGGCCGAAGACCCGGCCTATGTGCACGCGCGCAAGGCGGTGATCGATTTCCTCTACACGCGCCAGGCGCACGTGGAGAAGGTCGCGGCCTGACGCTGCGCCCGCGCCAGCACAACCGGCGTCAGGACATGATCACTTGCAGGCTGTGCTCGTACGACGCCGTGAGGCGCTCGAAGGTGTCGACCAGCGCGTCGCTGGAACGCACCAGCGTGGCGCGGCCGTCGGCGCTGTCGAGCGTGCGCACGCCGCCGACCAGCCGCAGCCATTCGTCGCGGGCGCTGGCCAGCGCGGCGCGGATCTCGGTGGTGCTGAGCGGCGCGTGCTCCAGCTCGAGCAATGCGGCCTCGAACTCGGCCATGGTCGGCACCAGCCGCGCGTTCGCGGCCTTCTCTTTCAGCGCGGCGGCCAGCAGCGCGTCCTTGGCCAGCCGCTGCGCACGCATGCGCTGCCGCCCGCAGATGTTGACGATGCGCAGCGCGCGCCGCGCGCCCGAGGTTTCGAGCGCCTCAGTCAAGGCCTCGGCGGCGCAGAGCAGCACTTCCGCGCGCTGGTCGATATCGGCCAGCCCCGCGGCCGTCGGCCGCGCGGTCAGGGCAGTGGTCAGCCCGCTCCACGCGGCTTGCGCATCCCCCAGCGCCTGCGCACCAGCCGCACCGAGCCCGAGGGCCGCCAGATGATCGAGGTTCTGCTGCACTCGCTCGGCCGACTGCGTGCGCAGCACCCGCGCCCGCTGGGCGTCGATGTTGCCCAGCAGCTGCGCCGCCACGCGTACCAGCCGCTGCGAAAGCATGCGCAGTTGCCCGGCGCGGTTGATCGCGTCGGCCCACTGCGCCGCCTCGATGACCGAGCGCGACACCTCGCCCAGACGCAGGTTGGCATGCATCGCAGCGCCGCGCAGCAGGCCGAAGGCCTCGTCCTCGCCGATGCCGCGCGCGGACATCAGCAGGCCCTTGGCACGGTCGACCCACTTGCGCTCGTCCATGCGGGTGCGCAGGCTCTCCAGTTCGGTGCGGAAAGTGGCCTCGCGCTGCCAGCGCGACTGGGCGCGGGCGGTCAATGCGGCGAGCGATTCGGCATCGACGGCATCGGCCTGCATCCACGCGTGCACGCCGAGTGCGACCAGTTCTTCATGCTGAGCACCGTTCAACGGCGCACTGACCAGGCTCAGCGCACACGGCGGCAGGCCGGCCCACATGCGCAATTCGTCGAGCAGCGCGGGCGTGGGCAAAGGCAGGCAGATCAAGGCCTGCCGGGGGGCCAGCGCCTCGACCTGCCGCGCGAAGCTGCCGCAATCCGCGCAGCCGAGCACGTCGAGACCGGCGCCGGACAGCGCCCGCGCAAGCGCCTCGGGCAACACGAGGCCGGCGGGTTCATCGGGCAGGACTACGAGAAGGGACATCTTGGGGAAGCGGTGTGGGAACGCACCGCGAGCATAGGCCACGCCCGCGCGAACTCGCAGGCACGCCTCTTGCATGAAACGGAGCGCGGTGTAACGACGCACCGCTTTGGTGATGAGGCTGCAGGCTCCTGCAGCCGGCCCGGCAATTCACACGCCGTGCACACCCCCACGCCGACAGCGTCCGCTGCCGGCACTCCGACCCCAACCCCGTCCGTCGACACGACCTCTCCAGGGTCGCGCCGCGGCTTTTCGCATCTTTGAACGCCATGTCCAGCTTCAGGAATTTCTTGCAATCAGGCCACAGCCCGACACTGTTCGCGGCCTTCCTGTACTTCTCGTTTTCCTGCTGCATCTGGGTGCTCAACGGCGCCATGGCGCCCTTCATCGGCGAAACCTTCAATCTCTCGCCCGCCCAGAAGGGCCTGATGCTGTCGGTGCCGATCATCGCCGGCGCGCTGATGCGCTTTCCGCTGGGCATCCTCTCGCAGTACATCGGCCGCAAGAAGGCAACGCTGGTCGAGATGGCGCTGATCGCGGTGGCGATGCTGTTCGGTTTCTTCTTCGTCAAGAGCTTCAACGACCTGCTCGCCATGGGTGTGCTGCTGGGCATTGCGGGTGCGAGCTTCGGCGTGGCGCTGTCGCTTGGCTCGGGCTGGTTCCCGCCGCAGCACAAGGGCCTGGCCATGGGCCTTGTGGGCGCGGGCAACGTGGGCACGGCGGTGTCGGTGCTGGTGGCGCCGCCCCTGGCGAACTGGCTGGGCTGGCAGGCGGTGTACGGCGTGGCCGCCGTCGCCATCCTCATTCCGATGGTCGTGATGGTGGTGTTCGCCAAGGAGCCGCCGGACGTGAACGCCCATTCGAGCTTCCGCGAGCACATTGCCTGCCTGTTCGAGAAAGACGGCTGGGTGTTCAGCCTGATCTACGGCGTGACCTTCGGCGGCTTCATCGGCCTCACGACCTTCCTGCCCTCGTACTACTACGACCAGTTCGGCGTGAGCAAGGTGCAGGCCGGCCAGCTGACCATGCTCGCGGCCTTCATGGGCGCGGCGGTGCGCGTCGTGGGCGGCTGGATCTCCGATCGTTGGGGCGGCGTGAACACGCTGACGGTGGTGCTGCTGGTGGTGGCCGTGAGCCTTGTGCTGGTGGGCTTCTCTTCAGGCTCGCTGGCTGTCACCACGCTGGTGCTGATCGTCTGCTTCGCCGCACTGGGCGCGGGCAACGGCGCGCTGTTCCAGCTGGTGCCGCTGCGCTGGCCTACGAGCACGGCGGTGGCCGGCTCGATGATCGGCGAGATCGGCGCACTGGGCGGTGGCCTCGTGCCCAACGCCATGGGCCTGTCGAAGCAATACCTGGGCAGCTATATCTGGGGCTTCGTGTTCTTCGCGGCGCTCTCGCTGGTGATGCTGGGCGTGATGCGCGTGATGCAGATCCGCTGGACGCGCACCTGGGCCGAAAAGGGGGGCCGTGCACGCGTCACGACGCCGCACGCAGCTGCCCCCCACATTCGAAAGACGGCACGCTCATGACACGCCCCGCCGTCTTCCGCTCAACGTGGCAAGAACAGCAGCCACACGATGAGCAGCACGTTGAACAGCACCGACACGCCGAGCGCGAGCTGGTAGAGCGCGAGCGGGTCGCGGCGGATCAGCGGCGTGGCGGCGGGCGCGTTCACGGGGCGCGAAGCGCCGCGCTCCAACGCGAGCAGCAGTTCCTCGGCGGTTTCGAAGCGCTCGCGCGGATCGCGGGCAACGGCCTTGCGCACCAGATGGTCGAGCCAGATCGGCACGTCGGGGCGGATGCGCGAGAGCGCGACCGGATCGCGCCGGTAGCGCGCCACCTGGTAGGGCTCGATTTCGCCGTAGGGCAGATGGCCGGTGAGCCACTGGTACAGCGTGACGCCGAGCGCGAACAGGTCGCTGGCCGCGTCGGCGGTGCCGCCCTCCTCCCACTGCTCGGGGTTGATGTAGCTGGGCGTGCCGGCATGCAGCTCGCGCTGGGCAGCGCCTTCTCTTCCGGACAGGGCTACGCCGAGGTCGAGGATGCGCCAGCGCCCGTCGTCGCCCAGGTGCAGGTTGCCGGGCTTGATATCGCGATGGATCACGCCCTGCCGGTGCAGCCGGCCGAGCGCGCGGCTCAGCTCGACGCCGGCGGCCACCACCTCGGCCACCGCGCCGCGCGCGTTCGCCTTGCGCAGCTGCTCCAGCGTGCGCCCGCCATGCCAGTCGAACACGATGTACAGCGCGCTCGCGTTCTCGGCGCGCTCGTGCACGCGGACGAAACCGCTGCCGCCAATACCTCCGACGCGCAGCCCCAGCCATGCCTCGTGCGCCAGCATCGCGCGTTCCTGCGGATCGCCGGCACGCGAGGGATGCAGCGTCTTCAGCGCGACCAGCTCGCGCGTCTGCGGATGCCGCGCCTGGTACAGCAGGTGCACGCCAGTGTCGGCCACCAGCGCGGTGATGGCGTAGCCATCGAGCACGTCGCCCACCTTCAGCGCGGGCGGCGGTGCGAGCCGGCGACCGTCGCCGAGCTCGTCGTCGAGCTGGCGCGCATCGAGCCCCACCACGCGGATGACCAGCGCGGTCGCGTTGTCGCGCGAGCCGGCGTCGAGCGCCGCATGCACCAGCGCCTCGCTGGCCGCTTCGGCATCGCCCTGCAGGGCCAGCGCGGCCACCTGCTGCGGCTTGAGCACGCCGTGGACGCCGTCGGAGCTCAGCACGAAGCAGTCGCCCACGCGCACGTCGCCCTGGGCGTAGTCGACGCGCACCTGGTCGTCGAGGCCGATGGCGCGCGTGAGCCGGCTGCGCATGTCGGGGTGATCGAAGGCGTGGTCCTGCGTGAGCGGCACGGCCGGCCCGCCGCCGGCGCGCACGCGCCAGGCGCGCGTATCGCCCACGTGCGCCAGCGTGTAGCTCTGGCCGTGCAGCACCAGTGCGGTGAGCGTGGTGAGCGCCGTGCCGCCGTCCTGCTTGCTCTGGCGCCGGCGGTTGTGGTCGGCCAGCCAGCCGTTCTGCGCGCCGATCAGGCGGTCGAGCGCGGCGGTCGGCTCCCAGGTGGCGGGCGTAGCGAAGTAGTCGGCCAGCAGGCCCATCACCGTGGTCTGCGCCGCTTCGCGGCCGTGCCCGCCGCTCGACACCCCATCGGCAATGGCCGCAATGAGGCCGCGGGCCTCGTCGCCCGGCGGCGCATGCACCGCACCGGCGAAGTCTTCGTTCAGCTCGCGCGGTCCGCGCTGGCTGCTGTAGCCGATGTCCACTTCAAAGCTCATGGCGCGATTCTGAACGCGCGCCGCGGGCGCTCCTTTGCTTGATTTCCCTGAAAGGCCCAGCCCCATGAAGAAAATGAAACTCGTGATGGTCGGCAACGGCATGGCCGGCGTGCGCACACTCGAAGAGCTGCTGAAGATCGCGCCCGAGCTGTACGACATCACCGTCTTCGGCGCGGAGCCGCATCCCAACTACAACCGCATCCTGCTGTCGCCGGTGCTGGCGGGCGAGCAGACGGTCGACGAGATCGTGCTCAACAGCTGGGAGTGGTACACGGACAACAACATCACGCTGCACGCCGGCAAGAAGGTGGTGGAAGTCGACCGCGTCAAGCGCGTCGTGCGCGCCGTGGATTCGCAAGGCGATGTCACCGAGGCCGCCTACGACCGCCTGCTGATGTGCACCGGCTCCAACCCCTTCATGCTGCCGGTGCCCGGCAAGGACCTGAAGGGCGTGATCGCCTACCGCGACATCGCCGACACCGACTACATGATCGAGACCGCGCGCACGCACAAGAACGCGGTGGTCATCGGCGGTGGCCTGCTGGGCCTGGAAGCCGCCAACGGCCTGATGCTGCGCGGCATGAACGTGACGGTGGTGCACGTGATGCCCTGGCTGATGGAGCGCCAGCTCGACGACGTGGCGGGCAAGCTGCTGCAGAAGTCGCTGGAAGACCGGGGCCTGAAGTTCCGGATCGGTGCGCAGACGCAAGACCTCGTCGGCGACAGCGACGACGGCAAGGGCGGCCGCGTCAAGACCATCCGCTTCAAGGACGGCACCGAGGTGGCGGCCGACCTGGTGGTGATGGCCGTGGGCATCCGCCCCAACGTGGAGCTGGCCGAGAAGATGCGCCTGCACTGCAACCGCGGCATCGTCGTCACCGACACCATGCAGACGGTGACTGACGCGCGCATCTACTCGGTCGGCGAATGCGCGGCTCACCGCGGCATTGCCTACGGCCTGGTCGCGCCGCTGTTCGAGCAGGCCAAGGTGGCGGCCAACCATCTGGCGCAGTTCGGCATCGGCCGCTACCTGGGCTCGCTCACCTCCACCAAGCTGAAGGTGACGGGTATCGACCTGTTCTCGGCCGGCGAGTTCATGGGCGGCGAAGGCACTGAAGAGATCGTCATGAGCGACCCCTTCGGTGGCGTCTACAAGAAGCTGGTGATCAAGGACGACAAGCTGGTGGGCGCCTGCCTCTACGGCGACACGGTGGACGGCAGCTGGTACTTCAAGCTGCTGCGCGACGGCCGCAGCGTGCACGACATCCGCGACAAGCTCATGTTCGGCGAATCGAACATCGGCGACACCGGCCACGAGGGCCACAACAAGGCCGCGACCATGCCCGACGACGCCGAGGTCTGCGGCTGCAACGGCGTGAGCAAGGGCACCATCTGCAAGGCCATCAAGGAAAAGGGCCTGTTCACGCTCGACGAGGTGAAGAAGCACACCAAGGCCAGTGCCAGCTGCGGCTCGTGCACCGGGCTGGTCGAGCAGATTTTGATGTTCACCGCCGGCGGCGACTACTCGGCCACGCCGAAGAAGAAGGCCGTGTGCGGCTGCACCGACGCGAGCCACCAGGACGTGCGCGACGCGATCCGCAAGGAGCACTACCTGACGCACGACGAGGTGTATCGCAACCTCGGCTGGCGCACGCCCAACGGCTGCGCCACCTGCCGCCCGGCCATCAACTACTACCTGATCAGCACCTGGCCGAAGGAGGCCAAGGACGATCCGCAGAGCCGCTTCATCAACGAGCGCAGCCACGCCAACATCCAGAAGGACGGCACCTACTCCGTCATTCCGCGCATGTGGGGCGGCCACACCACGCCCGACGAACTGCGCCGCATTGCCGACGCGGCCGACAAGTACAAGATTCCGACCGTCAAGGTCACGGGCGGCCAGCGCATCGACCTGCTGGGCGTGAAGAAGGAAGACCTGGAAAACGTCTGGAAAGACATCGGCATGCCCAGCGGCTTTGCCTATGCCAAGTCGCTGCGCACGGTGAAGACCTGCGTGGGCAGCGAGTGGTGCCGCTTCGGCACGCAAGACTCCACGCAGATGGGCAAGGACCTGGAGCGCGCGCTGTGGGCGATGTACTCGCCGCACAAGGTCAAGCTGGCGGTGTCGGGCTGCCCGCGCAACTGTGCGGAGGCCGGCATCAAGGACGTGGGCGTGATCGGCGTCGACTCGGGCTGGGAACTCTACGTGGGCGGCAACGGCGGCATCAAGACCGAGGTCGCGCAGTTCCTTGTGAAGGTGAAGACGGCCGAGGAAGTGATGGAGTACTCGGGCGCCTTCCTGCAGCTCTACCGCGAAGAGGGCTGGTACCTGGAGCGCACGGTGCACTACATCGGCCGCGTGGGCCTGGACTACGTGAAGAAGAAGATCCTCGACGACGCCGAAGGCCGCAAGGCGCTGTGGGAACGCCTGCAATTCGCGCTCGACGGCGAGCCCGATCCGTGGTTCGAATCGGCGCAGGCCTCGGTCGATGTGCGGCAGTTCACGCCGCTGACGGCGCCGATCGACACCCACCAGACCGCCTGAAAGGAGACACCATGAGCGATTGGAAAGTCATCTGCCGCATCGACGACATCCCCGTGCTCGGCGCCCGCCGCGTGGCGCGGCCTGCCGGCGTGGACGTTGCCGTGTTCCGCAACGCCGAGAACGAGGTGTTCGCGCTGCTCGACCGCTGCCCGCACAAGGGTGGCCCGCTGAGCCAGGGCATCGTGTTCGGCACCAGCGTGGCCTGCCCGCTGCACAACTGGGCCATCGGACTGGACGACGGCTGCGCCAGGTCGCCCGACGAAGGCTGTACGCCGAAGTTCGCCGTGAAGGTGGAAGACGGCGTGGTGCACCTGGACGCGGGCGAACTGGCCACGCACGCCATCGAACTGGAGCGCCCGGTCGCCGGCCCGAAGCCGTTCGCGGTGCTGACGGTTCTGCCGCTGGAATAACCCATGACGCTTGAGACCCGCTCCACCTGCCCCTACTGCGGCGTCGGTTGCGGCGTCATCATCGAATCGCAGGGCAGCGAAATCACCGGCGTGCGTGGCGACCCTGACCACCCGGCGAACTTCGGCCGGCTGTGCACCAAGGGCTCGACGCTGCACCTCACGGCCAGCGCCACGGTCACGCGGCAGACGCGGCTGCTGCAGCCCATGCAACGCCTCGTGCGCGCAGAAGCACCCACCGCGGTGACGTGGGACACCGCGCTCGACAACGCCGCCGGCAAGTTCGCGCAGGTGATCCGCGACCACGGCCCGGACTCGGTTGGCTTCTACGTGTCGGGCCAGTTGCTCACCGAGGACTACTACGTCTTCAACAAGCTCGCCAAGGGCCTGATCGGCACCAACAACGTCGACACCAACTCGCGCCTGTGCATGAGCAGCGCCGTGGCCGGCTACAAGCAGACGCTGGGCGCCGACGCGCCGCCGGCCTGCTACGACGACCTGAAGCACGCCGACTGCCTGTTCATCGTGGGCAGCAACACGGCGTGGGCGCACCCCATTCTTTTTCGCCGCATCGAGGACGCGAAGGCCGCGAACCCGGCGCTGAAGATCGTGGTGGCCGACCCGCGCCGCACCGACACGGTCGAGATCGCCGACCTGTTCCTGCCCATCCAGCCCGGCACCGACGTGATGCTGTTCAACGGCATGCTGCACCTGATGCTGTGGGAAGGCTGGATCGACGCGAAGTACATCGCGGCGCACACCAACGGCTTCGACGCATTGAAGGCAACGGTGCGCGAATGCACGCCGGACAAGGTCGCGCAGGTGTGCGGCATCCCGAAGGAAGACCTGCTCGAGGCGGCGCGGCTGTTCGCCACATCGCCCGCCACGCTGAGCCTGTACTGCCAGGGCCTGAACCAGTCGTCGAGCGGCACGGCGAAGAACGCGGCGCTCATCAACCTGCACCTGGCGACCGCGCAGATCGGCCGCGCCGGCGCGGGCCCGTTCTCGCTGACCGGCCAGCCCAATGCGATGGGCGGGCGCGAAGTCGGCGGCCTCGCCAACCTGCTGAGCGCGCACCGCGACCTGGCGAACCCCGATCACCGCGCCGAAGTGGCCGCGCTGTGGGGCGTGCCCTCGGTGCCCGAGAAGCCGGGCAAGACCGCCGTCGAGATGTTCCAGGCTGCGGCCGACGGCGAGATCCGTGCGCTGTGGATCGCCTGCACCAACCCGGCGCAGTCGATGCCCGACCAGGCCACGGTGCGCCGCGCGCTGGAACGCGCCGAGTTCGTCGTGGTGCAGGAAGCCTTTGCCACCACCGCCACCTGCGCCTTTGCCGACCTGCTGCTGCCCGCCACCACCTGGGGCGAGAAGGAAGGCACCGTGACCAACAGCGAGCGCCGCATCTCGCGCGTGCGCCCGGCCGTGCCGGCGCCCGGCGAGGCGCGCAACGACTGGTCGATAGCCGTGGCCTTCGCGCACCGGCTCGAAAGGCAGTTGGGCCGCGCGTTCACGCTGTTTCCGTACGAGACGGCCGAATCGGTCTGGAACGAGCATCGCGAGTCCACGCGCGGGCGCGACCTCGACATCACCGGCCTGAGCTACGCGATGCTGGAAACCGCCGGCCCGCAGCAATGGCCGCTGAAGGAAGGCGAAAGCACCGGCCGCGTGCGCCTCTACGAAGACGGCGTGTTCCCCACGCCCGATGGCCGCGCCCGCTTCGTCGACACGGTCTACAAGCCGGTGGCCGAAGCCCGCGAGGCCCGCTACCCTTTCTCGCTGAACACCGGCCGCCTGCGCGACCAGTGGCACGGCATGAGTCGCACCGGCACCGTCGGCCGCCTGTTCGGCCATGTGTCGGAGCCGGTGGTGCAGATGAACGCGCAGGACATGGCGCGCCGCCAGATCCGCGAAGGCGACCTGGTGCACCTGACGTCGAAGCGCGGCTCGATCATGCTGCCCGCGCGCGCCAGCGCCGAGGTGGGGCTGAGCCAAGCCTTTGTGGCCATGCACTGGGGCGAGGAGTACCTGAGCGGCTGCTCGTCGAACGGCACGCGGCTCGCGGGCATCAACGCGCTGACCACGCCGGCCTACTGCCCGACCTCGAAGCAGCCCGAGCTGAAGCACACGCCGGTGAAGATCCTCAAGGCCGAGCTGCCGTGGTCGCTGCTGGCCATGGCCTGGCTGCCCGATGGCGACGCGCTGGCCGCGCACCGCGCGCTGCAGCCGATGATGGCGCTGTTTCCTTTTGCGACCTGCGTGCCGTTTGCCGGCAACACGCAGGGCGCCGAACGCAGCGGCCTCCTCTTTCGCGCCGCTGCGCACGACGCGCCCGACGACGCGCTGGTCGAGAAGATCGAAGCCCTGCTCGGCCTGCAGACCGCCGACACCCTGCGCTACGCCGACCGCCGCCGGGGCCAGCGCCGCTCGGCCCGGCTGGTGCGCCGTGCCGACGGCAGCGCGGGCCTCGAAGCCTTCCTGCTGGGCGGCGACACCAGCGCCGAAACCTGGATCTCCACGCTGCTGCGCGAGGAACTACCGGCGCAGAGCTACGGCCGCCTGCTGCTGTCGCCGGGCTCGAAAGCGCCGGTGGCGGTGCAGTCGCGCGGCAAGACGGTGTGCACCTGCTTCAACGTGGCGGACGTGGCGATCCAGACCGAACTGGGCCGCTGCACCGGCACCGCCGACGAGCGGCTGGCCAAGCTGCAGGGCGCGCTGAAGTGCGGCACCAACTGCGGCTCGTGCATTCCGGAGCTCAGGCGCATGGTGCGGGCTACGCCAGCCGAAGCGATGGTGGAAGCCCCATGACAGCCCTGTGCATAAGCCGAATGACATTCCGGCATAAGCGTTGCAGGACAATCCGCCTACCCATGGGAATCAGCCAATACATCAAGGAAATCGGCCGCGGCGCGCGAGGCGCCAAGCCGCTCACGCGTGAACAGGCCACCGACCTGTTCGGCCAGGTGCTGGACGGCACCGTCACCGACCTCGAAATCGGCGGCTTCTGCCTGGCCATGCGCATCAAGGGCGAAACGCCCGAGGAAATGGCCGGCTTTCTCGATGCCACCCATGCGCGGCTGAACCGCATTCCGGCGGGCGACCGGGCGCTGGTCGTGCTGCCCAGCTACAACGGCGCGCGCAAGCTGCCGGTGCTCACGCCGCTGCTGGCGCTGCTGCTGGCGCGCGAAGGCCTGCCGGTGCTGGTGCACGGCAGTGCGAGCGAAACTTCGCGCGTGCTGGCGTCGAACGTGCTCTCGGCGCTCGATGTTCCGCCCATGACCGCCATCCGCCCCATCGCCAACGGCGAAGCGGCCTTTGCGCCCACCGAACTGCTGAACCCCGCGCTCAAGCGCCTGCTCGATGTGCGCCGCGTGGTCGGCCTGCGCAACCCGGGCCACAGCGTGGTGAAGCTGATGCAGCCCACCGCCGGCCCCTGCGTGGTGGTGGCCAGCTACACGCACCCCGAATACGCCCGCACCATGGGCGAGACCTTCGAACTCACGGGCATGACCGCCCTGCTCTCGCGCGGCCTCGAAGGCGAAGTGGTGTCCGACCCGCGCCGCACCGCGCAGATCGACGGCTTCGTGCGCGGCGTGCGCACCGAACTGCAGGCGCAGCAGGCCGGCACCACCGCCGAAGTGCCGGGCCTGCCGAAGGAAATCGACGTCGCCACCACCGCCGGCTACACGCGCCGCGTGCTGGCCGGCGAGCTTCCCGTGCCCGAAGCCATTGCGGCGCAAGTCAGGCACATCACGCAACTGGCATCCCACGCATGAACAACGACACCCCCACCTCCCTCATCACCGGCCGCTGCACGCTGGTGGGCGCCGGCCCCGGCGACCCGGAGCTGCTGACCGTCAAGGCCGTGAAGGCAATCCAGGCCGCGACGGTGCTGCTGGTCGACGACCTCGTGAACGACGAGATCGTGCAGGCCTACGCCCGCCCCGGAGCGCGCATCGTGCACGTGGGCAAGCGCGGCGGCTGCAAGAGCACGCCGCAGGCATTCATCGAGCGGCTGATGATCACCGCGGTGCGCGAAGGCGAGACGGTAGTGCGCCTCAAGGGCGGCGACCCGTTCATCTTCGGCCGCGGTGGCGAAGAAGTGGAGCACCTGCGCGAAGCCGGCATCGAATGCACCGTGGTCAACGGCATCACCGCCGGCCTGGCGGCCGTGACCGCGCTGGGCGTGCCGCTCACGCACCGCGACCATGCGCAGGGCGTGGTGTTCGTCACCGGCCATGCCAAGACAGGGGCCGGTGCAGCCGAGGACCCGACCGACTGGCGCGCGCTGGCCGCGACGGCGTACAACGCGCGGCTCACGCTCGTTATCTACATGGGCGTGTCGGGCGCCGGGCACATCGAACGCGAACTGCTGCAAGGCCTGCCGGGCGACACGCCGGTGGCCGTCATCCAGCATGCGAGCCTGCCGCACCAGCGGCACATCGCGACCACGCTGGGCAACCTGCAGAACGGCATCGCCGAGGCCGGCCTGGCCAGCCCGGCTGTGATCGTGGTGGGCGACGTGCTGCGCGGACTGGCAGCCGCCGAGGTACCGGTGGACGCGGACAAGTTCGGTACCTGATCGGCACCTGACCAGGGCGAGGACGGCACGAGCGGCACGGGCGCCGCGCACCACAACGTGGCATGGATCGTGCTGAGCCATCGGCAATGAATGCCGTCGCCACGCCCGAACCCGCCGCAGTCGAGATCGTCGCGCTCACCAAGCGCTATGCCCCCGGCACACCGGCTGCCGTCGACCAGATAGACCTGCGCATCGCCAGCGGCAGCTACTGCTGCCTGCTCGGCCCTTCGGGTTGCGGCAAGAGCACCACGCTGCGCATGATCGCGGGCCACGAGTCCGTCACCAGCGGCGACATCCTGCTGGACAACCGCAACATCACCGACCTGCCCGCGGCCGCGCGCGGCACGGCGATGATGTTCCAGAGCTTCGCCCTCTTCCCGCACCTCTCGGCCACCGACAACGTGGCCTTCAGCCTCAAGATGAAAGGCGTCGGCAAGGCCGAGCGCCACAAGCGTGCCAACGACCTGCTCGAACGCGTGGCGATGGGTCACCTGGCCAACCGCAAGCCCGGTGAGCTTTCCGGCGGCCAGCAGCAGCGCGTGGCGCTGGCGCGAGCACTCATCACCGAGCCGCGCGTGCTGCTGCTCGACGAGCCGCTGTCGGCGCTCGACCCCTTCCTGCGCATCCAGATGCGCGCCGAGTTGCGGCGCTGGCAGAAGGAACTGGGCCTGACCTTCGTGCACGTCACGCACTCGCAAGAAGAGGCAATGGCGCTGGCCGACACCATGGTGGTGATGAACCACGGAGTGATCGAGCAGGTCGGCTCGCCGCACGCGGTCTACAACCACCCGGCGAGCGAGTTCGTGGCGCGCTTCATGGGCGGCCACAACGTGTTCGACACGCCGGCCGGCCCGATCGCGGTGCGCAACGACCGCATGCGGATTGCCGCGGCTTCGGAGGGCGACGCGGCTGGCACTGCCCTTGCCGCCACCGTTACCGACGTCGAATACCAGGGCACCTACGTGCTGCTCGGCCTGGCGCTCGAAGGCGCTGCCGCCGGGCGCCAGAACGTCTCTGTGCTGCTCGGCGAAGCCGCTTTCCTCGCGCGCCCCTATGCGCACGGCGAGGCGGTGCGCCTCTCATGGGCCGAAGCCGACGCGCGCGTGCTCGGCCCCGGCGTCAAGCCACCGGGCGAGCGGGCTTCGGCGCCCGCCAACGCCGGGGCTCGCCAGCGCGACGACACGGCCGCGCTCGCCATGACCCTGTGAGCGCATCCGCAACCTGCTTCTCTTTTTCCTGCGTTCGTTTCTTTCCACTTTTTTCTCTGGAGACTCAGCCATGACCGATTCCATCGACTCGTCCAACGGCGTCAAGCGCCGCACCCTCCTGCAAGGCACGGCCGGCATCCTGGCCACGGGCATCGCGCCCTTCGTGCATGCGCAGGAAAAGATCGTGCTGCGCTACCTCGGCACCGCGGTGAACCAGGACAAGGCGATTGCCGAAAAATTCAAGGCCGACACCGGCATCGAGATCCAGTACGTGGCCGTGACCACCGACGACGTGACCAAGCGAGCCGTGACCGCGCCCAACAGCTTCGACCTGATCGACACCGAGTTCTTCTCGCTCAAGAAGATCGTGCCGACCGGCAACCTGAAGGGCATCGACACCAAGCGCGTGAAGAACGCCGACAAGATCACCTCGCTCTTCACCAAGGGCGAAGTTGCGGGCAAGAAGGTCGGCAGCCAGGGCACGGCGCCGGTCAAGGTGATCTATCTCGAAGGCGAGAAGAGCAAGGTCTTCGCGAAGTCGGCCACGCAGTTCATGTCGCTGATCCCGACCACCTACAACGCCGACACCCTGGGCATCCGGCCCGACCTGATCAAGCGCCCGATCTCTTCGTGGGCCGAGCTGCTGAACCCCGAGTTCAAGGGCAAGACCGCGATCCTGAACATTCCGTCGATCGGCATCATGGACGCCGCGATGGTGGTGGAGGCCAAGGGCATCCACAAGTACGCCGACAAGGGCAACATGACCAAGGCCGAGATCGACCTGACGATCAAGACCCTGATCGAAGCCAAGAAGGCCGGCCAGTTCCGCGCGCTGTGGAAAGACTTCAACGAGTCGGTGAACCTCATGGCCTCGGGCGAGGTTGTGATCCAGTCGATGTGGTCGCCCGCCGTCACGGCCGTGCGCAGCAAGGGCATCGACTGCACCTTCCAGCCGCTGAAGGAAGGCTATCGCGCCTGGGCCTCGGGCTTCGGCCTGCCGGCCACGCTCTCGGGCAAGAAGCTCGACGGCGCCTATGAGTTCATCAACTGGTTCCTCGACGGCTGGGCCGGTGCGTACCTCAACCGCCAGGGCTACTACAGCGCCGTGCTCGACACCGCCAAGACCAAGATGGAAGCCTACGAGTGGGCCTACTGGATGGAAGGCAAGCCCGCCGCGCAGGACATCAAGAGCCCGCAGGGCGACGTGATCGCCAAGGCAGGCTCGGTGCGCGACGGCGGCAGCTACGAACAGCGCATGGGCGGCATCGCCTGCTGGAACGCCGTGATGGACGAGAACGAGTACATGGTCCGCAAGTGGAACGAGTTCGTCGCGGCCTGACCTTCGACCTGAGCCTGTGAGCGCTCCTTCGACCAGCGCGTCCGTCGCCACCACGCCCATCCATGCTGTGAAAGCATGGTGGCAGGCGGCGCCGTTCGCGCTGGTGTTCCTGCTGTTCTTCCTGGTTCCGCTGGCGCTGGTCGCGATGGTCAGCCTGTGGAACTTCAACGAATACGAGCTGATCCCTGCGGTCACGCTGCGCAACTACCTGAGCCTGTTCGAGGGTTGCTCGCGCCTCACCGACAACGGCGACCTGTGCGTCACGCTCAACACCTACCTGAGCACGTTCAAGTTCTGCGTGCTGGTGTGGGGCATCACTCTGCTGATCGGTTTTTCGGTTGCGTACTTCCTGGCGTTCCACGTGCGCTCGTCGACCATGCAGACGGTGCTGTTCGTGCTGTGCACGGTGCCCTTCTGGACTTCGAACGTGATCCGCATGATCTCGTGGGTGCCGCTCTTGGGACGCAACGGGCTGGTCAACCAGGCGCTCATGGGCCTGGGCCTCGTGAACCAGCCTGTGGAGTGGCTGCTGTTCTCCGATTTCTCGGTGGTGCTGGCCTTCGTGCACCTCTATACGATGTTCATGATCGTGCCGATCTTCAACAGCATGATGCGCATCGACCGCTCGTTGCTCGAAGCAGCCAGCGATGCGGGCGCCTCGGGCTGGCAGACGCTGTGGAACGTGGTGGTGCCGCTGTCGCGCACGGGCATCCTGATCGGGTCGATCTTCGTCATCACCATCGTGATGGGCGACTTCGTCACCATCGGCGTGATGGGCGGCCAGCAGATCGCCTCTATCGGCAAGATCATCCAGGTGCAGACCTCGTACCTGCAGTTTCCGCTGGCTGCGGCCAACGCGATGATCCTGCTGGCTGTCGTGCTGATGATCATCTGGGGGCTGACGCGGCTGGTCGACATTCGAAAGGAGCTCTAGGGTGAACCTGGATTCTTCCGTTCTGTTTGGGGTGCGTCGTTCGGGGCGCGCTCACGCCCTGAAGGAAAAATACAAATGAGCCAACGCATAGGCGAACAACGCAGCCCCGGCTTCTGGCCTCTCGCCACGGTCTTCGCCCTGTTCGTGCTGTTCCTCTACGGCCCGATGATCACGATCTTCGTGCTCAGCTTCCAGGGCCCCGAGGGCGGTCTCACCTTCCCGTTGCGCGGCGTCTCGCTGCACTGGTTCTACAAGCTGGCTGAAGGGCTGGGCACAGTGGACATCGGCGCGGCCTTCAGGCGCTCGCTCGCGCTGGGCGCGGTGGTGATGGCCTTCACTGTCGTGCTGTCGGTGCTGGCAGGCCTGGCGTTCCGCAAGAAGCTCGCGGGCAGCAACGCCCTGTTCTTCGTCACGGTGGCCAGCCTCATCATGCCGTCGATCATCATCTCGCTCGGCATCGGCCTGCAGTTCCGGCTGATCGACACGGGCATCAAGAGCGTGCTGACGGCGATGGACGCGACCACGCTGCTCGAAGGCTACGGCACCGCGCTGGGCCTGTTCAGTTCCGCCCTCGGCGCGCACCTGACCTGGACGCTGCCCTTCGGCCTGCTCATCATGTTCGCGGTGTTC
This sequence comes from Variovorax sp. YR266, assembly GCF_900107295.1. Classification (NCBI taxonomy): domain Bacteria; kingdom Pseudomonadati; phylum Pseudomonadota; class Betaproteobacteria; order Burkholderiales; family Comamonadaceae; genus Variovorax; species Variovorax sp. YR266. The sequence goes on from NZ_FNPM01000009.1 coordinate 89,599, forward strand.
AATCGCTTCAACCCCGCCTACGAAGAAGCCGCGCGCGACCTCGGCGCCACGCCGTGGCAGACCTTTCGCTTCGTGGTGCTGCCGCTGATCGGCCCGTCGATCGTGGGCATCGGCATGTTCGGCTTCACGCTGTCGTGGGACGAGATCGCCCGCACCTCGCAGGCCATCGGCGACGTCAACACGCTGCCGCTCGAGCTGCAGGGCCTGACGTCGACCGTCACCACGCCGTCGATCTATGCGCTGGGCACGGTGACCACCGTCGTGTCGTTGCTCGTGATGGCCGTGGCGCTGGGCTCGGCCGCGCTGCTGCGCCGCAGGGCTGTGCGGCCCAGGTGAGATTTTTCCTACAGCCGCCTCTAAAATCGCGCTCCAACACAAAGTACAAGCGAGAGAGGCGGGCATGCTGGACATCGACAAACTCAACGAATTCACCCATAACCACGGCGAACTGCGCCGTGGCCAAGGGCTGGTCACAGGCACCATCGCGCTGAGCCTGGCCATCCTGTGCTTCCTCGGCGTACTGGCCTTCCACTTTCCGCAGTACCTCACCACGCCCGAACTGCGCAAGAGCTACAACGTCGACGTGATGCGCTACATCCTGCTGGCGGCGCTGGTCATCGCGGGTGGGCTGTCGCTGGTCAACATCATCTTCAACCGCTCGCGCTGGCTCTCGTCGGCGGCGTTCCTGCTGGTGGTGGCGTCGGCGCTGCTCGGCGGGCACAAGGTGCCGGTGCACGACTTCGCGGACAACACGCCGTACATCGGGCTCGACTGGTTCATCCTCGACCTGCTGGGCTCGTCGCTGATCTTCATCTTCATCGAGAAACTCTTTGCGCTGCGCAAAGACCAGCCCGTGTTCCGCGAAGAGTGGCAGACCGACTTCCATCACTTCGTGGTGAACCACATGATCGTGGGCTTCGTGCTGCTGGCCACCAACCTGATGGTGCACAAGCTCTTCGGCTGGGCCGCCAATGACGGCATTCGTGGCTGGGTGGGCAACCTGCCGTTCTGGGCGGGGCTGCTGCTGATCGTTCTGGTGGCCGACCTCGTGCAGTACTGGACGCATCGCGCCTACCACGAGGTGCCGGTGCTGTGGCGCCTGCACGCGGTGCACCACAGCGTGAAGAGCATGGACTGGATGGCGGGCTCGCGCCAGCACATCCTCGAACTGCTGATCACGCGCACGCTGGTGCTGGCGCCCATCTACGTACTGGGCTTCAGCAAGGACGTGATCGACGCCTACATCGTGGTGGTGGGCTTCCAGGCGGTGTTCAACCACTGCAACGTGAGCGTGCGGCTCGGTCCGCTGCGCTACCTGATCGTGACGCCCAACTTCCACCACTGGCACCACAGCCAGGACCAGGAAGCACTCGACAAGAACTACGCGGCGCACTACGCCTTTCTAGACTACATCTTCGGCACCGCGGTGAAGAGCACCAAGCTCTGGCCCGAAAAATACGGCGTGCTGGGCGACTACGTGCCCAACGGCTTCTTCAAGCAGCTGAAGTTTCCGTTCATCTGGAAGGGCTGATGCGCGCCGCGTTCAAGACCGCCGCGGTCGTCGTTGCCGCGGGCGCAGCCCTGCTGCTCACGGCCTGCGCCACTCGCATCGACCTGCCGACCAAGGATGCCGGCTTGCGTCTGCGGGTGCAGAGCTCGGTCATCGCGCCAGGCAACGGCGGCGAACTCATCGCGGCCGACGCGCTGGAGCCCGGCGACATCCTGCTGACCTCCATCGCCACGGTGAATTCCTTCGGCATCCGGCTGGGCACCTTCTCGCCGGTGAGCCACGCGGTGCTGTACCTCGGCGACGGCCAGATCGCCGAAGCCGTGGGCACCGGCGTGCGCGCGCGGCCACTGGCCGATCTGGTCGATGAAGAGCAGATGGTGGTGGCCTTTCGCGTGCCGGGCGTCGACGAAGCCGGCGCCGGGCGCATGCGCGAATGGGCGCTGTCGCAGGTCGGCGCGCGCTACAACACCGTGGGCGTGCTGCTGAACGCGCCTTTCGTGCTGAACCGGCGCCTGTGCGAACTGCCGCTGGTGCCAAGCGCGGTCAGCAACTACTGCGTGAGCGGCATGGCGATGGTGCAGCTGGGTGCGAGCCGCGACGACCAGTTCTTCTGCTCGCAGTTCGTGCTCGAGGCCTACAAACAGGCTGGCCTGCCGATCACCAGCGCCGACCCGCGCTGGGTGAGCCCGTCCGACCTGCTGCACATGCGCGAGGGCGACGTGCCCTCCATTGCCGCCACGCAGCCGCTGCGCTACGTGGGCCACCTGAAATACAACCCGCCGCCGCTGCTCGCGGCAGACGGCCCTTGAGCGCGGCAGCTTCATCGCGCTTCGACGTCGTCGTGATCGGCGCCGGGGCTGCCGGGCTGTTCTGCGCCGGCGTGGCGGGCCAGCGCGGGCTCAGGGTGCTGGTGGTGGACCACAGCGAAAAGGTGGGCGAGAAGATCCGCATCTCGGGCGGCGGGCGAGCCAATTTCACGAACCGCGATCTCGACGTGCGCGCACCGCAGCGCCACTTCATCGGCGACAACCCGAATTTCTGCCGCTCGGCGCTGTCGCGCTACGCGCCGCAGCAGTTCATCGAGCTGGTGCAGAAACACGGCATTGCCTTCCACGAGAAGCACAAGGGGCAGCTGTTCTGCGACGGCTCGTCGCAGCAGATCGTCGACATGCTGCTGGCGGAATGCGCGGCGGGTGGGGTCGAGCGATGGCAGCCGTGCAAGGTCGGGAAGATTGAGTTTTCTAGCGCTGATGCCGATGCATCGGGCGCTGGCAGCTATCAAATCGAGAGCGATCGCGGGCTGATCGAAGCGCCGAAGATCGTGGTGGCCACGGGCGGCCTGTCGATCCCGCAGATCGGCGCCAGCGACTTCGGCTACCGCCTTGCCGAGCAGTTCGGCCTGCGCCTCGTCACCCCCCGTCCGGCGCTGGTGCCGCTGACCTTCGGCGGCGAAGGCTGGGCGCCGTATGCCGAACTGGCCGGCCTGGCGCTGCCGGTGCGCATCGAGACCGGGGCGAAGAAGGAAAAGATGGCCTTCCTCGAGGACCTGCTCTTCACCCACCGAGGCCTGTCGGGCCCGGCGGTGCTGCAGATTTCGAGCTACTGGAAGCCCGGCACCCCGCTCACGCTGGATTTCGCGCCCGGCGTGAACGTGGCAGAGGCGCTGGGCGAAGCCAAGCTGCGCTCGAAGAAACGCATCGCCAACGAACTGGCCACGCTGGTGCCCTCCCGGCTGGCCGACGCCTGGGTCGGGCAGGATCCGGCGCTGCAGCGCCCCGTCAACGAAGCTGCGGACAAGGCGCTGGCCGCCCTGTCGGAGCGCATCGCCCGCTGGCAGATCACCCCCAGCGGCACCGAAGGTTACAAAAAAGCCGAGGTCACGGCCGGCGGTGTCGACACCCGCGACCTGTCGTCCCAGACCATGGAATCGAAGCAGCCGGGCCTGTATTTCATCGGCGAAGTGGTCGATGTGACCGGCTGGTTGGGCGGATACAACTTCCAATGGGCCTGGGCGAGCGCCCACGCGTGCGCAACCGCGCTATAATCGCGGGCTAACTCTTGGCCTCCCCTCAACGGCCGCAAAAAGTTTTCAGTTGAGGAACCCCGGCTTGGGGCCTCGATCTCTCCAGGCCAAATTCATTTCAACGATTCATCAATGACCACCATCCGCGTTAAAGAAAACGAGCCCTTCGACGTCGCACTGCGCCGTTTCAAGCGCACCATCGAAAAGCTCGGCCTGCTGACCGACCTGCGCGCCCGCGAGTTCTACGAAAAGCCGACCGCCGAGCGCAAGCGCAAGAAGGCCGCCGCGGTCAAGCGCCACTACAAGCGCGTGCGCAGCATGCAGCTGCCCAAGAAGCTGTACTAAGCAACACCCAGGGCGGCCGGCTCCAGACGAAAGTCAGCACCGCCGCCCCGTTGCCTCAGCCGCGCCAGGGAAACCTGCCGCGGCTTTTGTTTTTTCCGAAAGGTTGCCGAATGACTCTCAAAGAACAAATCACCGAAGACATGAAGACGGCGATGCGCGCCAAGGACTCCGAGCGCCTGGCCACCATCCGCCTGCTGCTCGCGGCCCTGAAGCAAAAGGAAGTCGACGAGCGCGTGGAACTCGACGACACCATGGTCGTCGCCATCGTCGACAAGATGGTCAAGCAGCGCAAGGACTCGATCGCGGCCTTCACCACCGGTGGCCGCCCCGATCTGGCCGACAAGGAAGCTGCCGAGATCAAGGTGCTGGAGGCCTACCTGCCCCAACGCATGAGCGCCGATGAAACGGTGGCCGCCGTGAAGGCCATCGTGGCCGAGCTGGGCGCCAGCGGCCCCGGCGACATGGGCAAGGTGATGGGCGTGGTCAAGACCCGCCTCGCCGGCAAGGCCGACATGGGCCAGGTCAGCGCAGCGGTCAAGGCCGCTCTGACGGGCGCCTGATGATGAACAACACCGGCAGCAGCCCCTCCGCCACGATCCCCAAGGCCTGCGCCTGCATGGTTGACGCGCGGGGCCGGCTGCTGGTGTTCCGCCATCCCGAGGATGGCAACATGCAGCTGCCCAAGGGCACCATCGAGCCCGGTGAATCGCCTGAAGTGGCGGTGCGCCGCGAACTGCTCGAGGAATCGGGCCTCGACTACACCGGCCCGCTGCAATCGCTGGGCACGCTGCACCGCGAATGCGAAGCCGGCGTCGAAGGCAACACGCACCGCCACCCGCAGCTGTGGCACCTGTTCCTGATGCGCGCCCAAGGCGCCCTGCCTGAAACCTTCACGCACATGGCCACGGGCAGCCCTGAAGAAGAAGGCTTGGTGTTCGCGTTTCGCTGGCTCGAAGCGGGCGATGCACTCGACGACTTCGCCCTGCCCTACCGCCAGACTATCGAGCGCGTTCGCGCTGCCCTGCTGCTGGCAGCCTGACTTCGGCTCACAGCCCGGCGCGCGCGGCCATGTATAGGCCCAGCAGCGCCAGCCCGATCAGGAAGCAGCGCTTGAACACCGCCACCGACAACCGCTGCCGTAGCCAGGTCCCGAGCACCATGCCGCCGATGGCCGGCACCAGCATGGCGATCGACCCGCCCATCGCCGACATCGGATAGCCCCCGTTCCCGACCAGCCCGATGGCCAGCACCACCGTCGAGGTGGTGAAAGAGATCCCCATCGCCTGGATCAGCGAATCGCGCTGGAACCCCAGCGCCTGCAGGTACGGCACCGCCGGCACCGCAAACACCCCGGTCACCGCCGTCACCAGCCCCGTGACGATGCCCACCAGAGGCCCCACCCAGCGCGCCTGCGCGTCTGTCACGTGAAGCTGCCGCCCGGTCAGTCCCCAGACCGCGTAGACGACCAGCGCCACCCCGAGCGCGAACGAAGCCCAGGCCCCCGCCGGCACGCCCAGCCACAGCGCCCCGCCCAGCGTGCCGATCACCACCCCCACCTGCATGCCGCCGATGCGCCGCAGCACCGGCATGAAGGTCGCGCGCGGCCCGGTCTGCCAGATGTTGGTGACGAGCGACGGCACGATCAGCAGCGCCGCGGCCTGTACCGGCGACATCCACAGCGCGAGCAGCGCCATCGACACCGTCGGCAGCCCGAGGCCGACCACGCCCTTGATCACCCCGGCCAGCAGGTACACCGCCGCGGCGGCGGCCCAGAAACTCGTTGTGTCGATCGAATGCGTCATCGGGACACGACTCTGCCGACGAAGCCGGCCTCTGGAAATCGGGCATTCGCAGAGGTAGCCTCAGGCTGCGGCTGAGGCTCCTGGTGCACACTCCGCCGAACCATGCGATTCGATCTCACCGACCTGCGGCTCTTCCTCAACGTCGTCGAAGCCGGCAGCCTCACCGGCGGCGCCGGGCGCTCGCACATGACGCTGGCCTCCGCCAGCCAGCGCGTGCGCGGCATGGAAGACACGCTCGGCTCCCCGCTGCTCACCCGCCACGCGCAGGGCGTACGCCCCACCGAGGCCGGCCGCACGCTGCTGCACCACGCGCGCGTCGTGCTGCAGCAGATGGAGCGGCTGCGCGGCGAACTCGGTGAATACGGCCAGGGCCTCAAGGGCCATGTGCGCTTCATGTGCGGCACCTCAGCGCTGACCGAGCACCTGCCCGAGGTGCTGAGCCGCTTTCTCGCCGAGCATCCACGCATCTCGGTCGACCTTGAGGAGCGCCCCAGCCCCGACACGGTGGACGCGTTGCGCGCCGGCCTGTGCGACATCGGCATCGTCTCGGACGCCATCGACAGCGAAGGCCTCGAATGCCATCCCTTCCGCCGCGACGACCTCGTGCTCGTGATGCCACGCGGCCACGCCCTTGCCGGACGCCGGCGCCTGCAGCTGGCCGACGTGGTCGACAGCGAATTCGTCGGCCTGCCCGCGGACAGCGCACTGCAGCTGCTGATCACCCAGCATGTGCGTGCGCTCGGCAAGCACCTGGCCTACCGGGTGCGCGTGCGCAACTTCGAGGCCGTGTGCCGCATGGTGGAGTACGGCATCGGCGTCGGCATCGTGCCGCAGACCGCGGCCGAACGTTGCGCCCGCTCGATGAAGATCGCGCGCGCCTCGCTCGCCGACAAATGGGCCGAGCGCACGCTGATGGCCTGCGTGCGCTCGTCGGAAGACCTGCCGCTCAATGCCCGGCGCATGCTCGAGCACCTGATCGCGCCTACGGAAGAAGCTACGAGGAAGTGACGGGCTCCCCAAACTCGATCTGGATCTTCACGTCGGTCGCGCGCCCCGCCGCGGCTTCCTCGAAGGCCTCGATGCCATCTTCGAACGCGAAGGTGCGCGAGATGAAGGGCTTCACGTCGACCTGGCCCGACGCGATCAGCGCCAGCGCGCGCGGGAAGATGTTGGCGTAGCGGAACACCGACTCGATGCGCACTTCCTTCGCCTGGATGGCGACGATGTCGAAGGCCACCTTGCCAGCGGGTATGCCCACCATCACGAGGCAGCCGCCGGGACACAGCAGCTCGAAGATGTCGTCGAAGGCGCGCGCGCTGCCGCTGGCTTCGAACACCACGTTGGCGCCCCAGCCGTCGGTCAGCGACTTCACGGTGTCGGCGAGCTTGGTGTTGCGCACATCGACCGTGGTGACGGCCGGGTTGTCCGCAAACAGCGCCAGCTTCTCCGGCACGAGGTCCGCGAGGATCACGCGTGCCGCGCCGCCCGCAAGTGCAGCCAGCGCCGTCATCGCGCCGATGGTGCCCGCGCCGATGACCACCGCCACGTCGCCCGGCTTCAGCGCCGCCTTCTTCGCGGCCTGCAGACCGATGGCCAGCGGCTCGACGATGGCGCCCTCGCCGAAGCTCACGTTGTCGGGCAGGCGGAAGGTGAAGGCCGCCGGGTGCACCACGAAGGGCGTAAGACAGCCGTGGATCGGCGGCGTCGCCCAGAAACGCACGGCAGGGTCGAGGTTGTAGATGCCTTCGAGCGTGGCGCGCGAGTCCATTTGCGGAATGCCGGGCTCCATGCATACGCGGTCGCCGGGCTTCAGGTGCGTGACTTCCGCCCCCACCTCGGCCACCACGCCCGAGGCCTCGTGGCCCAGGATCATTGGATCTTCCACCACATAGGGGCCGATGCCGCCGTGCTGGTAGTAGTGGACGTCGCTGCCGCACACGCCCACGGTGTGCATGCGGATCTTCACGTCGCGCGGCCCCATGTCCAGGGGAAGGTCTACGTCGCGCAGCTTGAGTTCATGCGCTTTTTCCAGAACCAGTGCTTTCATTTCTTTTCGTCCTTGAAGGGGTGTTTGGGTGTGTCAGTGCGTCAATGCAAAGGGGTGTCGGTGCGCAGCAGCGAGGCACCGGTGTCGATGTCGAACAGGTGCACCTGCAACGGGTCGGCCACGAAGCGCACCGCATCGCGCAGCCGCGGGCACTGGGCCGAGGGCATCAGCGCAGCGATTTCGCTCTCGCCCTGCCCGAAGCTCACCAGCACCTCGTTGCCGAGGTACTCGATGAGCTGCACCTCGCCGGCAAAGCCCCCTCCGCGACCGCCCTGCGTGTCGACCTGCAGGTGCGCGGGCCGCACGCCCAGCGTCACACGCTCGCGGCCTTCGAGTGCGAAGCGGCGCGCGTCCACGCGCACCGTGCCTTCGCGGCCCGCCAGCTCGAAGTAGCCATCGGCGTCACGCACCATCATCTCGACCAGGTTCATCGGCGGCGTGCCGATGAAGCCGGCCACGAAGGCCGAGCGCGGCCGCTCGAAGATCTCGCGCGGCGAGCCGACCTGCTCGATGCGCCCGTCGCGCAGCAGCACGATGCGGTCGGCCAGCGTCATCGCCTCGTGCTGGTCGTGCGTGACGTACACGGTGGTGGTCTTCAGCGCCTGGTGCAGCCGGGCTATCTCGATGCGCATGTGGTTGCGCAGCTTGGCGTCGAGGTTGGACAGCGGTTCGTCGAACAGGAACACCTTGGGCGTCTTGATCATGGCGCGCGCAATCGCCACGCGCTGCTGCTGGCCGCCCGACAGCTCGGTGGGCCTGCGCTGCAGGTACCGCTCCAGGCCCAGTGTGTCCGACACCTCCTTGATGCGCGCATCGATCTCGGCCTTGGGCACCTTCAGGCGCTTGAGGCCGAACGCGATGTTGTCGCGCACGCTCATGTGCGGATAGAGCGCGTAGTTCTGGAACACCATGGCAATGCCGCGCTCCTGCGGCGGCAAGTCGTTCACGCGCTGGCCGCCGATCAGCAGGTCGCCGTCGGATATATCTTCCAGCCCCGCGAGCATGCGCAGGATGGTCGACTTGCCGCAGCCCGAGGGGCCCAGGAACACGACAAACTCGTTGTCCGACACGTCGAGGTCGAACTGGTGCACGACCTGCGTTTCGCCGTAGCGCTTGATGATGTTGTGACAGCTGATTGCGGACATGTTGTTCTTCGAGGGAAAGGAAATGATCTGGCTCATGCTGCGTCGCGCTTGCGCTTGAAGGCAGCGTTGAGGAAGCCGCTGAGCACGCCGACCATCAAGAGCGGTGGCAGCGACAGCAGGATGACCGAGGCATTCAAGATGCCCCACGGCACGTCACGCCCCAGTTGGCTCAGCTCCGAGGCAACGATGGGCAGCGTCTTCGCGTCCGAAGTGGTGAGCATCAGCGCAATGAGAAACTCGTTCCACACCAGCACGAAGCCGAAGGCGATGGCGCCGACCAGCGAGCGCGCGGCAATCGGCAGCGCCACTTTGAAGAAGATCGCGTAGGGGCCGTAGCCGTCGACGCGGCCCGCTTCTTCCACCTCTTTCGGCACGGCCTTGAAGGCCGGTATGGCGAGCCAGATCACGGTCGAGAGCGTGAGCAGCGTATAGGTGACGATCAGCGCGAAGCGCGTGTCGTACAACTCCAGCTGCAGCCAGATCACCATGAGCGGAATGGCCACGGCCACGGGCGGCAGGAAGCGCATCGACAGCACGAAGAACTGGATGTCGTCAGCCCAGCGCAGCGGATAGCGGGCGAGCGCATAGGCAGCCGGCAGCCCGAGCACCGCGCCGGCGATCACCGCCGCGCCCACCACTACGATGGAATTGAGCAGCCCCTGCGCCACGGCCTCGCGGCTCAGCACGTAGACGTAGTTCTCCAGTGTCGGCGTAAAGAAGATCTTCGGCACTGCCGAGACGATGTCCACCCGGTTCTTGAACGAGTTGAGAAAGGTCCAGAACACCGGCACCAGTGCGGAGAGCCCTGCGGCGACCAGCACCAGCCGGGCTAGCAGCGTGCCTGGGGAGAACGGGGTTTTCTTTTTTGGCAAAGCGCTCATTTCGGTCGCGTCCATTTCCAGATGTAGGTGAACGCCACGGTCGACGCGACCATCATCAGCACCGCCATGCTCGACGCATACGAGATGCGCCCAGACTCGATGAAGCCCTGCGAGAAGGCGTACATGTCCAGCGTCTCGGTCGAGATGCCGGGCCCTCCACGCGTCATCACGTAGATCAGGTCGAAGGCGCGCAACGACTCGACCATCTTCACGAACGTCAGGCTGATGAGTGGCGCCTTCAGCATCGGCAGCGCGACGTACGCATACACCTCCCAGGTCTTCGCATGGTCCATGCGCGCGGCCTCGAAGGGCTGTGGCGGCAGCGTCTCGAGCAGCTTCAGCACGATGACCGCGAAGAACAGCCCCCACTGCCACACGTCCACGAACGCCACCGTCATCAGCGCCGTGAGCGGGCTGGCCAGAAGGTCCAGCGGCTCGCCGGTGATCGCCTTGTACGGATACGTCAGCAGTCCGAACAGCGGATGAAAGGCGAACTTCCACACGAAGGCGGCCGACACGCGCGGCAGCAGCACGGGCACGATGAACAGCATCGACAACACGTTGCGCCAGCGCGCGGTGGTGCACTGGAACAGCAGCACACCCAGCAGCACCGCGAGCCCCATGGTCGCGCTGACCGTCAACACCTCCCACACCAGCGACACCCGCACGGAGTTGAGAAAGCGCCGATCGGAAAACAGCTGGATGTAGTTCGACAGCCAGACCCAGCTGGAATCGGCCTGCCCGAGCTCGCGGTCTTGCAAGGAGATGCCGATCGCGAACAGCGTCGGCACCAGCGCCAGCACCGCGAGCACCAGCAGGCCCGGCCCGATGAAGACGACCGGCAGCCTTGTCTTTTTTCGTTTCTCCCTGGCGGCCATCACTTCTTGCGCCGTGCGATCAGTTGCTTCGCGTAGGCGTCGAGCTCGTCGAGGCCGGCCTTGATGTCGGTGCGCGAGCCGGTGATCAGCTCTTCGAGAATGATCCCCCAGCGGTCGCCGAGGTCGGGCCAGGCGGCGTCCTGCCAGAAGTTCACGGCCGTGAGCTTGCCGGTGTCGGCCAGCGCCTTGCCGAGGTCGGCGCCGTAGCGCTTGGCGAACTCGGGGCTGCCCAGCACGCTGGTGCGGTTGAGCTCGCCGAACTGGCCTTCGGCGAGGCGGCGCTGCTCCTGCTGCTTGGAAGTGGCCCAGGCGACGAACAGGCCCGCGCACTTCTTCGCCTCCTCGGTCTTGTTGGCCTTGGCACCGATGGCCAGCCCGTGGCCGTAGCCGCCGCCGGTCAGCGGCGTGGGCGGAGGCAGGTAGGCGACCTTGCCGATCACGGTCGACATCTTGGGGTCGAGCGCATTGCCCGCCAGCGGGGTCGACTCGATCAGCATCGCCACCTTGCCCGCAAGGAAGGCGCCGGTGGCCTCGTCCCAGCCGCCTGTCTTGGTGCCGGGCGCCGAGTACTTGAACAGGTCGAGGTAGGTCTGCGTGGCCTTCACCGCGGCGGGCGAATCGAACACGGGCTTGTCGCCGTCGAACCACTGGCCGCCGTAGCCGCGGAAGAACGGCATCCAGCGCCACACGTTGGCACCCGAACCGCGCTGGCCGCGCAGGGCCACGCCGTAGATGCCGTGGGCCGGGTCGTTGAGCTTCTTCGCGGCTTCGGCGAATTCCTCGAGCGTGGTGGGCGGCTTGATGCCGGCCTTCTCGAGCAGGTCCTTTCGGTAGACCAGCAAGTCGCCGCCACCGGTGAGCGGCGCAAACCAGGCCTGGCCGTCGAAGGTGGCGACCTTCTGGCGGCCGGGGTCGAAGTCGGCGTAGTCGTAGTCGGCCGGGTAGTACCTGGCAAGCGGCACGATCCACTTCGACTGGGCGAACAGCGGCACGTTGGCCTCGTCGACGTAGTACACGTTGTACTTGCCGACGGTCGAGGCGTCGGCGCGGGTCTTGGTGCGGCGGTCGTTCTCGTTGAGGTTGTCGATGCTGAACGACGCGCCGCTCAGCGCCTTGAACTCGTCCTTGTACTTTTCCAGCAGGGTCAGTCCGTCGCGCGGCTGGGACAGCACGCGCACATCGTCCTTGCAGGCCTGCTGCGCCTGCGCATGGCCCGCTGCGGCCAATGCCGCCAGCAACAGTGCGCCGGCCTTGATGCAGCGCGTGGCTCGGTTCGTCATCGTTCGTCTCCTGGTCTTGTTTGTGAAGGGCTTGCGAGAGGGACGAAGCGTATGCAGCCGTGGGCGGGCGCTGCGTACACGCGCGCCGGTGGACTGGTACTTCGATGACCAGCGGGCTTGGGGTTTTGCCGGGGGTGGCGTACGAATTCGCCAATCGGTTGCAATGTAAAACCAGATAGATAGAATTCGCGTGGTTTTGTTTTGAAACCGAGAACGCCGAAAGCAGAACGTGCAGCGACCGGCCGATCGCCAATCGCCCCCATCCACCCCTTTCCGGAATCCGCCATGACCCACTACCGCACCGCCGCCATCGACGGCCTGAACATCTTCTACCGCGAGGCGGGAGACCCGGCGCTGCCGCCCCTGCTCCTGCTGCATGGCTTTCCGGCCTCCTCCTTCATGTACCGGGAGCTGATCGAACGGCTGGCCCATCGCTTCCACGTCATCGCACCCGACTACCCCGGCTTCGGCCACAGCGATGCACCATCGGTCGTCGAGTTCAGCTACACCTTCGATCGCCTCGCCGACGTCGTCGAGAAGTTCACGGAACAACTCGGCCTGAAGCACTACGGCCTCTACATGCAGGACTTCGGCGGCCCGGTGGGATTCCGGCTGGCCAGCCGCCACCCCGAAAGAGTGAGCTTCCTGGTCGTGCAGAACGCCAACGCCTACGAAGAAGGCCTGCCGGACGATTTCTGGGGCCTGGCCCGCGAGCTGTGGAGGGACCCGTCGCCGGCCAACTACGCCAGGATCCGCGAAGCCGCCATGTCGGACGCAGCCCTGGAATGGAACTACACCCACGGCGTGAAAGACGCGGCGCGCATCAACCCCGACAGCTGGCTGCTGCAACGCGCCCTGCTGGCCCGTCCCGGCAACAAAGACGCAATGGCGGCCCTGCTGCACGACTACGGCCGCAATCTCTCGCATTACCCGGCTTGGCAGGCCTACTTCCGCCAGCACCAGCCGCCGACGCTGGTCGTATGGGGCGCCAACGACGTGATCTTTCCACCGTCGGGCGCGTATCCCTACCAGCGCGACCTACGGCAGATCGATTTCAAGCTGCTCGACACCGGCCATTTCGCGCTCGAAGAACTGGGCGAAACGATCGCCGCCCACATCGAGCGCTTCCACGACGCCCTGCGTGCCTGACGGCAGGGCATCGCCATGCAATTGAACATCGATGCGGCCGCGGCCCGTGATGCGCAGACACGGACTGCCACGCCACAGATAACAGCCGCGATGGCGCTGCTGTTCGCAGTCGCCTGCGGGCTGGCCGTGGCCAACGTCTACTACGCCCAGCCGCTGCTGGACACGCTGGCGGCCACCTTCGGCATCCGCCCCGCCACGGTCGGCATCGTGATCACCATCACCCAGGTCGGCTACGGCCTGGGGCTGCTGCTGGTCGTTCCGCTGGGCGACCTGATCGACCGGCGGCAGTTGATCGTGGGGCAATCGTTGCTGTCGGTGATCGCCCTGCTCTGCGTTGCGCTGGCGCCCAGCGCGGCGGTCCTGTTGCCGGCGATGGCCGCCGTGGGCCTGCTGGCCGTCGTGACGCAGGTGCTGGTCGCCTACGCCGCACTCATGGCCCCGCCGGGCGAGCGCGGCCGCGTGGTCGGCATCGTCACCAGCGGCATCATCGTCGGCATCCTGCTGGCGCGGGCGGTGTCGGGCACGCTGTCCGATCTTGTCGGCTGGCGCTCGGTGTATTTGGTGTCTGCCGCGGCTACCCTGATCGTCTCCGGCCTGTTGTGGAAGGCGCTTCCTCGGCGCGCACTGCCTTCGATGCGCATTTCGTACCTGCAGCTGATCCGGTCGGTGTTCACGCTCTTCGCCGAAGAGCCTGTGCTGCGCATCCGTGCGGTGCTCGCGATGCTGATCTTCATGGCCATCACGATGCTGCTGACGCCGATGGTGCTGCCGCTCACGGCGGCGCCGTTCTCGCTGTCGCACACGCAGGTGGGCCTGTTCGGCCTGGCTGGCGCGGCCGGTGCCATGGGCGCTGCGCGCGCGGGCCGCCAGGCGGACCGGGGCCGCGCACAGCGCACTACCGGCATCGGGCTGTCGGTGATGCTGCTGTCGTGGGCGCTCATCGCCATGCTGCCGTGGTCCATCTGGGCGATGGTGGTCGGCGTCGTCACGATCGACTTCGGCCTGCAGTCGGTGCATGTTGCCAACCAGAGCCTGATCTACCGCGTGCGCCCGGAAGCCCAGAGCCGCCTGACCGCCGGCTACATGATCTTCTATTCCATCGGCTCCGCCACCGGATCGATCGCCTCGACGATGCTGTATGCACACGGCGGCTGGAACATCGTCTGCCTGGCCGGGGCCCTCACCAGCGGCCTGGCACTGGCGTTCTGGGCCACAACCCGGCACCTGACGCCGCAGGATGCCAGCCCCTGATGAGCTTCAGCACCGGGAAGCTCAGGCCGTGGTGGCGAGCGGCGTGTTCTGCGCGGTGCGCAGGCCGAAGCGGTCCTGCGCCTGCTGGCGGTAGGCCGAGGGGGTCATGCCCTTGAGCTGCAGGAAGCGCCGGTTGAAGTTCGCGAGGTTCGCGAAGCCCACCTCGTAGCAGATATCGCTCACCAGCCGGTCGGAGGTCTGCAGCATCTCGCAGGCCTTGGCGATTCGCAGGCGAGTGACGAAGTCGGTGAAGGTGGCGCCCATGTGCTTGTGGAAATAGCGCGAGAAGCTGCTTTCGGCCATGTTGGCCACGGCGCACACGGCCGGCAGCGACAGCTCTTCGGTCAGGTGCTGGTCGAGGTAGTCGAGCACGCGGCGCATGCGGGTGTTGGCGCTCGGGTCTTCGCTCGCCGTGCCTGTGGTGTTCGAAATCTGGCGCCAGTCGGGCCAGCGGGCCAGCTCGTGCAGCAGGCCGATGAACTCCGCCAGCCGGGCCATGCCCTCCTGCGCCTGCACGCGCAGGAAGCGTTCGCGCACCAGCGCGTGGATGCCGAAGAACTCGATGCCCAGCCTGGCGCGGTCGAGCATCGGCAGCACCGCCTTCAGCTCCGGGAACAGGTCGGTGCCCTTGCGCAGCGGCTCGTCGCGAAAGTGGATGACCATGCTGCGCTCGGCAATGCCTTCGGGCGGCACGTCGTGCGAAATCCAGGTATGGGGCAGCCGAGCGCCCACCAGGGCCACGTAGCCGGGCTCGAAGCGGCCGATGTGGTCGCCGACGAAGGCGTCACCGCTGCTGCGGTTGATGCACTGCAGCTCGTATTCGTCGTGGTAGTGCCAGCAGTCGAAGGGCCAGGGCACGCCGTGCTGCAGGCAGCGCACCGAGCTGCCGCCCGCCGGCTCGAAGCCGAGCCTCGGGTCGCGCAGCAGTTCGTGCTCGAGTTCCGGCTTGCGCGCTGCGTTGTGTCTCATGGTTCTGTGAGCCTTCGCGCGGTGGCCGGCGGTGCTTTCTCAGCTGCCGGCGATCTTCATCCGGTTCACCAGGACCGATCCCGTGGTCTTGGCGCCGAAGGTGTAGGCATCGGCCCCGATGGCCTCGATGCCCATGAGCATGTCTTTGAGGTTGCCGGCGATGGTGATCTCCTGCACCGGGAAGGCGATCTTGCCCTTCTCGACCCAGAAGCCGCTGGCGCCGCGCGAGTAGTCGCCGGTCACGTAGTTCACGCCCTGGCCCATCAGCTCGATCACGAACAGGCCGGTGCCCAGCTTGGCGAGCATGGCGTCGAGGTCGTCGGCGTGCTTGGTCAGGCGCGAGCTCAGCGTCAGGTTGTGCGAGCCGCCGGCATTGCCGGTGGTCTTCATGCCCAGCTTGCGGGCCGAGTAGGTCGAGAGAAAGTAGCCTTCGAGGCGGCCGGCATCGACCACCTTGCGCGCCCGGGTGGTCACGCCTTCGTCGTCGAAGGGCGAGCTGCCCTTGCCGCGCAGCACGTGCGGGTCTTCGGCCACGTCGACGTGCTTGGGCAGCACGGGCTTGCCCAGCGAATCGAGCAGGAAAGTGCTCTTGCGGTACAGCGACCCGCCGCTCACGGCCTGCACCAGCCCGCCCAGCAGGCCCACGGCCAGCGGCGACTCGAACAGCACCGGGCATTCGGTGGTCTTGATCTTGCGCGACTTCAGGCGGCTGAGCGCCCGTTCGGCGGCGTAGCGGCCCACGGCCTGCGGGCTGGCCAGTTCATCGGCCGAGCGCATGGAGCTGTACCAGGCGTCGCGCTGCATGTCGTCGCCCTTGCCGGCGATGGGCGCCACCGAAATGGAATGCCGCGAGCTGGCGTAGCCGCCGCGAAAGCCGTGCGTATGGGCGCTGAAGAAGTGGCTCTGCTGGGCCGAGACGCCCGCGCCTTCACTGTTGGTGATGCGCTTGTCGGTCGACAGGGCCGCTTCTTCGCACTCCAGCGCCAGCTTGGCGGCCTGTTCGCTCGTCACGTCCCAGGGGTGGAACAGGTCGAGTTCGGGGTGCACCTTGGCGATGTCTTCCTCGTCCGGCAGGCCGCTGACGGGGTCTTCGGCCGTGAAGCGGGCGATGTCATAGGCCGCCTGAACGGTCTGCTTGATGGCCCCTTCGGAGAAGTCGGAAGTGCTGGCATTGCCGCGGCGGTGGCCCACGTAGACCGTGATGCCCAGCGACTTGTCGCGGTTGCGCTCGACGTTCTCGAGTTCGCCCTTGCGCACCGAGACACTCAGGCCGCAGCCCTCGGAGGCCTCGGCCCCGGCGTCGGTGGCACCGAGCTTTTTGGCATGCGCCAAGGCGGTGTCGACCAGGTTTTCGAAGAAGGAGCGGCTGTAGGCGAAGCCGGAATCGGCGCGCGAGGAGGATGTCGTCATGTGGTGGCTATGATACTTGCGCCCCCTGTTTCACGTTTTCTCCCCAGCTTCCCACCGCGTTGCAACGCCGCACGGTGCGGCCCAGAATCCACTCCATGTCCCGCAAACCCAAAAAAGGCTATTTCGTCCGTGGCCAGTTCGTTGCCGAAGGCAGCGAACTCGACCTTGAGCTCAAGCGCGAGCTCAAGGGCACCGACGAAGCCAGCCGTACCGACCTCAAGCGCGAAAGCGACGAGTTGCAGAAGCTAGGCACCGAGCTGCTCACGCTGCGCGCCGGCCTGTTCGATACGCTCCAGCTCGACGAAAAACTGGTCGACGCCATCGCCGAAGCCAAGCGCATCACCAATTTCGAGGGCAAGCGCCGCCAGATGCAGTTCATCGGCAAGCTCATGCGCAAGCTCGAGCCCGAGGTGCTGGAGGCCGTTAAACAAGCCCTGTCCGAGCAAAGCATCGCGCCGGCCGCCGAAACCGCCGCCCTGCACGAGGCCGAGCGCTGGCGCGACCGGCTGATTGCCGACGACGACGCCCTCGGCGGCTGGATAGAAACCCACCCCGCCACCGATTCCCAGCAGCTGCGCGCCCTGGTGCGCCAGGCCCGCAAGGACATGAAGACCGGCCCGGCCGGCGAAGCGCCGCGCCAGGGCAAGGCCTACCGCGAGATCTTCCAGCTGGTGCGTGCCCAACTGGCGGTGCACGGCGGAGCAGACCACGCGGCAGCGGCCGCCGCCCAAGACCGGGAAGAGGACGCATGAGTTCGTTCGACCCGGTCCGCATCGGCATCGTCTCGGTCAGCGACCGCGCCTCCAGCGGCACCTACGAAGACAAGGGCCTGCCCTCGCTGAAAGAGTGGCTTGGCAGGGCGCTGAAGAACCCCATCGAATTCGAACCCCGGCTGATCCCCGACGAGGCCGACCGCATCAGCGCCACGCTGATCGAACTGGTCGACGCCGGCTGCTCGCTGGTGCTGACCACCGGCGGCACAGGCCCCGCCCTGCGCGACGTGACGCCCGAGGCCACGCTGGCCGTGGCCCACAAGGAAATGCCCGGCTTCGGCGAGCAGATGCGCCAGATCAGCCTGCGCTTCGTGCCGACGGCGATCCTGTCGCGGCAGGTGGCGGTGATCCGCGACAAGAGCCTGATCATCAACCTGCCGGGCCAGCCGAAGTCGATTGCGGAAACGCTCGAAGGGCTGAAGGACACCGAGGGCGTGCAGGTCGTGCCGGGCATCTTCGCGGCGGTGCCCTACTGCATCGACCTGATCGGCGGGCCTTACCTGGAGACCGACGACACGGTCTGCAAGGCTTTCAGGCCCAAGTCGGCCATCCGGCCACCGCGCTGAGCGTCTACTTGACCAGCGTGAGCAACGGCACGCCCTTGTCCTTGACCATCGTCACGAGGAACTTTGCGGGCTTGGTGGCGCTGGCGTTGCGGCCGACCGTGTGGATGTCGGCCGGGCCCTCGTAGAAAGTCTGGCCGGGGGTCAGCGTGACCTCCTTGCTGCCTTTCACGCCCATCACGATCGATCCCTCGAGCACGTACACGAAGGCGTGGGCATCGTGGCGGTGGACGGGATCGACTGAGCCTGGCGGAAAGTCGACAACGAACGTGACTGCTTCCTTGCCGGGCATATCCGCCAAGTCCTTCGTCATGAGCATGGTCACGGCGGCTTCGGGGGCCGCCAGGGCGGGCATCGCGACGAAGGTGCCGAACGCGAGGCCGAGGGAAATGCAGGTTTTCTGAAAACGGGTCATGGGTTGCCTTTCAGGCCAGCGCACGCTGCGCAAGCCAGTCTTCGAAGCGGATCGTCCCGAGGCGCGGGGCGTTGCCGGGTGTCAGTGAGCGGTCGTCGAGTTGCACGCCGAAGTAGCTCGCCCCGGCATCGGTGACGACTGGCCGCTTGTCGCCGGTCGCCGCGAACAGGCGCCGAACCAGCGCGTCGAGCGGCAACGCCTGCGGGCCCGCGATCTCGATCCGGCCCCGCGCGGGCGGCTCGGCCACCACGGCAGCGAGCGCGGCGGCCACGTCATCCGCCGCCATCGGCTGTATCAACGCGTTCGACAGTCGGACTTCGCCGCCCCGCACGCTCCCGTCGGCGATGCCGGCCACGAATTCGAAGAACTGCGTGGCCTGCACGATGGTCCAGGGCACGGGCGAGGCCTCGATCAGCTCTTCCTGGCGCTGCTTGGCGCGGAAATAGCCACTGGCCAGCAGGCGATCGGTGCCGACCACCGACAGCGCTATGTGATGCGTCACGCCGGCTTCCGCCTCGGCGGCCAGCAGGTTGCGCCCAGCGGTGTCGAAGAACCGGAGCGCCGGCTCGTCCTCGAACGAGGGCGAATTTGCGACGTCGACGACCACATTGGCGCCCGCCAGCGCGGCCTTCAGGCCTTCGCCGGTGAGCGCGTTGACGCCCGTCGAGGGCGACGCGGCGTTGACCTCGTGGCCTGCATTGCGCAGGCGCGTGGCGAGCTTGGAGCCGATGAGGCCGGAGCCTCCGATGATGACGATCTTCATGGTTGATTCCTCGGTAAGGAGAGTCGGAGTCAAGAACGCCCCCCGTGGACGTCCATGCAGGCAAGACGTCCAGCGGGGGGCGTTTGTGACACCGGGACCGAAAAATCCCGGGAATCGACCGATCGAGCCAGCTAGGTGGCCGCGACCGCAGGCCCGAAACCATGGCTCTCGGCCGCCTGCTCGCAGGGCACGCGCTCGACCTGCACCGTCGAATGGTGGATGTCGAAGCGCTCGGCCAGCAGGGCGCGCAACCGCAGCATCAGCGGCGCCATGTCATCCACATCCGGCGTGCACACCACGTGCACGCTCAGGCTCACCTTGCCGCTCGAGAGTGCCCATACATGCAGGTCGTGCAGGCTGGCGACGCCTTCGCTGCCCAGCAGCGCACGCTCGACCTCGGGCAGGTCCACGTCGTCAGGCACGCCTTCGAGCAGCACGTTCAGGCTCTCGCGCAACAACCGCCAGGTACGCGGCAGCACCCACAGGCCGATGGCGACCGCGATCACCGAATCGACCCACGCCCAGCCGGTGAAGCGGATCACCAGAGCCCCGACGATCACGCCGATCGAGCCCAGCATGTCGGCCCACACCTCCAGGTACGCGCCCTTCACATTGAGGCTCTTGTCCTTGCCTGCCGCGAGCAGCCGCATGCCGATCAGGTTGACGACCAGCCCGCCCACGGCCACCAGCAGCATCATGGTCGACTGGATCTCGGCCGGCGTGGAGATGCGCCGCCAGGCCTCGTACAGCACGTAGATAGCCACGAAGAACAGCAGCACCGCATTCAGCACCGCCGCCAGGATCTCGAAGCGGTAGTAGCCGAAGGTGCGCCGCCTGTCCGCGGGACGCTTGCCGATCCAGATGGCGGCCAGCGAAATTGCCAGCGCCACCGTGTCGGTGAACATGTGGGCCGCATCGGACAGCAGCGCGAGGCTGCCCGACACCAGCCCGCCGACCACCTCGGCCACGAGGTAGACCGTGGTCAGCAGAAGCGCCCAGCGCAGTGCCTTCTCGTTGCCGCCTACAGCGTGTGAATGCTCATGTGCCATGGGAGCCTTGCAATGCAGGATCGAGTGGCGCGCCATGAACCTGCTCCTGCACTTCTTCCTCTTCTTCATCGCGCCGGTGCGCAATGCGGTAGAGCAGCGGAAGCACCAGCAGCGTCAGCGCGGTCGACGAAAGAATACCGCCGATCACCACCGTGGCCAGCGGCCGCTGCACTTCGGCGCCGGTGCCGGTGGCAATGGCCATCGGCACGAAGCCCAGCGAGGCGACCAGCGCCGTCATCAGCACCGGCCGCAGCCGCGTGAGCGCGCCTTCGCGTATGGCAGCGTCCAGCGGCAGGCCGCCTTCGCGCAGGTTGCGGATGAACGAGATCATCACCAGCCCGTTGAGCACCGCCACACCCGACAGCGCAATGAAGCCCACCGCCGCCGATATCGACAGTGGAATGCCGCGCATCCACAGCGCCACGATGCCGCCCGTGAGCGCGAACGGAATGCCGGTGAACACCAGCAGGCCGTCCTTGAGGTTGCCGAACATCGCGAACAGCAGCGTGAACACCAGCAGCAGCGACACCGGCACCACGATCTGCAGCCGCTGCGTGGCCGAGGCGAGGTTCTCGTACTGGCCGCCCCACACGGTCCAGTAGCCGGTGGGAATCTTCACGTTGCGCATGGCCTCCTCTGCCTCGGCCACGAAGGAGCCGAGGTCGCGGCCGCGCACATTGGCGCTCACCACGATGCGGCGCTTGCCGTCCTCGCGGCTCACCTGGTTGGGGCCGGGCGCGATGTCG
Source organism: Variovorax sp. YR266 (assembly GCF_900107295.1). Classification (NCBI taxonomy): domain Bacteria; kingdom Pseudomonadati; phylum Pseudomonadota; class Betaproteobacteria; order Burkholderiales; family Comamonadaceae; genus Variovorax; species Variovorax sp. YR266. The sequence continues at coordinate 110,598 of NZ_FNPM01000009.1, forward strand.
AGCGTGGCCACCTCGCCCAGCGGGATGAAGCTGGTGCGCTGGCCTTCCGCGCCCGCGCCCTTGGGCAGGGCCACGGGCAGGCGCTTGATGGCTTCGAGGTCGGTGCGCAGGTTCTCGGGCAGGCGCACGATGATGTCGAAGCGACGGTCGCCGTCGAACAGCGTGCCCGCCTCGCGCCCGCCGACCGCAGTGGAGATCGCGTCCTGCACGTCGCCCACGTTGAGGCCGTAGCGCGCGGTCTTGTTGCGATCGATGTTCACGGTGAGCATCGGCAGGCCGGTGGTCTGCTCGACCTTCACCTCGGCCGCGCCGGCGATCTTGCCCAGCACGCCCGACACCTCGGCCGCCGTCTTGTTCAGCACGTCCATGTCGTCGCCGAAGATCTTCACGGCCACGTCGCTGCGCACGCCCGAGATCAGCTCGTTGAAGCGCAGCTGGATGGGCTGCGAGAACTCGTAGTTGTTGCCCGGCAGCTTCTCGACTTCTTCCTGCACAGCTGCAAGGAGTTCGTCTCGCGTGCGACGAGGCTTGGGCCACTCGCTCTCGGGCTTGAGCATGATGTAGCCGTCGGAGATGTTCGGCGGCATCGGGTCCGAAGCAATCTCCGCTGTGCCGGTGCGCGCAAACACGCGTTCGATCTCCGGAAACTTCGCCTTCAGCGTGCGTTCGAGTTGCTTTTGCATCTCGACCGACTGCGTGAGGCTGGTGCCCGGAATGCGCAGCGCCTGGATGGCGAAGTCGCCTTCGCTCAGGCTCGGCACGAACTCCGTGCCCAGGCGCGTGGCCAGCAGGCCCGACAGCACCACCGCCACGGCGGCCAGCGTAATGACCAGCGGCTTGGCCGCCATGACGCGCGCCAGCAGCGGCTCGTAGCCGCGCTTGGCCCACACCATCAGGCGGTTTTCCTTCTCGCTGACCTTGTTGCCGATGAATAGCGCCACTGCCGCGGGAATGAAGGTGATCGACAGGATCATCGCGCCCAGCAGCGCAATCACCACGGTGAAGGCCATCGGGTGGAACAGCTTGCCCTCGACGCCCGTGAGCGCAAAGATCGGCAGGTACACGATCATGATGATCAACTGGCCGAACAGCAGCGGCCGGCGCGCCTCCTGCGAGGCCGCGAACACTTCGTGGAAACGCTCGCTGCGCGTCAGCGGCCGCCCCTTGTGCGCCTGTGCATGGGCCAGCCTTCGCACGCAGTTCTCGACGATCACCACCGCGCCGTCGATGATGATGCCGAAGTCCAGCGCGCCCAGGCTCATGAGGTTGGCGCTGACCTTCTGGTTCACCATGCCGGTGAAGGTGAAGAGCATCGACAGCGGAATCACCAGTGCGGTGATCAGCGCTGCGCGGATGTTGCCGAGGAACAGGAACAGGATCGCAATGACCAGCACCGCGCCCTCGAACAGGTTCTTCTTCACCGTGGTGATGGCCTTGTCGACCAGCACGGTGCGGTCGTACACCGTCACCGCCTTCACGCCGGCGGGCAGCGTGCGGTTGATTTCCTGCATCTTCTTGTCGACCGCCTGCGACACGGTGCGGCTGTTCTCGCCGATCAGCATGAACACGGTGCCCAGCACCACCTCGCGGCCGTTGTCGGTGGCCGCGCCGGTGCGCAGTTCCTTGCCGATGCCGACCTCGGCCACGTCCTGCACGCGCAGCGGAATGCCGTTGGCGTTGCCCAGGATGACGTTGCCGATGTCTTCCGCCGACTTCACCTGCCCCGGCGCGCGAATGAGGTACTGCTCGCCTCGCTTCTCGATGTAGCCCGCGCCGACGTTGGCGTTGTTGCGTTCCAGCGCGGTGACGAGGTCGGTCATCGTGAGGCCGTGGGCCAGCAGCTTGGCCGGGTCGGGCGCGATGTGGAACTCCTTGGCATAGCCGCCGATGGAGTTGATCTCGGTCACGCCCGCAACGTTGCGAAGCTGCGGCTTGATGATCCAGTCCTGGATCTCGCGCAGGTCAGTGGGCGAGTAAGGCTTGCCGTCGGCCTTCTTCGCGCCCTCTTCCGCCTCGACGGTCCAGAGGTAGATTTCACCGAGGCCGGTCGAGATGGGCCCGATCACCGGCGAGATGCCGCTGGGCATGCTTTCCCTTGCGGACTGGATGCGCTCATTGACGAGCTGCCGCGCAAAGTAGATGTCGGTGCCGTCCTTGAAGATCACCGTGACCTGCGAAAGACCGTAGCGCGATAGCGAACGGGTCTGCTGCAGGCCCGGCAAGCCCGCCATGACGGTCTCGATGGGGTAGGTCACGCGCTGCTCGGTCTCCAGCGGGGAGTAGCCGGGCGCGGCGGTATTGATCTGCACCTGCACGTTGGTGATGTCGGGCACGGCGTCGATGGGCAGCTTCTGGTAGCTGAAGATGCCGAGTGCCGCCATGCCGAGCACGGCAAGCAGGATCAGCCAGCGCTGCTCGATGGAGAAGCGGATGATGCGTTCGAACATGCGGACTTCCTCAGTGGGTGTGCGTGGCCGAGCTCTTGCCCTGCTGCGACTTCACGACGAAGCTGCCGCTGGCCGCATAGGGCGCGCCGGGCTTCAGGCCGCTCACGATCTCGATGCGCTTGCCGTCGCTGCGCCCGGTCTGCACGTGCTGCGGCAGGAAGCCGCCGGGCACGCGCAGGAACACGGTGGGCTTGTCTTCCACCGTCTGCACCGCTTCGGCCGATACGGTCACGGGGGCATCCGTCTCTGAGGCCACGAGCTCGACGTTCACGAACAGGCCCGGGCGCCAGATGCGCTGCGGGTTCGTCAGCGTGACGCGTGCGGTGGCGGTGCGCGTCTGCGCGCCGATCAGCGAGCCCACGTACGACACCTTGCCGGTCGCGATCTGGTCGAAGGCGCTGGAGCGGATGCTCACCGGCTCGCCGATGCGCACCAGGTTCAGGTTGTTGGCGGCCACGCTGATCTCGGCCCACACGGTCGATAGATCAGAGATGGTGAAGACGTTGACGGCCTCGCCCACCGATTCGCCGAGCGAGATGTGCTTTTCGACCACCATGCCGTCGAAGGGCGCGCGCAGCTCGTAGCGGCCCAGCGCCGACGAGCCCGGCGTGGCACCGAGTGCCAGCAGCTTCTGGTTGGCATTGGCCACTGCGATCTGCGCTTCCTGCATGGCCTGCTGGGCCTGCAGGTAGTCCTGCTGCGGGGAGATCTTTTCTTCCCACAGCTTCTTCTCGCGCTCGTAGGTGGAGCGGGCCAGCTCCAGCCGGCGCTGTGCCGATTGCAACGCGCTGCGTTGCTCCGACAACGAAGGGCTCGAAAGCACCGCCAGCACCTGGCCGCGCTTGACCTCCTGGCCGAGGTCGGCCGATACGCTGTCGACCACGCCCGCCACGCGCGGCACCACGTGGGCCGTGCGGTCTTCGTTGAACTTGATTTCGCCGGGCAGTTGCAGCGACGACTTGATGCGCGCGGGGCCTGCGCTCTCGATGGTCATGTCGGCGGCCTTGACCTGCTCGTCGGTGAAGGCGATCTTCTCTTCGTCTTCCTTGTGCTCCGACGTTGCGGCTTTTTCCTTGCCTTCCTCGTGGTGCTCGTTGTCGGCATGGCCCTTGGCCTCGCCGTGATCGTGGTCGTGGTCCTTGCCCTCTTCCTTGGCTTGCTTGCCGCCTTCTTCGTGATGCTCGCCGTCGCCGTGCCCGGCAGCTTCCGAATGGCCGGCCGCTTCGGGCTTGGCGGGTGATGTGCGCAGGATCATCGCGCCCGCGCCGAGACCCAGCACCAGCACGACCGCGATGGCGATCCATTGCTTCTTGCCGACGCGCTCGGCGAAAGGTTTGCGTTCTTCGGTGTTCATGATGTGTGGAGTTCCTTGCTTGCTTGTCAGCGCGCGACGGGTGGTGTCGCGGCAGAGATGTCGTTGCCTTCGTTGCCCAGCAGTCGGTCGAGGTCACCGGCGGCGCGGTGCGCGTCGGCGAGTGCCAGCAGGTATTGCGCGCGCACCTGGAACAGCGTGCGCTGCGCGTCGAGTGCTTCCAGGAAGCTGAACTTCCCGAGCTCGAAGCCCTTGGTGGCGGCCTTGTAGGCGGTCTCGGCGCCGGGCAGCGCGTCGCGCTGCAGCGTTTCAGCGGTGGCGCGCGCGGAGCGCAGGCGCTCCGAAGCTTGCGCGACATCGGCGCCCAACTGCAGCTCGGCAGCGACGAGGTCGTCGCGCGCCTTCTCTTCGCGGCTCAGGGCCTCGGCCACGTTGCCGCGGTTGGTGTCGAAGATCGGCAATGGAATCGACAGGCCCACGACCACCTGGTTGCGCCGGCTGCTGCCGGTTTCGCCTTCGGATGCCGGCACACGCTTGGCGCCGAGCGACACGGTCACGTCGGGGATTCGCTTGGCCTGCTCCAGGTCGGACAGCGCCTTGCGCCGCTCGACTTCGAGCCGCGCCTGCTGCACCACGGGCGCCGCGCCCAGGCGGCTGGCCACGTCCTGCACCGGTGCCGGCAGCTGGTCGACAGCGCCATCCACCTGCGTGAAGCGCGGGTTCGGGTTGCCCCACAGCGCGGCCAGCTGCTGGCGCGACGAGCGCAGCGTGCCCTCAGCCTGCAGCAGCTCGACGCGGATGCCGGCCTCGGCCACACGCGCCCTGGTTTCTTCCAGCGGCGAGACCTTGCCGGCGGCCACGCGGTTGGCCGCTGCGCGGGTGGCTGTCTGTGCAAGGCTCACCGAGTCCTGCGCGAGCCGCAGGCGCTCCTGCGCGGTGAGCACGTCGAAAAAGGCGGTGACAGTCGCCGCGCGCACCTCGGCGCGGCGGCCTGCCAGCGCCGACGCGGCCTGGTCGCGCGCGCGTTCGGCCGCCGTCACGCGGGCCGCGCGCTTGCCACCCAGTTCGAGGGGCTGGCTCAGTTGCAGCGTGGTGGTGCGGTTGTCGCGGCGCAGGTCTTCCACCTGCGCGTCGAGCGTGGGGTTGGGCCAGGCGCCGGCCTGGACGATGGCGGCCTCGGTAGCCTCCTGCTCGCGGAACGCGGCAGACAGGCCGGGGTTGGCCTGCAACGCCATTGCAACGGCGTTGCGCAGGGTCAGCGGGCCCGCGGGCTCCAGAGTGCGGGCAGCCGCGTGGGCCTGCTGTGAATACGGGGTGCCGGCAGCGGCCGACACCGCGACCTGTTGTGAAAAAGCCGGGGGCGCCGCAAAGGCCAACATGGCCAGCGGCACGAAGAGCGTGCGCATCGAATTCTCCTGGGTTGCGAAACAACGGACGGACGAATTCGGCGAGAAGAGCTCAGCTGATGGTGAGTATCAGAGGGGGAATGTGTTCTCTCGCCGAATCAAAGGGCGAGAGACCAGTCGGGACGAACCGGAACGTCGGAGATGTGCGAGTCGAAGCGCTCGGCAGGCATTGCGCGCAGGGCCTGGGTCACGTGCACCGCGGCCAGCACGGGCTCCACCGAAGCATCTGCATGCTGGGCATAGCCTGCATGGCAGATCGCGCATTCGCCGACCACTGCATTGGGCTGGGTGCTGGAGTTTTTCTGCGCGCCCTCGCCGCTGTGGCTGCGGTCGGTACCGCGGGTTTCGCTTTCGTGGTGACCCCAGTGCTCGGGCTGCGTATCGCGCTCATGCTGGCAATACGCCGATGCCGACGCCCAGCTGAACTGGAACGGCAACAGGACGAGCAGGAAGATGAGGAGCCAGCGGCGCATGGAGGCAAAAAGTATATCGACGGCCTGCGGCGGGCATTCCGGCAATGGCCCTTCGAAATGCAGGCCCGGCGCAATGTATGACACGGGGGCAGGGTTTTGTCCGTCAATAGGATTACCGAAACGTAACCCGCTTATTGAAAGTGCTTCGATACCATGCGGCAATGAGAATACTTGTCATCGAAGACGAGCCCAAACTAGGCGACTACCTAAAAAAGGGGCTGGAGGAGAACGGTTACGTCGTGGACATCGCCCGCGACGGCATCGAGGGGAGATACCTCGCCACAGAGGGGGAATACGCATTGGTCCTGCTCGACGTGATGCTCCCCGGCATCGACGGCTTTGCCGTGCTGCAGGCCATCCGGCGCACGAAGAACGTGCCCGTGCTGGTGCTCACGGCGCGCGACAAGGTCGAAGACCGCGTGCAGGGGCTGCAACAGGGCGCGGACGACTACCTCGTCAAGCCCTTCTCCTTCTCCGAACTGCTGGCCCGTGTGCAGGCGCTGCTGCGCCGCGGCAAACCGCAGGAATCGACCGTGCTGCGGTTGGCCGACCTGGAGGTCGACCTCCTCAGCCGTAAGTGCGTGCGCAACCGCACGCGCCTCGACCTCACGGCCAAGGAGTTCACGCTGCTGCTGGTGCTGCTGCGCCGGCGCGGCCAGATCCTGTCGCGCACCACGCTTGCCGAGCAGGTGTGGGACATGAACTTCGACAGCGACACCAACGTGGTCGAAGTGGCCATCCGGCGCCTGCGCAGCAAGCTCGACGACCCGTTCGAGGTGAAGCTGCTGCACACCGTGCGCGGCATGGGCTACGTCCTCGAAGACCGCTCCTGGTCTTGACCGCCCGGCCGCACTCACTCCAGAGCCGCTTGTCGCTCTGGTTCGCCGCGCAGACCCTGTTCGGGCTCAGCGTGATCTGCTTCGCCATCTACCTCGTCACGGCCTGGAGCTTCGGACAGAAACAGGAAGAGGAGCTCAACCAGAAGGCAGTGCTGGTGGAGCACCTGCTGAAAGAGGCCGAGAAAGGCGGCGACCTCGTCTTCCTGCGGCACAAGCTCGACGACTTCTTCTCGATGCAGGACGACGTGAGCCTGTCGATCTCGCATGCGGGCAAGCAGCTTTTCCAGTCCAGTCCCACGCCCGGCGGCCGCTGGATGCGGCGCGACCTCGTGGTGCCCTGGCAGCAGAGTGGCCTGACAACGCAGCTGCAGGTGCAGCTCGGCGTGAACACGGCACAGGAAGCCCGCCTGCTCGAACGGCTCGCATGGACGCTGCTGGGCGCCGTCGTGCTGGGCACGGCGCTGGTCTCGCTCACGGGCATGTGGCTGGTGCGGCGCGGCCTGCGCCCGCTCAAGGCGCTGGCCCAGCGCACCGCTGCAATGGCGCCCGACAAGGCCAACCGCCCCATCGACGCGATGGACTTCGCCGAAGAGCTGCGCCCATGGATCACGCAGTTCAACGCGTTGCTGCTGCGGGTGCAACGCGCCTACGTGCAGCTCGAATCATTCAACGCCGACGTGGCGCACGAGCTGCGCACGCCGCTGGCCAACCTGATCGGCTCCACCGAACTCGCGCTCACACGCCCGCGCAGCAACGAGGAGCTGCAGACCGTGCTCGCCTCCAACCTCGAAGAGATCGGCCGGCTCTCGGGCATCGTCACCGACATGCTGTTTCTCTCGCAGGCCGAGCGCGGTGCGCCGATGCGCACGCGGGCCGTGACGAGCCTGGCGGTGCAGGCCGGCGACGTGATCGACTTCTACGACGCCATGCTGGAAGAAGCCGGCCTGCGTGCGGAAGTGAAGGGCGACGCCATGGCCGACGTGGACGCCGCGCTAGTGCGGCGCGCACTCTTCAACCTGCTGGGCAATGCGATCCGCTTCGCGGTGCCGGCTTCGACGATTCGCATCGAGATCGGGGTAGAGAACAACGATGAATTCGCAGTCGCGGTCGTCAACCGTGGCGAGCCGATCGACCCCGCCGCCCTGCCCCGCCTGTTCGAGCGCTTCTACCGCGCGGCGCAGGCGCGGGACGGTTCGACCCGGCACCACGGCCTGGGCCTGTCGATCGTGGAAGCCATCGCGCGCATGCACGGCGGGCGTGTGTTCGCCGCCAGCCAGGGCGGCGAGACGCGCATCGGATTTACTGTGCGGCGCGGCGGCAGCGACTAGGGCTTGGCGTGCGCGGCATCTGCCGCAACCGCTGCCTTGCGGCCGATGAACAGGTTGATCAGCGGCCCCGTCATCGCCGTGGTCACGAGCGCCATCACAAGCAGCATCGTGAAAAGCTCCGGGCCGATCAGCCCCGCGTCGAGGCCGATCTTCATCACGATGAGTTCCATCAACCCGCGCGCATTCATCAGCGAGCCGGTGGCCAGGCTGTCACGCCAGCCGTAGCCCGCCATGCGCGCGCCGGCTGCGCCGCCGGCGATCTTGCCGACGGTGGCAACGCCCACGATCAGCAGCATCGCGCCGAGGCTCGCGCCCGAGAAGGCGTTGGACGTGGTGCCCAGCCCCGCCAGCGCGAAGAACAGCGGCATCAGCACGACGATGGAGATCGGCTCGATGCGTTCGGTGAGCGACTTCAGCAGCCGGTCGTCGCGCGGCAGGCAGGCGCCGAACAGGAAGGCGCCGAACACCGCGTGCAGGTGCAGCCACTCGGTGACCAGCGCCGTCGCCAGCAGGCCGAGCATCAGCGCCGCCATCACGGTGGTCGATGGTTCGCCCTCGGGCGCCTTGGCGCGCAGCAGCCGTGCGAAGGCCGGCTTGAGCCCGAAGAACAGCGCCAGCAGCACCACCGCCATGCCCAGCGTGGTCTTGAGCAGGCCCTGGTAGCCCTCGCCTGCACCGACCATCGCGACCACGAAGGCCAGCAGGATCCAGGCGAACACGTCGACCACGGCCGCAGCGCCCAGCGACAACTGGCCGAAGGGCGTGCGCGTCATGCCGCGGTCTTTCAGGATGCGCGCCATCACGGGGAAGGCCGTGATCGACAGCGCCGCCGCGATGAACAGCGCAAACGGCCAGAAGCCGACACCGGCCGGCGCAAGCGTGGGATGCAGCGCCGGCGCAATCGCGATGCCCAGCGCCATTGGCACAACCACGCTCAGCACACCCACGTAACCCGCCGAGCGAAGCTGCTCACGCACGCCCTGCGACGCCCGCAGCTCCAGGCCGACCACGAACATGAACAGCACCAGCCCCAGCGTCGACAACGATGAGAGCCCCTGCAGCGACTCCTTGGAAAACAGCTGCGCATGCAGCGAAGGAAACAGCGCGCCCATCACCACCGGCCCGAGCATCAGCCCCGCCGCCATCTCGCCGACCACGCCGGGCTGCCCCACATGACGAAGCACCCACCCGCACAAACGCGCGGTGGCCAGGATGACGATGAGCTGCAGCAGGAGCGAAGTGACGGACATCGAGGGGTTGGAATCGGTGAAGAAATTCGGCCGATGTTAGTTCGAAGCCGCGTCGTCGAGCCAGCGGTTGGCCCACTGGTTCAGCGGCGTGAGGCGCTTGACGAGTTCGCCGCCCGACTCGGTGAGCACATAGCCCGCGTCGGCGAGCTCGACCACGCCGACGGCGCGCAGCTCCTTGAGCCGGTCATTCAGCACTGAGGGCGACATGTCGTCCGTGCTGACGCGCAGCGCCCTGAAACTCTGCGGCAGGCCGTCGCGCAGCTCCCACAGGATGCGCAGCGTGCCCTTGCGGCCGAGCTGCTCCAGCAGCCGCATGATGGGTCGGCGCGATGCCGTGGGTTGTGCGTCTTCCATGCCGAATCCTTCGAATGACTGATTGGCGAGTGTACGTCCTTGCGCTACGCATTTCGTAGCGATAGACTGCACCAGATCGCTACGCTTTCCGTAGCGACTTCATCCACTTCATCCACTTCATCGAAGGAATCACCCATGGCCGAGACAGCCGCGAACCGCGCGCCGAGGATCCCCCCACTCGAAGCCCCCTACCCCGAACCCATCGGCGAACTGCTCACGCGCATGACGCCGCCACAGGCGCCCGAAGTTCTCGCGCTGTTCCGCGTGATGGCCGTGAACCCCGCGCTGGCCGAGCGCACGCTCGACCTGGGTCGCTACCTGCTCGGCCGCAAGGCAGCCATCAGCCTGCGCGAACGCGAGATCGTGATCCTGCGGGTCTGCGCCCGCTGCGGCGCGGAGTACGAATGGGGTGTGCACTGGACCGGCTTTGCAGACGCGGCTGGCTTCAGCGAGACCGATCGGCGGGTGATGGCCTCGCCAGACGGAGATCTCTCATTGCTCGCGCCGCGCGACCGGCTGCTGGTGTCGATGGTCGACCAGCTGCATGACACCAGCGACGTGGACAATGCGCTCTGGGAAGCCTTGAACGCACACTGGAGCCACGCGCAGCTGGTCGAGCTGATGATGCTCGCGGGCTGGTACCACTCGGTGAGCTACGTGTGCAATGCAGCGCGCGTGCCGCTGGAGAAGTGGGCAGCGCGCTGGTAAGGCCGACAGCAACGACCTATTTCGGCACGCGCATCAACCGCAGCCCGTTCGCCACCACCAGCAGGCTCGCGCCCATATCGGCGAACACCGCCATCCACATCGTCGCGCTGCCGAACACCGCGAGCACGAAGAACACGCCCTTGATGCCCAGCGCGAGCGTGATGTTCTGCCACAGCACCGAGTGCGCGCGGCGCGAAAGGCGGATGGTCTCGGGGATGCGGCGCAGGTCGTCGTTCATGATGACCACGTCGGCCGCTTCCATCGCGGTGTCGGTGCCGGCCCCGCCCATCGCGAAGCCGATGTCGGCCTGCGCAAGCGCGGGGGCATCGTTGATGCCGTCGCCGGTCATCGCGGCCGCGCCGTAGCGCTGCTGCATGGCCTTGATGGCGTCGAGCTTTTCCTCGGGCAGCAGGTTGCCGCGCACGTCGTCGATGCCGGCGTGGGCGCCGATGGTCTTCGCGGTGGCGGTGTTGTCGCCGGTGAGCATCACGGGCACGACGCCAAGCGCGCGCAGCTCCGCAACCGCTGCCTGCGACGATTCCTTGATGGTGTCGGCCACGGCGAACAGCGCGAGCACGGCCTTGTCCGATGCGAGCAACGTGACAGTGCGGCCCGCTTCTTCATGGCGCTTCAGCTCGGCTTCGAGCGACGGCGTGCACAGGCCACGTTCCTCGATCAGGCGGTGGTTGCCGAGCATGTAGGCCTGCCCCGCGTGCGTGGCCTGCACGCCGCGGCCGGGCAGCGCGGTGAAGTCCCCGACCTCGTCTCGCTGCCCCTTCAAGCCTTCGGCAATGGCCTTCGACACGGGGTGGTCCGAGCGGCCCGCGATGCTGGCGGCAATGGCGAACACCGTTGCCTCGTTGCCCGATGCGTCGATCAGCACGGACTCCACAAGCTTCGGCTTGCCTTCAGTGATGGTGCCCGTCTTGTCGAGCGCCACAGCCTTGAGCTTGCGCGCTTCTTCGAGATACGTGCCGCCCTTGATGAGAATGCCGCGCCGCGCGGCCGATGCGAGCGCGCTCACCACCGTGACGGGCGTGGAGATGACCAGTGCGCACGGGCATGCGATGACCAGCAACACCAGCGCCTTGTAGATGGCCTGCAGCCACGTCCAGTCCATGAACAGCGGCGTGAGCGTCGCGACGGCCAGCGCCAGCACGAAGACGGTGGGCGTGTAGATGGCGGCAAACCTGTCGACGAAGCGTTGCGTCGGCGCGCGGGAGCCCTGCGCCTCTTCGACCGCGTGGATGATGCGCGCGAGCGTGGTGTTGGCCGCCACGGCCGTCACGCGGAATTCCAGCGCGGCGGTCTGGTTGATGGTGCCTGCGAACACGGCGTCGCCGATGGTCTTGTCGACCGGAATGCTCTCGCCCGTGACTGGTGCCTGGTCGATGGCGCTGATGCCGGCGGTGACAATGCCGTCGAGCGGCACGCGTTCGCCGGGGCGGATGCGCGCGATGGCGTCGAGTGCCACGGTGTCGGCCATCACAGTCTTCCAACTGCCGTCGGCCTGCTTCACCTCGGCCTGCTCGGGCGCGAGCGCCAGCAGGCTCTGGATGGCGTTGCGCGCGCGGTCCACGGCGCGGGCTTCGATGAGCTCGGCAATCGCATAGAGCGCCATCACCATCGCGGCTTCGGGCCACTGGCCGATGATGAAAGCGCCCGTCACGGCCACGGCCATCAGGGCATTGATGTTGAGGCGCCCGCGCACCAATGCGCCGAAGCCCTTCTTGTAGGTGTCGAGTCCGGCAAGGCCTATGGCGCCCAGCGCGAGCACCATCTCGGCGGCCATGAAGCCCTTGCCCTCGAGCCCCATGAAGGAGATCGACTCGGCCGCGATGGCCAGCACCAATGCGGCGACGAGGCGCGCGAGGCCCATGCTCATGCCCGCGATGCGCGCTGGTGCGACGGGTTTCGCGCCTGTCGCTTCGACTACAGGCTCGGGCTTGAAGCCGGCCTTGCGGATTGCATCGAGCGCCAGGGGCAAGGCAGCAGCGTCCGCCGTGATCGCCATCGTGCGTTCGCCGAGGCGAAAGCGCAGACCCTGGACACCGGCTACCGGCTCCAGCGCGCGGCGGATCTCGGACTCTTCGACGGCGCAATCCATCGTGGGAATGCGAAAGAGCAAGGCGCCCTTCGGGATGTCGGCCGTGTCGACGACGGCTGGCGACGAGCCGCAGACCGGGTTGCCGCAGCAGGAGGTTTCGGCCGGAGCATGCGCATGCGTGTGTCCGTGCGCATGGCTGTGACCATGGTCGTGATCGTGCGGGTGAAGGGCCGGAGTGACCGGGTTCAGAGTGGTCTGATTCGTCATGGAATCGATTGGAAACCCTGAAGCAGGTGTAGAGTCAACCGCTCATTTCCACTCGTACATTTGCCGCATCATGAAAATCGGTGAACTGGCCAAGGTCGCGAACACGCCGGTCGAAACCATCCGGTACTACGAGCGCGAGCAACTGCTGCCCGAGCCCGCGCGCACCGACGGCAACTACCGCATCTACGACGAAGACCACGCCCAGCGCCTGGGTTTCATCCGCCGTTGCCGCTCGCTGGACATGACCCTCGACGAAATCCGCAGCCTGCTGAAATTTCGCGACGCACCACAGGAAGACTGCGGCGAGGTCAACCAGCTGCTGGACGACCACATCGGCCACGTGGCCGCGCGCATCACCGAGCTCAAGACATTGGAAAAGCAGTTGAAGGCGCTGCGCCAACAGTGCTGCGGCCCCGAATCGGCAAGCGCCTGCGGCATCCTGCAGGAGCTGGACACCGCCGCGCTCGCACCCGAAACCTTCAGCCAGCACGCAGGCCACGTGCATGGGGCGCTGCACGCGCCCGCCAAGCGCGCCGGCTAGTCAGGCCGGCCGGCCGGGCTCGCTATTTGCCGATGAGCTGCGTGAGCTTGTCCGCCTCGAAGCTCTCGTCGCGCGCCGCGTCGCCGGGCACGCAGTCCTTGGTGCCGGGCTGCGCCGACAGCTTCTCGATGGCCTGCCACAGCAGCGCGATCTGGTGCTCCTGCCCCGATGCGCTGTCGACCAGCCCGCGCAGCGCCTGGCTCAGCGGATCGTCGTCCTGCGTGATGCCGTAGGCAGAGAATTTCTGCGGCTCGGCCACATCGGCGCTCTCGTCGGTCTTCGACGGGATGATGCGTGCGGGAATGCCCACCGCCGTCGCCCCTGCCGGCACCGGCTTGATGACCACCGCATTGCTGCCGATCTTGGCGCCGTCGCCGACGACGAACCCGCCCAGCACCTTGGCCCCCGCGCTCACCACCACATTGCGCCCCAGCGTCGGATGCCGCTTGGTGCCCTTGTAGAGCGAGGTGCCGCCCAGCGTCACGCCCTGGTAGATGGTGCAGCCGTCGCCAATCTCGGCCGTTTCGCCGACCACCACCCCCATGGCATGGTCGAAGAACACCCGCTCGCCGATCTTGGCCGCCGGGTGAATCTCGATGCCGGTCATCCAGCGAGCCCAGTGCGCAATGAAGCGGGCGGGCCACTTGAAGCCATGCGTCCAACAGGCGTGCGCCCAGCGATGCAGCACCACGGCATGGAAGCCGGGGTAGACCGTGATCACTTCCCAGGCGCTGCGGGCGGCCGGGTCGCGTTCGAGGATGCACCGGATGTCGGCGCGCAGTCGAGAGAACATCGCTGCCTTTTGTCGTTATATCGATATGGGGCGGGCAGTCTATAACCCGCCGTCATCGCTTACAGGCGATAAGGTTTTAAAAGGCTACGAGCCTCGCGGCGGGCGGGTGGCGTCGCTCATGGCCTTGGCGATGCCGCGCAGGATGTGGATCTCTTCCGGTGTGGGCTGGGCGCGGTTGAAGAGCTGCTGCAGCCTCGGCATCAGCTTCTTGGGCGCCTCTGGGTCGAGAAAGCCGATCTCCACGAGCGAACGCTCCCAATGGTCGAGCATGCCGGCCACCGCCTGCGCATCGGCCGCCTGCACCGGGTTGGTGGCCTCGCGCACCTCGTAGCCGCCGAGCGCCAGCCGCCATTCATAAGCAACCACCTGGATTGCCGCGCCCAGGTTGAGCGAGCCGAACTTCGGGTCGGTCGGGATGCTCAGCGCCACGTTGCAGCGGTAGACGTCTTCGTTCCGCATGCCGAAACGCTCGGAGCCGAACAGGAAAGCCACGTGCTGGTCGCCCTGCTTCGCCAGCGGCTCCAGGTGCTCCCGGGGCGTGCGGGTGGGCGGGCCGAAGTCGCGCGGGATCATGGCCGTGGCGCACAGGTGAGTCACGCCGTCCAGGGCTTCATCCAGGGTTTCGACGATGCGAGCGTTGGTCAGCACGTCGAGCGCACCGCTCGCGCGCTGGATGGTTTCCTCGCGCCGCAGCACGTTGGCCCAGCGGGGCGCCACCAGCACGAGGTCGTCGAAACCCATGGTTTTCATGGCGCGGGCGGCGGCGCCCACATTGCCGGCGTGACTGGTCTGGATCAGGATGAAACGGGTGCGCATGGCGGGTTTGGAGACACTAACGGGCGGAGCCGGTAAAATGCCCGATTCTCGCCGCCCGCATCGCCGGGTCGCCTCCGGGGGACCAACCCCACCGTTCTTCTCACAATCCAGAATGTCGTCCCCCAACCTGCATCCCATGCTCAACGTGGCCGTCAAGGCCGCACGCGCCGCCGGCGCGATCATCAACCGCGCCGCCCTCGACGTCGAGGCCGTGCGCATCTCCCAGAAGCAGGTCAACGACTTCGTCACCGAAGTCGATCACGCCAGCGAAAAAGCGATCATCGAGACGCTGCTTGGCGCATACCCGGGGCACGGCATCCTGGCCGAAGAATCGGGCACCGAATACGGCGCCAAAGACTCCGACTACGTCTGGATCATCGATCCGCTCGACGGCACCACCAATTTCATCCACGGCTTCCCGGTGTACTGCGTGTCCATCGCGCTGTCGGTGCGCGGCAAGATCGAGCAGGCCGTGGTCTACGACCCCACCCGCAACGACCTGTTCACCGCCACCAAGGGCCGCGGCGCCTACATGAACGAGCGCCGCATCCGCGTCTCGAAGCGCACCCGCCTCAACGAGTGCCTGATTTCCACCGGCTTCCCGTTCCGCACCGGCGACAACTTCAAGCAGTACCTGGCCATCATGGCGGACATGATGCCCCGCGCGGCCGGCCTGCGCCGCCCCGGCGCCGCTGCGCTCGACCTGGCCTACGTGGCCGCCGGCTTCACCGACGCATTCTTCGAAACCGGCCTGAACCCCTGGGACGTGGCCGCGGGTTCGCTGCTGGTCACCGAGGCCGGCGGCCTCATCGGCAACTTCACGGGCGAGCCCGAATTCCTCGAGCAGCGCGAATGCCTGGCCGGCGCCCCGCGCATCTATGGCCAGCTGGTGCCGCTGCTCGCCAAGTACTCCAAGTTCGCCAACGTCGACGACAAGCTGCGCGCCAGCGACCGCGTGCGCGCCGTGTCCGCCTCGACCAAGTCGAACGCGGACGATGCCTCGGTCGACCTCTACGCCCGCAGCACCGTGGTCGACTTTGCCGACGAAGCTGCCGAAGGCGCCACCCCGGCCGCTGCCGAAGCGAAGCCCGCTCCCCGCAAGCTCACGCGCGTGCGCCGTGACGCGCCCGCCAACGGTGCCTCTCCCCAGTCTTCCCAGCCTTCCCAGCCCCGCGAGGGCGACGCTTCCGCCAAGTGACGATGCTGGGGCCCAACGCCGCGCCCCGCGTTCGTGCCGCTCTGCGCATTGCGCTGAGCCACTACGTCGCGAGCGGGCTCACCGTTGCGCTGGGCCTGCTGTTCATCTCGGGCGGCATCCACTTCTGGCTCGGCACCATCGCGGCCTCGGCCGCCGCCACCGGCGTGATCGTCACCGCGCCGCCCGACCTGCCCGGCCCGCGCCGCGGCAAGTTCTTCCAGATGCTGCCGGCGCCGCTCATCGGCCTGCCGCTGTTCTTTGCCGTGCAGATGCTGCACACCGCGCCAATCCGCCTCGGGCTGCTGCTGGTGCCCGCCACCTTCATGGCCTTCCTGGCCATGGCCTGGGGCAAGCGGGGCATCCCGATCGCGATCGCGGTGATGTTCTCGATGGTGTTCTCCATGGCCACGCCGGCGCCCACCGGCATGCCCGACGCGCTGGAGCGCACCTGGCACTTCGGCCTGGGCGCGGGCCTGTACGTGATCTGGGCCACGCTCGCCAACCTGGCGCTCAACGGGCGCTTTCGCACCCAGTCGGTAGCCGACGTGCTGTATTCGCTGGCCGCGCTGATGCGCACCGAGGCCAGCCAGTTCCTGCCGCAGGACGAAACCCGCGACGTGCGCGACACCCCCGCGCCGGTGCTGGGCCAACTGCTTCGTGAACAGGCCGCGCTGGCCGACCAGCTGCAGGCCACGCGCGACATCGTGCTCGAATCGCCGCGCACCCCGCGCCGCCAGCGCCTGGCCGCCATGCTGGTGATCGTGCTCGAAATGCGCGACCAGCTGCTGGCCAGCGAACTCGACCTCGACACCCTGCGCGCACACCCCGCGCATGCCGAGGCGCTGATCGAAATGCGCTGCGTGCTCGAAGAACTCGCCGACGAAACCATCGCGCTGGCCGACGCCCTCATGATGGGCCGCCACCCCGAGGCCGTAGCCGACCGGCGCCCGCGCCTCGCGGCCATCCACGTTTCGGCCGACGACAGCGCAAACATGCACGGCGGAGGCGGCGGCCACATCGGTCCCACGGCCGCCATGCTCGCTCGCGGACTGGCCAGCCGCATCGGCCACATCAACGACGAAGTGCTGCGCCTGTCGGCCATGGCGCGCGGCGATGCCGAGCCCAACCTTGCCGTGGTGCGCGCCAACTGGCAGCTGTTCGTGAGCCCGACCGACTGGTCGCTGCGCCCCTTCCTCACGCTCTGGCGCTGGGACCAGCCGCCGCTGCGCCACGCCATCCGCGCCGCGCTGGCCATTGCCGCCGGCTACGCCATCGCCGTGTCGATGCCCTGGGGCTCTCACGACTACTGGATCCTGCTGACCATCGTGGTCGTGCTGCGCGGCAGCCTCTCGCAGACGCTGGAGCGGCGCAACGCGCGCGTGGCCGGCACGCTGCTGGGCTGCGTGCTCGCGGTGGGGTTGCTGTCGGCGCACCCGTCGGCGCTGATGCTGCTGGTGATCGTGACCGTGGCGCAGGCCATTGCGCACAGCTTCGCGGTGCGGCGCTACCTCATCACCGCCGTGGCGGCCACCGTGCTCGGCCTGGTGCAGGCCCACATGCTGAACGTGGGCGTGGCGCCCATCTTCGCGCTGTTCGAGCGCATCGCCGACACGCTCATCGGCGCAGCGCTGGCCTGGGGCTTCTGCTACGTGCTGCCCTCGTGGGAGCGCACGCAGATTCCGGCGCTGGTGTCGCGCGTGCTCACCGCGCAGGCCCGGCATGCGCGCCTGGCGCTCGGCCTGGGCCAGCTGCAGGCCATCGACAGCAGCCCCGAACTCGAATGGCGTCTCGCGCGCCGCGAGGCCTACGACAGCCTCTCGGCGCTGGTGCAGGCCACGCAGCGCTCGCTGTCGGAGCCGCGCGCGGTGCAACCGCCGCTGGAGCCGCTCGAACACCTGCAGGCGCACAGCTACCAGCTGCTCGCGCAACTGAGCGCGGTGAAGTCGATGCTCGTGCTGCGGCGCGACCGCCTCACGCCGGCAGAGGTCGAGGGCCCCATCAGCCGCACCGCGCAGCGCATCGAGGCGGCCATCGGAACCACTCCCACCACCGGCCCCTCTCACCCCGAGAGCGCCGGCTCGACCACCGTCGGTGGCCCGATCCCCCTGCCCGACCCGTTCGACAACGACATCAGCCCTTGGCTGCTGCGCCGGCTCGACCTGGCCACGGCCCTGGCCACGCAGCTGCGCGACGACGCGGCGCGAATTCTTCAACCACTGAACGAGACAACAGCAGCCACGACGACCACCGCCTGATGACCAAAGAGATACTTGCCCACCCCTGGTTCGGCACATGGATTGCCATCCTCGTCGCCATCCCGCTCGCTCTTCTGGTTCACCGCATCGGCGGCCTTGTCCTGAAGCGCATCACCCGCCCCGTACCCACGGTGCACGCGATGGTGATCAACTGCAACGCGCCGGCGCGGCTCGTGCTGCCGCTGGTTGCGCTGCTGCTCATCTTCCAGGCGGCGCCTGACGACCTGCGCTTCATCGGCAACGTTCGCCACCTCAACGGACTGCTGCTCATCGCCGCCGCCACCTGGCTCACGGTGAAAGCCATCAGCGGTTTCGCCGACGGCGTGCTGGCGCAGAACCCCTCCGACATCGCCGACAACCTGCAGGCCCGCCGCGTGCTCACGCAGACCCGCGTGCTCGCGCGCACCGCCATGACAGTGGTCGTGGTGGCCGGCGGCGCGATGATGCTCATGACCTTTCCCGGCGCGCGCCAGGTGGGCGCGAGCCTGCTGGCCTCGGCCGGCGTGATCGGCATCGTGGCCGGTCTTGCGGCCAAGCCGGTGTTCAGCAACCTCATCGCCGGCCTGCAGATTGCGCTGGCGCAGCCGATCCGCATCGACGACGTGCTGGTGGTCGAAGGCGAATGGGGCCGCGTCGAAGAAATCACCGGCACCTTCGTCGTCATCCGCATCTGGGACGACCGGCGCCTGATCCTGCCGCTGACCTACTTCATCGAGAAGCCGTTCCAGAACTGGACGCGTCACTCGGCCCAGTTGCTCGGCTCGGTCTTCATCTACGTCGACTACGGCATGCCGCTCGCGCCGCTGCGCGAAGAGGCAGAGCGCATCGTGAAGGCCGCGCCCGAGTGGGACGGCCGCTTCTTCAACCTGCGCGTGACCGACGCCACCGAGCGCACCATGCAGGTCCGCGTGCTCTGCACCGCCGCCACCTCGGGCCTGGCCTTCGACCTGCGCTGCAGCGTGCGCGAGGGGCTGATCGATTTCATGCAGCGCGAGTACCCGCAGTTCCTGCCGAAGACGCGCATCGCGAGCGAAGGCAGCCAGGAGCGCGAACACCAGCAGGCTGTGGCCTGATCCAGCCTTGAAGCCAGAGCCGCCGGCCCCCGAACGGAACTCCGCGCTCACGCGGGCCCTGCTGTACGGCTTTGCGCTGCTGTGCCTGGTGCTCGGCCTCATCGGCGTCGTCGTGCCCGGCATGCCGACGACGGTGTTCATCCTGATGGCCGCCTGGGCCGCCGCCCGCAGCTCGCCGCGGCTGCACGCCTGGCTGCTGAATCACCGCCTGTTCGGCCCGCTGCTGCACAACTGGGCCAACGGCCGTACCGTGAGCCGCCGCGCCAAGTGGAGCGCGACGGCAACGATGGCGGTGTGCGCGGTGATCGTTTCTTTCACCGCACACCGCACCTGGCTCGCCGTGCTGGCCATCGCGTGCATGGCGACGGTGCTGGCGTGGCTGTGGTCGCGGCCACTTCCGCCACCGTAAACGCTGCGATCAGGGATCAGCGCCTGCGACGCATCGCAGGAAGCGCGAGGTTCGTGAACGCGCGCAGCAGCCACTCCACCGGCCCGTAGACGAAGCGGCTCATCCACCAGCGGCTCAGCACCAACTGCGCCGCGAAGATCGCGAAGGCGATGGCCGTTGCCGCGAGCGGGCCGACCGTGCCGATCCAGCGCAGCCCGTACGCCAGGAAGAGCCATGCGCACACCAGCGACTGCATCAGGTAGTTGGTCAGCGCCATGCGCCCCGCCGGCGCCAGCAGGCCTTCGAGCACGTGACCGCGCGGCGTCTGCATCAGCAGCACCAGGCCTGAGGCATAGGCGGCGGCAAGAAAAGGCGCCGTCAGCAGCGTGGCCGCGAGGCCGTAGAGCTCGCGGACGGCGTTGTCCAGCCGTATCGACGGAAAGGCATACACCAGGGCCCCCGGCAGCCCGATGGCCAGCCCCCAGAACAGCAGTCGCCGGAACAGCGCGCGATGCGCATCGGCATTTGCGAAGAGTCCGCGCCGCCCGGCGATGAAGCCCGCGAAGAACATCGCCAGCGCCGTCGGCGCCTGCACAAGCCCCGTGACCCACCAGATCTGCGACAGCTCGCGCAGGTGCTGGACGATCACCGTGGCGGGCGTTCCGCGATAGGCCCCCAGTGCCGCAGCCGCCTCGCCGTAGGCATTGCGCATCGTGTCCTGCGGAATGCCGGCCAGCGCCCACAGATACCCCATGCCAGCCCAGAGCAGCGCCGTCGCCAGTACCAGCCCGACCGCGCAGCGCGCGAGGAACACATCGCTGCGCCGCCGCAGCATCAGCAGCACCGCGCCCAGCACCGCATAGGTGGTGAGGATGTCGCCGTGATACAGCACCACCGCATGCAACAGGCCGATAACCCACAGCGCCCCCAGGCGCCGCAGCAGGCTCGGCGCGAAGGGCTTGCCGTCGCGTTCGGCCGCGCGCATCTGCAAAGTGAAGCTGTAGCCGAAGAGAAAGGAGAACAGCAGGTAGAACTTGGTCTCGAACACCAGCGTCCTGACGAGCAGGGCCGCGCGCTCCAGTGCCGACTGCGCCATCGGGTCGGGCACGCCGACGCCGTAGTAGGTCGAGGAAAAGCTCGCGATGTTCACGACAAGAATGCCCAGCAGCGCGAAGCCGCGCAGGGCGTCGACCAGCGACTGGCGTTCGGGGTCGACTTTTCTCATGAGTCCACCATTAGACCAAGCGGCCGATCTGCGATTCAAAAGCCCCTTGATCTCGAACGCCCCACTCGGCTTGAGCACTGCGGCGCACCGTGGCACGATCCGCCGGATGACCAGCAGACCCACCGCCGCGCAGCAACTGCGCGACCTCGCACGGCTGCGCCGCGTTCGCGACCGGATCGACCGCGAATACGCGCAGCCACTGGACCTTGAAACGCTCGCCCGCGACGCGGGCATGTCGGCCGGGCACCTCAGCCGCCAGTTCCGCATCGCCTACGGCGAGCCGCCGTATGCCTACCTGATGACGCGGCGCATCGAGCGCGCAATGGCGCTGCTGCGCCGCGGCGACCTGAGCGTTACCGAGGTCTGCTTCGCGGTCGGCTGCGGATCGCTGGGCACCTTCACCACCCGCTTCACCGAACTCGTCGGCATGCCGCCCGGCAGCTACCGGCGCCAGGAAGCGAGCGCGACCGAGGGAATGCCTTCATGCGTGGCCAAGCAGGTGACACGACCGATCAGGAATCGAGAAGCGCCGGCCCCGGAGCCGCAGCTAGCATCGCCACCCCTGCCTACCTAGCACTATCGCCATGAACATCACCATTCACTCGACCTTCCTCCCGCACGACGACCCGGAAACCTCGCTCGCCTTCTACCGCGACACCCTCGGCTTCGAGATTCGCAACGACGTCGGATACGGCGGCATGCGCTGGATCACGATCGGCCCCGCCGGCCAGCCCGGCATTTCGATCGTGCTGTATCCGCCGGCCGCCACACCCGGCCTCACCGACGACGAGCGCCGCACCATCGCCGAGATGATGGCCAAGGGCACCTACGCCACGATCCTGTTTGCCACCAAGGACCTCGACGGCGCCTTCGCGCGGCTGCAGGCCGCCAAGGCCGAGATCGTCGAAGAGCCGACCGAGCAGCCCTACGGCGTTCGCGACTGCGCCGTGCGAGACCCGGCGGGCAACATGATCCGCATCCAGCAACTGCGCTGACCCATCACCCCAAAGACGGAGACACGGAGACACGATGAGCAAGGCCCCAAAGAAGGACTCGAAGGACACGCAGAAGAACGCACCGCACGCCGCCGACCACCACGACCTGATCCGCGTGCAGGGCGCGCGCGTGAACAACCTCAAGGACATCAGCGTCGAGCTGCCCAAACGGCGGCTGACGGTGTTCACCGGCGTCTCGGGCTCGGGCAAGAGTTCGCTGGTGTTCGGCACCATCGCCGCGGAATCGCAGCGGCTCATC
Source organism: Variovorax sp. YR266 (assembly GCF_900107295.1). Classification (NCBI taxonomy): domain Bacteria; kingdom Pseudomonadati; phylum Pseudomonadota; class Betaproteobacteria; order Burkholderiales; family Comamonadaceae; genus Variovorax; species Variovorax sp. YR266. The sequence goes on from NZ_FNPM01000009.1 coordinate 132,572, forward strand.
AACGAAACCTACAGCGCCTTCGTGCAGGGCTTCATGCCAACGCTGGCGCGGCCCGAGGTCGACGTGCTCGACGGCCTGACGACCGCGATCATCGTGGACCAGGAGCGCATGGGCGGCGACCCGCGCTCCACCGTCGGCACCGCCACCGACGCCAACGCGATGCTGCGCATTCTCTTCAGCCGCCTCGGCAAGCCGCACATTGGCTCGCCCAGCGCCTTTGCCTTCAACGTGCCATCGGTCAAGGCAACCGGCGTCATCACCGTCGAACGCGGCGCCAGCAAGACCGTGAAGCAAAGCTTCAACCGCACCGGCGGCATGTGCCCGCGCTGCGAAGGCCGGGGCGCCGTTACCGACTTCGACCTGACGGCGTTCTACGACGACAGCAAGTCGCTCAACGAGGGCGCGCTCACCATTCCCGGCTTCAGCATGGAGGGCTGGTACGGCCGCATCTTCAACGGCTGCGGCTTCTTCGACCCCGACAAGCCGATCCGCAAGTTCACCAAGAAAGAGCTCGACGCCCTGCTCCACAAGGAGCCGACCAAGATCAAGGTCGATGGCATCAACCTCACCTACCAGGGGCTGATTCCGCAGGTGCAGAAGTCTTTCCTAGCCAAGGACGTCGATGCCATGCAGCCGCACATCCGCGCCTTCGTGGAGCGGGCAGTAACGTTCAGCACCTGCCCCGAGTGCGAAGGCACCCGCCTCAGCGAGGCGGCCCGGTCTTCGAAAATCAAGAAGATCAGCATTGCCGATGCCTGCACCATGCAGATCAGCGACCTGGCCGAATGGGTGCGCGGCCTCGACGAGCCTTCTGTGGCGCCGCTGCTCGCCAAGCTGGCGCACACGCTCGACTCGTTCGTGGAAATCGGGCTCGGCTACCTGAGCCTCGACCGGCCCTCGGGCACGCTCTCCGGCGGCGAGGCGCAGCGCACGAAGATGATTCGCCACCTCGGCTCCTCGCTCACCGACGTGACCTACGTCTTCGACGAGCCGACCATCGGGCTGCACCCCCACGACATCCAGCGCATGAATAGCCTGTTGCTGCGGCTGCGCGACAAGGGCAACACCGTGCTCGTGGTGGAGCACAAGCCGGAGGCCATCGCCATCGCCGACCACGTCGTCGACCTCGGCCCCGGTGCGGGCACTGCCGGTGGCACCGTCTGTTTCGAGGGCACCGTCGAAGCACTGCGGGCCAGCAACACTCTCACCGGCCGGCACCTCGACGACCGGGCCGCTCTCAAGAAGAAGGTGCGCAAGCCCACGGGCAAGCTGCCGATTCGCGGCGCGAAGACGCACAACCTGCGCAACGTGAGCGTCGATGTACCGCTCGGCGTGCTGGTCGTCGTGACGGGAGTGGCCGGCTCCGGCAAGAGCTCGCTCGTGCACGGGTCGATTCCTGCTGGCGCGGGCGTGGTGTCGGTAGACCAGGGCTCGATCCGCGGCTCGCGGCGCAGCAACCCTGCCACCTACACCGGGCTGCTCGACCCTATCCGCAATGCGTTCGCAAAGGCCAACGGCGTGAAGCCTGCGTTGTTCAGCGCCAACTCCGAGGGCGCCTGCCCCGCCTGCAACGGCGCGGGCGTCATCTACACCGACCTCGCGATGATGGCCGGCGTTGCCACCACCTGCGAGGAGTGCGAGGGCAAGCGCTTTCACGCCTCGGTGCTGGAGCATCACTTCGGCGGGCGCGACATCAGCGAAGTGCTCGCCATGTCGGTGACTGAAGCCAAAGAGTTCTTCGGCGCTGGCGATGCACGCACGCCGGCTGCGCACGCCATCCTCGACCGGCTGGCCGACGTCGGGCTCGGCTACCTCAGCCTGGGCCAGCCGCTCACCACGCTTTCAGGCGGCGAGCGGCAGCGGCTCAAGCTGGCAACTCACATGGCGGAAAAAGGCGGCGTGTACGTGCTCGACGAGCCGACAGCCGGCCTGCACCTTGCCGACGTCGAGCAACTGCTCGGCCTGCTCGACCGGCTGGTGGATGCAGGCAAGTCAGTCATCGTCGTCGAGCACCACCAGGCGGTAATGGCGCACGCCGACTGGATCATCGACCTCGGCCCCGGCGCTGGGCATGACGGCGGCCAGGTCGTGTTCGAAGGCACGCCCGCCGACCTCGTCGCCGCCAGCTCCACCCTCACGGGCGAGCATCTCGCGGCCTACGTCGGCGCCTGAGCGGGGCGCTTCTTGCGCGGCGCAGCAGGCTTAGGCCGCTGCGCGCCCACCGCGCTCGCATATGCCTTCACGGCCCATTCGCGCAGCACGTGCGGATCGTCCATCGCATCGACCGGCGCCTGGTAGTAGCTCGCCACCTTGACGTTCGAGACGCGCGTGGCATACGTGAAAGGCGTTGCTCCGATGCGTTCGAACTCCGGGTGAGTGGTGTCGTCCACTCGCAAGTAGAGCGTGCTCTTCATGACGAAGGCGAACTGCACACCCTGCATGACCAGACCGAAGCCGCCGAAGAAGCGCTTGACCTCGATCGGGCCCATCGCATGCAGCGACTCGGCCAGCTCGAGCGCACGCTCACGCGACGGTTCGGACTTTGTTGGTGCGGCTGTAGCTCCTTTTGCACGGCTCATGCGACGGCCTTGCGTCGCGGGTCCGTCACCGGGAAGCCGCCGTGCACTTCGAGCAGCCGCACTAGCGCTTCAGAGCTGTGCGCCCTGGCCCAGTCCTTTTCTGAATCGGTAATGCCCACGGCATGAAGAAAGTCGAATTGACCCGAGGCCAGCTGCCCCGTGGCGGGATAGTGCTTCGGCTCCGCCAGCACAACGCAGCGCAGGCCGATGGCGCCCTTCTCGCGGATCACATCGCCAATGGGGATGCGGCCGCCGTAGTCGAGCAACGGTTTGTCTTCACCGAATTGCCCGTGCGCGAGCAGCACGTTGTAGGCCAGCAGCCGGCGCAGCAGCTTGATCGGCCACTGGTCCTTGGGCTGCGAGGGCACTTCGATGACCAGCTCGGAGCCCAGCCATGAATATTCCTCGGGGTTGTAGTCGGCAGACTCCGTCTCCCAGGGCGTCGATCCGCCCGAAGTAACGTAGAGCCACGAGTTGCGCGCGGGCGTCGGCTCGAACTCGAACACGCCGAGGTGCAGCCAGCGCGGATCGACGTTTTCGGCGCCCAGCGACGTGAAGTCGTCGTGGTCCAGCACGAAGATGCCGTTGTGCTTTTCACCGAACAGCTGCGGGTAAAGGGTCTCCTCGCGGTAGGCCCAGACTTCTTCCAACGAACTCATCGGCTGCTCCTCCTCTGTATGTCCATGCCGGCGAGAGCATAAGCGTGAGACCGGACAGACGCCACCGGCATTAAGGACTAGAGTGCCCCACGCGGATGTCTTTCTGCGCATCACCGAAAGGACTCCCATGACACACACCAGGCCTTGCGATGGCTGACGCCCCCTTCTTTCACGACGCTTCGGGCACGGTGCGCTTTTCGGTGGCGGTGGAAGGCCACGACGTGAACGCGAGCATCGGAAGGGAAACCCTGCGCTATCACTACCGCACCGGCGAAGACGCCGACCCACTGAACACCTACGGCCTTCATGCCCAGGAAATCGACGCGGCCGTGCGGCGCCGGCTGGCACAGGGCTCGATGGAGCCCGTGATGCTGCGGGAAAACGACCTCAAGGCTCCCGCCTAGGGCCTCAACCCTTTCGCTTGAGCACGATCCCGCGGATCGTCGCGAGCAGCAGCCGCGCGCCCTCCCCCAGTTCGCCGCTGCGGCGCACCGTGAACCCGACCGGGCCTTCGGTGCTCGACGTGTCGATGGCCACGCGCTTCAACTCGCCGCGCGCGATGAAGCCTTCCACCGCTCCTTGCGGCGCGAACCATACTGCGTCGCAGCGCTGCAGCAGCCCCACCACGAAGCTCGTGTCGGTCGCCTCCACCAGCCGATTGGGCAGCGCCAGGCCTTGCGCGATCAGGAAGGCATCGGCCGTGTGCCTGATGAGCGTGCCCGACACCGGCAACACCAGCGGGTGCGCGGCCAGCGCGTCGAGCGTCGGCTTGCGCCGTGACGCGAGCGGATGGCCGGGGCGCACCACCAGCAGCAGGGGCTCGCTGAAGAGCTGCTCGAATGCCAGGTCAGCCATGGCCGAGGCTTGCGCGAGGCGACCGAGCACGACGTCGATTTCGCCCTGGCGCAGCTGCGTCATGAGCTGTGCGTTGGTGCCACTCATCACGCGCACACGCAGCGCGGGATGAGCGTCGTTCAGCAGGGCGACGGCTTCGGGCAGCAGGTTGGCCACCATGTTCGGCAAGGCGCCAACGGCCACGCGCAACTGGTCGGCCTCGGGCTGGTCCATGGCCAGGCCCATGCCTTCGCGCAGGCCGCGCAGGGCAGAGACGGCATGGCGCACCAGCACCTCGGCGGCCGGCGTGAGCTCCACGCCGCGGCGGCGGCGCAGCAGCAGCTGGCGGCCGACGATCTCTTCCAGCTCGGCAACGGTCTTGGACACCGCCGGCTGTGTAAGCGACAGCGCCTCGGCCGCGCGCACGAGGTTGCGCTCTTGCGCCACCATCACGAGGCATTGCAGATGGCGCAGCTTCAGGCGCGCAAAGTTCATGGCTGACATGGGGATTTCATTGTGCGAGCGGCCGTTTGAATATAACCATCGGGAATACCTGGCAGAAGAGCTTTCAGTTGTGCAGCCCGCGCCAGCCTCCTAGAGTTGCCTTCGATACAAAGACATAAGGAGACAACAGAGACATGACCACCGGTTCACCGAAAGCCTTCGGCGGCACACGCCGCCTTGCCATTGCCATCACTACCTGCGCGGCACTCGCCCTTGGCACCATCGCCCCCCACGCCACCGCAGCCGATGCGCCCTACCCCACCAAGGCGGTGAAGTTCCTCACCAACTTCCCGGCGGGCGGCCCCATCGACATCCTCGGCCGCGCGCTGGCCGATGCGCTGCAGAAAGACCTGAAGCAGCCCTTCATCGTCGACAACCGGCCCGGTGCCGGCGGCAACATCGGCGCCGACCTGGTCGCCAAGAGCCCGGCCGACGGCTACACGGTGCTGCTGGGCATCGACAGCACCTTCACCATCAACCCGCACCTGTACGCGTCGATGCCCTTCGCGGCCAAAGACCTGAAGCCGCTGATGATCTTCAGCTCTTCTGGCCTGAGCTTCGGCGTGGCCCCGGGCGTCAAGGCGAAGACGCTGCCCGAGTTCATTGCGCAGGCCAAGGCCGAGCCGGCCACTTTCAGCTCGGCAGGCAACGGCAGCCCCGGCCACATTGCCGCCGAGATCTTCGCCAGCGAAACGGGCGCGAAGATCACGCACGTGCCCTACAAGGGCAACTCGCCCGCCGTGCTGGCACTGATGGGTGACGAAGTACAGGCCGGCATCCTCGCCACACCAGGCCTGCTGCCGCAGGTGCAGTCGGGCAAGCTGCGCGCGCTGGCCGTTACCGGCAAACAACGCTCGCCGCTGCTGCCGCAGGTGCCCACCGTGGGCGAACTGGGCCTGAAGGGCCTGGAGTTCGAAGTGCTCTATATCTCGATGGTGCCCGCCGCCACGCCCGAGCCGGTCATGCAGACGCTGCGCGCCTCGCTGCAGAAGGCGATGGCCCTGCCCGAGGTCAAGGCCCGGCTGGCCTCGCTCGACATGGTGCCGCTGGGAGAAACCGGCAACGCAGCCAGCGAGCACCTGGCCGCCAGCCAGGCGCGCTACGGCCGCATCGTCAAGGCAACCGGCATGAAGGTGGACTGATGAGGCCGGTGTTGTCGCGGGGTAAACCCCGGCAATGGTTGATTTGATCAATCGAACGCAGCGTCTTCAGAATCGTCCGCAACCGCGAGCCTCGCGGTCACACTTACTGGTCACCGCCCGACCGAAGACGACGACAAGGACTTGCCCATCATGCTGCCGACCTCCCTTTTCACCCGCCGCGCCGCCGGCCTGCTGGCCATTGCCGGCTTTGCGGCGGCCTTCGCCACCCAGGCAAGCGCCCAGGCCAAGTTCGACACCCCCCTGCATATCGTGGTCGGCTACGCCCCCGGCGGCGCCACCGACCGCGTGGCGCGCATCGTGGGCGACAAGCTCGGCGCAAAGCTGGGCGTGGCGGTGGTGGTAGACAACAAGCCCGGCGCGGGCGGCCGCCTTGCGGCGCAGCAGGTGAAGATCACGCCCGCCAACCAGAACGTGCTGATGCTCGCCAACCCCGCCGTGATGATCGTCGCGCCGCTGGTCTTCAAGGACAACAACTACGACCCCGAGCGCGACTTCGTGCCCGTGTCGTACGTCAACGACTACAACTTTGCGCTGGCCGTCTCGCCCAGCCTGCCCGTGCGCGAACTGAACCACCTGCTCGCGTGGATGCGCGCCAACCCCACGCAGGCCAACGTGGGCGTGCCGGCCACCGGCAGCCTGCCGCACTTCTTCGGCCTCATGGTCGGAGAAAAGGCCAACGTGCAGACCCAGGTGATCGGCTACCGCGGCTCGGCCCCGCTGCTGAACGACCTGATCGGCGGGCAGGTGCCCATTGCGGTGGACACCGAAGACGTGGTGGTGCCCCAGCATGCTGCGGGCAAGCTGCGCATCCTGGCGCTGTCGGGCGCCAAGCGCTCGCCCTTTGCGCCGAACGTGCCCACCTTCAAGGAAGCCGGCCTCGATCTCTCCGCCACCGGCTGGAACACCTTCTTCGCGCCGAACAGCATGCCCAAGGACAAGGTCGAGCGCCTGTCCAACCTGATCCGCGAAGTCATGCAGGACCCGGACACGCAACGCAAGTTCAAGGACTCCGGCATGACGCCGGTGGTGAGCACCCAGGCGCAGACCGCCGCCATGCTCAAGGCCTACCGCGCGCAGTGGGCGCCGGTGGTGCAGAAGTCGGGCTACCAGCCCTGAACCCCTTCAAGAAGAACGTCAAAGAGACATGACCACAAGACCCAACATCATCTTCATCGTTGCCGACGACCTCGGCTATGCAGACCTCGGCTGCTACGGCGGCCGCGATGCCGTGTTCGGCCCCGTGTCGCCCGTGCTCGACGGCCTGGCCGCCAACGGCCTGAAGCTCACGCAGGGCTACGCGAACTCGCCCGTGTGCTCGCCTACCCGCTTCGGCATGATCACCGGCCGCTATCAGTACCGCCTGCGCGGCGCCGCCGAAGAGCCCATCAACAGCAAGAGCCGCGGCAGCACCACGCTAGGCCTGCCCACCGACCACCCCACCCTGCCTTCATTGCTGAAGGCCAGCGGCTACCAGACCGCGCTCATCGGTAAATGGCACCTGGGCTACCCGCCCACCTTCGGCCCACTGCGCTCGGGGTACGACGAATTCTTCGGGCCCATGTCGGGCGGTGTCGACTACTTCACGCATTGCGACTCCACCGGCCGCCACGACCTGTGGCTTGGCGAAGAAGACAAGCAAGAAGAGGGCTACCTCACCGACATCCTCTCCAAACGCGCGGTCGAGTATGTGGAGCGCATGGCAAAGCAGGAAGCGCCCTTCTTCCTGAGCCTGCACTACACCGCCCCCCACTGGCCATGGGAAACGCGTGACGACGCCGCCAAGGCGCCCGCCGTGAAGGACAACCTGTTCGACCTGGCCGGCGGCAACATTCATGTGTACCGCCGCATGATTCATCACATGGACGAAGGCATCGGCTGGATCATGGCCGCGCTGCAAAAGCACGGCATGGCCGACAACACGCTGGTGGTGTTCACCAGCGACAACGGCGGCGAACGCTTCTCGGACAACTGGCCACTGGTAGGCGGCAAGATGGACCTGACCGAAGGCGGCATCCGCGTGCCATGGATCGCGCACTGGCCCGCGGTGATCGGCAAGGGCGGCGAGAGCGCGCAGCTGTGCATGACCATGGATTGGTCGGCCACCATGCTCGACGCGGCCGGGGTTTCAGCGCACCCGGACTATCCGCTGGACGGCGTGTCGCTGATGCCTGTACTCAAGGATGCGTCGAAGAGCTTTCGCCGGCCGCTGCACTGGCGCATGAACCATCGCGGGCAGGAAGCGATGCGCGATGGGGACTGGAAGTATTTGAAGGTGGACGGGAACGAGTACCTGTTCAACATTCCTGCGGATGAGCGCGAGCGGGCTAATCTGGGGAAGAAGGAGCCGGGGAGGTTGGCTGCAATGCGGGCGGATTGGGCGGCTTGGAATGCGACGATGCCGGCTATTCCGGAGGATGCGACGGTTAGCCTCGGCTACTCGGTGAAGGATATGCCGCAGAGGTGATGCCGGTTGCGGTCAGCCCAGTCCCTGCGAACGGACTCATCGCTCTCGAAGCGATAGCGGAAGTAAAACCATAGATCGTTGCTACGTACCAGTGTCTCAGCGACAGTGCGTGTCGCTTCCTCTGATCAGCGACAGGCGTAGCGCTCAAGGCAACTCTCTAGAGCCAAGTCAGGTCAGCCCCAAAAGCTGATTTGTCCTCTATGTCGCAGTTGAGCATCCTGCGGTCTTACTGTTCGATATGGACCGTCAAAAAGCACATACGCCAGCCGACCGGTTTCAGCTAGTTGGCTGATGTAGATGACGAACCCGCCCTAGCTGATAGTGTTACCTCTCTCGAAGTGCACAATCAGCCATGGTCACACTTTCAGCCCCTAAATTTGACGCGAAAGCTCGCGCGCGTCGCGTGGAGATTCTTGGCGTATTCGGATCAGGAAAAACCACTTTGGCGAAGCGTTTAACGGCCGCTTCAGGACGACTCCTCCCTGAAGACCACGAGCGCAATCCATTCTGGGGTGACAGTACCTCGATTGCAGCGCTTGGGTATCTTGGCTATGACTTGTCTTTTCTGTTGCAGCATGCGCACCTCGTTTCGACAGTCCCTAGTGACACGATTGCTTTCTGCGACTGGTCGTTCGAAACGGACTGGCTTTGGGCCTCATTGAGGTTAGCTGATGATCTTCCAGCCTACGAGGCGATTCGTGCCCTCGTGCTGGAAAGGCTAGGCCCCCCAACCGGATACTTGTTTCTCAGACAAACTCCGGAAATCATCGTTGAGCGGATTGAGCGCAGGTCACGTCCCACCGAAGACTCGTTCCGGCAATATGTTCGAAGCGCATGCATGCATCTTGACGAACTCACGAATAAGCTGCCGCGCGAAAGACTTCTTGTGGTTGACGACCATGTTGACCCGACAGCGGTTCATCAATGGTTAGATAGCATGCCTGTGGAAGAAGCCCCATGACCGATGTCTCACGTGCGGCAGCCTTGGAGTTGCTAAAGACGTACCGTGTTGATGGCTCTTGCCTCTACATGGTTGGCACGTTTGACACAGGGGTTACGGTGTTTAGTCAGCAGGTTCGAGCTCTAAATCTCGCTTGGTCTGCGATTGAATCAGAGTTGCTGCCTGCGTCAATTTCCGCAGACAAAAACTCATCTACGAAGCGCAAGAAAATTGCGATCGTAGGGGCCGGTTTTGCTGGCTTGTCCGTTGCCGCAAGTTTGCTTGCAAAAGGTGTTCTAGCTGAACTCACCCTATTCGAACAGCGCGACGCTCTACTTCCACTACAGCAAGGAAGCGATTCACGGTGGCTTCACCCAAGGATCTACGACTGGCCGAAGACGGGTAGTCAAGCGAGCGTGGCGATGCTTCCAATCTTGAACTGGACAGCGGCGCGTGCTTCTGACGTGGTCGTTCAGGTGCTTGCTCAGTGGGGAAAGATAGTTCACGCGTCGAGCAACGATTCGGTAAGGCTCTATTGCAATGCGCGGCATTTGCAAATTCACGAGACACCTCGTCCCGGTAAGCGTTTACGCATTGAGTGGGTTGGTGAAGAACGCGATCCCGCTGACGGCGCCGCGCACAAAGGCAGAATCAGTTTAGCGACAGGGATGTCGGATGATTTCGACATGGTCATTCTTGCGGTTGGCTTCGGGCTTGAGCGCGATGGAGTTCTTTCTTATTGGCGCAACGAGACCGTTGGCCAGCCGAGCCTAGACGAGCCACGTCGGACTTATCTGGTTTCTGGACAGGGCGATGGAGCGATGATTGATCTTCTTCGGGTCAGGATCTCGCAGTACAGACAAGATCGCATTTTGGAAGAAGTTTTTGCAGGCCACGACCAACTCCTATTTGCCGTACAAGCGCTGCATCAAAAATTTGCCTACGACCTCCATAAAGCAGGCTTATTTGGTGCCTTTGAGGCTCTCGGCACAAAAAGCAAGACCAAGGTTGAGTTTGAGAGCGCATGCGAGCGACTCAGACGCAGATTGCGCCGAGATACGGACGTCATTCTCCGGCTGCAAGTCAAGAAGCTATCGCAGCTCTTTGACCCGAAAACTTCTCGCATCTCATTCCAGAACAAGTTGCTTGTATATATGCTGTACAAGTGCGGCGGCTTCGTGCCTTCTACATTCGATGAGAAAAAGCTAGTCCAGCAGCATGGGATCCCCGAAAGCCTGGTGATTCGGCGGCACGGTACCTATCGCGACGAGCAGCTGGAGGACATGCTTTCCGAGACGCTGTACCAAGCGATCCAGATGCGAAGGGGTACCGCTCGCCCTGATCCCTTCTCTCAGATTGACAGACCTTGCTGGCCGGGCGGCTACTTCGATACGCCTGGCCCGAGCAAAGAGATTGGCAAGATTGGTGACGATCAACGATCTCATTGGCGTAAAGAATATCTGCCTGGTCCAACTGAGATGCTCGCTACCGCTTTTTGCTCCGCAATTGCTGGAGCCATTCTCGTACGCCACTCAAAAGGCCGTTTGAGGGTGACAATTCATCGGGCAATGGTTTTTGGATCAGAGGAATTGCTTCAACAGGCCTGTGACTATCAAGGCACCAAAGATGCCCGGGCTCAACAATCAGCGGCTGGACGTACCTTCCCTGCCGAAAATGGCACTATTGGACAAGCCTACTGTTGCCGTCAAATAGTTCGTTCAATCCGCGACATCGACTCGACCAAGTTGAACGCGTCAATGGAACCACTCAAGCTGCATGAGGCCTCACGCCTTATGTCGAAGAAGGTTGGGTTTGTACTCGCGATTCCATTACTCGAACCAGAATCAAGGTCATCCCATACGGCTCCTTCACCGGTTCTTGGTGTGATTTACATCGACAGCACCGCACCGAAATTCTTTATCGATGACAAAGAACTGAAGCAGATCGTGGCAATGACTGAGTCATTTCTTGAGGCTCTTCAAAGGGCTGCCATTGCGCCTGTTGACAGAATTAGAAATATTCAACTTGCCGAGTTGGCCGACACCACAAAACCAGCGCAAAAACTTTCAAACAAAGTGAAGAACGTTTTAGAACTGGTCACGACAATAGATCCGCCGAGAGTTGATATTCCATTGCAATTGAACTTTGATCATTCCGACTTCATTCCGATTCACAGCACAGATACAAAATGAAGGCACATGTCTTAAAAAGCTGGCCGAAATTTTTTGGGCCGATCGCAGCGGGAATTCGTACGCACGAGCTGCGACGCCGAGACCGTGATTTTCATGTTGGAGATCAACTTGAACTACGGGAGTTTGATCCCGCCACGGGTGAATACACGGGCCGAGTTTGTTATGCCTTAGTTATGTCAATGACCTCGGCCGAAGAGCCATGTGCGGTCTCCGAAGAAGCACTTGATCCACACTTTTGCATTTTGAGTGTCCGGTTGATTGATCGGTGAAGTAGCGGCCTTGCGCGCTTCAGGCCATGTGTGAAATTTGCAGCGAAATACCGCGCAAATTCGATGAAACGGACCAAGACCTTGATGCAGATCGGAATCTAGATTGACGATGCATCCGACCCTGCTTAGATCGATATCTGAGCTTTGTATGGACACTCTGGCAAGATCAAAACCATTCTTAGAGGCAGGCGAATGTTCAAGCTTCCGAATTGAACAATGACCTTACCATCCGAAGAAATCTTCCAAATGAAATTCAAAGAGCTGAAAAATGCAAAACAAAATTCGATGCAATCATTTATCGCATTGACGCCGAAATGCAAGTTACAGCAAACTTTTAATTCCAGAATTCCTTAGATTATATGGAATTTCACGACATTTTACACGGCCACATTCACTTCAAAGCAGGCAATGAGCTCACCATCCTGCTTCATGATCTGATAAATAGCCCCGAGATTAATCGTCTGCGCAACATGCGCCAAATGAACTTCGATGTACCTTTAATACAGGAGTTAGGGCGCTCTCGTAGGCTGCCACACTCTATTGGAGTGGCGCATATTTCGATTGGACTCGCAAGGAAAAGCGGATTAAGTCAGCGGGAATCGAAAATCCTGTTGGCGGCATCAATTCTTCATGATGCGGCCATACCGCCGTATGGCCATTTAGTTGAATCTGAATTCAAAAATGTGACGCCTGACTTCAAGCACGAGAAGCGTGTTGAAGAGTTGATTAAAGGAACTATTAATGACGAAAACCGGTACATGTCAATTGTGCCAGGCAAAGCGCTGCAGGTTTCAAATATTCTAAACAAGCACGAGATAGATATTGATCAGGTTATCAAGGTCATATGTCCTGCAAAAGAAGGTAAGAGCCCGATATCAGCAGAAATAGATCTCGATAATATAGATAACGTGCACAGAATGGCAGCCATGCTTGGCTGGCCAGGTGCTCGCACTAACGCTAGAACGATCATAGATGGAGTGAGTCTTCGTGGACTCGGCCCCATGGCCTTTTCCAAAGACTCTCTATCCTCATTGGAAAAATGGCTAGATTATCGGCAGCGCATTTATACAATGATCATTGCGCATCCAGAGTGCATTCCATATAACGCGCTACAGACAGATCTTGTAAGAATCGCCATAAAAAATAAGATTATTTCCCCAAGCGACTGGTACTTAAGCGAACCCGTGTTTGAAGAAGCGCTTCGCAATCAGGAAAGCTCAAAAGCTCTGGCCGATCAATTGATTTCAGGTTGTGATTATCAGACAGTCGACTATGTGTGGGTTAAGAATTTTAGCACCGAGAAAAAGCTCAATAACACTCAGATCACAGAGCATCTGTCGCAGAGCACAGCCACATTTGCGGAACATGGATATTTCGTCTGGAATGAAAAGGGACTGATATCCCGAAAAGTCAATATTGATGGCACCAACTGGCAGGGCCAAGAATTGGGAATCAACTCAACGAGCTGCATGATTGCGCTCGTCAAAAAAACGGCTGGGAAGCCTAAATGGACGAAAGCCATGTCAAACAAATGGCGGAGAGACGTATTAGATGAATTCGCCAATCTATTCGGCGTTCGCGAATTCAAAGTCGACTTTCCGGAGACTTACACCGGTGAATTTTTTGACCACGAAAATAATGAAATACGAGCCGACTACTACTGACAACGAGTCCCTAGCAAAATTGAATGGCATAGACTGGTCATTCCCCAATCTTTCCAACTCCGGACTTCATTCGTTTCATTGGTATCCTGCGACATATTTGTCGGCAATCCCGGGGACAATAATCCCTCATTTAACGTCTGCCGGTGAAACCATCCTCGATCCATTTTGTGGCTCAGGAACGACGGGAGTCGAAGCGATTAGACTGGGGCGAAATTTTATTGGTATCGACACCAACCCCGTAGCCCTGCTAATGACGGAAGCAAAATTGAAGTTTGCGAGTCCAAAATCAATGAAGGAGGCCTTAGAGAAAGTGACAGAGAATTCTCAGAGCCTTTTTAGCAAGGCATCTCCGCGCAAGCATCCCAATCAAGTTGAATTATTGAGTTGGTACCATCCTCAAACGATGGATGCATTAAATAAGATATTAGATGCGATCCTTTCGATTGAAAATCGCCTTACCAAAAGGTCTTTGCTTTCCGTGTTTTCCTCAATTCTCAAGAATTGCTCATCTCAAGGAAAACACTGGGGCTGGGTTTGCGACAACGTCAAACCCAAGGCCACAGAAGTTATTTACAAGGATGCCATTTCCATATTCTCAAACTCCGTCAATGAGTTTGCGAAAGTGTCAGATATAGCGTTTAGAGCTTCTCAAATTCACACCCCAAAGATAACGCGAGAACGCATCAGAAAGCAATCCACTCTTATGAGTGGCGACTGCATTGAGCAACTGAAGAATCTTGAGCCAGAGTCAGTCGATTTAATCGTTACTTCGCCTCCGTATTATGGAGTTGCAGATTATGTGAAATCTCAGCGATTGACTTATCTCTGGCTCGACAGGGACGAGCTGGCCGATGACATGCTCGGATTTAGGGAGTTCGAAAGACTTAGATCAATAGAGGCCGGAGCTCGATCTAATCGACATAGGAGAAATAGCCATGAACTATATATGGCATTCATGGCCAATTTTTTTGAGGAATGCTTCCGCGTTCTGAAGAATGGTTCTGCCATGACCCTAGTTGTTGGCGAGTCTCCATCGCGCGCAGGGACAATTGAAGAACTAATTGCCTCAGCATCTGCAAAGGGATTCGTACTAAAGTCGCGACGCGGGCGTGATATAAGATCAAATCGCCGACGGCTAATGGCAAAAGTTAAAGGCGAAGATATTCTGGTATTTTCCAGCTGAGATTATTAATTATTAAATGATCGAGGCTTCGATGGTCAATATTGTGAACATCTGCGATGGAGTCTACCGAAACGATGGTGCATGTGGGCCGGAAGAAATAGACTACAAAGAAGATCGACTGTATCGCTTCATGGACAAGTTCTATATACGGTGCAGCACCGATGAACTTACTCCTGTTGAAGTCTCGGAGCTTTGCCGAGAACGAGCCTTACATCCCGAAGTCATTTCGAGCGCAAACGAAGATGTGCGAAACTTATTTAAGTCCTTGATCGATAAACTAGGACCGACAAGCTTTTTAGAGATCGGCGCCGGAAATAATCCGATTCTTCAAGAACACGAGTCAGCAGTACGTAATATTTCCTACGTTCGATCCGATGCCGATCCCGACCTCACGAATGGAAAGCATGTATTCTCTGGGCTGAGTTCAAAGCTGACACATCCAAGTGATCACTTTCAAATGGCCGCCGCAGTTTTTGTTTTACATTTCCATTTCTATGTCGATCAGATTGCCGAGCTATACAGATGCATTTCTCCTTCGGGGATTTTTATTGCTAACGTTTACCGACGTAGTCCAGAATCTCGAGAGGCACTGGCTAATGTTCTCAGAAAAACAGGATTCTTTTTATTAATCGAACCTGATCCTCGAAGTCTCTGTAGAGATCATCAATACTGGATTGCAGGCAAAGACTCGGGCAAAGTCCAAGAAGCCTCCATCGTTTTACTGGCCCTCATAAAGAGTCAAACCTCTGCCACTTAAGGAAAGTACGGTTTGATGAAATCGTCGATCCTCCTTTTTATTTCTTCGATTCCTTTGTCGTTGTTAATTACGTAGCTCGCGCTTTGAAGGAGGTTCGCGACGTTCTCTTCGCTTCGAGCCAGAGAGAGATTATTGAATTGACTCTGCGTAAGAAGGGCATCCTTTCCTTCATGAGCCAATGAAACGGCTCTAAGGTATCGGGCTTCATCGCTAGACTGCAATCCCAGCAATTTGAAAGAAGGTTCCTGAAAATATACGTCGAGCTCTTCTTTGTAACGGATGCCGTCTATTACGATCGGGGAATCGTATTCTTCTTTAATGCGAAAACGAGCAATCACCTCATTTCCGAGCGTGCTAAAGATCGCATCACCGAGCCTTTTTAGGTTATCTCTGCTTGGCTGAATAGCCAATTTTCCGGCAATATCTCGCAAGATGTCTGAATTTGAGGCGAATTTATATCCGTATCGCTCCGCCAGATAAGTACTTGCAGTAGTTTTACCTGAGCGAATGAAGCCGACGATGCCAATTATTTTTGGAAGCATGGGATTAAAATCGTTATTGCCAAAATACACGAAGAGTAAATTAGCAAAAGAAAAGCAATTAACACATTACCTCTAAGGGTCGGCATTCTCTTGGTGTTCTTTCGCGACTCTTCAGCAGGGAAAATTTTAAAGACATAGTGCTCCCAAGCTTTTGCGCGATTGAACAAAAGGATCATAGCCATCAATGCGATGTCGCCGGCGAATGCCTGTGTGGGATGTTCAGCAATAGGGGCCGCGCAATACACTAGGAGCGCGCCGACAGCGCAGAGCATCGAGATCGAACAGTAAGTCAATACACCGGTGACGTGGTCCCATATTTTCCCCCACCATCTATTAGGCTTTTCTTTCTGCGGACTTTTAATAACGTCAACAATATAGTCCCAAACCGCAAAGATAATGAATATCCAAAACAACTGCATTGCCTCAGGCTTCGCTGATGATGGAGTAAGATACGAGGCTATTGTTTTATCTTTTGCATAGGAAGCGAAATCCCCTTCGGCAGATTTTGAAAGGGAAAAATAGAGAGTGACTAAAAGAACTTCCATCAAGAATGTAATAAACTTGAGGGAGAAAATTTCATTTATATCCTCCAAATGGCCCGCCGCTTGCGATTTTGACCACATTACCCAACTAACTGAGAGCATTAGAAGTGCCAACAGGGAGTGCGTTGCTACTGAGAGCAATGCCCAAATGTGAGCCTGAGCATTTGTATATATCTGCCCCGGCCATAACGCAAATTTCCAATTGCTTGTTGCAACAATGAGTAGTTCGGAGATCTGCTGGGCAACTACTGAAACGGCAAATGCGAAGAGCATGGCGATGAACGTTTTCTGTAAATCGCCCTGCGACACTTTTTTCCTCTCCGGACTTGTTCCCTCGCCTATTGGTCCGCTCGTTTCAGACATCGTTTCCCTCCAGTTTTTGCGATTACTAAGCTTGCGCCACCAATGAAGCCAGTCGTGGCGCTTTCCCATTCATTTGCGGTGGGCTGACGTCATGTTACGCCCGCTGTCCGCCATGACCTTCAACGTGCCTGCGTTATGGAATGCAGATTCCTGATGGGTCGCCGCCTGTGTTGTCGTGGCTGAGGCCAGTTTTTCGCCTGTCGCAGGACTATTAGCTTGGGTTGATGCACTCAGCGTCAGTTGTAGCCAACCAGAGTTGGAAGGCGCCACTCGCCACAAGCGCAGCGGCAGCCTATCCCCCACGCTTCCGCCCTACCCCAACCCACTCTCCTGCAACAACATCTCCGCCTCCCGCGCCAGATCCGCAGCGATCCAGAGCATGCGGTCCCGGTGCATCTCCCCTGCTTCCTCGAACCACCCGTTGCCGTCGCCGTAGCAACACCACAGCAGCGAGTTCAGCTGCGCCAGTTTGATTTCAAGAAGTGCCCTTGCCTCGTCGCTTGTCCGCGTGGCGGGTTTCGACGGGCCGCGTGTGCGGCGACGGGAAGATTGGGGCGTAGAACGCCCGGCCATAATTCGCTCAGCCATGTGGTGTGCTCCTTGTAGAAGATTGGCACGTCATGTGGTCAGACGGCCAGGGTGTTCACGCACCCTGGCCGTCGCCATTTGTGCCTCACGTTCGCACCAATGCACGAGGGCATCGGCAACCCGCCGTGAGGCAAGGCGGTTCATTCACTCATTCAATCGGTCGTCTTGGGGTGTTCCTTTTGCGGTGGATCCTCGTCGCCCACAGGGAGGGGCGACTTGTCGATGGGGCATTCACTGTAGAGAAGCGAAGCCGCGCAAGGGAAAAGATTTCGTCGAGGATTTCTCGAATCGAAGAGATATCTGCCGGGGCGCTGCGGCGAGACACAAAGCAATGACAGTCGGGCGGCTGTCACTCGCCAAAGCGGCTCGGCACGGCGCAAAGGCAGCGTACTTTTCGTGCCGGGCACAATCTGCGGCATGTCGACCATCACTCTGCAGATTCAGGCGCCAGCACGGCTGGGCCGCTGACGTGCGCAAGAGTCCATTTGCCCCAGGCGGCAGTGCATGCGAATCCACGAACTGAAACAACGACTCCGCGAAGCCGGCGCGGGCCCCAGCCACGAGCAGCGCATCTTGCGGCTGTGGTCGCATGCGCTGCCCCGCAACAGCGGCAGGCGTCTGCCGGGCACCTTCTTTCCGTCGTCGCTGCTGGAGGCCCTGCCCGCCATCGAGGCCGAGCTTTCGGGGCTGGCGCGTATCCACGCGGTGCACCCCGGCGCCGATGGCTCGGAGCGGCTGCTCGTGGCCCTCGCGGACGGTCAGACGGTGGAGAGTGTGTTGCTGCCTCGCGATGGCCTGTGCGTGTCTTCGCAGGTCGGGTGTGCCGTGGGGTGCCAGTTCTGCATGACGGGCCGCGACGGCTTGCTGCGCCAGGTAGGAAGCGCCGAGATCATTGCCCAGGTCGCTCTCGCGCGCATGCGCCGGCCGGTGCGCAAGGTGGTGTTCATGGGCATGGGCGAGCCGGCCCACAACCTGGACAACGTGATGGAGGCCATCGACCTGCTCGGCACGGTGGGCAACATCGGCCACAAGAACATCGTGTTCTCCACCGTGGGCGATCCGCGCGCGTTCGAGAGGCTGTTGCAGCAACGCGTAAGGCCTGCACTGGCGCTCTCGCTGCACACGACCAAGGCTGAGTTGCGCAAGAGGCTCCTTCCGCGCGCGCCGGGCCTGACGCCCGAGGAAGTGGTCGATGCAGGCGAGCGCTATGCGCGAGCCACCGGCTACCCCATTCAGTACCAGTGGACGCTGCTGGAAGGCGTGAACGACGGGCAGGATGAAATCGACGGCATCGTGAAGCTGCTCTCCGGCAAATACGGCGTGCTGAACATGATTCCGTTCAACGCGGTGGATGGCGTGGCGTTCAGCCGCCCATCATGGGAGCGCTGCGAAGAGATTGCGCGCACGCTGCATCAGCGGGGCATTCTGACGAAGCTGCGCAATTCAGCCGGGCAGGATGTCGACGGTGGCTGCGGTCAGCTGAGGGCGCGTGCAGCCGAAGTGCGGGTAACGCTTCATCGAAGGGCTGAAGACTCTCGTTGAAGGCGGCCTGCGCCCTCATCTCAAGTGAGGGAGGCCACCCAATCCCAGACCTGCCCGGGCGCCTCGACCATCACGTTGTGGCCATGCGGGCCGAGGTCGCGCGCATCGGGGTCGAGGGAACGGGTTTGCTCCATCGTTACAAGCGCGTCGTTGCCTCCGCGGGCTAGATGGATGGGGCAGCGCGCAAGGGTCATCAGCTCGGACAGCGGTGGCTTGCCTACGGCGTTGGCTCCGGGGTCCATTGCGAGGCGCCAGCCGTCGTTGTTGTCGTTGTGTGCGATGCCGCGTGCGACGACGGGTGATGCTGTGGTGACGATTCCCGCGAGGCCGGAGACCTTCAGGTATCTGTCCCACGCTTCTGCTTCCGTGGGGAAGCTCTTGGCAGGCTGGGATGCCAGCGTCTCCATGCGGCGGAGCTCTTCGTCGCTCCACGCGATCTTGATGCCGGCTGCGAAGACGCGGTGCGGGGTGACGCCGAACCAGCCCGTTGCCAGGGCGAGACCTATCACTCCGCCGAGCGAGTGCCCGAGAACGACGAGGCGACCCTCTGGGTGGATGTGCGGCAGCAATGCACGCCCAACGCTTGCTGCATATTGGCCGATGGCATAGGAGTCTTGTCGATCAGATTGGCCGTGGCCGGGCAGGTCGAGAGCGAGCCAGCGGCCACGCCAGCGAGCACCAGCCTCTGCGCACATGGGCGACCACACGGCGCCTGTTGCGCCCATGCCGTGCAGCATGAGGAGGAGATCTGGGCCTTTGCCACCTTGTTCTGTGTACATGTGCGCTGTCTCCGTTGTGCTTTTGACGGCGCAAGAATACTCGGGGTGCCCCTCAGCGCAGACCTCGAATTTGAGCGAGTCGGGCGAATTGCCCTTGCGCAGACGTTCAGGTAGAAAGTGCGGACCATTGCCAGCTGCCGCAAAGCGCTGGATCGCCGCCTCTGCCATTGAAGCTGGATGCCCACACCATCGCGCAAAGCAGTGCTTTCATGACGCAATACGGTCCATCGCGCCGCGCGGTACTGCTTGGTTTAGCCGCGTGCTCGGCACTGCGGCCGACGACAAGCAGTGCCCGTTCGCTCTGTGACGAGCCTGCCAGTGACAACGGCCCCACCTTCTCGCAGACGGGGCCTCGTGCGGAAGCATTCGGTATCAAAGAAGGTTTCCCCGTCGCTGATCCCTTGCTGCGTGGTCAGCCAGGCGAACCTCTGGACATGAAGTACCGCGTCGGTGCCTTCAGTCACTTCGATGACCAGTACCGCACTCGCCGGGTTGCTCGCGCAGCAGCCCCATGGTGCTTTGCCTATGCGGTCACCGATGTTCGCTATCGCTACAAGGGTGCCGACCAAACCATCGAGGACTATCTGGCACGGCACCCGGTCACCGGTCTGCTGATCGCCAAGGATCAAACGATCCTGCAGGAGCGCTATCAGTACGGCCGGTCGGACCGCGATCGCCTGTTCTCGGGTTCGATGGCAAAGAGCATCACTGGCCTGCTGGTTGGCCTTGCCGTCGCGGACGGGTCGATCAGGTCGGCAGACGACGCAGTACAGGGCTATGTTCCGGAGCTCCAAGGCACGGAGTACGGCAAGACTGCTCTGCGCGACCTCCTGCACATGTCCTCTGGCGTGAAGTTCGGCGAAGAGGCCAACGGCGACCAGGATCTTGATCGATTGTGGGGCGGGATGGTCCTCGGCCACCGCTCCTGGATCGACAGGCTGCTCGGCCGTGGAGGAGCACAGCGCAGCACCATCGACACGATCTCTGCCTTCACCCAGCGCATTGCCCCGGCCGGGACTGAATTCCACTACTCCAGCATGGAGCCCGCGGTGCTCGGCCTCGTCGTGGAGCGTGCGACCGGTCGCACCCTGTCTGACTACCTGCACGAGAAAGTCTGGTCTCAGATAGGCACCGAGGCCGACGGCGCCTGGCTCGTGAACGCGCAAGGCAGCGAAGTCGCCTGGACGTTCTTCGGCGCGGCTCTGCGGGACTATGCACGTCTGGGACGGCTGCTCGCGCATGACGGAAAGTGGGAAGGCAGACAGATCATTCCGGCCCAATGGATGATCGAGGCAACGACAACGCGCCCGTCGGATCGCTACCTTTCCCCCGGAGTATCTGGCCCTCAAGCCCTTGGCTATGGCTACTTGATGTGGCTGCTTCCCGGTTCGGGGCGCCAGTTTGTCCTTCTTGGCGGGTACGGCCACCGCATCTTCATCGACCCGACTGCCAAGCTGATCATGGTGCAGACCGGTGTCGATGGCTCGATCGATCAGAGCGACGAGCCTGCTCGTCTTTGGGCGGCAGTGGTGAGCAAGTTCGGTCGCTGAAGCAAAGGATGGGATATGAGACGGCGCCAGGTTGCTTCATTTCTCGGCGGAACGGCACTTGCTTCGCTCGTTGGGTTACCAGCGTTCGCCGACCCGCCCAATGGCTGCGGTGCTCCAGGCGTGCGAGACGATGGGTGGCCTTGCGGGCGGTCGCTGGAATGACCGCCAAATCGTTTCCAAAGATTGGATCGAGACCTCGACGACATCAAAGATCAAGGCGACGGACGATCAACAACTGCAAAAGCAGGCGGCGATACAGCGGGCTAACCGTTGTGCCGCCAAACCCCTGGTGACACGCCGTATTCCCGCTTGAAGGCGCGGTTGAAGGCCGCTTCCGACTCGTAGCCGACGCCCTCGGCGATGCGCGCAAGGTTGACCTGGTCTCTGCGCAACATGCCTGCGGCCAGGATCATGCGCCAGTGCGCCAGGTAGTGCATGGGCGGCGCGCCCACCAGCTCTGTGAAGCGGTCCGCCAGCACGCTGCGCGAGATGTGGGATTCCTGCGCAAGTGCCTCCACCGTCCACGCGCGTGCGGGCTCGCCGTGCATCAGCGCCAGGCAGCGGCCCACGTGGGGGTCGCGCAGGCCGGCCAGCCAGCCGGGGTTGTTGGCGGGCATGGACTCGATATAGCCCCGCACCACTTCCGCGAACAGCAACTCGGCCACCTTGGCGACCAGCAACTCCGAGCCGGGCGCTCGCGCGGCTGCGTCGCCCAGCACAAAACTGACGGATTGCTCGATCCACGGCCCCGCCGGCCTGCTGCGCAGCGCCGTGATGAAGAGGCCCGGAAGGTTGGACATGACGGGGTTGGGCGCATCGCCTTCGTACGTGAGCCAACTGCACACGAGCACCGTGCGATCGCCATCGCCGCCGTAGCGAATGCGTTGTACCGCGGGCACCTGCGGGCGCACGACATGTTCGACGTCCACGGCTGCGTGGCGCAGGTGGCTCCCCAGGACATGCGGATCGCCGTGCGGCACGGCGATGACTTCGCCGGCGTTCACGCGAATCGGCTCTGCCCCCTGGAGTTGCGCCCAGCACTGCCCCTGCAGCACCAGATGGCAGATGGCAAGGCGTGGAGCGCCGGGCTTGAGCACCTGGGCCATGTCCGAGCCCTTGGGGACGTTGAAGCACCAGGGCGCGCGCATGTCTCCGTTCAGGAACAGGGCGCCCTCCAGCCGGATGGTCCGCAGCACGTCCGACAGCACGTCCATAGTCACCTCTCGAGCAGCAAGGCCGGGGTTTCGGTCAATAACTCCGGAGGGGCGGTCAAACCACGGGCCTATCGAGTCGGCACCATGGGGCCTGGTCGCTTTTGGCCGATTCTACAAACAGGAGTATTAATATGCCCAAGTTCGTAATCGAAAGAGACATCCCCGGCGCCGGCAAGCTCACGCCATCCGACCTGAAGGCCATCTCGCAAAAGTCCTGCGGCGTCCTAAGCAGCATGGGCACCGACATCCAATGGATCCACAGCTACGTGACGGGCGATCGGATCTATTGCGTCTACCAGGCGACCGACGAGGACCTCGTGCGCCGGCATGCCGAGCTCGGCGGCTTTCCGGCCAACCGGGTAGACCGGGTGTACAGCGTCATCGACCCGGCCACAGCCGAGTAAAGTTGAAGCCTCTGGTGGAGATCAAGCGGAACAAGCAGAATTCCGCCACGAATGACTACCCGGCAAGGTCGAATTTTCTTCTTTTCGTTTGGCGCAGTCCTGGCCATCGTCGGTGGCTTGATGTGGCATTGGGGCGAGCCGGCCGGCCTCTGGACACTTGGGCTGGCCGGCTGCGCGTGTATTGCCGTGAGCGCCGTGCTTTCGGATGCCCTCTTCGAAAAGACGATCAAATTCTTGAGCCTGTTCTGGTAGTGCCAATCGGCCAATACCCAACATTCATCTTGCCGGCCAGAAGAAGCATGTTTATGCGATTTCTCAAGCTGTTCCTTTGCGTCGCAGGTGCTCTCTTCACCGGAGCCTTCATGTTTCTCCATGGTTTCAATGCATGGCGCAATGGAGAGATCGTTGTCAGGCACAAGGGGAAAGAGCCGTTCACTGCAATGGCTGAAGGCCCCTTTCCCATCACCTTCGCGACAGAAGTTTGGGGGTGGATGACTATCGGGGCAGCACAAGAACCATCGGACCTCCGGTTCAGTAACGGAATTTCTGTGAGTCTCCGACGAACACGACCAGACACCTGGCGCACAACCTCAACGAGCCACCATGAAACGCATTGCCCTGGCTGCGATTGACGGATACCAACGGTTCATATCGCCATACAAGGGCTTCAGTTGCGCTCATCGGGTGCTGACGGGCGGAGCTTCGTGTTCGCAGTTCGCAAAGCGGGCCATTGCCCGTCTCGGGATGAGGGGCGGCGTTCTGGTCATCCTGCGCCGCTTCAGTGCCTGTGCTGCCTCGGCGCAGACCCTCTCGAACTCTCAAGTGCAGGCAGCCGCTACGCCGCCGGAAGCACCCGCGGAAGCCTGCCCGCTTTGGTCCCGTTGGGGTGCGAAGAAAATGTCGGGGTGCTGGGCATGCTGCGCGTGCTGGCCTGGCTAGACGAACTTGCAGCCAGAACCAGATAGGTGCAATGTGTTCGACGTTAAGTGCACTTCGATTCTGGCCTCCTCGATGCAGAGCTCGTCTCCGATCTGACCACCTGCTATTCGTGGCGAGCTTCGCACGCAACGAAGCCCTGTCTCACGCAATCGGCATCCGGGCGCGCATGAGTGGCCATTCCGGGGTGGAGCAAAATTTTCCCTGGCCGCCTGGCAGTAGACGCCCAAGGCAAACGCCGGGTGCCCTGCATAGACACTTGTGAGAATCCACATGATTCAAATGAGACAACCCGAAGACGCGCCCCACGCGTTTCAAGCCGCCTGGAACAACCACGACATGGAGTCCCTCGGAGCGCTGTTCCATGAGGACGCGACGTTCGTGAATCGGTTCGGGCACTACGTGCGCGGCGTCGAGGAAATCGTCAAGCTGCACGCGCCCATTCATGCAACCATCTACAGCGATTCCACGCTCGAGAACGAGCTGATCGACGTGGTCGCCATCAGCGACGGCGCGGCAATCATTCACTTCTGGAGCCGCCTCACGGCCGGTGCGGCTCACCCGGCGGGCCCGCACGCTGTCGACACGCTGATCCTTGCCGTGCTGACGCGGCAGGCTGGCGGGTGGCGAATCAAGGCGCTCGAGAACGTCACCCTGACGATTCCCCGCACGGGAGCAGCCGTGTTGAGGGACGAGCAGGGTTCCTGATCGAGCAGACAATCGAAGAAGCTCAATTCGACTTCACAGCCACACCATGCCCCGCCTCGACGACCCCCTCCACGACGCCGAAATCGGCTCCCGCGACAGCACGCTCGACACCACCCGGATCGACGACGTGCGCATCGGCGCAGTTCGTCCGCTCATAACCCCTGCCCTGCTGCAGGAGCGCGTGCCCGTGCGCGACAACACGCTGGCGCTGGTCGAAAGCAGCCGCAAGGCCATCGCCGACGTGCTGCACGATCGCGACGACCGGCTGGTGGTGGTGGTCGGTCCATGCTCCATCCATGACCACGACCAGGCCATCGAATACGCACAGCGTTTGAAGAAGGTC
Source organism: Variovorax sp. YR266 (assembly GCF_900107295.1). Lineage (NCBI taxonomy): Bacteria > Pseudomonadati > Pseudomonadota > Betaproteobacteria > Burkholderiales > Comamonadaceae > Variovorax > Variovorax sp. YR266. The sequence goes on from NZ_FNPM01000009.1 coordinate 157,291, forward strand.
GCCGATTCCCTGCAGGACGACCTGCTGATCGTGATGCGTGCCTATTTCGAAAAGCCGCGCACCACCGTGGGCTGGAAGGGCTACATCAACGACCCGCACCTGGACGGCAGTTTCGCAATCAACGAAGGGCTGGAGCGCGCGCGGCGCCTGCTGCTCGAGCTGACGACCCTGGGCCTGCCGACCGGCACCGAGTTTCTCGACCTGCTGAGCCCGCAGTTCATTGCCGACCTGATCGCCTGGGGTGCCATTGGAGCGCGCACCACCGAGAGCCAGAGCCATCGGCAACTGGCGTCAGGCCTGAGCTGCCCGGTCGGCTTCAAGAACGGCACGGACGGCAGCGTGAAGGTCGCGGCCGACGCCATTCTTGCGGCGCGCGCGCCGCACGCCTTCATGGGCATGACCAAGATGGGCATGGCCGCGATCTTCGAGACGCGCGGCAACGACGACTGCCATGTGATCCTGCGCGGCGGCAAGGCTCCCAACTATTCGGCCGCGGATGTCGCGTCCAGTTGCGAAGCATTGCTGGCGAATGGCCTGCGGCCGCAGGTCATGATCGATGTCTCGCACGGCAACAGCAGCAAGCAGCATCAGCGGCAGATCGTGGTCGCCGAAGACGTGGCGGCGCAAATCGCGGCTGGCGAGCGGCGCATCACGGGCATCATGATCGAGAGCCATCTCGAGGAAGGACGGCAAGACCTGAAGCCCGGCGTCGCGCTGAAGCACGGCGTGTCGATCACCGATGCCTGCATCGGCTTTGCCCAGACGGTACCGGTGCTCGAGGGGCTGGCTTCGGCGGTGAAGGCTCGGCGGCGCCTGTCGAAGGCGTGAGGCTGCGGGGGTGTCCGCTTGCCTGCGGGCGCCTTGACCTCAGAAAAGTATCACCCACTCGCCGCGCAGATACCGATACGTGTAGCTGGGGCCCGAGAAGGTGGTGCTGCGGCTGTAGCCGGCGCCAAAGCGAAAGACCTGCGATCCTCTGACTGGGCTTTGCAGACTCAGGTCCAGCAGTCTTGTTGGCTGATTCAAGTCGTGATTGATCGTCTCGTTGCCGAGCCCTGCCGTCAGAGCGGCAGTCCATCCCTGGAAACGATGCCGCCAGCCGACCGCCAGCATCGACTCGCTGTAGTTCTTCGGATTGAAATAGGCCCTGTCCACGTCCTCATGACTGCTCCGGTACGTTCGATAGCGCGCTTGCAAGGTCAGCCCCAGATCGAGCGATGGTTGATAAATCAGCCGCAGGCGGGCGTGGTCACGTCGATTGCTGTCGGAAAAAAACTGCTGTCCCAGCAGCCCCACGAGGGTCACGTGGCTTCCAAGCCCTTGGTCCACGGCAACCCCGACAAACGAAAAATCGATTCCGCGGTCCAGTGATTTCGGGGTTTCCACCCAGTCACGCGTCACAAGAAACTCCACTGCCGTGCTCTTTGTCGGCGACATGCGGTAGCTGCCGTCGAGCGTCAGCAGCGTGTGCCCTCCCTGCTCGAACAGGCCGGCCTCCATTGCCCCTCCATCGCCGGTTCTGGTTTCGATCGAGCGGGCCAGAAATGAGATTTTCTTTCCGGCTCTTTGCCAGTTATTTTGACGGTATTGATAATCGCCGAGCCGGAATCCGAGAAAGCGATCGGCATTTTCAAAAGCAGGAAAAAACTCGACCGACACTCGCCGCGATTGAAAGTTATCGCTGTCGTTGGTCAGATAGAAATCCGTGCCGAAAGCCATGTTTGTTGTTTCTTCTTTGCTTTTTTCCTCCGCCCCTTCGCAGGGAGAGGCCAGAAAAACAAATCCCGAAGCAACGGCGGCAAAATATTTCAGCGCGTCGATCATTTTGTCCCCCAGGATTTAGGCCTTCTGAACAGTTCATCCAGATATCCGAGAACACTGGCCGGCTGCAGCAACAGGCTATATAGCAATACGTAGAAAAAGAAACCCTGAACATTCTTGCGCACGACCAGCCCCGTTTTCTTGAACGTCCGGCGCTCGATCAAGAACATCAGGAGGCTCAATGCAAATGCAGCCGGTATCAGCGCGAGAGTCATCGGACCCACAATCCAGTAGTAGCCGAAAAGGGCCATTGCCAGCCCTGGTATGAATCCGATGGTGAACGCCAGGTCCAGCCACGGAAAGAGCAGGTTCCAGTAAATGAAGAATGTCGACAAGCGGGGCTTCAGGAGAATTCCCGGGTGCTTGATAAAGGCTTCCGTCATGCCGCGCGCCCATCGCTGGCGTTGCTTGACCAGTTGCTTGAGGGTGCTGGGCACATTGGTGAACAGGCACGCGTCCTCGCAGTGGCCAACCCTATAGCCGGCTTTCAGCAGGGCCCACGTGAGCACGATGTCTTCTCCCACGCACTCAGGCCACCCGCCAACCTCCACCAGCGCGGCCCGGTCGTAGACAGAAAATGCACCTTGCGCAACCAAGGTGCCCTGGAACAGCGATTGCACCCGCTTGATTGCAGCAATGCCGTGGAAATAGTCCCACTCCTGGCAACGGGTAATCCAGTTCTGCCGCGAGTTTCGAACCAGGATTTTTCCCGCGACGGCCCTCGTATTGGGCGGGTCAGCCAGATAGCGCTCGACAATACTGGCCAGCGCGCCTCGATACAGGAAAGAATCGGCATCAACCGTGACGACCAGATTGTGCAGAACTTCCTTGAACCCGATGTTGAGGGCGCGGGCCTTGCCTCCGTTCTTTTTCAGATCGACGAAGGTAAGCCATGGATATCGATTCTGGACGCGCTGGACAACAAGAGAAGTGCCGTCGGTGGAGCCGTCATTGATCACGATGACCTGCAGCGGGCCAGGGTAATTTTGCCGGTCGATGCTGATAAGAGTTTCCTCGATGGAGGCTTCCTCGTTGTACGCGGCGACCAGCATGGATATCGCAGGATAAGCGGACAAAGAAGGATGCGACGGCCTCTTGTCCAAAAGCAGGCTTATGGCCATGAATGCATTCATGAAGCCCGGAATAATGGCAATGCCATAGACCAGAAAAATGGCCAGCGCGGCGCCGACGTGGTATTTCAAATCGGCCAGCCAGAGTTCGGCGGCCCATATTGAAAACCCCATCCAGGCAATTGCGCCAATCAATGCAATAAGGAATTTCCCCGATACCGGTAGATAAATCCTTGATCGCGGCGCTTTTTGGCCATCTTCGTTCATATCACCCTCGATAGTTTCGGGAAACGTAACACTGATGAAACGCTCCGAACAGTCTGTTTACACCTTTTGATGCACTCCAACAACCATTAGTCAAGAAACCATGCCCGCCCGGCTCCGATGAAGGCTTCTATTTGTATCTGAGGTAGGCTGCGGAGACCTTGCGCGATGTCAATCGATCGCACGCAAACGCGTCGCAGCGCTGGGGGGTCATCGGATCGCACCGCTTCGACAACCGCTCGTTGCATGGTGATGCATCAGACCAATGCGAGCGGTTGACGCCTGCATTCGCCCATGGCTACATTTCCCTCAAAAGCTCTTGGGGAGGCCACGTTGCCCAGACATGTCTACTTCGTACTCGCCTTCATGGCCATCGCAGTGCTCGCAGGCAACCTGACCGCAACGGTCGTCGTGTTGCGCAGCGACTTTTATTCGCCACTGCAACGACGACTTCAGTTGGCTCTGGTGTGGTTGATTCCTGTGATCGGGGCGGCCTGCTGCGCAAGTTTCGCATCCATTCACAGGCGCGCAGTTCCCAAGCCCGACAAGAGATTCCCGGGACCCGACTCCTTCGATCTTCCCGGTGGCGAGGCCAACGGTCTTTGAGACTGGCGGTGCCTTCCTGCCAGCACTGGCGATCCAGCGCGCAAGGAGCGAATGAAGATGGGTAGTTTTTCGATGGAGCACTGTGCTCTGGCGGCTTGCGTACAGCAAGTGGCCCAGCATGCCCGAGCAGTCCTGATGCATGCCCGTGTTTGCTGATACCCAGGCCCTGCGCGAATCGCTGCGCAAGGCCGGGCTGAGCGACTACGCCCGGCGCATCGGGGCCTCGGTGCGGCCCGTGGTGATGTTCGTTCGCCGCCAGGAGAAGGACGACACGCTGCCCGTCGGCACCAGCAAGATGGCCGGCAACCCCGACCTTCCACCCGATGCGCCGTGGCCCATGCGCCCCGCGCTGGCCGCGCCCGAGCGGCATCTGGCGCAGCTTCGCAAGCAGATCGAGGACATCCGGCACCCCAAGCCGTCGATGTCCGCAAGCGATGTCGAAGGGCTGCTGCAAGCGATGCGCGCCAGCGGCGCCACCGAGAAAGACCTGGCGCTCATGCGCGACGCACTGCGAGGCACCAAGCGGCGCGACCCGAAGGTCGATGCGAGCCGCATCGCGTGGCTGCAGGCTCGCATGGCCGCACTGCAGACCGAATTTCCACTAGCCTTCATCGCGCAGCTCGACCTGGGCCAACTGTCCGCGCTCCCCGGCTTCGATCCGAAGCTGCCGCGCAGCGGCGTGCTCTTCATCTTCATGGACGCGATGCGCGACGACGATGTCAAGACGCCGCTTCACCACGTGTACTGGCACGACGCACGGCCGGCCGCGCTGCGGCGCCGCGAATGGCCCGTCGAGCTCCAGCGCTGGAACGACCGCTGGTCTTCCTACGGCCATCCTGCAAGCCCCGAAGAAGCCTGGTCCCGTCTGCCGATGGCCGACCGGCTGCTGCCGCATTCCGGCCTCAGCGTGCCGCATCACTGGAAGACGGCCCTGCCGCAGCACAGCAGCAAGGCGATCTGGGCCTGGTTCCAGGGGGCAGACCCGCTGCAGCTGTCGCCCCACCTGCCTCCAGGCGACACCGCGCACGGCGGCAACTTCGGCGATCGGCTAGGCGGCTGGCCCGACGACATCCAGGGCCACGCCGAAGATGACGTGGACCCGGCGGGCGGGCACATCGCAGTGCCCGGCCAGACGCCATGGCGGCATCTGTTTTCGTACGGCGGTGAATACCATGCCGGCGCCCGCCGATCGGATTCCGTAGCCAGTGGCGACGGCAACCATTTCCTCATGATCCGCGACGAAGACCTCGCGCAACGCCGGTTCGATCGTGTGCGCGATACCTACCAGTCGACCTGAGCACCACGGAGGCAGGATGGCTGACAGCAAGAAACGCCTGTTCTTGAGACTCATGGCAATGCCTCTCGCCATGCTTGGGCTGTCCCCGCCGGCACCCGCAAAGCCCGTGTCGGAAAACATGCAACTGATGGGCACCAGCTACGGCCCAAGCTCGGATCAGCAAGCGGCAAATGACGCAGTCATGTTGTGGAAACGCCGTGACCGAGCGACCTGATCTCCGAATAGGCGACGGCACCGTGTCGAAGACGCGGAACCCGCCTGAAGAGTGCCAGGCCGGAAAACTTCCGCGACCTGGGCCACGGCTATGCGACCGACGGCACGACTGTGTGGTTTCTTGACGAGAAAAAGGTGCTCGAAGGCGCGGATGCGGCCACCTTCACCGCTCCCGGCCCTGGCGAGCCGCATGTGCCCGGCCGCTGGTGGTGGCACCAGCTTGCGGGCGAAGCGGCGGGCAACAAAGGCCCGTCGCCCTAGGAGGCCGTCTTGCTCGCTGTTTACGACGGGTCGTAACCCGGCGCCGAGCTGATCTCGGTCGGCTTGTAGATCTTGTGCTGCGCTACCCCGCTGCCCGCATCCGTCACCACCAGCAGCCGCCACAGCGGCTCGCGCACCGAACACGCGCTCTCTTCGCTGCTGAGCTTGAAGCTGGGCACCCCGGGCGCCGTGCCCTTCACCACGACGCGCAGGAGCGTCTGCCCCTTGGCGTTCGAGACTTCGAGGTCGAAGCCGATGTTCTGGGCGATCACGCTCTCGGCCTTGTAGCCGTAGCCGGTGAAGTGCTTCGTCACGTACTCGATGGCGGCTGCGTGCACTTCCTCGGGCGAAGCCTGGCCGGTTGCGACCGCTGCCGCGGGCTCGGCCACCTTCGGCACGCTGCCGCGCGCCTTCGCGGCTTGCAGGTCGGCCTCGGTCGGAACCCAGCCGCGCGGGCCACGCACCAGCACCGCAAGCTTTTTCTCGGGCTCCCAGGTGGCGACGTGCCATTCGTCGTCGTCACGCACGCGGGTGGAAACCTTGGCGTCCTTGTTGCTCTCCAGCTCGGCGATGGCGATGCGGTTGGTCTGCAGCACGGCGCGGAAGCCCTGGCCTGCATCGAAGGTGCGCTTGAGCAATGCAAGCCGGTCCTTGGCACGCTGCACCTGCTGCGCGTTGCGCGGGCCGCCGCCAACGCGATGCTGCGTATCGAGCGACTCGATGCAGAACCAGCGCCCGCCCGAACCGACACTCACGAACTCGCCCCAGATGGTGGCGATGACGTTGTCGCCGGTCGCCAGCCAAGCGTGGTCGAATGGCTTGTCCCGCGCGTCGAACACACCCATCTTGGCGACGATCTCGACCGGCGTGAGCCGTGGTCCTTTGAGCCGCATTTCGTCGATGACGGCGAGTACGTGGGGTTCGACTTCCTTGTCCATTCAGTGGAATTCTGGTGAGTTTGAGGGGGGTGGGAGTATGCCGCATCGCTTGCCGCGCCCACCGGGACAGGCGCGATCGTATGGCAGGATCAAAGGATGAACGAGCCCTCACGCCGAATACCGTATCGCACCTGGCCGGGCGCGCTCGCGGTGCTTCTCGCCATTGCCGTCTACGTGGGCGGCCTGACATTCTGGGACCGCCATACCTCGGGCAGCAGACCGTTGCCCGTGGGGGAGACGATAGATGTCGGCCAGGCCCGGTTCATTCCCGCCGACGGATGGGAGATGGATGTGTCGCGCTCGAAGGCAGGCAAGTCGCTGATGCTGTTCAAGGGCGGCCACAAGTTCCTGGTGACCACGGGCCGGTGGGTGGGCGGACCCGACGGCCCCCTGATACGGCAGCAGCGGCTGATGGAGCGCGGCCAGCGCCTGAGCATCGAGGGCGACGTGTCCGACTTCGTCACCTCCTGGGGCCTGCAGGGCAAGACTTTCGCTTACTACGGCTCAAAGCTGGCCGGCCGGTTCTGGCAGGTGGTCGACCTGCGGCGCAAGTCGCTGGTGCAGATCGACTTCTACGGCTCCAACGACGGCATGGACGATGCGCTGACGGAAGCGCGGCGCATGCTGGACTCGATGGACCTGGAGGCGCCGCAATGAGTTCGCCCGCCTTCGAGCAGGGCGACGCAGGCTGGCCGGTTGGCACCGATTCATTCTTCCAGCCGCAGCGCGCCGCGTTCTGGGTGCTGACGGCGCTGATCGTCAACGGCCTGTTCTACACGGTCAGCATGTTCTCGATGGGGTTCCGCGTGGTGCCCGTTACCGCGTTTCTGGGGCTGCTGGTGTGGGGGCTCTACTCCCTGGCTTTCTTCCAGGCGTTTCGCACGCTGGACTTGCTCGAGCAGCATCCGCCAGAGGCTTATGTGCTGGCCTTTGCGTGGGGCGGCATGGGCGCTGTCTACTTCGCCGCGCCGGCCAACATCGCGATTCAGAGCCTGTGCGCGAAGCTGGTGTCGCCGGAGTTCGTCGCGGTCTGGGGGGCGGCGATTGCGGGGCCGATCACGGAAGAATTCCTGAAGCTTGCCGGCGTCATCCTGCTGGTGCTGGTCGCGCGCAACCAGTTTCAGACTTATCTCTCGGTGCTGATCGTCGGTGCGATGACGGGGCTGGGTTTTCAGGTGATCGAGAACCTGAGCTACACCGTCAATTCGTCCATGCACTTTCCGCTCGAAAACCAGGTGTATCCGGTACTTCTGAACCTGCTGACGCGCGGGCTGCTGAGCGGGCTGTGGAGCCACGCGGCCTACACGACGATCGCGTCCTTCGGCGTTGCATGGTTCCTGCTCCACCCGGAGCGGCCGATGGTGATGCGGATTGCCTGCGCGCTGCTGTGCTTCGGCCTTGCGTGGGCCATGCACTTCGTGTGGAACGCGCCGTTTCTGGAAGACCTCTTCGATGGTGGATACGGCGAGATGGCCGTACTGCTGATCGTCAAGGGCATTCCCGTTGTCATCGCGGCAGGGCTCTTCTGGCGGGTTGCCGCTCGCGAGAACGGCACATACCTGCATGCCCTCGCAGCCTGGTTCGTGCCGGAGCGCGAGTTGATCCGTGACGACGAATGGGTTCGCCTGGGCGCGCCCATGCAGCGCTACAAGGTCCGCAGGGAGATGGGGTGGACCTTCGGCTGGAAAGCAAGGCGCCTGAAGACGCAGCTGCAGCGCGAGCAACTACGGCTGATCCGCAAGGCCGGCACCTACGGGCGCGGAGCGCAAACGCTGCGGCATGAAGTGGCCATCAGGCGGCTGCGCGCGGAGCTGGATCCGCTCATCGGGGCGAAAGCATGAGGGCGCTGCTGTTGCTGGTGCTCGCGGTGCTGGGAGCCGGATGGAGCGCTCCTTCGCGGGCAGTCACGCTCATCGAGCAGGCGCAGCTCACGCTGGCCTTGCGCGGTCAGGCTCCACCGCAGCCGCAGACCGTCGCACTGCCCTATGACTGGGATCAGCGGCAGGGCGCAGTCGACGGCGAGGCACGGTTCGCGTTCGACATACCGGTGGCCGACCCTGCCGCGCCGCTGGCGCTGTTCGTGCCGCGCCTGGGCAACAGCTTTCGTGTGCTGGTGAACGGCCAGGAACTGGCCCGATTCGGCGCCTTCCCGCCAGGCCCCTACGACGATGCCTCCGTTGCGCCGCAGTACTTCGTGCTGCCGGCCTCGGGCTCGACGGCGCCGCATCGCGTTGAAGTCGTCATCGCGGCGCAGGCTGCGAGGCAGGGAGGGCTGTCGCCGGTGGTGGTCGGCAGCAAGGCCGAGGTTCTTCCGTTGTACGAAGACGCCCTGTTCTGGCATGTCAGCGGCGGACGCTTCATTGCCATCGTGAGTGGCGTGCTGGGAGCGCTGTCGCTGCTGGTGTGGCTGCGACAGCGCGAACCGATCTACCTCTACTACGGCCTGGGAGAGTTGTTGTGGTCCGTGCAGACGGCGCGCGTGCTGTTCACGCATGTGCCTCTGCCCTGGCCCTGGTGGGGTGTGCTGCCGCTGGCTGCGTTCCAGGCGGCGGTGCCGCTGCTATGCCGCTTCGCCCTGGCCGTGGTGGGACGCGACGACACCCGCCTGGCACGCCTGCTGGGCCTGATGGCCTGGCTGGCACCAGTTGCGGCCGTGCTGGGCATCATGGTGCCTTTGCTGTGGCTGATGCCGCTGTGGCGGTCGCTGGGCCTGCTGGCCGCGCTGGCAATGATGGTCGTCGTGGTGCGCGTGGCGCTGCGCAGTGCCGTGCTGGAACACCGCGTGCTGGGCGTGGCCGTGGTGCTGGTCGTGCTGTGCGGCGCGCGCGACGTCTGGGTGATGCGCACATCGCCGGAGGCCTACGCGATGGTGCCGTGGATCCGCTTCGCCTGGGTTGGCTTCGCCATCACGCTGGCATGGGTCATCGCCGAGCGCATGCGCAAGGACGCCCGGGCGATGGCGGCAATGAACGCCTCGCTGGAAGCGGAACTCGCAGAGCGCAACGCTGCCCTGGAAGCCTCCTTCGCCCGCGAGCGGGAAGGAGAAAAAGCGCGCGGCGCGCTGGAAGAACGCCAGCGCCTGACGCAGGACCTGCACGATGGTCTCGGTGGGCAGCTGGTCGGGCTGCTGCAGATGACCCAGCAACCAGGAACGGCCCTCGGCGATGTGGCGCTGCACCTGCGCGACGCGGTGGACCAGCTCAAGCTCACGGTGGACGCCATGCATGGCTGCGAGGGCGACGTTGCCTCGGCCCTGGGCAGCGTGCGCTACCGCCTGGGGCCGCGCCTGCAGGCTGCCGGCATCGAACTGCACTGGGACGTGGGCCCCCTGCCGCTGATGACGGGCTGGAGCGTGCGCGAGTCTCATCAGACGCAGATGCTGCTGTTCGAGGCGTTCGCCAACCTGATGGCGCACGCGCAGGCGACGCGGGCCAGCCTCGGCGCGAGACTGGTGCCCACCAGCACCGGCGAAATCATCGAGATCGAGTTGCGCGACAACGGCCGCGGCTTCGATGCAGAAGCCAAGTTCGCGGGCAAGGGACTGACGAACATGCACACGCGCGCCGCCGCGCTGGGTGGCGCACTCACGGTGCGCTCTAAGCCCGGAGAGACCAGCCTGCGCCTGCGACTGCCCGTGCCGGCGGCGACAGCAGTCGGCAAATAAAAAAGAGGAGGGCTTCAGGGAGAAATTCAGGGAGAAATCGAGCGCTGCGTCGCGCTCGACAAGGCCCGTGGCATCCATGCCGGGTATCCCGGTGCGTATCGATTTGACTTTATTTTAGATATATCTAAAATAATTCAGATACACATCACAAAGGATACCCACCATGAGGCATTTCCATCTCAACCATCACCACTGCCACACCGCCCGCGGCGAACATGAAGACGGCCTTTCCGGCGGCCGCGGACACCGTGGCGGCCGCGGCGGCGGCGGACGCGTGTTCGGCCATGGCGGCCTGCGCTTCGTGCTGCTGCAACTCATCGCCGACAAGCCGGCCCACGGCTACGAACTGATCAAGGCCATCGAAGACCGCCTCGGCGGCAGCTATGCGCCGAGCCCCGGCGTGGTCTACCCCACCCTCACGCTGCTCGAGGAAATGGGCTACCTCAGCGTGGAAACCGCCGACGGCAGCGGCCGCAAGCGCTACAGCATCACGGCCAGCGGCCAGGAATTCCTCACGGCCAATCGCGAGATGGCCGACGCCATGATGTCCCGCATGAGCGGCGGCGTCGACGGCGCCGGCCCGCGCGGCGGACGCCCGCCGCAGGTCACGCGCGCCATCGAGAACCTCAAGCTCGCAATGCGCATGCGCCTGTCGGGCGTGCTGACCGAGCAGCAGGCCCACGACTTCGCCGCGGTGCTCGACAGCGCCGCGCAGCAGATCGAAAAGATCTGAACCCCATCTCAACCCGCCCTGCTCACCCAGGACTTCTGCAATGACTGACTTCAGTACTTCATCTGCTTCCACCGCCCCCGACCGCACGCCGCGCCGGGTGCGCCACGACCTGCGCTTTCGCCAGCTCACGGTGAAAACCGCGCAGCGCGTGACGCCGCACCTGATCCGCATCACCCTCACGGGCGACGACCTCGCGGGCTTCACCAGCCCCGGCTTCGACGACCACGCGAAGATCTTCTTTCCCGATGCCACCACCGGCAAGCTCACGCTGCCCACGGCCGGCCCCGAAGGCCCGGTATGGCCCGCAAGCGGCCGCCCCACCATGCGCGACTACACGCCGCGCCGCCACGACGCCAAGGCCGGCACGCTCGAAATCGACTTCGCGCTGCACGAAGCCGGCCCCGCCACGCAGTGGGCCGAGCAGGCCAAGCCCGGCGACGTCGTCGGCGTGGGCGGCCCGCGCGGCTCGTTCATCGTGCCGACCGAGTTCGACTGGCACCTGCTGATCGGCGACGACACCGCCCTGCCCGCCATCTCGCGTCGCCTGGCCGAACTGCCGGCCGGCTCTCGCGCGGTAGTGCTGGCGGAAGTCGATAGCGAAGCCGACGAGACTCCGTTCGACACGCAGGCCGAACTCACGTTGAAGTGGGTGCACCGCCGCGGCACCGAGCCGGGCCTGAGCCCCGTGCTGCTCGACGCGCTGAAGGCCATGCAACTGCCAGTCGGCGATTTTCATGCGTGGGTAGGCTGCGAATCGGCCATCGCCAAGGCGCTGCGTGCGCATCTGGTGGGCGAGCGCGGCGCGAATCCGAAGTGGACGCGGGCCTCGGGCTACTGGCGTCGCGGTGCGGTGGCAACGCACGACACGCACGACGAGTGATGCGGGTCTTTCAGTGCGGCACTTCGGCCGGGCCTGAGGCGGCCGCACTGCGCCTCGGGCTTTTGATCAGCAACAGCAGCGGAATCGCCAGCACCGTGATGATCATCATGATCGCGAAGTCGTCCAGGTAGCCGATCAGCGCGCCCTGCCGCGTCACCTCCGCATTCAGCAGCGCCAGCCCCGTCATCGTGTCGGGCGACATCATCTGCGGCAGCGTCGACAGCGCGGTGTTGCCCGGCGCCACGGTCGACGCGATCTGCGCATGCGCCTTGCTCGAGCCTTCGGTCAGCAGCGCCTGCACGATCGAGATGCCTACGCTGCTGCCGATGTTGCGCAGCAGGCTGAAGATCGGTGTGCCCTGGTTGCGCAGCCGCGGCGCGAGCGTGGCGAAAGTCGCGGTCGACAGCGGCACGAAGGTGAAGCCGATGCCCAGGCCCTGGATGAAGCCCGAGACGATGATCAGCGTGCTGTCCATCTGCAGCGTGAGCCGCGTCATCTGGTAGAGCGAGAACGCCGTGAGGCCGAAGCCCACGGCCATGATCGCGCGCACATCCACCTTCTGCACCAGCCGCCCCACGATGATCATCGCGATCATCGTGCCGACGCCGCGCGGCGCCGTCACCTCGCCCGTGTAGACCACCGGATAACCCATCAGCCCCTGCAGGAAGTTGGGCAGCAGCGCCATCGTCGCGAACAAGATCATGCCGACGATGAACGCGAACAACAGGCCGGTGACGAAGTTGCGGTCTTTCAGCAGGTCGCGGTCGAAGAAAGACACGCCCTGCACCGTCCACGTGTGGACCACGAAGAAGCCGAAGGCCACCAGCGCGGCGGCGGCTTCGAGCTTGATCTCCCACGAATCGAACCAGTCGAGCTGTTCGCCACGGTCGAGAAACAGCTGCAGCATGCCGATGGCCAGGCTCAGCGTGACAAAGCCGAAGATGTCGAGCTTCTCGCCCTGCGGCCGGCTCTCGGGCAGGTAGCGCGCGATGCCCCAGAAGGCGAAGATGCCCACCGGCAGGTTGATGAAGAACACCCAGCGCCAGTCGAAGTTCTCGGTGAGCCAGCCGCCCAGCAGCGGCCCGAGGATGGGCCCGACCATGATGCCCGCGCCCCAGATCGCCATTGCCTGGCCGACCTTCTCGCGCGGGTTGATGTCGAGCAGCACCGCCTGCGACAGCGGCACCAGCGCCGCGCCGAAGATGCCCTGCAGCAGCCGCGCGGCCACGATGCCGACCAGCGAGGTCGCAAGCCCGCACAGCGCCGAGGCCACCGTGAAGCCGATCACCGAGATGATGAACACGCGCCGCCGCCCCCAGTGGCCGCACAGCCAGCCGGTCAGCGGCAGCGCGATGGCCGAGGCCACGATGTACGAGGTGAGCACCCAGGTGATCTGGTCCTGCGAGGCCTGCAGGCTGCCCTGCATGTGGGGCAGTGCGACGTTGGCGATCGTGGTGTCCAGCGCCTGCATGATGGTCGCCAGCATGATCGAGATGGTGATCATGCCGCGGTGCGGCACCTTGGTTCCGGGCGCGACGCTCATGGCTTCTTGCCCTCGCCCGAGGTGATTTCCACGAGGCTGCCTTGCACCTTGGCGAGCAGGCTCAGCAGTTGCGCGCGCTCGGGCTGCGACAGCACCGCCATCACGCGGGCATTGAGCCCGTCGCTGAGGCTGAGCGCGCTGTCGAGCGCTTTCTCGGCGCTGGGCTCCAGATGAATCTTGTTGACGCGGCGGTCCGTGGCGCTGGGCTCGCGGCGGATCCAGCCGGCTGCGGCCATCCGGTCGCACAGGCCGGCCACGGCCATCGGGGTCAGGTCGAGTCGCTGCGCGAGCTCGGCCTGTGATAGCGGTTCTTCATCGCCGTGCATGGCCAGCGCGCCGAGCAGGCGGCACTGGGCGCTGGTGAGGCCGATGCGTTCGCGCGCGAGGCGGTCGAACTCTTCGCTGTAGAGCTTGCCCACGCTCTTGACGAGGAAGCCGAAGCGCTGGGTGAAGTCCCTTTTCATAAGGGACTTGATTATCTACATGTTTATTAGTTGGGGCTTAGCAAGCCTCCCTCGCACTCACACACTCACAGTCAAAGCCAGCCGGCGCGCCTGAACCGGTAGTAGAGATAGCCGCAGGTGCTGACGATCAACCCCAGCGCCACCGCATAGCCGTAGCGGAATTTCAGCTCCGGCATGTTCTCGAAGTTCATGCCCCAGATGCCGGCAAAGGCGGTGCACACCGCGAAGATGCTGGCCCAGGCCGCGAGCCGCTTGGTGACTTCGCTCTCCTCGATGGTGACCATCGACAGGTTCACCTGGATCGCCGTGCCGATGGTGTCGCGCATCGCGTCGATCGAGCCGTTGATGCGCCCCAGATGGTCGCCCACGTCGCGAAAGTACTCCTGCGAGCTCATGCAGATCTGCGGCACGCGCCCTCCGTGCATCTTGCCCGATGCCTCCAGCAGCGGTGCCACCGCACGCTTGAGGATCATGCTGCGCCGCTTCAGGTCGTAGAGCTGCTTGATCTTGTCGCGCGCCGCGCCGCCCTGGCCGAAAAGCTGCTGCTCGATGGCTTCGAGCTCGTCCTCCAGCGCGTCGATCACCGGAAAGTAGCGGTCGACCACCGCGTCCATCAACGCATACAGCACGAAGCCCGCGCCGTTGCGCAGCAGATCCGGCTCGCGCTCGCAGCGCTCGCGCACGCCAAGAAAGCCCTGCTTGCTGCGGTTGCGCACCGACAGCACGTAGTTGCTGCCGACGAACACGTCGACCTCGCCCACGTTCGTGCAGTGCTCGCCCTCGGGCGATGGCTCGACCATGTGCATGACGACGAAGAGCGAGTCGCCGTATTCCTCCATCTTCGGCCGCTGGTGGCCGTTGCGGGCATCTTCCACCGCGAGTGGATGCAGGCCGAATTCGTGCTGCATCACGCTCAGTTCTTCCGGTGAGGCGTCGCTCAGCGCTACCCAGACGAAGCAGCCCGGCCGGCTGATGTAGTCGCTGATGGCCTCGACCGAGATGTCGGCGAGCTTGGCGCCGTTTTCATAAGCGACGCAATTGATCAGCATCGGTACTCTTCCATATTCAATCTGGACGTTGATCAGGTCGTCGCGTTGGAATTCGAAGTTGCGGCCAGTTGGGCGGTGGCCGCCAGCGAAGCCTCGATGGCTTGCGTTTCGCTCCTGAGCAGCGCGAGCCCCTTTTCAGCCAGCGCGGAATGGCTCGCAACATCGGCCCACAGGCTGGCCGCGGCTTCGGAGCATGTCAGCGATGCGAATCGGATGCGGCCTTTCGCGAGATCGACGAAGCGCGCCTCGCGCAGGGGGTCGGTCCGGTCCCAGGCACCGCCGATGATCACGCGCTTGCCGCGCTTGATGCGGGGTTCGAGTTCCGCGAAGAAAGGCAGCTTCGCCGACACCCAACCCAGCATGCCGGCGCTGGCCGCGGTGTCGAAGGCGGATGGAGCGGCGTGCGCTTTCGCAAAGTCGCGCAAGGCACCCAAGTTGTAGAGCACCGGGTCCTTGGGCCCCGCTGCGCCGCCTTCCACCGGCCTGATGACAGACGGGCTATGGCCCGCGCGCCCCTCGGGCCGTTTCGACTTTCGCAGCTCCACAAGCTGGGCCGGTGTTATGCACAGATACAGCGCGGCAAGCTCTGCGGGCAAGGTGGCGCTGCCGGGCAGCGCAGCCGCGTTCGCTTCAAGGCCTTTGAAATCATCCAGCTGGGCCATGGGCGCCTTGTTTGTTCTTCACGCGGGGGTCGCGTCGGGGGATTTTAGAGTGGTGGGTGCAGGCCCGGCCGGCGCCTTGCGGATGTCCCATACAAGATAATCCAAGCCAAGGCTCGCTCGGATACCCCGACACAGACACAAGGCGAAATCATTGAATTCGAAGGATAAATCGACGGCATCCCCTGGCGGGGCAGAAGCAACGCTCGGGCACACCCCGATGATGGCCCAATATCTAGGCCTCAAGGCGGACCATCCGGACACCCTGCTGTTCTACCGGATGGGCGATTTCTACGAACTCTTCTGGGCCGACGCCGAAAAGGCCGCGCGCCTGCTCGACATCACGCTCACCCAGCGCGGCCAGTCGGCCGGCCAGCCGGTGGTGATGTGCGGCGTGCCCTTCCACGCGGTCGATACCTACCTGGGCCGCCTCATCAAGCTGGGCGAATCGGTCGCCATCTGCGAGCAGGTGGGCGAAGTCGGCGCCAGCAAGGGCCCGGTCGAACGCAAGGTGGTTCGCGTGGTTACGCCCGGCACGCTGACCGACTCCGAACTGCTCAACGACAAGAGCGAGTCGCTGCTGCTCGCGGTGCACGCGGGTTCGCGCAATTTCTGCGGGCTGGCATGGCTCAGCGTGACCGGTGCCGAACTGCGGCTGGCTGAATGCCCAGCCGACGCGCTCGAAGCCTGGATCGCTCGCATCGCGCCCAGCGAGCTGCTGTACAGCGCCGAAGTAACGCCGGCTTTCGAGCAGCGCCTGAAAGCCGCGCGCAGTGCCACGCCCTTCACGCTGTCGATTCGCCCAGCGTGGCAATTCGACGGCGGCCTGGGCGAGCGCAAGCTGGCCGAGCAGATGGGCAGCAACAGCCTCGCCGCCTGGAACGCCGAATCGCTGACCAACGCGCATGCCGCAGCCGCCGCGCTGCTGGGCTATGCCGAGCACACCCAGGGCCGCGCGCTCTCGCACGTGCAGCGCCTGTCGGTCGAGCGCGACGGCGACCTGATCGAGCTGCCGCCCACTACGCGCCGCAACCTCGAACTGGTGCAGACGCTGCGTGGCGAAGACTCGCCCACGATGTTCTCGCTGCTCGACACCTGCATGACGGGCATGGGCAGCCGCCTGCTGAAGCGCTGGCTGCTCTCGCCCCGGCGCGACCGCTCCGAAGCGCAGGCCCGGCTCGAAGCCATCGGCGCCCTGCAGTCGACCATGCTCGGTGGCACTGCCGCGCCGTGGCGCACGCTGCGGGAGCAGCTCAAGAACACGAGCGACGTGGAACGCATCGCCGCCCGCATCGCGCTGCGGCAGGTGCGCCCGCGCGAACTGCTGGCGCTGCGGCTGGCGCTATCGAAAGCGGAGCAGCTTGCGCCCTTGCTGCCTGCGTCTGCAAACCTCCTGGCCCAGATCACCGAACGCCTGGCCCCGCCGCCCGGCTGCGCCGACCTGCTGACCAGCGCCATCAAGCCCGACCCGTCCGCGCTGGTGCGCGACGGCGGGGTGATCGCTACCGGCCACGACGCCGAACTCGACGAGCTGCGCGCCATCAGCGAGAACTGCGACGACTTTTTGCTGAAGCTCGAAATCAGCGAACGCGAGCGCACCGGCATCAGCAACCTGCGGGTGCAGTTCAACCGCGTGCACGGCTTCTACATCGAGGTGACGCAAAGCGCGCTCTCGAAGGTGCCCGACAACTACCGCCGCCGCCAGACGCTGAAGAACGCCGAGCGCTTCATCACGCCCGAGCTGAAAGCCTTCGAGGACAAGGCCCTGAGCGCGCAAGACCGCGCGCTGGCCCGCGAGAAGTGGCTGTACGAGCAGCTGCTCGACGCGCTGCAGCCCTCGGTGCCCGCGCTCACGCAGCTGGCCGGCGGCATCGCCACGCTCGACGCGCTGTGCGCGCTGGCCGAGCGCTCGCACACGCTGCACTGGCGCGCGCCGAGCTTCGTGGCGCACCCCTGCATCGAGATCCAGCAGGGCCGCCACCCGGTGGTGGAAGCGCGGCTGGCCGAGAAGTCGTCGGGCGGATTCATCGCCAACGACACTCAACTCGGGCCGCAGCAGCGCATGCAGGTCATTACCGGTCCCAACATGGGCGGTAAGTCGACGTACATGCGGCAGGTGGCCATCATCGTGCTGCTGGCCTCCATCGGCTCGCACGTGCCGGCGGCAGCCTGCCGGCTCGGGCCCATCGACGCCATACACACCCGCATCGGCGCGGCGGACGACCTGGCCAATGCGCAGTCGACCTTCATGCTCGAAATGACCGAGGCCGCGCAAATCCTGCACAGCGCCACGGCGCAGTCGCTGGTGCTGATGGACGAGATCGGCCGCGGCACCAGCACCTTCGACGGGCTGGCGCTGGCCGCCGGCATTGCGGCCCAGCTGCACGACCGCAGCAAGGCCTTCACGCTGTTCGCCACGCACTATTTCGAGCTGACCGAGTTCCCGGCCACGCACCATGGCGCGGTGAACATGCACGTGAGCGCGACCGAGGCGGGCCGCGACATCGTGTTCCTGCACGAAATGCAGCCCGGCCCGGCCAGCAAGAGCTACGGCATCCAGGTGGCGCGGCTCGCGGGCATGCCCGCGGCGGTGGTCAACCATGCGCGGCAGGCGCTGGAGGCGCTTGAATCGCAGCATGCGCAAACTCGTGCACAGGTCGACCTGTTTGCACCGCCTCCGGTGGCCGAGACACCGCTGGCCAGCGCCGTAGAATCCGCGCTGGCCGCGCTCGACCCCGACACCATGAGCCCGCGCGAGGCCCTCGATGCCTTGTATGCCCTTCAAAAACTGAATAGACGTGAACTCGGTGCCGCATGATCCGGCGCCGGTCATGCCAGACGAACCCATGACTTACTGCGTAGGCATCAAACTCAACGCCGGCCTGGTGTTTCTCTCCGACTCGCGCACCAACGCGGGCGTGGACCACATCAGCACCTTCCGCAAGATGATCGTCTACGAGCAGCCGGGCGACCGCGTCATGGTGCTGCTGTCGTCGGGCAACCTGAGCATCTCGCAGTCGGTGCGAGAAATCCTCCAGATCGAGGAGCTGCGCGAAACCCGCGAAGACGGCACGCAGGGCGAGCCCATCACCATCTGGAACGCGAAGAGCATGTTCGATGCCGCGCGCGTGCTCGGCTCGGCGGTGCGCCACGTGTACGACCGCGATGCCGAGGCACTCAAGCATGCGGGGCTGGACTTCAACGTGTCCTTCATCTTCGGCGGGCAGGTCAAGGGCGAAGGCATGCGCCTGTTCCTGGTCTACGCGGCCGGCAACTTCATCGAAGCCACCACCGAGACGCCCTACTTCCAGGTCGGCGAATCGAAGTACGGCAAGCCCGTGCTCGACCGCGTGCTCACGCCCGAGACGCCGCTCGACGAGGCAGCCAAGTGCGCGCTGGTGTCGATGGACTCGACCATGAAGTCGAACCTGTCGGTCGGCCTGCCGCTCGACCTGGTGGTGTACGAGGCCAACAAGCTCGAAACCGACCGCGTGATCTGCATCGACGCCGACAACCCCTACTACCGCATGGTGCACAGCAGCTGGGGCCAGAAGCTGCGCGAGGTGTTCGACAGCATCGAAGACCCGGTGTGGGACGACAGCCAGACCGAGCATCCGCTGAAGATGCCGGCCACGCGGCACAGCCCGCTGCGCAAGATTTCCACGCCAGACGAAAAGCTGATCTGACCCCCGTGCCCCCGGTCGTCTTCTCGCACGGCAACAGCTTTCCCGCGAGCACCTACCGCGTCGTCCTCGACAGCCTGCGCAACCGCGGCTTCGAGGTCGACGCCATCGAGAAATTCGGGCACGACCCGAAGTACCCCGTCACCGACAACTGGCCGCACCTGGTGCAGCAGCTGGCCGACTTTGCGAAGCTGCGTGCCGACCGCGCGGGCGGACCGGTGTTCCTGATCGGCCATTCGCTTGGCGGATTCCTGAGCCTGATGTGCGCGGCGCTGCACCCGGAGCTGGCGCGCGGCGTGGTGCTGATCGACTCGCCCATCCTCGGCGGCTGGCGCGCGAACACGCTCAACGTGGTCAAGCGCACACCGCTCATGAAGAGCATTTCGCCCGGCGCCATCAGCCGCAAGCGCAAGAACAGCTGGGAGCATCGCGAGGCGGTGTTCGAGCATTTCCGCAGCAAGAAGGCGTTCGCGAAGTGGGACGAGCAGGTGCTGCACGACTACATCGACCACGGCACCTTCGATGCCGACAAAGCTGGCGAGGACGGCCGGTCACTGAGCTTCGACCGCGACGTCGAGACCGCCATCTACAACACCCTGCCCCACAACCTCGGCGCGCTTCTGCGCGCGCACCCGCTCAAGTGCAAGGCCGCCTTCATCGGCGGGCGCCAGTCGGCCGAGATGAAGCGGGTGGGCATGGCGATGACCGAGCAGGTCACCAGGGGCCGCATCGCCATGATGGACGGCACGCACCTGTTCCCGATGGAAAAGCCGCTGGCAACAGCCGCGGCCATCGAAGCCGCGCTGCGCAACCTGCTCTGAGCGACCGCGCCGTCACCCCTGGGTGACGTGCACTCCCGGCCGCCGGCCTGCATTCCACTTGCCATCTAGCGCCCGCTCGATCTGCGCGGCCAGCTGCAGCAGCAGCCCGTCGTTCGCCTGCGCCGCCTGTGCCTGGATGCCCAGCGGCATGCCGTTTTCCTGTGAGGCCACCGGCAACGAAATGCCCGGCATGCCGCACAGATTGGCCAGCGGCGTGTACGCGAAGTTCTTCCAGAGGTTGGCGAACCAGTCGTAGACGGACGGGTTTGTGCTCGTCGTCAGGTACTCGCTGGTGCCGACCTTGGGCGTGGGCAGCGCGGTGATCGGCGTCAGGATGATGTCCCAGCGCTGGAAGAAGTCGCCGAAGGCGCGCGAGGTGGTGTTGAACACCGCCTGCATCTTCGAGCGCTCGGTGTACGAGGTGTGCAGCCCGGCTTCCCAGATCTCGATGTTGATCGGCTCCAGCAGCTCGGCCGGAGGGCGCTCCAGCCCCAGCCGGTGCAGGTGGCCGTCGATGACCTGCGCGAAGTTGCTGATGTAGCAGGTGGTCTGCGCGGCAAAGGCGGCTTTGAAGTCGACCTCGGGCAGCACCCATTCGACATGATGGCCCAGCCCTTCGAGAAACTTGCCGACGCGCTCCAGCTCGGCCACGAAATGCGGCGTTGCACGGAAGTCGCCCCACTCGTGCGACAGCGCGATGCGCAGGCGGCCCGGGTCGCGCCGGATGAGTTCGCTGTACGGCTCTGCTGGCGACCAGAAGGGCATGAACTCGCCGGGCGCGCCGCCGCGGCAGTGGTCGACGAAGGCCGCCGTGTCGCGCACGGTGCGGCTGTGGCAGCCCTGGATCGACACCAGCCCCGAGAGGTCCGACAGGCCCGGCGCCAGCGAGAACACGCCACGCGACACCTTCAGGCCAATGTTGCCGTTCACGCCCGCCGGAATGCGGATGGAGCCGCCGCCGTCGGTGGCATGCGAGAGCGGCAGCACACCGGCGGCAACGGCGGCGGCCGTACCGGCCGACGAGCCGCAGGTGGTGTATTCGAGGTCCCAGGGGTTGCGCGTGGTGTGCAGCGCGTTCTCCGCCGAGCTGCACACGCCGAACTCCGGCGTCGTGCTGCGGCCCACGATGTTGAGGCCCGCCTTGCGTAGCTGCTGCGTAAGAAAGCTGTCGGCCGCCGGGCGATGGCCCTGCATCATCATCGAGCCGAATTCCTGCAGCCGGCCTTTCAGCGTCGGCCCGAGATCCTTCATCAGGTAGGGCAGGCCCGCGAACACGCCATCGGGGTTCATGCCGTCCTTCAGCGGATCGGCCACCACGTCGTCGAACACCTCGACCACCGCATCGAGTTGCGGGTTGAGCTTCGCGATGCCCGCCGCGGCCTGGGCCGCCAGCTCCGCCGCCGTCACGTCGCCCTTGCGGACCCTCTCGGCCAACCCGATGCCGTCGTGATCGGCCCATTCGTTCCAGCTCATTGCCAGCGTCATCCGCGGTGCTCCATTCTTTCGAGATTTCGTTTCAAGGACTGAGCGCCCGATTTTGCCGAGCGTGTCGGCGCGACGCATACTCGCTCGTCCTTGGGTGAGCAGGAACGAGGGACAACGAGCGCATCGCATGACCGACACCGCCTGGATCGCCACCACGCTGACCGCCTCGCGCCCGCGCGCGGTGGCGGCGCTGCTGCGCTACTTCCGCGAGCTGGACACGGCCGAGGAAGCCTTCCAGGAAGCCAGCCTGCGCGCCCTGCAGCACTGGCCCGCAAGCGGCCCTCCCAGCGATCCGCTGGCCTGGTTGATCTTCGTCGGGCGCAATGCGGCGCTCGACGAGGTGCGCCGGCGCAACCGGCACGACGCGCTGCCCGAGGACGACGCACTCATCTCCGATCTCGAAGACTCCGAGGCCCGGCTCGTCGAACAGCTTGACCACGCCCACTACCGCGACGACGTGCTGCGCCTGCTGTTCGTCTGCTGCCACCCCGAGCTGCCGCTCACGCAGCAGATCGCGCTGGCGCTGCGCATCGTCTCAGGCCTTTCGGTGCAGGAGATCGCGCGTGCCTTCCTCGTCGGCGAAAGCGCGATGGAGCAGCGCATCACGCGCGCCAAGAAGCGCGTGGCCTCGGTCGGCATTCCCTTCGACACGCCGGGCCGGCGCGAGCGCGGCGAGCGGCTGGCCGCCGTGTGCACCACGGTCTACCTGCTTTTCAACGAGGGCTACTCGGCCAGCGGCGGCGCCGAGCACGTGCGCGCCGCGCTGTGCGAAGAGGCGATACGCCTCGCGCGGCTGCTGCTCGCGATCTTTCCCGACGAGCCCGAGCTGATGGGCCTTGCTGCCCTGCTCCTGCTGCAGCATGCGCGCGCCGATGCGCGGCTCGATGCCGGCGGCATGCTCGTGCTGCTCGAAGACCAGGACCGCGCGCGCTGGAACCGCACGCTGATCGGCGAGGGCCTTCCGCTGGTCGAAGGCGCGCTGCGGCAACGCCGGCCCGGCCCCTACCAGCTGCAGGCGGCCATCGCAGCCACCCACGCGCAGGCCGCGCGCGCCGAAGACACGAACTGGGCCGAGATCGACCGTCTCTACGTAGCGCTCGAAACCCTTCAGCCCTCGCCGGTCGTCACGCTGAACCGCGCAGTGGCCGTGCACAAGCTGCACGGGCCGCAGGTGGCACTGGCGCTGACGAAACCGCTGGCCGGTGCACTGGCCGACTACTTCCACTTCCACGGCCTGCAGGGCACGCTGCTGATGCAGCTCGGCCAAGACGAGGAAGCCCATGCCGCCTTCGCGCGCGCCCTCGGCTTGGCCCGCACGGCGGCGGAAGCGGCGCACATCCGAACGATGCTCGACCGCCTCGGCGCGCCGCACTGATCGATCCTCCCGAACCACGAACCACAGCCAGAAAAAGGAAGACCATGCTCTATTCCATCCTCATCTACGGTTCCGAATCCGCGGTGGCCGCCTGGGAGCCCGGCGTCGAAGAGGAGATGCTCGATCGCCACACCGACCTGCGCGACGACCTGCAGGCGCAGGGCCGGCTCGGCACGGTGCTGCGGCTGATGCCGAACGTGGCCACCACGGTGCGCCGCGCGGGCGACATGCACCCGCTGGTCACCGACGGCCCCTTTGCCGAGACAAAAGAACAGCTGATGGGCATCTACATCGTGGAGTGCGAAACCGTCGAGGAGGCCACGCATGCCGCGCACCGGTTGGCCTTCGAGACTGGCGTGTTCGAGATCAGGCCGATCACCTGGTACGACCCGGGCGTGATTCCGGCGCGGATTCCGCAGGTCTGAAACGACGGAAGATTTTTTCGGCAGCGTTGTCGGATCGCGCCGCCGCCGTCCGTCCTTGGCTGGAACGCCCGCATGTCGCGGGCGGCAACCCAAGGAGAAGACGATGTCCCAGACATTCAAGGACCGGCGCGTGGTGGTTCATGGCGGCAGCGGCGCCATCGGCGGCGCGGTGGCCCGCGCCTTTGCCCGCGAAGGCGCCCGGGTGTTCATCACGGGGCGCAACCGCGCCAGGCTCGATGCGGCGGTGCAGGCCATCGTGGCCGAGGGCGGCCGCGCCGAGGCGGCGGTGGTCGACGCGCTCGACGAGCAGGCCATGGTCCGTCACGCCGGCGAGGTGGCCGAACGCGCCGGCGGCATCGACATCGCGCTCAACGCCATCGGTATCCTGCACGTGCAGGGCACGCCGCTGTCGGCGCTGTCGCTGGAAGACTTCTTCGTGCCCGTGCACGCCTACACCCGCAGCCCCTTTCTCACGGCCAAGGCCGTCGCGCCGCACATGGCAAAGCGCGGCGGCGGCGTGATCCTCTCGGTATCGACACCGGCTTCGCGCCTGCCCGGCCCGGGCTATCTGGGCCACGCGGTGGCCTGCGCGGGCGTGGAGGCGTTGTCGCGCCACATGGCCGGCGAGCTGGCAGCCTTCAACATCCGCACGGTGTGCATCCGCTCGCACGCCATTCCCGAAGCGGCGTTCGGCGGCTCGCATTCCTACGAAGTGTTCCGCCCGGCCGCGGAGAGCATGGGGATCACGGTCGAGCAGATGCTCGCGGACAAGCCACCCGGCCTCCTCGTGAAGCGGCTTCCCTCGCTCGACCAGATGGCGGCCGCCGCGCTGTTCGCCGCATCGGAAGGCGCTGGCGCGATGACAGGCGCGGTGCTGAACCTCAGCGGCGGCGTCACGCTGGACTGAGGGCGGCTCCCTAGAATCGCGCAGGTCATCCTGAACCTCGCCGACCTCCGCATGTCTCTCGAACTCCCGTCAGCGCCCGCATTGGCCGACGCACTCATCGTCGATCCGTTCTATCTCGCAATCTCCGTCGACTTCGAGCACGACATGCCGACCCGCAAGGCGGTGCTCGCCAGGTACTTCGCCTACTCGCTGGGCGAGGCCGCGCGAACCGGGCGCTTCCTGGCGACGGAAGACGGCAAGCTCGGCGCGGCGGCCTGGCTGCTGCCGCGCACGAATGACGTCGACGCAGCCGAGTCGGCGGCAAAGAACGAATTCCTCGCGAGCACACTGGGCCCGCGCGGCTACGACAACTACCACCGCATCGTCGAATTCATGGCCGCGCGTGCGCCGGCCGTGGTGCCGGCGGGGGCCTGGTACCTGTCGATCCTCGGCATCTCGCCCGCCGCACAGGGGCGCGGGCTGGGTGCGCAGCTGCTGGCGCCAACGCTGGTCGAAGCCGACGCGGCAGGCGCGCCGTGCTTCCTGGAAACCTTCACGCCGCGCAGCGTGGCGTTCTACGAGCGACTGGGCTTTCGCAGCGCGGCGGAACACCTGGAGCCGGTCACGAACTCGGCGTACGCGATCATGTGCCGGCCCGCCGCGGACATACTTCGCAACAACCACGGAAAATAAGCAAATACCGTTACCCATCGCGCCGCGCTGGCCGAAGAATCCGCCGAATGTCCCCTCTCCCGATCGAAGACGCCGAACCCGTCTCGCTGAGCCCCGCCCTCATCGTCGAGGACGACCCCGCCATGCAGGCACGCCTGCGCTACGTGCTGTCCACGCTCGGCTGCAATGAGGAGCGCATTGCGGTGACCGACAGCGTCGCCGGGGCGCAGCAACTGCTCGGCGAGCATGGCTACGGCGTTGTGCTGGTGGACATCGGTCTGCCCGACGGCAGCGGCGTGGAGCTCATCGACTGGCTGCAGGCGCACCACCCGGGCATTCCGGCGGTGGTGATATCGGCCTGGCGCACCGAGGAAATCATCTTCGCGGCACTGCGCGCGGGCGCCATCGGCTATCTGCTGAAAGAGCGTGACGACGTCGAACTCGGCATTGCGCTGCGCAGCATCGAACAGGGCGGTGCGCCCATCGACCCCAGCATCGCGCGCCACATCCTCGCGTGGCTCGCAACGCACCAGCCGACGGCCGACGCGCAGGTGCAAGCCTCCGGCGCCGCACCCGCCGCCGATGGACTGGCCCCGCTGACGCGCCGCGAGCGCAAGATCCTCGAGCTCGTGTCGCAAGGCCTGAGCAATCGCGACATGGCCGAGTCGCTGTCGATCTCCAGACTGACCGTGGAATGCCACACCAAGAACATCTACCGCAAGCTGGCCGTCAATTCGCGCACCGAAGCCGTCTTTCAGGCGCGAAGGCATGGCTTGCTGCGCTGACGGGCGCACTGCTCCTCCTGCTTCTTGCGGCCAGCCCGGCCTTCGCCCAGGCAACCGCCGCGCCCGCGCTGCACGTCGAAGCCGTGCGCGGCACCGGCTGGAACGACGCGGCCCCGCCCGCTGAAGGCTGGGCACCCGTCACCCTGCCCGACAGCTGGGCCACGCGCTGGCCCGGCTTCGACGGCGTGGTCTGGTACCGGCTGACGTGGCAGGAGCCGGAGCAGGTGCGCGAAACCGGCCTGCTGCTGCACTACCTCAACATGGCCGGCGAGGTGTCGCTCAACGGCACGCCGATTTCGCGCGACGACAGCCTGGTCGAGCCGCTCACGCGCGCCTGGAACACACCGCGCCACTGGCTGCTGGCGCCGCCGCTGCTCAGGCCCGGCACCAACACGCTGCTGGTGCGCGTATCGGGCCTGTTCGCCTATCAGGCGGGGCTGGGGCCGGTGAGCCTGGGCGCGCCGGCTGCGATGCAGGCAGAGTTCGAGCAGGAGCGCCTCGTGCGCCGCGACCTGCAGGTGCTGGGCCTCGCGGTGAGCGCGGCGGCCTCGGCCTTCTTCGCCGCCCTGTGGCTGCTGCGTCGGCGCGAGACGGCCTACGGATGGTTCGCGCTGATGTCCGTGCTGTGGCTGCTGTTCGGCTACAACCAGATCGCAACCAGCCCCTGGCCTTTTGCCAGCAACCACAGCTGGCAGGCGCTGAACATCTCGACGCTGCTGGTCTTCGGCGTTTCCTACGTCGTCTTCGCGCTGCGCTTCTGCGGGCGGCGCATGCCCCGGCTGGAGGGCGCGGCGCTGCTGGTCGCGGTGGTCGGCGTGCTCGACCTGTGGCTGGCGCCCCACGCAGACCTGATCGCGCACCGCGCCATCTGGACGCTGGTGGGCGGCTTCACCGTCATCGCGGTGAACGGCACCTCGATCGTCCACGCCCTGCGCCACCGAAACAGCCCGATGCGCTCGCTCGCGCCGTTCATGGCGGTGTCGGCGCTGACGGACGCGCACGACCTGCTGGTGTTCACACAGGTGATCGACAGCAACACCTACTACACGACGATGTCCTCGTACATCCTGCTGCTGGGCATGGCGCTGACGCTGGCCGCGCAGTTCGTGAAGAGCCTCAAGCGCATCGAGAACTTCAACACCGAGCTGATCGAGGAAGTGAACGCGGCCAAGGCCGACCTCGCCGCCACGCTGGCGCAGCAGCACGCGCTGGAGCTGACGCATGCGCGCATCGGCGAACGCGTGAACCTGGTGAGCGACCTGCACGACGGCCTCGGCGGCATGCTGGTGGGCAGCATCGCCACGCTGGAGCGCACGCCCGAGAACCTCAGCGCGCCCGAGCTGCTCGCCATGCTCAAGCGCCTGCGCGACGACCTGCGGCTGATCATCGACGCCACCGGCCGCGACGACGGCGCCCGCGCGCTGGGCGAACTGCTGGCGCCGCTGCGCCACCGCAGCGCGCAGCTGCTCGACGCCAACGGCATCGACTGCCGCTGGCAGGTGTCGGGCATCGACACACTCGAACTGCCGCCTTCGCAGAGCCTCGACCTGATGCGCTTCCTGCAGGAGGCGCTGACCAATGTGCTCAAGCACAGCGCGAGCCGGCGCGTGGACGTGACCGTGGCGCGCGCGGGCGCCGAGCTCCGGCTCAGCGTGCGCGATGACGGGCGCGGCTTTGCGGTCGAAGGCACTGGCGAAGCCGGCGGCGCAGGGTTGCGCAGCCTGCGCACGCGGGCGCGCCGCCTCGGCGCCGAGCTGCAGTTGCAGTCGCGCCCCGGCGAGACGCAGGTTGCACTGCGAATGCCACTCGCGAGCTGACTAGAGTTCGAGCACCAGGCGCCCTTCGCAGGCACGCGAGCAGCAGGCCATCATCTTCGTGTTGGCGTCACGCTCCGTACGCGTGAGCACCACGTCGCGGTGATCGACCTTGCCGGAGAGCACGCGCACTTCGCACGAGCCACACAGGCCTTCTTCGCAATCGCTCTGCACGTCGACGTTCGCGGCGCGCAGCGCGGTCAGCAGGGTCTGGTCGGGCGGCACGGTGAGGACGAGGCCGGAGTCCTTCAGCTCGACCTCGAAGGCGTGCTCCTTCGACGGATCGAGCGTGGCGAGCGTCGACTCGAAATGCTCCACACGCAGCGCGCCTTCGGGCCACGCGGCGCAGCAGCTTTCCAGCGCTTCGAGCATTCGCAGCGGGCCGCAGGCATAGACCTGTGCGCCGGGCACGGGTTGCGCGAGCAAGGCCTGCAGATCGTTGCGGCGCCCTTCGTCGGCAGCGTGCACGTGCAGGCGTTCGCCATGCAGCGCGGCCAGCTCGTCGACGAAGGCCATGCTCGCACGGCTGCGGCCGCTGTAGTGCAGTTCGTAGTCCATGCCCAGCGCCTTCGCGCGCCGCGCCATCGCGCTGACTGGCGTGATGCCGATGCCGCCGGCAATGAAGATCGCCTTCTTCAGCGACTCGTCGAGGCGAAAGTGGTTGCGCGGACCGCGAATGCGCAGCCGGTCGCCCGGCTTCACGTTCGCATGCACCCATGCCGAGCCTCCGCGCCCATCGGGCTCGTGCAGCACGGCGATTTCCAGCACGCCCGCCTCGTCGGGGTCGCCGCACAGCGAGTACTGGCGCGACAGCTCGGGCGTGCCGCATTCGACGTCGATGTGCGAGCCAGGCGTCCAGCGCGGCAGCGCCTTGCCGTCGGGCGAGACGAGGCGCAGCTTGACGATGCCATCGGCCGCCGGCGTCACGCGCTCGACCACCACGGGCCTCGCGATCGAATGCGCCGAAGGTTCGCCGATGCGCACGGGCACCTGCGCATCGCGCAGGCCCTTGTTCGCGCGCTCGGGGTTGGCCGCCGGGTCCCATTCCACCCACAGGTGCTCGGGCCCGCGGAACGAAGTGTTCGGCACGTAGGTGAAGCGCTGCTCCGACAGCCGCATGTGCGGCAGCCGGCGCGTGAACTCCTCCAGGAAGATCTGCATTTCCATGCGTGCCAGGTTCTTGCCCATGCACTGATGCGAGCCGTAGCCGAAGGTCAGATGGTCGCTGGCGTTGTCGCGGCGGATGTCGAACAGGCCGGCATCGGCGAAGTGCCCTTCGTCGTGGTTGGCCGACGAGGTGACGATCAGCAGGCGCGAGCCCGCCGGCAGGTCGACGCCGTCGATCTGCGTGTCTTTCGTGACGAGCCGGCGCCATGCGGCCACCGAGCCGTTGTGGCGCAGGCACTCTTCCACCGCGTTGGGAATGAGCCCCGGGTCTTCGCACAGCTCGCGCCACACGTGGGGGTGCTGCAGCAGCAGCTTCATCGCGTTGGCCGTGGCGTTGGCGGTGGTCTCGTGCGCGGCGACGATGCCGGCCATCATCATCGAGTGCAGGTACGAGTCGGTCACCACCTCGGGGTGCAGCATCTGCTTGCGGATGCCGTACTGCATCCAGCCGGGTGCGTCGGGGTCTTGCCGCATCTTCTCGAGCACCTTGCCGGCGTACTGCCAGAAGTTGCCGACCGCGTGCGCCACGGCCACCTGCTCCTCGGGCTTCGGGCGGCCCCAGGTGTTGACGGTGTGCGCGATGGAATATGTGCGCAGCGTGTCCATGTCTTCCTCGGGCACGCCAAGGAAGTGCAGCGCCACGGTGAGCGGAATTTCCCACAGCATCTGGTCGACGAGGTCGGCCTTGCCGTCGTCGATGAAGCGGTCGACATACGTGCGGGCCAGCTCGCGCACCATCGGCTCGTGGTGCTTCAGCGCCTCGGGCGTGAACGGGTCCATCAACGCGCGGCGGCGCGGCATGTGGGCGGGCTCGTCTTCGTTGACCAGCGTGCGGTTCAGCGCGAAGCCGTACGAGGCGAGCACCGCGTTGGCTTCCTCGCCGGTGGGCGTGATCTTTTCCAGCGCGTTCGACGGGCTGAAGGTGATGTTGTCGCGGAACACCGCCTTGATGTCCGCATAGCGCGTGAGCACCCAGTAGCCCAGCTTGGGGCTGTAGAAGATGGGCTCCTGCTCGCGCGCCCACCGCACGTACTCGGGCGGGTCCTGCTGGTAGCCGTCTTCGAAGGGGTCGAAGCCGGCGGCGCGCTGGCTCACGGGGCAGCCCGTGGGCGTGCGCTCGGAAGACAGCGGCCCGTGCGCAACGGGACAGCCGGAAGCGCGTGGTGGCAAGGCGGTGTCGGGCATGGCGGCAGACTCAGTCGAGGGTGATCTTCAGGTCGCGGATCAGCTTGTGCCAGCGCACGGTTTCGTTCTTCAGCAGCTCGGTGTACTGGGCTGGCGTGTTGCCCACCGGCTCCACGCCGAAATCGACCATGCGCGTGCGCACCGAGGGCTCGTTGATGGCCGCGACGATCTGGCGGTTGAGCGTGTTCACCACCTCGCTGGGCGTGGCCGAAGGCACCACCACGCCGACCAGCGCGGCAGCCTCGACGTTCTTGTAGCCGAGCTCGGCGAAGGTGGGCACGTCGGGCAGCTGCGGCAGGCGGGTGGGGTTGGCCACGGCCAGCGCGCGCACCTTGCCGCCCTTGATGAAGCCGGAGCCCGCGGCCAGGTCGACCATCATGGCCGGCAGTTGCCCGCCGACCACGTCGGCCAGTGCCGGCGCCGCGCCGCGGTACGGCACGTGAACCATGAAGAGCTTCGCCTCCACCTTCAGCAGCTCCATCGCGAGGTGGTGCGGGCTGCCCGCGCCGGCCGAGGCGTAGTTGATGCCGCCGGGCTTGGCCCTGGCCTGGGCGATGAAGTCCTTGGCCGAGGCGAAGCCCGAGTTCGCGCCAACCACCAGGATCATCGGGAACTTGCCCATCAGCGTGACGGGCGCGAGGTCTTTCGTCGGGCTGTAGCTCAGCGACTTGTAGAGCGCGGGGTTGAAGACCAGCGTGCCGTTGTCGGCCGAGAGGATGGTGTAGCCGTCGGCCGGGGCACGCGCGGTTTCGGCGGCGGCCAGCGCGGTGTTGCCGCCGGGCTTGTTGTCCACCAGCACCGGCTGCGCGACCTGGGTGGACAGCGTCTGGGCGACCGTGCGCGCGAGAAAGTCGGAACCGCCGCCGGCCGCGTACGGAACGATCCAGCGGAGCGGCTTGGCGGGAAATGTCTGGGCGCTTGCGCTGGCAGCAGCTACCAGCGAAAGGATCACGGCAATGCACTTCTTCATGGGGTGTCTCCTGATTGGATATTGTGTATTGCGTAATTATCATACGCATAGCGTAATCACAAAATCGCGGGTTTACCCGGCCATGCGGGCCGAGCACCTAACATGAAGGCGACATGACCTCATCTCCGGAACCCAGCCCTTCCTCCCCCGCCTCCCCTGCCCGCGAGCGCCGCCAGCGCGTGCAATCCGCCGAAACCGGCATGGCCGTGCTCAAGGGGCTGGCGCACCTGGGCGGCCGCAGCAGCCTCACGGCGTTGTCGACGCACGTCGCCG
Organism: Variovorax sp. YR266; assembly: GCF_900107295.1. Taxonomy (NCBI): domain Bacteria; kingdom Pseudomonadati; phylum Pseudomonadota; class Betaproteobacteria; order Burkholderiales; family Comamonadaceae; genus Variovorax; species Variovorax sp. YR266. Next base: position 188,294 of record NZ_FNPM01000009.1, read on the forward strand.
AGAGCCCGGCCAAGGTGCACCGCTACCTCGCCAGCCTGATGGAAGCGGGCCTCGTGCTGCAGGACGCCGCTTCGCAGCACTACTACCTGGGCACCGAAGCCATCCAGATCGGCCTGGCTGCCATGCGGCAGGCTGACCCGATCCGCGCGGCCGAGCCCTGCCTGATCCGCCTGCGCGAGTCGCTGGAGGTGACGTGCTTCGTCGCGGTCATGGGCAACAAGGGCCCGACCATCGTGCGTTTCGAGGAGCCGGGCCTGCCGGTGACGGTGAACGTGCGCGCCGGCTCGGTGATGTCGATGCTGTGGTCGGCCACCGGCCGCGCCTTCCTGGGTCTGCTCGACGAATCGCGCGTGCTGGCGCTGGCCGAGCAGGAACTTGGCGAGGCCACGCCCGAAATGCGGGCGCAGCTCGACGCGAAAGACCCGATCGGGCATCTGCGCCGCGAGGTGCGGCAGGCGCACTGCGCCAGCGTAAAAGACACCTACCTGCGCGGCATCAGCGCCGTGGCGGCGCCGGTGTACGACTATGCGGGCCGGGTGTGCGCCGTGATCACCGCACTGGGCGCCACGGGGGGCTTCGATCCGGCCATCGACGGGCCCATTGCCACGGCGGTGCGGCAGGAGGCCCGGGCCGCCAGCGCCCTGCTGGGCGCTGCGGCCTAAAGTTTCAGGGCTGGATCAATCGGCCCAGACCACCGTGCCGGTCCACGCCGTGGCCAGCACCAGGATGCCGAAGGCAATGCGGTACCAGGCGAACGGAATGAAGTTGTGGGTGCTGATGAACTTCAGCAGCCAGCGCACGCACAGCCAGGCGCTGATGAACGAGAACACCAGCCCCACGGCGAACAGCGGGATGTCGGCCATCGACAGCGCCGCGCGCTCCTTGTAGATGCTGTAGAGCCCTGCGCCGATCAGCGTAGGAATAGCGAGGAAGAACGAGAAATCGGTCGCCGCCTGGCGCGACAGGCCCAACAGCATGCCGCCGATGATGGTCGAGCCGCTGCGGCTGGTGCCCGGGATCATCGCGAAGCACTGCACCAGGCCGACCTTCAGCGCATCCCACGGCGTCAGGTCGTCCACGTGCTCGACGCGCACCGAGCCCGGCGGCCGCTTCTCTGCCCACAAGATGATGAAGCCGCCGATGATGAAGGTGCTCGCCACCACGGTCGGAATGAACAGGTGCTCCTTGATGACCTTGCCGAACAGCAGGCCCAGCACCACCGCGGGAAGAAAGCCGATGAAGATGTTCAGCGCCAGTCGCTGTGCCTTCGGTTGCCGCGGCAATGCGACAACGGTCGATTTGATCTTCTGCCAATAGACCAGGATCACCGCGAAGATCGCGCCGGTCTGGATGGCGATCTCGAAAACCTTGCCCCGGTTGTCGCCGAAGCCGCCGAGCAGCGAGCCCGCAAGAATCAGATGGCCGGTCGATGAGATCGGAAGGAATTCGGTCAGCCCCTCGACGATGCCCATGACGGCGGCCTTGGCCAGCAAAACAATATCCACGCGTACTCCTTTTAAGAGCAGCCATTATCACGATGGGTCGGTCAGGAGGAATTCAGGATCCCCAGTTCCGGTGATGTTCAGATGCAGTGCGTTAACACAAAGTAGTGCATTACCGGGCATGTGTGATGTCCGAAGGAGCTTGCGCCAAATGCGAACGCCAATGCCCGCCAACGGGCACGAAGAACATACCTCGACCGTCGACGACCACGGCGAAGACCGTCGCAAGAATGCACAGGACCTCGAGCGCGAGCAGTGCGCCTCGATGCGGCGCGTTACCGAGGCCACCGGCGCGTCGACCCACGAACTGCAGCAGCTGATGCAGCGGCTGCTCGACATCGACCGCTCGGGCTCGAGCGCCGGCATCGTCGCGCAGGGCCACATCGCGGCCGACCGCATGCAGTCGGGCATGCAGGCACTCGACCTCGGCGACGGCCACCTGGCCGAGCAGCACGGCGATGCCGCGCAGAGCATCGACTTCTGGCTGCTCGAGCCGCTCGACCCGGCGCACGACAAGAAGTGGTACGCCCGCTGGAAGTTCTGGAGCTTCATCCTCGGCGTGTCCGGTTCCGAAGCCGCACTCACCCTGCAGGGCCTGGCGCTGCGCCCCACCGAGCCCGGCGACACGCACGCGGACCTGGTGGCCAAGGCGCGCAAGGTGCTGGAGGCCTGGCGCCGCACTTCGGAGCCGCTCTTCTGGGCGGCCGTGGAATGCTACGTGCGGCAACAGTCGTTCTCGCTCGAAACACAGGCCTACCTGATGCACTGCATCGCCGCCATGTTCGCGGGCGACCCGATGAAGCTGTCGAACGCGCAGAGCGAACAGCTCGCGGGCGTTCTCACCGACACCTACTGCGACGCGCTGGGCACCTCGGCGAGCATGCCCTCGGCGGACATCTACCGACGCCTGTCGCAGGGCCTGGAAGCAACCGACCGCGAAACCGGCCTCACCCGCAACCTGGGGCGCAGCGACGCGGCCCAGATCGCGATCACGGCGCTGTTCTCGGTCATCGAAGGCTCGCGCTCACGCTACTGAGCCGTGCGCCGGCGCAGCGCGCGAACCGCGCTGTCGACCGTGGTCAGCACCGGCAGGCCGCTGGCGGCCTCGCAGGCAGCCCGTGCCCTGGCCATGCTGAACTGCGCCAGTGCAATGCGCGTGCAGCCGCGCTCTCGCAGCGCCACAGCCTGCGCGGCGATCAAGGCATCGTGTCGCTGCACATCGCCGGCATTCAGGGCGTCGAGTGCACCCTCGGCCAGCGCGGTTTCGAGTGCTGTGCCTTGCGGAAACTCCGGCGGCATCGAGGTCAGCGTGGGCGCAAAGGTCGCGATCAACCCGAGCCGCCCCTGCCCTTGCGCCGTCTCGTCGATCATGGCCTCGTTGGGTTTGAGCACCGGAATGCCCGCATGCCGCCGCGCCACCGCCTCGATGCACGGCCCGAAGGCCGAGCAGGTGAAGAGAATGCCCTGCGCGCCCGTATCGACCGCGTACTGCGCCAGGCGCTGGAAGCGCTCGTGCATCGCGGCGTCGAGCCCCCTGCCGTTGCGCGCCAGATCGGCCGAGAGGCTGTCGTCGAGCAGGTTCATGCGCACGGCCTCGGGCCAGTCGCGCGCAAAGGCTTCGTTGATGGGCGCGACGGAGTGCGAGAGCGCGTGGATCAGGGCAATGCGGGTCATGGAATTCAGAGGCTCTTCAAAAGCTCAGATGCCCTTCGAAGAAGGATTGGCGAACGCTTCCTTCGTCTCGGCATTCAGCGGGTAGTTGATGTTGATGCCCTTCGGCGGAATCGGCGACATGAACCACTTGGCATAGAGCTTCTCCATCTCGCCCGACTTCATCATGCCCGACACCACGCGGTCGACCAGCGCCTTGAAGGCCGGGTCGTCCTTGCGGAACATCAGCGACTGGTTCTCGGTGCGCAGGCTCTCGCCGGTGATGATGAAGTCCTTCGGGTTGCGCGCATTCGCGATCTGCCCGGCCAGCAGGATGTCGTCGAGCACGAAGGCCTGGGCACGGCCGCTTTCCACCAGCAGGAAGGAGTCGCTGTGGTCCTTGCCCGCGAGGTTGTTCACTTCGAGGCTGCGGCCGCGGTCGGCCTCGCGCAGCAGGCGGAACGAGGTGGTGCCGCTGGTGGTGGCCACCGTCTTGCCCTGCAGGTCGGCAATGCTCTTGATGCCCGAATCGGCCTTCACCAGCATGCGCACGTTGTAGCGAAAGATGTCCGGCGAAAACGCCACCTGCTTCTGCCGCTCGACCAGGTTGGTGGTGGAGCCGCATTCGATGTCGACCGTGCCGTTCTGCACCAGCGGAATGCGATTGGCCGAGGTGACGGCCTGGTACTTGATCTCGATGGCCGGCATCTTCAGCTCGCTCTTCACCGCCTCGACGATGCGGTTGCAGATCTCGATGCTGTAGCCCACGGGCTTGAGGTTGCCGTCGAGGTACGAGAAGCCGAAGGACGACTCCCGGTAGCCGAAGGTGATGGCGCCGCTGGCCTTGATCTTGGCGAGCGTGTCGCTTTCCTGGGCCTGCGCGGCCGTGAGCGGCATGAAGGCCGCAAAAATCACCGCGAGCGCGGCACCAAAGGGAAACGGCAGACGAAGCTTGGGCATGGAACGCTCCTCGGAACGATGGTTGAAGAAAAAAGCGGACGGGAAAGTGGTAGCGCTCAGCGCGCGGCGGCGCGTGTGACCGCATCGATGGAGGCCGCGAGCCGCGCGGCGATCTCCTGCAGGTCTTGCCGCGTGGCAATGAAGGGCGGCGCGAGCAGCACGTGGTCGCCCAGCCGGCCATCGACCGTGCCGCCGAAGGGGTAGCACAGCAGGCCGCGCGCCATGGCATCCTTCTTGACGGTGGCGTTGACCTTCAACGCCGGATCGAAGGGCGTCTTGCTCGCGCGGTCGGCCACCAGCTCGATACCCCAGAAGAAGCCGCGGCCGCGGATGTCACCCACGTGCGGGTGCGCGCCCAGCGCCTCGGCCAGCATCGCGCCGAAGGCAACGCCGTCTTCGCGCACCTTGGCGACCAGCCCGTCGCGCCGGATCACCTGCTGCACCGCGAGCGCAGCAGCGCAAGCCATCGGGTGGCCGAGGTAGGTGTGGCCGTGCTGGAAGAAGCCGCTGCCGCTGGACATGGCCTCGACGATGCGGCGCTGCGCCAGCACCGCGCCTACCGGCTGGTAGCCGCCGCCCAGGCCCTTGGCGACGGTCATGAGATCGGGCACCACGCCCTCCTGCTCGCAGGCGTGCAGCGAGCCGGTGCGGCCCATGCCGCACATCACCTCGTCGAGGATCAGCAGCACGCCGTATTTGTCGCACACCGCGCGCACCGCCTTGAAGTAACCCGGCACCGGCGTGAGCACGCCGGCCGTGGCGCCGCCAACGGTCTCTGCCACGAAGGCGATCACGCGATCGGCGCCCTGCGCGAGGATGGCCGCTTCGAGCTCTGCCGCCAGGCGCAGGCCGTACTGCCCGGCGCTTTCGTCATCGCGTTGCTCGCGGTACGGGTAGCAAGGCGACACGTGCGTGGCCGGCACGAGGATGGGTGCGAAGGGCTCGCGACGCCATGCGTTGCCGCCCACGGCCAGCGCGCCCAGCGTGTTGCCGTGATAGCTCTGGCGACGCGCAATGAAGTGCGTGCGCTGCGGCTGGCCGATTTCGACGAAGTATTGGCGCGCCATCTTCAGCGCCGACTCCACCGCTTCCGAGCCACCGCTCACCAGGTAGACGTGGCTCATGCCCTCGGGGGCGGAGCTGATCATTTCGTCGGCCAGCTGCTCGGCCACTTCGCTCGTGAAGAAGCTGGTGTGCGCGTAGGCGAGCTTGTCGATCTGCGCGTGCATGGCGGCCAGCACCTCGGGATGCGCATGGCCGAGCGACGACACCGCCGCACCGCCAGAGGCGTCGAGGTATTCGCGGCCTTCGGCGTCGCGGATGAACATGCCGTGGGAGCCGGCGGCAACGGGCGGGGTCTGGCGAAGGTGGCGGTGGAAGACGTGCGTCATGGGGGCTGGCAACTGGACTCTCGGGTTGGAACTAACGTTTCCGCCGGATTATTGTTTGGAACATTTGTTCCGTCAACTGCCACCATTCGAACCCTCCGGTACATTTGTTCCAACGACAGCCGAAGAGAGACACCGCCATGGGCGCCCGAGAGCAGATCCGCCAGCGTTTCAACGAACTGAGCCCCGCCCTGCAGCAGGTGGCGCGCTACGTGCTCGACCATCCGAACGAGGTGGTCACGGGCTCGATGCGCAACGTCGGCACGCGCTCGCAGAGCACGCCCGCCACCCTCGTGCGTTTCGCGCAGCATCTGGGCTTCGAAGGCTGGCCGCAGCTCAAGGAAGCCTTCGCCGCCGACATGGGCCTGGGCTCCGCCGAAACCTACGGCGGTCGCGCCAAGCAGCTCGTCGGCCGCGCCAAGGACCAGACGCTGACCGGCGAAATGTTCGAGGTGCAGCGCCGCAATCTCGAAGCCACGCACCAGCAGAGCGAGCAGGCGCTGCAAAAGGCCTGCGCGCTGATCGAGAAGGCCCCGGCAGTGCACGCCGCGGGGTTCAGGGCGTGCTTTCCGATCGCTTTTTCATTCGTCTACGTGTACCGGCTCTTCCGCGCCAGCGTGCACCTTGTCGATGGCCAGGGCGGCTCGCTGGAAATGCAGCAACGAGCCTTCGCCAAGGGCGACGCGCTGGTGGTGGCGAGCTTCGTGCCCTACTCGCGCGAGGCGCTGCAGGTGGCGCAGGCGGCCAAGGCGGCGGGTTGCCGCATCGTCGCCATTACCGACAGCGTGACCTCGCCGCTGTCGCTGCTGGCGGACGAGACGCTGCTCTTCACGATCAACAGCCCTTCGTTCTTCCCGTCGGTCGCGGCCGGGGTGGCTGTGACGGAAGCGCTGGTCGAGCTGCTGGCCAGCCGCGCGGGCAAGCCGGTGATCCGGCGCATCGACCAGGCCGAGGCGCAGCTGTTCGAATCGGGGGCCTACCTCACGCCGCCGGCGGCGCGCGGCAGCTAGGGCCAGGAACTCAGATCAGCGCCCGGGTGCGGCCGGCGGCCTGCTGGCTCAGGTGAAGCACCAGCAGGTCGCGGTTGGCGATGATGTGGTCGCGCATGGCGGTTTCGGCGCCGGAGGCTTCCTGCCGGCCCAGCGCCTCGACGATGCGGCAATGCTCTTCCAGCGCCTGCAGAGCCTGCTCGTGGCGGTACAGCTGCATGGACGCATCGCGGTTGTGCGGACGCAGCTTGCTGTCGAAGATGATCGGCAACTGGCTGGCTCGCTGCACCGCCTCGGTCAGCCAGCGGTTGTCCGCCAGTGTCAGCAGCTTGCGGTGAAAGGCCTGGTTCAGGTCCTGCCAGCACTCGGCCCGGGCGTCGGTCCATTCGCCCCTGCCGTGCAGCACTTCGTACTGCTCGTCGAGCATGGCCGTCAGTTGCGCCAGGGCTCCGCCTTCAAGACCGCGCTCGCTGATCAGGCGGCAGCACATGCCCTCCAGCGTGGCACGCACGCTGAAGGCGTCGAACACGTCCTTGGCGTTGAAGCGGCGCACCTGGAAGCCCTTGTTGGGCAGATACAACAGCAGCCCCTCGTCGGCCAGCCGCGCCATGGCGCCGCGCACAGGAGTGCGCGACACGCCAAGCTCGTTGGCGAGCGAGATCTCCATCAAATGGGAGCCAGGGGCAATCACACCATCGAAGATGCGATTGCGCAGCGTGTCGGCCACGGACAACGCTCGTGTCCGAGAGGGGTCTGGGGGGGTCATCGAAAGTCGGGAACTAGGGGGCGCCGGAAGCGGGTCGCGCGGATGGTACGGCCGCGTACAAAAGCTTCATATCCCCGATTTCCGTAAAAATTTTATTCCGGGACTTTTTCGATGATTACTTCAAATTTATTAACTTTTGTAAACTTCTCTTCAGCTGTACGCGTTAACCCGCCCCCGGTAGCCCTTTCGGACAGCCTGCCTATCTGGCAATGATCCAGTCGGCGATCTGCGGGACAACTTCGCGATCGAGCCCGTTGAAGCCGTGATACGCCATGGCCTCGCACGGGTCGCCCCTGTTCTCCCCGCCCTTGAAGCTCAGCAGCGCCTTCCTCGGCGAGTTCTCGAGCTTTCCCATGAGGACGGGCACGTTGGCAAACGCACAGAGCGCGCAACCATCCTGCTCGTGATGGACGACGAGAACGGGAACCCGGATCTTTTCCAGCGGCATTGCCGGAACGGGCCGTCCCCTGTCGTCGGTGAGGATGGTCGAGCTCAGCACGATGCCGTCCGGCCCTTCAGGGCCTGCGAGCTCGGTCGCGACGTATGCCGCGGACTGCGTACCCCGGCTGGTGCCCACAAGCCACACAGGCACCTTGGATTGCTCTCGCATCCACGCAATGACCGCCTTGAGGTCGGCCGCATGCTCCGGCTTCTGGCGAAAACCGCTGAGGTAGGGTGGACTCAGCCGGTCGGACGGAGCATCGACGACGGCGACCATGAGCCCCTGGTCTGCAAACAGCTGCCGCGTGCGAACGAGAAAATTCCCGGCGCCCCAGTTGAACGAACCATTGGGAAAGATCTGCAGCCCGCCGTGCCCGCCTGCGAGCAGGATCACGGCAGCCCTTGGCGCTGGCGGCGACAGCACGAGCATCCGCTGCGTTACGCCTGGCCGGGTGGGAATGTCGACCACCTTCTGCGTGGTCTGCGCCTGGACTGGCGAAACCAGCGCAATCAGGAAGAGAAAGCCCGCGATCCAGTACCTGGCAATGTTGCGCATCGACGATCTCCTGGGGGTACAGCTTTGAGTCCGTTTGCCGGCCGACCTGCATAATCGCGCCCTTTTTCCCTAGGGACGCCAGATGAATCTGGAAATCGCGCAATCCACGCCGACGGCGGCAAGCATTGCGAAGCTCGTTCAGGCGCACTACGGCCTGGGCGAAGTGGTCGAGAGCGAGTTCCTGCGGCGCAGCTTCAATCAAGTCTATCGGCTGGGCTTTGCCAGCGGGCGACGTGCCGTGGCGCGGCTCTGCGCCGAGCGGCCCCGAGGCGGCCCCAACATGCTGTTCGAATCAGCCGCGCTGCAGCATTGGGCGCAGGCCGGATGCCCCGTATCCCGTTGCCTGCCCACCGCGGACGGTGAAGTCGCCATCCACGTGTCGCTACCCGAGGGCTCCCGGGCGCTGATGCTGTTCGAGTATCTGGACGGAGAGTTCACCGGCGATTCGGCCGATGACATCGAAGCCTTTGCGCACGGGCTGGCCGCCCTGCACGTCGCGGGCGAAAGCTACCAGGGGCCGGCCAGCAGCTATCACCTGGACCTGGACTACCTGCTGCTGCGCCCGCTGCAGGGCCTGTTGCACGCTCCGACCATGACCGCCGAGTTGCGCCCGCAATTCGAGAGGCTGGGCCAGCGGCTGCACAGCGACGTCCTGGCATTGGGCGAGCTCAGCCGCGTGCTGTGCCACGGCGACGCGCACGGCAGCAACAACTTCATCGTGCGCGGTGCGCAGGAGCAGCACGAGGCAGTGTTCTTCGACTTCGACGAGGCAGGCCCCGGCTACCTGGCCTATGAACTGGCGGTCTATCCGTGGAGCCTGCATCCGCGCACGCCCGATGGCGTGCTGAGCGACAAGGCAACGGGGCAGTGGCGGAACTTCATATCCGCCTATCGCGAGGCCCGGCCTGTCGCCGATGCCGACCTCGCCGCCATCGCACGCTTCATGGCGGTGCGGCAGATCTGGCTGCTGGGAGAGTGCGCAGGACGGGTTCCTGTCTGGGGCTCCCAGACCATACCGACCGACTACCTCCGCCGGCAGGTGACCATGCTGCGCAAGTGGGAAACATTGGAGTTGCCACTCTAGTAGGGCCCGGAACCCTCCCCTGCCAGCGCAAGTCAAACCGCTTGTCGCGGCGCCTTGTCGCGACAGGAGGTAATGACCATGAAGCAAGTGAAGCATTGGCAAGACCCCGTCAACGCCGTCGCCGGCGCCTGGCTGATCGTCTCGCCCTGGGTCCTGGGCTTTTCGGACTTGACGCCCGCCATGTGGACGATGGTGGCGACCGGCATCGTGCTCGGCGCGGTGGCGCTCGGTGCGACCTTCGTGCCCCGACAGTGGGAAGAATGGACCGAGGTCGCGCTGGCGGCCTGGCTCGCGATATCGCCCTGGGCGGTCGGCTTCCGTGGCGTCGAGACGGCGATGGTCAATGCGGTGCTCGTCGCCGCGGTGATCCTCGTGCTGGCGCTCTGGGTGCTGGTGACCGACAAGGACTACCTGGGCAACATCAGCGACCGTCCAGCGCATTGACCTGAGCGCCGGGCCTGAGGATGGGCCCAGTGCCCATCCTTCATATCGATCAGCCGCTTACTGCGTGCGCGAAGCGGCGGGTTGCGGTGCTGCCGCGTCCGCTTTGGCGTTGTTGCCATCGCCCATCCACCCAGCCTGCCAGCCCCCGCCCATCGCCTGGATCAGCGCGATGGCCGTGGTCTGGCGACTGACCTGCAACTGCACAAGCGTGCGCCGCGCGCTCAGCGCGGCGGCCTGTGCGGTAACCACGTCGGTGTAGCTCACCTGCGCGGCGCGATAGCGGTTCAGCAACTGCTGCTCGGTCTTGTCTGCCGCAGCCGAGGCTTCGCGACGGAAGCCCTCCTGCTCGGCGAGCGTCGCGCTCGCGGTGAGCTGGTCTTCCACGGCCTGGAAAGCCGTGAGCACGGTCTGCCGATAGCGCGCCACGCTCGACTCGTAGGAGGCCTTGGCCGAATCGACGTTGGCCGCGATGGCGCCCGCGTCGAACACCACCTGCGCCACCGAGAAGCCCAGCGACCACAGCGAGTTGGCCGAGCTGAACAGGTCCTTCACGCGGCTGGCGCTGCTGCCGACCGAGGCAGTGAGGCCGATGTTCGGAAAGTAGGCTGCGCGCGCAATGCCGATCTGCGAATTGGCCGCCGCCACGGTCCGCTCGGCGGCCGCGATGTCGGGCCGGCGCTGCAGCAGCGTCGAGGGCACGCCGAGCGGCACGCCAGGCACCACGGGCGTCCATTGCGCGGCCGGCAGGCTGAAGTCGGCTGGTGCCACGCCCAGCAACGCGGCAATCGCGTGCTCGTAGGTGGCGCGCGTGCGCTGCAGGCCCACGCGTTCGGCCTTGGCGTTGACGAGTTGCGTCTGCGCCTGCAGCACATCGGTCTGCGCGGCAATGCCGGCCTGATAGCGGTTGCTCGTGATCTCGAAGGCGCGCTGGTAGCCCTGGATGGTTTCGTCGAGCAGCACGATCTCCGTGTCGGCCTCGCGCAGCGAAAAGTAGTTGGTGGCCAGGTCGCCGATGGCCGACAGGCGCGCCGCGGCCAAGTCGGCCTCGCTCGCCTGTGCATTGGCCTGCGCGCTGCTCACGGCTTCGCGCAAGCGGCCCCACACGTCGGGCGTCCAGCTGGCGCCCAGCGTGGCCGAGAAGGCATTCGACGGACTCGACGTGCTGCTGCCGCCCACCGTGCCCGAGCGCTTGCCGCTGCCATCGAGCGACACCGACGGGAACAGCGCCGCCCGCTCGCCGCGCACCAGCGCCTGGGCCTGCGAATAGTTGGCCACCGCCGCAGCGATGTTCTGGTTCGACACCTGCACGCGGCCGGCCAGTTCGTCGAGCGTGGCGTCGCCGAACAGCTTCCACCATTCGCCGCGGTCGAGCGCATCGGCCGGCGCGGCGGGCAGCCAGCCTTCGGCGGTCTTCTGCTCCTTCCAGTTGACGGAAGCTGCGGTGGTGGGCTGCTCGTAGCGCGGGCCGACGGAGCAGCCGGCGAGCACAGCAGCCAGAGCGAGCGCCGAGAGCGGGAAGCGGCTCGCGCGGAAGGAGGAAAAGGAAAGCAGTGCGTTCATGGCGGTGTTGTTCTCAAGCTGGCGCGACCCGGCTCAGTTCGTGTTCGTTCTTGCCGCGGCGGCGCAATTTGTCGAGCAGCAGATAGACGACCGGCGTCGTCAGCAGGGTCAGCAGCTGGCTGGCGATCAGCCCGCCGATGATGGCCACGCCCAGCGGCCGGCGCAGCTCGGCACCCTCCCCGAAGCCGATGGCCAGCGGCAGCGCGCCCAGTGCGGCCGCCAGCGTGGTCATCAGGATCGGGCGGAAGCGCAGCAGGCAGGCCTCGCGCACCGCCTCCAGCGGCGAGAGCCCGCGCGAGCGCTCGGCCTCCAGCGCGAAGTCGATGATCAGGATGGCATTCTTCTTCACGATGCCGATCAGCAGGAACACGCCGATCAGCGCAATGATCGAGAACTCCATGCGGAACATCAGCAGCGCCAGCACCGCGCCCACGCCAGCCGACGGCAGCGTCGACAGCACGGTGATCGGATGCACCAGGCTCTCGTACAGGATGCCCAGCACGATGTAGATCACGATCAGCGCGGCCAGGATCAAGATGGCCTGCTGGCCCTGCGACTGCTGCGCGCTGGCCGCCGTGCCGGCGAAGGCGCCGCGCACGTTGGTGGGCATCGCGATGTTGGCCTCGGCCTTGGCAATGGCCTCGCGCGCATCGCCGAGGTTCGCGCCTTCGGCGAGGTTGAACGAGATGGTGGTCGCCAGTTCGCCATCTTCATGGCTCACCGAGGTGGCGACGGATTGCTCTTCGAACTTCGCCACCGCCGACAGCGGCACGAGCGCAGTGGCCGTGTTGCTCAGCACGTTGCCGGTCGATGCGCTGCGCAGGCCCGCGTTGGCCGACACCGGCACGGAGGTGCTGCTGCTGGCCGTGCTCGAGGACGACGAACTTGAACTCGTCGACGTCGTGGTGCTCGCCGCCACCTGCGTGGTCACGGTCTGCCCCGCCACCACCGTTGTCTTCGTGGCCGGCACGTACACGTCGCTCAAGGCATTGGGACTGCGCGAGTAGCGCGGCGCCCACTCCATCACCACGTGGTACTGGTTCAGCTCGGTGTAGATGGTCGCCACCTGCCGCTGCCCGAAGGCGTTGTAGAGCGCGTTGTCGACGGCTGTGGACGTAAGGCCCAGCCGGCGCGCGCTGTCGGGGTCGACCTTGGCCACCGTCTCCACGCCGTTCTCGTCCTGGTCGGTGTCGATGTCGGTCAGCACCGGCTGCATCTTCAGCTCGTCAGACAGCTTCAGGGCCCAGGTGCGCAGATCGGCGAGGGAATCGCTCTTGAGCGTGTACTGGTAGGTGGAATTGCTGGCGCGGCCGCCCGAGCGCACGTCCTGCACCGTACCCAGGAACACGCGCAGGCCGGTCACTTCGTTGAGCTGTGGCCGCAGCCGCGCGATCACGGCCAGGCCGCTGTCCTTGCGCTGGTTGGCCGGCTTCAGGTTGACGAACATGAAGCCGCCCCCTGCCCGGCCCGCGCCGGTAAAGCCGACCACGGTGTCGACCGCCTCGTCCTTGCGGATGATGTCGACCACCTGCCGCAGCTTGGCGGCCAGCGCCTGCGACGAAATGCTCTGGTCGGCGCGCAGGCCGCCGTTGAGCTGCCCGCTGTCCTGCTGCGGGAAGAAGCCCTTGGGTGCGGCGCTGAAGAGATACACATTGAGCCCGACCACCGCCACCAGGATCAGCATGACCAACGCCTTGCTGTCGAGCGCCCAGTCGAGGCTGGTCTCGTAGCGCTTGAGCACCCAGTCGTAGCTACTCGCAGCCATGCGACCGAAGCGGCCCTGCGGCTTGCTCTTGTCATGCTCGCCACCGGGCTTGAGGAGCCACGCGCACATCATGGGCGTGGTGGTCAGCGAGATGACGAGCGAGATCATCACCGCCGCCGACAGCGTCACCGCGAACTCGCGGAACAGCCGGCCCACCTGTCCGCCCATGAACAGCAGCGGAATGAACACCGCCACCAGCGACACGCTGATCGACAGCACGGTGAAGCCCACTTCCTTGGCGCCCAGCAGCGCCGCCTTCATGCGCGTCATGCCCGACTCGATGTGCCGGCTGGTGTTTTCGAGCACCACGATCGCGTCGTCCACCACGAAGCCGGTGGCCACCGTGAGCGCCATCAGGCTCAGGTTGTTCAGGCTGAAGCCCAGCAGGTACATGACCCCGAAAGTGCCCAGCAGCGCCGCCACCGTGGCCACCGCAGGCACGATGGTCGCGCGCACGCTGCGCAGGAACAGGCTGACCACCAGCACCACCAGGATGACGGAGATGACCAGCGTGAGCTCGACCTCGCGCAGCGAGCCGCGGATGGAGTTGGTGCTGTCCGACGCCACCTGCAGCGTGACGTCGGGCGGCAGCTGAGCCTGCAGCTCGGGCAGCAGCGCGCGCACGCTGTCGACGGTCTCGATGATGTTGGCCGAGGGCTGCCGCGTGATCAGCACGATGATCGCGGGCTCGCCGTTGAACAGGCCGAGCGTGCGCGTGTCTTCCACGCCATCGACCACCTCGGCCACGTCCTGCAGGCGCACGGCCGCGCCGTTGCGCCAGGCGATGACCATCGGCGCGTAGTCGCTGGCGCGCAGGGCCGGTGTCTGCGTGTAGATCTGCAGCTTGCGGCCCTCGCCCTGGACCATGCCCTTGGGGCGGTTGGCGTTGGAGGCCTGGATGGCGGCGCGCACGTCTTCGGTGCTGATGCCGTAGCGGCTGAGCGCGAACGGCAGCAGTTCGATGCGCACGGCCGGGAGCGAGCCGCCGCCGATTTCCACGTCGCCCACGCCATCTACCTGGGACAGGCGCTGGCTGACGATGTTCGAGACGGCGTCGTAGATCTGGCCCGGGGTCTTGGTCTTGGACGTGAGGGCCAGGATGATGACCGGCGAGGCGGCGGGGTTGGCCTTGCGGTAGGTCGGGTTGCTTCTCAGTGTGGCGGGCAGGTCGACGCGGCTGGCGTTGATGGCGGCCTGCACTTCTCTGGCTGCGCCGTCGATGTTGCGGCTCAGGTCGAATTGCAGGGTGACGCGGGCGGAGCCTACCGAGCTGGTGGACGTCATTTCGTTGACGCCTGCGATGGTGCCCAGGTGGCGCTCCAGCGGGGTTGCTACGCTGGTTGCCATCGTTTCAGGGCTTGCACCTGGGATCGATGCGCGTACTGAGATGACTGGATAGTCGACCTGGGGTAGTGGCGAGACTGGGAGGACGAAGAATGCGGCTATGCCTGCCAGTGCTATTCCGATGGTCAGGAGGACTGTGCCTATGGGGCGGCGGACGAAAGGCAATGAGAGATTCATCGCGGCTCTCCTTGCGGAGGGCGGAGGCCGGGTCTCGCCCCGGCGAGCGAGCTACTTTCTTTTGCTTCGCCAAAAGAAAGTAGCCAAAGAAAAGGCGACCCCACTGTCTGCGCCCCCTTCGCTGCGCTACGGGGCAACCTGCGGTGCTCGCGTTTCGCGGGGTCCGCAGAACTCGCTTCGCTCAAACAGCTGCGGCCCTGATCCGCGAAACGCTCCGCTCCTCGGCGCAGCCAGAGGGGAGGTGGAGACAACACGGGCCTTTGCTTCGCTCGGCCCCCATGCGGCTGCAGGCGCGCAGCGCCTGCAGCCGCACCGCGCCGAGCGCAGCGATGGCCCGCCCGGTTCCCCAATCCCTTCTGGCTGCGCCGAGGAGCGCAGACGTAGGAGGGATCAGGGCCGCAGCTGTTTGAGCGCAACGCAGTGGAGCGAGTTCTGCGGACCCCCTCCGGAGTCGAGCACCGCAGGTTGCCCGTAGCGAAGCGAAGGGACGCAGACAGTAGGGTCGCCTTTCTTTTGCCTACTTTTCTTTGGCGAAGCAAAGAAAAGTAGGTCGCCCGCCGGGGCGAGACCCGGCCCCGGAAAGCAAACAAGCAGCAAGAGAAAAACCGGCTCAAACCGCTTCCTCCTCAACCGCAGCCCGCCGAGAACTCCCCCCACCCAACCGATCAAACGCCAGATAGATAACAGGCGTAGTGAACAGGGTAAGCAGCTGACTAACGATCAACCCCCCAAAAATCGCCAACCCCAACGGACGCCGCAATTCAGCGCCTTCGCCGAAGCTCAGCATCAGGGGAACGGCCGCAAACAAGGCAGCCAGCGTAGTCATCAAGATAGGCCGAAACCGCAACAAAGCAGCCTGATGAATAGCCTCCCGAGGAGACTTACCCTGCGTCCGCTCAGCATCGATAGCGAAGTCGATCATCATGATCGCGTTCTTCTTCACGATGCCGATCAGCAGAATGATCCCGATGATCCCGATCACCCCCAGGTCGTTGCCGGTGATCATCAAGGCCAGCAAGGCCCCGACCCCGGCAGAAGGCAGCGTAGACAAGATAGTCAGCGGATGCACGTAGCTCTCGTACAGCACCCCCAGCACGATGTACACGCAAACCACCGCCGCCAGAATCAGCCACAACTGGTTAGACAGCGACTTCTCGTACGCCCCTGAAGCCCCCAGGAAGGTCATCGTCACGCTGCTGGGCAGCCCGATCTCCTTCGCAGCCGCCCTGATCGCATCGACCGAAGACCCAAGCGAAACCCCGGGCGCCGTATCGAAGTTCAGCGTGCTCGCCGGGTACTGCGCCACATGCGTGATCTGCAGCGGCGCCTGCTGCTCGGTGATGTCCGCAATCGCGGACAGCGGCGTCGCGGTGCCGGAGCCGGCGATCAGGCTCAGCTGCCCCAGCGTCTGCGGCGTATTCACCATGCCGGGACGCGCTTCGAGAATCACCCGGTACTGGTTTGTCTCGGTGAAGATCGTCGACACGATGCGCTGGCCGAACGCGCTGTACAGCGCATCGTCCACCGTGCTCGCCGTGATCGACAGCCGCGCCGCGGTGTCGCGGTTCACGTTGACGAACGCCGCCAGACCCTGCGCGCCGGCATCGCTGCTCACGTTGCGCACCTTGTCCGATGTCTGCAGCTTCGCCACGAGCTTCTTCATCCACTCGGTGATCGCGGCGCTGTCCACGCCCTCCAGCGACACGCGGTACTCGGTCGGGCCGGTCTCGGCGTCGATGGTCAGGTCTTGCGTGGGCTGCAGGTACAGCGTGACGCCGGCCACCTGCCGCACGCGCTCGCGCAGCCTGTCCATCACGTCCTGCTGGTTGCCGCGGCTCTTCGTCAGGTTGATGAGCATGCTGCCGGTGTGCAGCATGGTGTTGTTGGCCGCGTCCACACCAACGAAGGAGCTGAGGTTCTCGACCTCGGGGTCATCGAGAATGGCCTGCGCCGCCTGCAACTGCAGCTGCGACATGCGGTCGAAGGACACGTCCTGCGCGGCCTGCACGCGGGCCTGCAGCTGGCCGGTGTCCTGCGTGGGGAACAGGCCCTTCGGGATCGTGAGGTACAGCACCACCGTCAGCACCATGGTCAGCAGCGCGACCAGCAGCGTGAGCGGCTGGTGCTCGATCACCCAGTGCAGCGAGCGGTCGTAACGCTCCATCACGCCGCTGAAGAAACGCTGCGCGCGCGCGCCGAAGCCATGGCCGGCCGGGTCTTTCTTTTCTTCGTGCTTGAGCCAGCGCGCCGACATCATCGGCACCAGCGTGAGCGACACCACGGCCGAGATCAGGATGGTGATGGCCAGCGTCACCGCGAACTCACGGAACAGGCGGCCCACCACGTCACCCATGAAGAGCAGCGGAATCAGCACCGCGATGAGCGACACGGTCAGCGAGATGATGGTGAAGCCGATCTGCGTCGCGCCCTTGAACGCGGCCTGCAGCGGTTTTTCGCCCTCTTCGATGTAGCGCGCGATGTTCTCGATCATCACGATCGCGTCGTCCACCACGAAGCCGGTGGCAATGGTCAGCGCCATCAGGCTCAGGTTGTTCAGGCTGTAGCCCAGCAGGTACATCAGCCCGAAGGTGCCGATGAGCGAGATGGGCACCGCAATGCTTGCGATGACGGTGGCGCGCAGGCTGCCCAGGAAGGCGAAGATCACCAGCACCACCAGCACCACGGCCAGCACCAGTTCCATCTCGACGTGCTGGACCGACGCGCGGATGCCGGCCGTGCGATCGCTGAGCACCTCGATCTTCAGTCCGGCGGGCAAGCCGGTCTGCAGCTCGGGCAACTGCTTCTTGATGGCATCGACGGTGGCGATCACGTTGGCGCCGGGCTGGCGCTGCACGTTCATGATGATCGCGGGCGACAGCTTGTTGGTGCCGTCGGCCTTGTTGCCGGCCCAGGCGCTCAGCTGGTTGTTCTCGGCGCTGTTGACCACCTGCGCCACGTCGACCATGCGGATCGGCGCGCCGTTCTTGTACGTGACGATGAGGTTCTTGTAGTCGTCGACCGTGAGCAGCTGGTCATTCGAGTTGATGGTGTAGGCGCGCTTGGGGCCGTCGAAGCTGCCCTTGGCGCCGTTGGAGTTGGCTGCCGAGATGGCCGTGCGCAGTGTGTCGAGCCCGATGCCGTTGGCAGCGAGGGCCTGCGTGTTGGCCTGGATGCGCACCGCCGGGCGCTGCCCGCCGCTGAGCGAGACCAGCCCCACGCCCGAGACCTGGCTGATCTTCTGCGCGAGCCGGGTGTTGACGAGGTTCTGCACCTCGGTGAGCGGCAGCGTGTCGGACGTGATCGAAAGCGTGAGCACCGGCGCGTCGGCCGGATTGACCTTGGCGTACACAGGCGGCGCCGGCAGGTCGGCCGGCAGCAGCGAGCCGCCGGCGTTGATGGCGGCCTGCACTTCCTGCTCGGCCACGTCGAGCGTCTGGCCCAGCGAGAACTGCAGCGTGATGATCGACACGCCCGCGGCGCTGGTCGAGCTCATGCGGTCGAGCCCCGACATCTGGCCGAACTGGCGTTCCAGCGGCGCGGTGACGGTGTTGCTCATGACCTCGGGGCTGCCCCCGGGGTAGAGCGTCTGCACCTGGATGGTCGGGTAGTCGACCTGCGGCAATGCCGACAGCGGCAGGAAGCGGAACGCCACCAGGCCGGCCAGCACGATGGCGACCATCAGCAGCGAGGTCGCCACCGGCCGCAGGATGAACGGACGTGACGGGTTCACCGGACGGCCTCCGCGCTACGGCTGCAGCTGCGACCGCTCATGGGCGACGCCCGCCCTGGCCACCTTCGCCACCGCCTTCGGACATGCGCTGCCAGCGCTCCAGTGCCGCCGGGTCGCCACGGTCCAGTGCTTCGAGGAAGCGCTTGCGGCGCTCCAGTTGCTGCGGGTCGTCCTTGGCGGCGTCGAGCATGCGCTGGCGCTGCTCGGCGGTCGGGAGCTTGGCGGGTGTTGCGGGTTCCGCTGCGGGAGCGGCAGCAGCCGGGCCCGATGCACCTGACGCACCTGATGCGCCGCCCTTCGGTGCCGCCGCGCCGCCTTGACGGTGTTGTCCACGGCGCGAACCGCTCGCGGGCGCCGACGCCGCACCGGCCGGGCGTTCGACCTGGGTCTGCACGCGCGCGCCGTCCTTCAGCCGGTCGCCGCCTTCGGTCACGACCTGCTCGCCGGCCTTCAGGCCCGACATGATCGCGACGTTGTCCACGCTCGATTCGCCACGCGTCACCGGGCGCTGCGACACCGTGCTGTCGTCGTTCAGCACATACACGTAGTCGCCGTTGGGGCCGTGGCGCAGCGCCGTGACCGGCACCACCACCGCACTGGCCACGGTGCGCAGCAGCAGCCGCAGGTTGACGAACTGGTTCGGGAACAGCGCGCTGTCGGCATTGGCGAATCGGGCCTTGGCCTTGACGGTGCCGGTGGCGGTGTCGACCAGGTTGTCGAGCGTGGAGAAGGCTCCGTTCGCAAGCTGGCGCGTGCGCGTGCGGTCGAAGGCGGTGGCGTCGAGCTTGGCGCCCTGGGCGAGGCGCTCCTGCACTTCGGGCACGCGGTCTTGCGGAATGGCGAATTCGACGTCGATGGGCGCGATCTGCGTGATGGTCGCAATGCCGTTGGTGGTGCCGGTGGAGATGTAGTTGCCCCCGTCCACCGGCCGCAGGCCGATGCGCCCGCTCACCGGCGCGGTGATGCGGCTCCAGGCCAGGTTGAGCTTGGCCGTGTTCTCGTTGGCGCGGTCGATGGCTACGGTGCCTTCGAGCTGCTTGACCAGCGCGGCCTGCGTGTCGACGTCTTGCCGGGCGATGGAGTCCTGCCCCAGCAGGGTCTGGTAGCGCTGCAGCGTGACGCGCGCCGCCGCCAGCTGCGCCTCGTCGCGCTGCCGCGCCCCGCTGGCCTGCCCCAGCGCGTTCTGGAACGGCTGCGGGTCGATAGTGGCGAGCACGTCGCCCTTCTTGACCATCTGCCCTTCCTGGAACAGCACGGCCGTGAGCACGCCCGACACCTGCGGCTGCACGATCACGTTGGCCAGCGGCGTGACGGTGCCCAGCGCCTCGAGTTGCACCGGGATGTCGGCCTGCCTGGCCGTGGCAACGCCGACCGTGCTGGAGGCCCCGCCGCCGCGCCCACCCGGGCCGCCCGGCCCACCGGGCCCACCACCCTGCCGGCCGGCGCCAGGAGCGCCACCAGGGCCGGCCGCGGGCGTCTTCGACCGCTGGATCAGATACCAGGCGCCGGCACCCAGCGCCACGAGCAGCAGCAGGGTCAGCAGCCCGCCCACCCACCGGCGTCTGCGCACCGTCGGATGTGTTGGCGAGACGGTGGAAGGCAGAGGCTCGGGTGGTTTTTCTTGTTCCATGGGCGGTGCGTGCGAAAGATGCAGGGGTGCGGACCGGGGTAGTACAGCGCGGAATGGTAGTCCCGCTCTTTGCTGCGCCGTAAAGCGACGGTAAAGCTGCCCGCACGGCATCCGCAATTCACGCCGCCCGGCTGCAATTCACGCCGCATGCATGCATTCCGTCGCAAGCCGGTGGCTGGGGCGGGCGGGGGCCGGCACAGTCCACTCCATCGATTCCCTTCCGCCCTTCTTCTTCAAGATTTCTTCCACTTCCAACGGAGCGCCACCATGCTGATGCAAATCATCCTTCACACGCCCAAGTGGGTGTTCGCCGTGTTCTTCCTGCTGCTGTGGCTCGGTGCCAAGCAGCTGCTCACCAACGAAGTGAGCCTGAGCCGCGTCACGCTGATGCCGGTGGCCATGGGCGCCCTGTCGATCTACGGCGTGGTCTCCGTCTTCGGCGATTCCTTCGGCGCCCTGCTGGGCTGGGCCGCTGCCGCGGTGGTGATGCTGGCTCTGGTGCTGCAACGCCCGCTGCCCGCCACCACCCGCTACGACGCGGCCGAACGCCGCTTCCACGTGGCCGGCAGCCCCGTGCCGCTGATGCTCATGATGGGCATCTTCCTGACCAAGTACGTGGTGGGCGTGGCCCTGGCCATGCACCCCGAGGTGCGCCAGCAAGCCGCCTTCGGCCTCGTGATCCCGGTGCTGTACGGCGCCTTCAGCGGTGTCTTCGCGGCCCGTGCGGTGCGCCTGTGGAAGCTGGCCATCCGCACTGACGCTATGTCGGCCACGGCCCGCGCGGCCTAAGATTCCCTAGGCCACGACTTTCATCCAGGACCCGCCACCATGAACGCGCTCTTGCTGATCCTCAAGATCTCCGTCACGGTGGTGCTCGTCGCCTCCATTGCCGAGGCGCTCGTGCTGTCCTGGCGCAACGGCTGGCGCAGCTACGACTGGAAGGCGGCCGGCGTCTCGGTGGTCGACTTTCTTGTGCGCGAGTACCCGTTGCGCTGGCTGCTGCCGCTGGCCTTCTGGACCGGCGCGATGAACTGGTTCTATGACCACCGCCTCTTCACCCTGCCGATGGACCACTGGAGCGGCTGGGCCGCCTGCTTCATCGGCCAGGAGTTCTGCTACTACTGGTACCACCGCGCGGCGCACCGGGTGCGCTGGTTCTGGTGCACCCACTCCATCCACCATTCACCGAACCAGCTGAACCTGTCGGCCGCCTACCGCTTCGGCTGGACCGGCCGCCTCACCGGCACGCTGGCCTTCTTCATGCTGGCGCCGCTGCTGGGCATGCCGCCGCGGGTGATCCTGCTGATGCTCACGCTGAACCTGCTGTACCAGTTCTGGATTCACGCAACCTGGATCCCGCGCCTCGGGCCGCTCGAATGGGTGCTGAACACGCCCTCGGCCCACCGCGTGCACCACGCCTCGAACCTGGAATACCTGGACGGCAACTACGGCGGCGTGCTCATCGTGTTCGACCGCCTGTTCGGCACCTACATCCCGGAGCGCGCCGACCTTCCCTGCCGCTACGGGCTGGTGAACCCGATTACTTCGCACAACCTCTTCGAGATCGAGTTCAGCCAGTGGCGCGCGCTGTTGCGCGACCTGGCCTCGGCCCGCTCGGTGCGCGCCTTCGTCGGCTACCTCGTGAAGCCGCCGGGCTGGAAGCCCGACGGGCCTGGCGACACCACCGAGGAACTGCGGCAGCGCGCGGCATTGCAGGCGGCACCGCCGCCACAGTCGCCGCAGCCCGCCTCTTCCGATTTCATTCCTGTCCAATACAAGGAGCTGTCATGACCTCTCTTGCCTCGAACTCTTCCCGCTCCGACGTCGAGCGCCTCGCACGCCGCCGCGCCGGCGCCAAGATGGGCTGGTACATCCACGCCTTCGTCTACGTGGTGGTCAACCTCGGCCTCGTCACGATCTCGGCTGCAAACGGCCGCACCTGGGCGATGTACCCGCTCATGGGCTGGGGGCTGGGCCTGCTGATCCACGGCGCCGTCGTCTGGTTCGTGGCGCCGGGCGGCGGCTTCTACGACAGGCTGGTGGAGCGCGAACGCCGCGCGCTGGGCGGCGGGGACCGCGGGTGAGCCTGGACCAGGCTGCCACCAACCAAAGGTTCAGGGCTGAAAACCTGAAGTCCATGCTGCGGCATGGCCTGATCACCGCTGTCTTCTGCTGCCTCATTGCCACCGTGATGACCATCACCGGCGGCGGCAACTGGGCCGGCCACCTGGTCTATTCGCTGTCGATCGGCACCGTGAGCTGGCTGTTCATCGACGGCGGCCGGCTCCTGATCAGCGGGCACCGTGAAAACCTCTGGCCCGGATGGCCGGGGGGCTTTCTCCTGATCGCGGCGGGCGCGGCCGTCGGCTTCTTTGTCGGCAACCTCATCGGCGACGCCTTGTTCGGCGCACCCGCATTCGACTTTCTCGAATTCAAGGGCCACAAGCTGGCCACCGGCGTCACGATCACCATCATCGCGACGGTCGGCATGTGCTTCTTCTTCTACAGCCTCGGCAAGAGCAAGCACATGCAGGGCCAGATCGAGCTGGCGCAGCGCAACGCCACCGAGGCGCGGCTCAAGCTGCTCGAAACGCAGCTGGAGCCGCACATGCTCTTCAACACGCTGGCCAACCTGCGCGTGCTGATCACTGTCGACCCGCCGCGCGCCGTGGCCATGCTCGACCGGCTCAACAGCTACCTGCGCATGACGCTCAGCGGCTCGCGCGCGCTGTCGCATCCGCTGTCGGCCGAGTTCGAGCGGCTGGGCGACTACCTGGAACTGATGTCGGTGCGCATGGGCGAACGCCTGCACTACACGCTCGACCTGCCGGAAGACCTGCGCGATGCGCCCGTACCGCCGCTGCTGTTGCAGCCGCTGGTGGAAAACAGCATCCGCCACGGGCTGGAGCCGAAGGTGGAAGGCGGCGAGATCGTCGTACGCGCCCGCAGGGAAGCGGGCCAGCTGGTGATCGAGGTGAGCGACACCGGCGTGGGCCTTGATGCTGCGCCGCCTTCGGAAGGCAGCAGTTTCGGGCTGGAGCAGGTGCGCGACCGGCTGGCCACCATGTACGGCGACCGGGGGCACATGAAGCTAGCGCCCTCGCCCACCGGCGGCACCAGCGCCACGCTGAGCTTCCCTACGCCTGCCTGAACACGACACAACAACAGCGACAAGATGAATCCCACCGCCCTCATCGCCGAAGACGAGCCCCTGCTCGCGCAGGCCCTCAAGGCCGAACTTGCAGTCGCCTGGCCCGAACTGCAGATCGTCGCCACCGCCGGCGACGGCCGCAGCGCCGTGCGCGAGGCGCTGCGCCTGCTGCCGCAGGTGCTGTTCTTCGACATCCGCATGCCCGGTCTCGACGGCCTCGGCGCCGCCGCCGAACTGGCCGATTGCTGGCCCACCGACGAGGCGCCCATGCCGCAGTTGGTGTTCGTGACGGCTTATGACGAATACGCCACCCGCGCCTTCGATGCGCAGGCCATCGACTACGTGCTCAAGCCCCTGCAGCCCGAGCGCCTGCGCAAGACCGTGAGCCGGCTGCAGCAGGCGCTGTCCGCGCGACAACCGGAGCCCACGCCCGCCCTGGCCGACGCGGCGCTCGAACAGACGCTCGCCCAATGGCGCCAGGTGCTGACGGCCGCCGGTGCCGGAACTGCGGCCGCCCCCGCCCCGCTGCGCATGATCGCCGCCAGCGACGCCGGCGGCAGCACAGTGCGCATGGTGCCCATCGACGAGGTGCTGTACTTCGAGGCCGCTGACAAATACCTGCGCGTGCTGACCGCCACGCACGAATACCTGATCCGCACGCCGCTCAAGCAGTTGCTGCCCCAGCTCGATGCCGACACCTTCTGGCAGGTGCACCGGGCGGTGGTGGTGCGCAGCGCAGCCATCGAATCGGTGCATCGCGACGAGGCCGGCAAGCTTCATCTGATGCTGCGCGGGCGGGCGGAGAAGATTCCGGTCAGCCGCCTGTACGCCCATCTCTTTCGCGCCATGTGAAATCGGCCAAGGCGCACCCAAAGAAAAAGCCGGCCCTTTCGGGGCCGGCTTTTTTCATTCAGTCACGAATGCCGTGGCGTTTTAGCGCCAGTGGCCATGGCCGCGGTAGTAGCCACGACCGTAGTAGCGCGGGCCGTAATACGCCGGCGGAGCGTAGTAGACCGGGGCCGGACGGTAGTACACCGGCGGCGGCGCGTAGTAGGCGGGCGCTGGCGGGGCGTAATAGACAGGGGCCGGCGGCGCGTAGACCGGGGCCGGGTAGTAGGCCGGACCGCCCACGCCCACAGCCACGCCGGGAACGCCGACACCGATGGACCAACTGACGTCGCTGCGGGCACTGGCCGAAGTGGCGGCAAACAATGCACCGGCTGCCACGACGCCTGCGGCGGCCCATTTGAAGAAGGTTGAACGTGTGAGGCTCATGATTCGGACTCCTTGTTACGGTGGGCTGCGTTCGGGTGTGAACCGCCCATGTGTGTATTGAACGCGGCAATTGCAAAGGGGGTGCACCGGGCAATGTGAAGAACGTTGCCAAAGGTAACTCATAGGGGGTGACCCCTAAAATGCAACGATGACCTCCCCGACCGACAAAAACGGCGCCAAAACGACCGCTGCTCCGAGCAATTTCCTGCGCCACGTGATCGAGAACGACCTCGCACAGGGTGCCTATTCTGGCCGCAAATGGGGCGGTTCGCCCGGCAACGCCGCCCATCATGCCCAGGGCATGGTCGATCCGGCCAAGGTGCGCATGCGCTTTCCGCCCGAGCCCAACGGCTACCTGCACATCGGCCACGCCAAGAGCATCTGGCTCAATTTCGAGCTGGCCAAGGAATACGGCGGCGTGAGCCACCTGCGCTTCGACGACACCAACCCCGAGAAGGAAGACCAGGAATACGTCGACTCCATCCGCGACGCGGTGAAGTGGCTCGGCTACGAAACCTACTTGGCCGACCGCCCCAGCGCCCCCGGCACGCTGCAGCCGCACGAATACTTCGCGAGCGACTACTTCGACTTCATGTACGAGGCCGCCGAATACCTCATCGGCGCCGGCCTCGCCTACGTCGACGAGCAAACCGCCGACGAAGTGCGCGCGAACCGCGGCGACTTCAACACGCCCGGCACCGACAGCCCCTTCCGCACCCGCACGCCCGAAGAAAACCTGGCGCGCTTCCGCGCCATGCGCGACGGCCAGGTGGTCGACGGCGCCGCCATCCTGCGCGCCAGGATCGACATGGCCAGCACCAACATCAACATGCGCGACCCCGCGCTGTACCGCGTGCGCCGGGCCACCCACCACAACACCGGCGACAAGTGGTGCATCTACCCGATGTACACCTACGCGCACCCCATCGAAGATGCGCTGGAGCAGATCACCCACTCCATCTGCACCCTGGAATTCGAAGACCAGCGCCCCTTCTACGACTGGCTGCTCGACCGCCTCGCCGAAGGCGGCCTCGTCGCCAGCCCGCATCCGCGCCAGTACGAATTCGCGCGCCTTAACGTGACCCACGTGCTCACCAGCAAGCGCAAGCTGCGCCAGCTGGTCGAAGAAAAATACGTCGACGGCTGGGACGATCCCCGCATGCCCACCATTGCAGGCCTGCGTCGCCGCGGCTACACGCCCGAGGCGCTGCGCCTGTTCTGCGAGCGCAGCGGCACCACCAAGTCGGGCGGCTGGATCGACTACGCCAGCCTCGAAGCCGCGCTGCGCGACACCCTCGACCCCGTCGCCCCGCGCGCCATGGCCGTGCTCGACCCGGTGAAGCTCGTCATCACCAACTGGGGCGAGCTGATGGGCGGCGACGACGTGCTCGACGACTGCTCGGCGCCCGTGCACCCGCACCACCCCGAAATGGGCAAGCGCGACTTCAAGCTCGGCCGCGAGGTGTGGATCGAACGCACCGACTACGAAGAAGTGCAGCCCAAGGGCTTCTTCCGACTGTTCCCCGGCAACAAGGTGCGGCTGAAGTACGGCCACGTCATCGAATGCACCGGCGGCACCAAGGATGCGAGCGGCAAGCTCGTCGAAGTGCAGGCCACGCTGGTGCCCGACACCAAGAGCGGCACGCCGGGCGCGGACGCGATCAAGGTGAAGGGCAACATCACCTGGGTGGCGGCTGCGGATGCAGTGCAGGCAGAAGTGCGGCTGTACGAGCGGCTGTTCGCGGCAGCGAACCCGGGCAGCGGCGAGTTGCTGGACGAGCTGAACAAGCAGAGCCTTGAAGTCTGCTCGGCGTTCGTCGAACCTTCGCTGGCCAAGGCCGAGCCGGGCGTCGGGATCCAGTTCGAGCGGCACGGGTACTTCGTGCGCGATTCGAAGGGCGGCGCGGACGGCAAGCTGGTGTTCAACCGCGCCGCCGGCATGCGGGACAGCTGGGGCAAGTAACCCGGTCGTTCCTGGCTATTTATTCGGGCCGCTTGTAGATCACGCCGATCACCGCGCTGTTCTCATCGGTGGTGCACACGGCGGAGCGGCCCTGCGGCCCGACCTTCAGGTTGATCGTGTAGACGCCGTCGCGCGGCGTCGTCCCCTTGTCCGCGACGATGCTGCCCGGCGGCACCCTGAGTTCGCGCGCAGCCGCAGCCACACAGTTCTTGACGCTCGCCTCGGGCGCGCCGCCCACGCGGATGCCTGGGCTGTTGCACGCCGCCAGCAGAAGGCCTGCAATCGCGGCGCAGGCAAGATGGATGGAGCTTCGCATCGTCATTCCAGGTTCTCCTGTGTGATGAACCGATTGGAGCCACCAGGGCCATCGAATGTTGCAGGACAGACCCGGGCTATCCTGTCGGCCAATGAATTTTCCGAGCCCTTCTTCCCGCCTGATCCGCTTCAACAAGCCTTACGGCGTACTCAGCCAGTTCACGCCCGAGGGCCGCTGGCGTGGCCTGAAAGACTTCATCGACATTCCCGATGTCTACGTCGCCGGCCGGCTCGATGCCGACAGCGAGGGCCTGCTGCTGCTCACCGACGACGGCAAGCTCCAGGCACGCATTGCCGATCCGCGCTTCAAGATGGAGAAGACCTACTGGGTGCAGGTGGAGGGCGTGCCGACCGAGGCGGCACTCACCTCCTTGCGCAGCGGCGTGCAGCTCAACGACGGCCTCACACGCCCCGCGAGGGCACGCCTGCTCGACCCACCGCCCGAAGTGTGGGAGCGACAGCCGCCCATCCGCGAGCGCAAGAGCATTCCCACCGCATGGCTGGAGCTGGCGATCAGCGAAGGCCGCAACCGCCAGGTGCGGCGCATGACGGCGGCCGTGGGGCTGCCGACACTGCGCCTGATCCGCGCCGCCATCGGGCCTCATACGCTCGACGGACTGGCGCCCGGCACCTGGCGCGAATAGACAACCGGCGCGGCGACGCACGAACAGCCGTACAACCTTCATTCATTCTTCAAGCCTCTTCCATGCACATCCCCGATCTCGCTCCCGTCGTCCTGAATCGCCGCAGCACCCTGCTCGGCGTCATCGGCTTGCTTGCATTGCCCGCAACGCACGCCAACGCCGCGACACCGGCCAAGACGAAGAAACAACCGGCGCAGCCCGGCGTGTGGCCACACGCGTCCCAGGTTCCGGGCGGCGTGGCCCGCTTGTCGCTCGGCCCATCGGCGAAGCGGCCTCAGGCCTTCGCGGGCGACGTGCCCCTGCTCGTGCTGGGCGACGCCATCGAATGGACCGCACTGGTCGGCATCCCGCTCGCAGCCGAACCCGGCGAGGCCAGCATCGCGATGCGCGCCGAAGGCAAGCCCGAGCGCCAGATCGCCTACACGGTGGCCCCGAAGCAGTACCGCGAACAACGCCTGACGGTGGCGCCCCGCACGGTCGACCTGTCGCCCGAGGACCAGGCCCGCTACGAGCGCGAACGCGACCACCAGGCCACCGTGATGGCCACGCTCACGGACATGCGGGCGGATGCGTCACTGCAGATGCGCGTGCCCGTGCCGGGCCGCCGCTCAAGTTCGTTCGGCCTGCGCCGGGTGTTCAACGGCCAGTCGCGCAATCCGCACAGCGGGATGGACATCGCGGCGGGCACAGGCACGCCGGTGCTGGCGCCGCTACCCGGCAAGGTGATCGACACAGGGGACTATTTCTTCAACGGCGGCACCGTGTGGCTCGACCACGGTGGCGGCTTGCTCACGATGTACTGCCATCTGAGCCGGGTCGATGTGAAAGTCGGCGACATGCTGAAGACAGGCGAGCCGCTGGCTGCCGTGGGTGCGACCGGCCGGGTGACTGGGCCGCACCTGCATTGGTCCGTGATGCTGAACCGGGCGATGGTGGACCCGGCGTTGTTCATCTCGGCCTGAGGCAGACAGGAGACCGGCTCAGCCTCAAATCGGCTTGGTCAGATACACCGCCTCGCGCCCCACGATCGCGCGCTGCGCCGGCATGAAGATCGTGCAGTCGTCGCACAGCGCGCGGATTTCCTCGTCGCCGTTTGTCGCGATCAACTCGCCCTTCGCAAAGGTCTCGAAGCCGATCAGCGGCCGCACGAACGCAAAGTCCGCCGACTTGATGACATACGTCTGCAGCAGCTGAAAGCGCCGCTGCGGTTCGGGCGGCGGCGTGGCCGGGTCCTTGTCGACAAGGCCGAAGTACGCAAGGAAGTCGTAGGTGACGGCTGTGGCCAGTTCCGACGCGGAGCGCAAGAAGTGCTGGCCGCACTCGACCACCATCGCCACGCCCTTGCCGTCCGGGCCGCCGTGGCTGCCGTACTGGATCAGCGGCGTGCCCGAGCCCAGGCCGTCGGGCATCACGAGGTGCACCGACGGGCGGCCGATGGCCAGTGCGACCCTGGCATTGCGCTCGAACGCCGGGTACACCCAGAACGGCACGACGGGCTGGCTGGTCGAATGGATGTCGAGGATGTGGTCGGCCGCGTCCACCACCGGGCGCAGGATGCGCGCACGGCTCAGTTCGGGGCTGTCTTCGGTGCCATCGAGCCACTCGGGCGACCAGATGCGGTTGAGGTTGTGCACGAGCTGGCGGCTGTCGAAGGGCAGAGCTTCGTTGAAGGACTCGTACGCTGCCACGTTGGCAAAGCTCACGGTGAGCGTGCCGACCTTCGGGCGCACGTCGTTGTCGAGCAGGTGCGTGGCCGCCGTCATGCCGCAGATCTCGTTGCCGTGCGTCAGCGCGTTGATCAGCACGTGCGGGCCGGGCTTGCCGGACTCGAAGCGGTGCACGTAGTCGACGCCGGTGTTGCCCTTGCGGTAGGCGGAGAGGTCGCGGGGGAGGACTTCGAGGGCGGGGGGAGATTGGGTCATGGGCGTCAGAAAATGGAACGAAGCGGTCCGGCAAGTTTGCTACAGGGCGCGCGTTCGTGCTGAGCGGCCCTGCGCGAAGCAAACACAGACCCGCCCTGCCGCACTGGTGACTACCAGTTGACCTCACGCTCCGGCGTAGCCGAGATGTGGTGAATCGACAGATCGGCGCCGTCGTATTCCTCCTCCTGCGACAACCGCAGCCCCAGCGAGGCCTTCAGCGCGCCGTACACCGCCGCGCCCGCCAGCCCCGCCCATGCCACGCCAATGACGGTGCCGATGAGCTGCGCCCACACGTTCACACCGCCAATGCCGCCCAGCGCCTGCGTGCCGAAGATGCCCGCTGCGATACCGCCCCAGGTGCCGCACAGGCCGTGCAGCGGCCACACGCCGAGCACGTCGTCGATCTTCCATTTGTTCTGCGTGAGCGTGAACATCTTGACGAAGATGGCGCCCGCCACGCCGCCCACCACCAGCGCGCCCAGCGGGTGCATCAGGTCGGAGCCGGCGCACACGGCCACGAGCCCCGCGAGCGGGCCGTTGTAGACGAAGCCCGGGTCGTTCTTGCCCATTGCCAGCGCCACCAGCGTGCCGCCGACCATTGCCATCAGCGAGTTGACGGCCACCAGGCCCGAAATCTTGTCGATGCTCTGCGCGCTCATCACGTTGAAGCCGAACCAGCCTACGCACAGCACCCACGCGCCCAGCGCCAGGAACGGAATGTTCGACGGCGGATGCGCGCTCAGCGAGCCGTCGCCCCGGTAGCGGTTGCGCCGCGCGCCCAGCAGCAGCACCGCCGGCAACGCGAGCCAGCCGCCCACCGCGTGCACCACCACCGAACCCGCGAAGTCATGGAACTCATGGCCGGTGAGCGAGGCAATCCAGCCCTGGATGCCGAAGTGCTTGTTCCAGGCGATGCCCTCGTACAGCGGGTAGACGAAGCCGACGATCACTGCCGTGGCGATCAGCTGCGGCCAGAACTTGGCGCGCTCGGCAATGCCGCCCGAAATGATGGCCGGGATGGCCGCCGCGAAAGTGAGCAAAAAGAAGAATTTCACCAGCTCGTAGCCGCTTCTTGCCGACAGTTCGGTGGCGCTCACGAAGAAATGCGTGCCGTAGGCCACGCCGTAGCCCACCAGGAAATACACGATGGTCGAGACCGAGAAGTCGACCAGGATCTTCACCAGCGCATTGACCTGGTTCTTCTTGCGCACTGTCCCCAGTTCGAGAAAAGCAAAACCGGCGTGCATGGCCAGGACCATGATGGCGCCGAGAAGGATGAACAGCGCGTCTGCGCCCTGTTTGAGTGCGTCCATTGGAGCTTCTTGCTGATTTTTGGTTTGAATTGGTGCGCCGCACCCGAATAACCCGAAGCGGCGGGCCAATGAAGCAAAAATGGTGCCCAAAGCTCTTCTATGGTGCGCTGCGAACCAATAGTGGGCTTTACTTAGCCCGCGATGCACCGGATCAGCCCGCCCCGGCGCGCAGCGCGTCCCGGTAGCGGCGGCTGCAGGGCACGGTGGTGCCGTCGTGCATGTGCAGCCGGGCGTCGCCACCGTCCAGCGGCTCGATTTCCTTGATACGCCCCAGGTTCACGGCGTGGCTGCGGTGCACGCGCACGAAGCGGGCGGGGTCGAGCTGGGTCAGGAAGTCGGTGAGCGTGGCGCGCAGCAGGTAGTCGTGGCCGTTGACGTGCAGGCCGACGTAGTTGCCCTCGGCCTGGAGCCAGTCGATGTCGGTAGCCGCGATGAGGAATTCGCGACGCAGCTTGCGCACCAGAAAGCGCTCGGGGCGCGCAGGCTGCGGGGTTTCGGGTTCGACGGGCTCCGGCTCCGCCGGTGCTTCGGGCGCATCGAGCACCCGCGCCTCGCCCTGCAGCCGCAACATGAACAGCCGGTATGCCCAGATGCCGAAGACGATGCTCGCGTACACCCGCACGTCCTTCAGGTACTCGTAGCCCCACTGGCTGACCCAGCCGCCGAAGTCGTAGCGCTCGCCGGCCATGGCATAGACCAGCGCCCGCAGCCCGAACATGCCCACCACGTGGATCACGCTGAAGACCACGCTCGCCACCGCATGCCAGGCCACGAAGCGCAGCACGTGGGTGCGCACCAGCGGCGACAACCGGCGCTCGACGGCAACCAGCGCCGGAACCAGCAGCAACAGCACCAGGTGGCTCGAACCCTCCCAGGTCGCGACCTCCCAGTTGGCCCGCGGCACGGCGCGCGTGCGCACGTCGACGATCGCCACCATCGTGCTGAACACGGCCTGCAGCGTCATCAGAACGATCCAGAACGCCACCTCCACGTAGCGGCGGACTGGTTCGTAGCGCTCGTACAGGTTCTTGCGGGGGTCTCCCATGGCCGGGATTCTCCCGAAAACGGGCCTTGGGGCGGCGAATTTCGTCCAGTTTCGTCCCTCAGGGCCACCGCTCGTCACAAAGCGCGGGCGATCCGTCCCCCGGGCGTGCCACGCGGGGAGCACGGGGCCGAGCATCGCGGCCTCCAGCTTCAAGGAGCCCCCGATGACCACCCAAAACCTCCCGCCCGACCATCGCCGCCACGACATCGACGCCCTGCGCGCGCTGGCCTTCCTCTTCGTCATCCTCTATCACGTGGGCATGTACTACGTGGCCGACTGGCCGTGGCACCTCAAGAGCCCGCATGCGGCCGAATGGCTGCAGTGGCCGATGCGCATCCTGAACCTCTGGCGCATGGATCTCGTCTTCCTGATCTCCGGCGTATCGCTCGGCTTCCTCAGCCGGGGCCAGGGCACCTGGGGCCTGTTGCGCAGCCGGGGCCTTCGGCTGATGCTGCCGCTGGCCTTCGGCATGGCGGTGATCGTGCCCTACCAGGCCTATGCGCAGGGCGTGGCCAACGGCCTGGTGGCGCCGGGCTTCGGCGCCTTTCTGCTGCGCTACCTGTCGATGGCCGAGCCGTGGCCGAAGCGGGCCTTCGATGGCGCGGAGTTCGGCATCACCTGGAACCATCTCTGGTACCTGCCCTACCTCTTTACCTACACCGCGCTGATCGCGCTGACGCTGCCGCTGTGGAACTCCGCCGCCGGCCAGTGGCTGCGCCGCGGCTTCAACGGCCTGCGCGGCTGGAAGCTGCTGTTGCTGCCGGTGGTGCCGCTGCTCGTCTTCACGATGCTGCTGGCCTCGCGCTTTCCGGCCACGCACAACCTGGTGCGCGACTTCCACCTGCACAGCCTTTACTTCACGATGTTTCTCTACGGCTACTGGATGGGCGTGGACACCGGGGTATGGAAAGAGCTGGAGCGGCTGCGCCGCGTGTCGCTCGCGCTGGCAGTCGCGGTGATCGCCATCTTCATCGCGCTGCGCACAGGCGCGAAGGGCCCGGCCTCCGGCCCGCTGATGGACACCCTGCGCATGCTCTACCTGTGGCTGGCCGTCGCCACCATCCTCGGCCATGGCCACCGCCACCTGAACCGCCCGTGGCCCTGGCTGCGCTGGGCCAACGAATCGGTGTACCCGTGGTACGTGCTGCACCAGACGCTGATCATCGTCGGCGTGACCGCGCTGGCTCCGCTCGCGCTCGGCCCGGTGATCGAGCCCGCGCTGCTGGTGGCGTTGACGCTTTTCGGCTGCTGGGCGCTGACGGATGGGCTGATCCGCCGCTTCAACGTGCTGCGGCCGCTGTTCGGGCTGAAGCTCAGGCGCGCGGCTTCAGCTGAAGCTCGTCCACGGGAACGAGGATTGCGTTCCCCGTCGCCACGAGCTTGAGTGCATCGTCGCTCTTGCCTTCGAGCTGCGCATAGAGCTCGGACGCGACAAACACCTGCTTACGCCCGGCCTTCGCCACGCGCCCGCGCGCCACGAAGGCACTGCCCACCGCGGGCGACATGAAGTTGACCGAGAAGTGCGAAGTCATCACGCGGCCCGCCAGCGTGCCGGCCGCGTAGCCGCTCACGGTGTCGAGCAACGCGGAGATCATTCCCGCATGAAGGAAGCCGGCGAACTGCCCCATGTCTTCCGCGCGCCAGTTCATGCGCAGTTCAGCCTCGCCGTTGCCGGCCTGGGTGGCCTCGATGCCGGCCCAGCGATTGAAGGAAGCGGCCGCGTTGGTAGCCTTGACGATCTCGAGCATGGCGTGTCCTTTGCGAGTGGGTGAGAAGTGGTTCGATCCACTCTACGAACCGCTCATGGCAAACGCCGTCACACGCGTGACGAAAGGGGTCGTGCTCAGTTGCATTGGCGACAGCGGAGCCATCGCGCCGACCGGCAATCAGCCGACGGTGCGCACCACATTTCCCTGCGGATCCCTGATCGTCGTCCTCTGGACCTTCCAGCGCACGGCGCCGAAACCGGGCACCTCGTACGTGCCCGCGACCGGCTTCAGCGTGCGGGCCAGTTCGCGCACGGTGGCGTCGCTCAGGTGCAATGTCAGCTTGCCGTCTTCTTCGGCCACGCGGTCGGCATCACCGTGCTCGAAGACCAGCGCGCGCTCGCGGCTCGCAAAATGAAACCCGCGGCCGAAGGGCAGCCGCAACGGCAGCAGCGCGACCAGTTCGTCGACCTGGCGTGCGCCAACCGTGATCTCGGTGACCGGCGCGCGCAGCAGCCGCTTGCTCGTCTCCCAGCCGAGCACGTCGGTGAAGAGAAAACCGCTGGACGAACCGTCGCGCGCCGAGCCATCCTCCACGCGCCGGCGCACATCGGGGTCGTCGAGCAGCGAAGGCCGCGCGAGGTCGGTCACCCACAGCGGCATCGCGAGCAGCAGCGCATCAAGCAGCTTGCGCGTGTCCCAGCGCTTGCATGCCCGTTCCTCGTCTTCCGTCAGCCCGACGATCTGGAGAAAGCGCATGCGCCCGTTCGGCGTATCGATGGCCGGCAGCTCAGGGTCGAACACGAAGCCCATCGAGCAGATCAGCGTCTCCCGCTCCAGCGCGATGGGGCCGTTGGCGGTCATCCAGTGGCCGTCGTCGAATACGTTGCCGCTCTTGAACACGTAGCGCGCGAGGTTCTGCAGGAAGTTGATGGCCCACGCGGGCGGTTCGGCCTCGTCGGGCTCGCAGGCCAGGCGAAAAGTCAGCTCGAAACCGTAGCCGCTGGTGTCGGCATCGCCCGATTCCTTGGCGTACAGCTCGCTGAGCCCATAGCTGAGGTAGTGCCAGTGCGGCACCGGCTCCATGCGCTTCCACACGCTCACGCCGTCGAGCGGATCGGGCCCGCCGAACATCCACTTGAGGACGGTGGCGTAGTGCTTCGGCTCCTGGCCCGGATAGAGGCGCTCCAGTGCGGCGGTGATGGCGTCCCAGCCCGGCGAGAGGTTTTCGTCGTCGCCAGCGTTGTCGTCCTGGCCCTGCGCTGCTTGCGTCATGTCGCTCCTTGCGATGTCGATGACCGGCAAGCCTACACCGGGCCATCCTCAGGCCCGTGTCAGGCCGGCGTGGCATCCTCGGGCGTCGAATTGCTTTTTTCGGGAGACAGCAACGTGAGATGGATCCATCGGCGGGATGCATTGGCCCTGTCGGCCGCCTGCGCCGCGTCCGCCCTGCTCGCCGCAACGGGCTGCGAGCAGAAAAACGTGCCCGCCGCATCCGCACCGACCCAGCCTTCACCCGGCAGCATCGAGATCACGCAGGCGGACATCGACTGGTTCCGCCGCAGCCGGGCCGAGTGGATCGACTGCGAATCGGGCGCGCCGGGCATGGTGCCGCCCGACATGTCGCTCGAACAGTACGAAGACCTGCTCGACGGCGGCAGCTCGCCGGCCTTCGACCGCTTCGTGACCGTGACCAGCGCCTTCTTCCTGCATGCGAGCTTCGTCGCCGGGCACTACACATTCGAGCCGCCCTTCGCGCAGCGCACGGCCTTCGACGTGACGGACGAGCACATCCGCCTGCTGCGGCGCGCGAACTGGCTCAGCTTCCTCATCGACTGCAAGCGCCCCTACGGCGACTTCACGCATTTCGAGATCGACATGGCCGACATCCTCGGCCTGCCGGTGACGAAGGACGCAAAGGGCTACGCGCAGATCGGCAAGGAGGCGGAAAAGCGGATGGACGCGCTGCATGCCGACATGCTCCCGACGCTGCAGGCGTACATCCGCTTCGCGCGGCTCAACCCCGGTCGCTACGTGGTGCCCGGGCGCGGCGTGGCGCAAACAGCGGGGCGGCCGCTGTGCCGGCCGGTGTCGGCCACGCGCCTTGCGATGTATCAGCGCGCGCTGGCGGCCGCCGGCCCGCGCTCCGATTCGCACCGCGTCGCCGCGCTCGACGAGGCCGCCAGAGCGCTGTTTGCGCTGGACTGAGCTGCTGTCACAGCACGCGCGCAAAGGGCTGCGAGCGCCAGCCCGAACGCCAGCGCGGCCGCCACGGTGCGCCAGAGATTCGCGGCGTTCCAGCGCAGGCGCGTCTGCGCCCAGTCGGATGGCAGCGCTTGCGGGCTCCATGACTCGGTGTAGGCATTGAGCGGCAGGTTGACCTGCGCCGTGAACACCACGATCCCCAGGCCGTAGAGCACACCGGCCAGCAGCAGGCACCACCACCAGCCCTCGCGGCGCGCGGTCCATGCCGTGCCCACGGCCAGCGCGCACAGCAGCGGCGGGCCGAAGAAGAAGCCGAAGAACATCGCGTGCCGCACGTTGCGGTTCAGGCTCGACTGCACCAACGCGTAAGTGGCGCCGTCCATCTGCAGGGTGGCGAAGTTGACGTTAGCGCTGTAGGTCCAGAAGAACCCGGCCATCACGCCCAGCCAGAAGATGGCGAGCGCATGGCACGCGAGCGACAACCGGATCGTCGACGGGTGAAAGAACATGGCGGGGCTCCTCCTGCACAGCAAGGCCCTCACTGTCGGGCCGCTGGCGGCCCGGCGCCTTAACCGTCGATAAGCCCCATCTCGGCACGCAGCCGCGACAGCGACACGTCGGTCATGCCCAGGTACGACGCCAGATGGCGCAGCGGAATGCGGCCGGTCCATTCGGGGCGCTCGCGCAGCAGGGCCTCGTAGCGCTGGCGCGCCGTGCACTGCAGGAAGACCTGCTCGCGCCGCATCTTGTCGTCGAGCAGCCCGGCCAGTGCGTGCAACTGCAGCGCGGTCCACGAAGGCAGCGCACCCACCGAAGCCTGCAGCGCGCCATACGGAAGGCGCCAGACCGTGGCCGGCGTCAGCGCCGCGATGAAGAAGGCTGCTGGTTCGCGCCGCATCATCTCGGTCACGGGCCAGATGAACGCGTCCTCGGCGTGGAAGTTCTTGTTCGACTCGCGCCCCTCGCTGTCGATGTAGAAGAGCCGCAGCAGGCCGCGCTCGACCCAGAATGCATGCTGCCAGGCGCTGCCGGCCGCCAGCAGGGTCTGGTGCGCGTCCAGCGGCTCGCTGCGCGCCTGGGCGACGAGTGCTGCCAGCGATGCCGGCGCCAGTTCGGGAAAGCGCCGCGCCAGCGCCTGCTGCCAATCGGACACGGCAGGCATCGCGGCAGCCTCAGGCGTCCTGTTCGGGCGCAGTCTCGGGCTTCGGCTTGCCCTTTTGCTTGCGCGCCGCCTTCTTTGCAGCACGCTCGGCGTCGGCACGCTGGCCATCGGCCAGCCACAGCGCGAACTCGTCGGGCGTTTCGAGCGTGACGCGCCCGAGGTTGCCTGCGCGGAACTCGTGCATCACGATCTCCGCCGCCTTCTGCAGGTTGACCTTGCCCTTGCCCAGCAGCGCGCCGCGCTTGCGGCCGATGGTGTCGAGCAGCGACTCGTCCTTCATGCTGGCCATGGTCTCGGCGTCGAGCTCCACGAGCTTGAAGCGCGCGGCCACGCCGGCGGCGTAGTGCATCTTGAGATAGTTGAGCAGTTCCAGCGCCACCTCTTCCTCGTCGAAGGCGTTGCGCCCCACCGCACCGCTGGCCGCGAGGTTGTAGCCGCTCTTGGGCACGATGATGCGCGGCCACAGCATGCCGGGCGTGTCCCAAAGATAGAAGTCGTCGGCCAGCGTGATGCGCTGTTCGAGCTTGGTGATGCCGGCCTCGTCGCCGGTCTTGGCCTTGCGCCCGCCGGTGAGCGTGTTGATGAGGGTGGACTTGCCCACGTTGGGAATGCCGCAGATCAGCACGCGCATCGGCTTGGCCATGCCGCCGCGGTTGGGCGACAGCTCGTGGCAGGCCTTCACGAGCTGTTGCGCGGGCGTGGTCTGGCTCGCGTCCAGGCCGATGGCGCGCGTGGCGGGCAGCGCGTTGTAGTGCGCCAGCCAGAGCACGGTGCGCGCGGGGTCGGCCAGGTCCTGCTTGTTGAGCACCTTGAGCGTGGGCCGGCCGGCCGTGAGTTCGGCCAGCATCGGGTTGGCGCTGGAGCCGGGCAGGCGCGCGTCGAGCAGCTCGATGACCACGTCGATGTCCTTCACCCGTTCGGTGATGGCCTTCTGGGTCGAATACATGTGACCGGGGAACCACTGGATCGCCATCGATGGGCTCTTTCTTTCGCGCTGTCTGGCTGTCTGGGAATGGGGGCCGCCGAGGGGGCCGGGTGCGCATTGTGAACCGGGAACCTGAACGGGAGCTTGTTGCTACGCTTTCGATAGCTGCAACCGGGCATTGTGCCTTCGCCTTCGGCTTGTTCGACCCTAGAATCCGCGCGCTGCCCCCGCAGCAATACCAACAACTCCGAGGGAAATCCATGCTCAAGCGCCTTGCCGCTGCCGCCCTGCTGGCAGCCACCGTCGTGCCCGTGTCCGTCGTTCATGCCCAGCGGCCCTCCCCGCCGCCCGGCCCGCTGGTCAGCGGCTTCCTGTGCTGCAACATGCGCACCTACGGCGACTCGATCAGCGACATCAACTACGACGAGCAGGGCACGCGCATCGTCGCCGTGGGCACGCCGGCGCGCATCACGGCCTACGACTTCCGCTGGTTCAGCCTGGACCTCGCCGGCAAGCCGCAGCGCATCAAGAACGACTACAGCCGCAACATCCCGCTGCCCGCGTTCGCGCAGCGCTACGTGGTGACCGAAGACCCGAAGCAGAAGATGGCGGCCTTCCCGCCCGCAGTCCGCGACGCCATCCTCGCCGGCAAGGTGATGCCCGGCATGACGCGCGAGCAGGTGCTGATGGCCATCGCCTACCCGGTGGCCAGCGAGAACCCGAGCCTCGATGCACCCGTGTGGCGCTACTGGCGCGACAGCTGGTCGGAGTTCCAGGTGCAGTTCGACGAGAAGGGCCTCGTGAAGGCGGTGGTGGGCGACCCTGTGGCGCTGAGCCGCGTGCTGGCGGCAGCGCCTGCGCAACAACCTTAAGTTCTCTCGCATTGCGCGTGCCTTGCACACACGCGCAATCCCTTAGAGGGTTTTGCATCGCGGGGGCAGTTATCGCCCCTATGATTTGACCGAGTGCGGCGCCCGAGCGTCGGTCGAATCGAAAACCCTTTGATGGAGTTACCCGCGATGAAACCCGTCTCCGAACTGCTCAAGCGCCATGATTCCGCAGCATGGCGCACCTCCCCCGACACTAGCGTGTTCGACGCGCTGGCCACCCTGGCCCGCTTCGAGGTGGGCGCGCTGATGGTGATGGAAGGCGAGAAGCTGGTGGGCTTTCTCTCCGAACGCGACTACACCCGCAAGGTTGCGCTGCAGGGCAAGAACTCGAAGGAAGTGAAGGTCCGCGAGATCATGACGCCCGACGTGATGACCGTCACCCCGCAGACCCGCACGCGCGCCTGCATGACGCTGATGAGCCAGCGCAAGTTTCGCCACCTGCCGGTGGTCGACGGCGACAAGGTGGTCGGCATGATCTCCATTCAAGACCTGATGGACGACATCATCTCGGACCACGAGGCCACCATCGAGCAGCTGACCACGTACATCCAGAGCTGACCCGGCTCGCCGCATTGCGGACCCTGCCCGGCACATGGGTAGGGAACAGACCTACGTGCACCGCGGCGCTTCGGCGCGCAAAGTGGGCTTTCGTTCATCCATCCAGCAGGGACATTGCATGCAGATTCAGGTCAACACGAGCAACGGCATCACCAACAAGGACGCGCTGGAGCGTTGGGCCGACACCGAGATCAAGCAGCACCTGAGCCGTTTCGTCGAAGACGTGACGCGCGTCGAGGTGCATCTGAGCGA
The DNA here is from genome assembly GCF_900107295.1 of Variovorax sp. YR266. Taxonomy (NCBI): domain Bacteria; kingdom Pseudomonadati; phylum Pseudomonadota; class Betaproteobacteria; order Burkholderiales; family Comamonadaceae; genus Variovorax; species Variovorax sp. YR266. Next base: position 227,606 of record NZ_FNPM01000009.1, read on the forward strand.
CGAGAACCACGACAAGACCGGCGGCGGCGACAAGTGCTGCGTGATGGAAGCGCGCCTGGCGCACCACCAGCCGCTGGCGGTAACACAGCACGCGGCCAGCCTCGACGAGGCCTTCCGCGGCGCGGCCGACAAGCTCAAGCGTTTGCTGGACAACACGCTGGGCCGCCTTCACAACCACCGCGACCGCGGCTCGATCCGCACCGACCCGAGCTTTATCGCGGAGTAGCAGCAGCAGCGCTGCGCCTGCCGCGTTTCGGCGGCTTCAGGCTGGGCGTCTCGGCAGGAACGAGCGGCGGGCGGTGGCCGCTGGCCATCCACTCGTCGTAGAAGTCGATCTTGCGGTCGACCAGCGACAGCGCCCGCTTCCACTCGGCGATGGTCTCGGTCACGCGCTCGCGGTGGGCCGCGAGCATGTCGCGCCGCTGGCGCAGCGTGACCTTGCCCTGCACCGCCAGCGCGGTGTATTCGCGCATCTCGGCAATCGACATGCCGGTGCGGCGCAGGCGCTCCATCAGGTCGAGCCAGCCGACGTGCAGCTCGACGTACAGGCGCCGGCCGCCCTCGTCGCGCGCCACGCCGGGCACGAGGCCCTGCGTTTCATACCAGCGGATGGCGTGCACCGTGCGGCCGGTGCGCGTGGCCAGCTCGCCGATGTGAAAAGGCGTGCCCGTGTCAGCCGGCATGGGCGGCCACCGTGGCAGAAGGAGCCTGCAGCGCCTCCTGGACCAGTGCGGTGTCGAAGTACTCGGTCAGCTCTTTCACCTTGCCTCCTTCGAGTCGGTAGACGTAGCAGTAGCGGTTGTTGTAGCGCTTGCCGGCCTTGGTGGGCACGTCGCCGCTGAACAGCACCACCACCCGGTCGCCCTCGGCAATGATGCGCTCGGTCTTGCTCACGTAAGGCCCCGCGAACTGCGCGAAGAGCGGGTTCAGCAGCTCTTCGCGAATCGCCTTCTTGCCCCGGTAGGTGCGCGACCACGCGGTGGAGCCTTCGAGCTTCCAGCTGGCGTCGTCGGCAAGGCTGTCGACGAAGACCTGGCCGTTGCCCTTGTCCAGCTCGTCGTGGATGCGCTGGACCAGGGCCTTGTTGTCGATCGTGTTCATGGCTTCATTTCCTTGTCTTCGATGAATGAACCGGACATCCGGTGAATTCATTGGAAATGCTCGAGTGCACTCGAGGTCAAGCGCGCCATGAACACGCGGGCCGGTCAGCCCCTCTTCGCGTTCGCCATGCCCTTGGCGACTTCGTTCGCGCCCTGCGCCGCGCCGCTTTGCGGCACGGCCTCGCCTTCGCGCTCGGTCACTTCCGACAGGCGCGCCGCCAGTTGCTCGGGTGTGTCGGCGGCAATGCCCAGCCAGGCGCCCTGCGTCAGCGTGATGTGCGCGGCTTCGAAGGTGCCTGCGCCGGCGCAGAGGATGGTGCGGTTGGGCGCGTCCTGCGCGGCCAGCACCAGCATCGCGGGCACCACGGCCTCGGGGCGGAAGGCTTCGAGCATTTCCTTGGGGAACAGGTCCTCCGTCATGCGGGTGGCGGCGGTGGGCGCCAGGCAGTTCACGCGGATGTCGTTCTTCGCGCCTTCGATGCTCAGCGTTTGCATGAGGCCCACCAGCGCGAGCTTGGCTGCGCCGTAGTTGCTCTGGCCGAAGTTGCCGTACAGGCCGGTGGACGAGGTGGTCATCACGATGCGGCCGTACTTCTGCTCGTTCATGAGCGCCCAGACGGCCTTGGTGCAGTTCACGGCGCCCATCAGGTGCACGTCGACCACGAGTTTGAAATCGGCCAGTTCCATCTTGGCGAAGCTCTTGTCGCGCAGGATGCCGGCGTTGTTGACGAGGATGTCGACGCGGCCCCAGGCATCGACTGCCTGCTTGACCATGGCCTGCACCGCCTCGAAGTCGGTGACGGATGCGCCGTTGGCAATGGCCTCGCCGCCGGCTGCCTTGATCTCGTCGACCACCGCCTGCGCGGCGCTTACCGAGCCGCCGGAGCCGTCGCGCGCGCCGCCCAGGTCGTTGACCACCACCTTGGCGCCGCGCGCCGCAAGTGCCAGCGCATGCTGGCGGCCCAGGCCGCCGCCCGCGCCGGTCACGATGGCCACGCGGCCCTTGAAGTCGATGTTGCTGCTGTTGCTGTTGCTCATGTCTCTCTGTCGCTTTCCTGGGGAGTTGCCGTTGTCCGGTTGCCGCTAGAGCGGCAGCGTGGCGTTTTACCCCAGAAAGACGCACGACCCAGTCATGCGCGCGTCAGCCGAAGTCACCCGGGGAGCGACGCGCGCACCTGCGCACAAAAGTCCACCAGTTGGTCGAGCTCGGCCGACTTGTCGAAGAAGGCATCGGCGCCCAGCTGCCGCGAACGCTCGCGCATGGCGGCGTTGGCGTAGTTGCTCAGCACGATCACCTTCTGGTGCGGCGCCCGGTGGCGGCAGGCGCGGATCACGCCCAGCCCGTTGCCGCGCCGCAGGAACAGGTCGACGATGGTCAGGTCCCAGTCGCCGGTGTGCTGGTGCAGCCAGGCCACGGCCTCCTCCTCGGTACTGGCAGAGGCCACCACCTTGGCGTCAGTTACGTCTTCCAGGAATCCGACGAGGTTCTCGCGAATCACGGGGCTGTCCTCGACTAGATAGGCCTTGAAAGTCATGGGGAGGTCGCGAGGTCGGTGCTTGCGCGGTGCATGGAGGCATCCTCGCAGCCCAACGGCCGCGCGCGGTGAGCCATGCAGGCCAATGCCTGTAGGCCATCGGCCAGCGCCACTGTCGGTCATCCCGTGCCTATGGGCGTCTGCCGAGCCCTGTTCCGGGCGTCGGCAACTGCTGAATGCCCTGCCGGGCGGCCTCAGCGTCCTGCACCGCCATCGCGCGCTCGAAGCCTGCGCGCGAGCTCAGGCGCTTCCAATACTGCTGTACCGCGGGGCCGAAGCGCTCGTGATGGCCCAGCACCCTGGCCAGCAGCAGCGCGTAGCCGATCGAGATGTCAGCCGCCGTGAACCGGCCGGCGCATGCGAAGTCTTGCGCCTCCAGCAACCTCTCGAGCGCCCGCAGGCGCACGAAAAAGAACTGGGCGTAGTCCTCCGCGGCCTGGGGCTGGCGGCGGTCCTCCGGCTCCAGCAGCGTGTAACGAAGCACCAGGGTCTGCGGAAAGGTCAGCGAGGCCTCGCCGAAGTGAAGCCAGTTCAGGTAGTCCCCATAACCGGCCTCCTCGCGCTCCACATTCAGCGAGGTGGGGGCGTTGACGCTGGCCAGGTACTGGCAGATGGCCGCCGACTCGGTCATGCGCGTTTCGCCATCGACCAGCAGAGGCACCGTGCCTTGCGGGTTGATCTTGAGGTACTCGCGGTGCAGCACCCGCGGCGGAAACGGCAGCATCTCCAGCCGGTAGGGAGCGCCGAGCTCTTCCAACATCCAGAGAACGCGGAACGAACGTGCATTCGCGCAGTGGTAGAGCGTGATCATCGGATGGAGGGCTCGACGCCGGAAGTTGCCGCGCCGATGGTCGCACGCACATTCCGCGGCGCCTTGCGTCGATTGGCTGCGGCGCGCGCAGCCAGTCGGCGCAAGTTTTCTTCCGCGCCGGCGAATAGCCTGCGGACTCTTGCGATAGCCGATCGCGATTGCGGAGTGTCCATGCCGTCCCTGAAATCGAAAACCCTCTTCATCACCGGTGCCAGCCGTGGCATCGGCAAGGCCATTGCCCTGAGGGCCGCGCGCGATGGCGCCAACATCGTGGTTGCGGCCAAGACGGCAACGGCCGACCCCCGCCTGCCCGGCACGATCCACAGCGCAGCCGAAGAAATCGTCGCCGCCGGCGGACAGGCCCTCGCGGTGGTGGTCGACGTGCGTGACGAAGCCCAGGTCCGCAGCGCCGTCGACGCTGCGGTGGAGCGCTTCGGCGGCATCGACATCCTGGTCAACAACGCCAGCGCGATCCACCTCGAAACCGTCGAGCGCACGCCGATGAAGCGCTACGACCTGATGTTCGAGATCAACGCACGGGGCAGCTACCTGTGCGCGCAGGCCTGCCTGCCGTATCTCGAGAAGGCGGCCAACCCGCACATCCTGACCCTGTCGCCGCCGCTGGACATGAACCCCAAGTGGTTCGCGCGCCATGCGGCCTACACCACCTCGAAGTACGCGATGAGCATGCTCAGCCGAGGCCTCGCCGAAGAGCTGCGCGGGCGCGGCATTGCGAGCAACTCGCTGTGGCCGCGCACCGTCATCGCCACCAGCGCCCTGCGCATCGCGGCGCCCGACGTGGCGGGACAGGCCCGCCTGCCGACCATCATGGCGGACGCCGCGTGGCACATCCTGACCCGGCCGAGCCGCGAGCTCACCGGCCAGTTGCTGATCGACGAGCAGGTGCTGCGCGATGCCGGCCTCACCGACTTCGAGCCCTACCTGGTAACGCCGGGCGTCGAGCCGCTGATCGACTTTTTCGTGGAACCGTGACCAGGCCGCCGTGCCGCCCCAAGGAGACCAACGCATGCAAGCAGCCGACGCCGAACGCGCAAGCATCGCCCGTATTTCGCTCGCAGACGTCGTGCGGCGCAGCGCGAGGCGAGATCCGGACAAGATCGCAGTCATCCAGGGTGATCGGCGGGTCACGTTCTCGGCGCTCGATGCCGCGAGCGAGCGCGTGGGCGAGGCACTGCGCGACCATGAACTCGCCGATCGCCGCATCGCGACGATGTGCGTCAATTCGATCGAGCACCTCGCGGCCATCCAGGCCATCCACAAGTCGGGCAACGTCTGGGTGCCGGTCAATGTGCAGCTCGATGCGGCCTCCATCGAGCATGTGCTGAGTCACGCCGAAGCCAGCGCGGTCTTCATCGATGCAGCGCTGTTCGAAGTGGCGCCACTGCGCACGCTGGTCGAGCGCCTGGGCCTGCTGACGGTTGTGATCGGCGCACAACACCAGGCCACCGCCGGCACGCTGCATTTCGACGCGCTGGCATCGCGCCCGCCAGCGCAGCCGCTGGCCACTGCCCGAGGCGACGATGACCTCGCGCTCATCATGTACACCAGCGGCACCACGGGAAAGCAGAAGGGCGTGATGCATTCCCACCGCTCGGTCCATGGTGCGCTGCTGAGCTGCGCGCAAAGCTTCGAGGCCAACGAGCGCGATGTGGTCGTCTCGGTGCTGCCACTTTTCCACTGCGCCCAGCACGCCATCAGCACCGGCGCATTGATGGTCGGCGCAACGCTGTGGCTCGCCAGCGGCTTCGATCCCGCGGCCATGCTGGCGGCCATCGGGCGCGAACGCATCACCTGGCTGTCGTGCCTGCCGATGATGTTCGATGCGCTGATGAAGCACCCCCAGCGCCCGCAAACCGACTTCTCTTCGCTGCGCCTGTGCATGTACGGCCTGGCGCCGATGCCGAAGAACCTGCTCGCGGACATCCGGCGCGACATGTGCCCCGACGTGCGCCTGGGCACGGGCCAGACCGAGATGTACCCGCCGACCATGGTCTACCGCGCGAGCGACCACCCGGACAAGGACGGCAACTGCTGGGGCGTATCGGTGGCGGGGGTGGAGACCGCCGTCATGGACGACGACGGCCGGCTGCTCGGGCCGGGCCAGGTCGGCGAGATCGTCCATCGCGGGCCCAACGTCTTTCTCGGCTACCTCAAGGACCCGGAGGCCACCGCCGCGGCGCGCCGCTTCGGGTGGCACCACACCGGCGACATCGGCATGCTCGACGCCGACGGGCACATGCTGTTTCTCGACCGCAAGAAGGACATGATCAAGACCGGCGGGGAGAACGTTTCCAGCGTCAAGCTGGAGGCCGTGCTGCTCGCCCACCCCGCCGTCGGCGCCGCGGCCGTGGTGGGCCTGCCGCATCCACATTGGGGCGAGGCGGTCGCCGCGTTCGTGGTCTTGCGCCGCAATGACGGCTCGTGCGGTGAAGATGAACTGCTGGCGTTCTGCAAGGAGCGCCTCGGCCGGTTCGAGGTGCCCAAGTCGATCCGCTTCGTCGACGGGATGCCGATGACGCCGACGGGCAAGATCCAGAAATTTCAGCTGCGCACTGCCCACCTGGCGCTCTTCGAGTCCGCGCAAGGATAGGCGCGGTGCGCAGCGGGTTCAGGACCCGCTAGGCAGCGACCGCCATGCGGCCGCGCGCCATGCCCAGCCGCGCGGGCGAGACGTACTGCTCGCGGTAGATCTCGAAGGGCATGGTGTCGGCCGCCTCGATGCGCTTCTGCTCCTGGATCGACTCGGCAGTCATCTGCTCGAACTCGGCCTGTTGCGCTGCCGAGAACGGCAGGCCCAGCAGTGCGGCGCGGGTCTGCTCCGACTGGGCACGCACGAAGCCGATGAAGGAGTTGCCGTGGTCTTTCTCGATGGCCGCGAGCACGCGGGCCGAGGGCAGGCTGTCGGGGTTCTGCAGCGCGGCCCTGGCGGCGCGCACTGCGTCGGCATGCGCCGTGCCACCCTGCGCCGCGTCGAGCGCGGCGGCAATGGGCAGGCACTGCTCAACCAGCTCCAGGCCCCAGTCGGCCAGCGCCACTTCGCGTCCGTCGCGCTGCAGCTTCAGGCCCGGCTCGCGGCCGCGCGCGGCCGTGAGGTGCTGGTTGTGCGCGAGGTCGGCTATTTCCTGCGGCGTGTCGTCGGGGCTGTCGCTCAGCAGGCAGTGCAGCAGGAACACGTCGATGAAGCGCATGGTCTGCGCGTTGATGCCGACGGTCTCGAAGGGGTCGAGGTCCATCAGGCGCACTTCGACGTATTCCACGCCGCGTTCGCGCAGCGCGTGCAGCGGGCGCTCGCCGGGGTTGATGACGCGCTTGGGGCGGATGGTGCCGTAGAACTCGTTCTCGATCTGCAGCAGGCTGGTGCCCAGCTGGTTGTAGTCGCCGCCGAGGTTGCGGATGCCGATGGATTCGTAGGCCGGCCACGGGCGCGTGAGCGCGTCCTGCAGCGAAGCGCCGTAGCCGTCGAGGCTGTTGTAGCTCACGGCCAGCGAGGCCTGCGCGTCGCTCTGGTAGCCCAGGCGGCCCATGCGCAGCGAGGTGCCGTGCGGCATGAACATGCTGCCGTCGCCCAGCGGCTGCAGCTCGTGCGGGCGGCCCGCCACGAAGCTCGAACACAGGGCCGGCGAGGCGCCGAACAGGTACAGCAGCAGGAAGGCCTGGCGGCGGAAATTGCGAATCAGCGCGAAATACTGTTCGCTCGACACGTCGGGCAGCGACCAGTTGTAGTGAATGCCCGAGATGGTCTGCATGCGGCGGCCATAGCGGTGGCTCAGGCCCATGCGGTAGACGCTCTTGGCGCGGCCCACGTTCGACGAGCCGTAGCGGCCGATCGGAATGGTCTCGTCGGTCGGCAGGCCGCAGGGCATGCTCGACACCCACAGGCGCTCGTCGCCCAGGCCGTCGAGCACGCGGTAGGTGAACTGGTGCACCCGCGTGAGCTCTTCGAGCGCCGATTCGACGTTCGCGTGCACGCCCGTGATGAGTTCGAGCTGCGATTCGCTGAAGTCGGTCGTGATGTGCGGATGCGTGAGCGCGGAGCCCAGGGCCACGGGATGCGGCGTCAGCGCGAGCTTGCCGTCCGGCAGAGCGCGCAGGCTTTCCTTCTCGATGCCACGTCGCATGCCCTGGAGGCGTGCGGCTGAAAGTGCACCCAACCTCTCCAGCAATCTGTTGCTCATATTGTTATGACCCATCAATCTTCTGAGGGGCTGGAAGGTAGCACGGGCACGCGGGCATTGCTCGTGCAGGGAATCCCGAGGCAGGCTACCCTGTGGTTCGCTATGTTTTTGATAGCTACCTGCATAGACGACGCGCCAGTGAACGGCCCCGATGGCTGATGAATTTCAGGCCTTGGCGCGCCCGGCCGACAGGTCGATCTCGTCCGACTGGTAGACGTGTATCTCCGGCGTGCCGTCGGCCATGGCCGCCAGCGCCTTGCCGAAGGCGCGCGAGGCGTCCACGCGAAAGTGCGTCTGCAGCGCGGCCATGTCGCTCCAGCGCTCCACGAAGGTCAGTCGCAGCGGGTCCTGCACGTCGGTCGTGACTTCATGCGAAATGCAGCCGGCTTCGGTGCGCGAGCGCAGCACGTGCTCGGTGCTGATGGCGAGCATGGCCTGCAGGGTGTCGGGCTTTGCCAGGGCGTGTCCGATGACCAGGATCATTTTCTTGTCTCCTTCGACGAAGTTCAGCCGAGCACCCGCAGCAGGAAGCGGTTGAGGTCGGCGATTTCTTCCATGCACACCGAGTGCGCCATCGTGTATTCGTGCCACTCGACGGTATAGCCCAAGGCGGCCAGCGCGTCGCGGGAGCGCATCGCCGCGGCAAGGGGCACCACGGGGTCTTGCCGGCCATGGGCGAGGAACACGGGCGTTTCGTGGTTGGCCGCGTGGCGTTCGGCCGCCGTGGTGGCCGCGATCGGCAGGTAGCCGGAGAGGCCGACGATGCCGGCAAGGCGTTCGGTGTGGCGCAGGCCCGTCATCAGCGCCATCGCGCAGCCCTGCGAGAAGCCGGCCACCACGATGCGGCTGGCGGCGATGCCGCGGGCTTTTTCACTGGCGATGATCGCCTCGATGGTCGCCTGCGAGCGGCGCAGTCCGGCCTCGTCTTCCTGCGCTGCCAGGTCGGGCAAGGCGATGTCGTACCAGGCCGGCATCTGGTAGCCGCCGTTGATGGTCACGGGCATGACCGGCGCATTGGGGAACACGAAGCGCACCGGGCCCACGGCAGAGAGCTCGAGCTCGTTGGCAATGGGCACGAAGTCGTTGCCGTCGGCGCCGAGGCCGTGCATCACGATCACCGTGGCGGTGGGGTTGGGGGCGGTTTCGATCTCGATGGGAGGACGGGACATGGTCGGGCAAAGGTATTCAGGAACGCGGATGACCGCACCTTAGCGCATCCGGGGCCCGCCCAAGGCACGGAAACGGCCGGTTGGCTGACTTGCACATCGTTGCGATGTGCCACCGTGCGGTTGCCCGGGCAGGCGACTGTCTGACTGTCTGTTACTCGGCCTTGATGCCCACGGCCTTCACGATCTGCGCATAGCGCTCGTATTCGGCCGCCACTTGCGTCTGGAACTGCCGTTGCGGATGGCCCGTGGCCTCGATGCCCTGCACCGCGAGTTCTGCACGGGCGGCCGGAGCCTGCACGATGCGCCCCGCCTCCGCCGCGATGGCGTCGAGCACCGGCTGCGGCGTTCGCGCCGGCGCGAACAACCCGAACCACGTGCCCGAGCGGTAGCCCGCATAGCTTTCGCCCACAGTCGGCACTTCGGGCAGCAGCGCATGGCGCTTCTCGCCGCTGGTGCCCAGCGCCACCAGCCGGCCGCTGCGGATGTGCGGCAGCGCGGGGCCGACCGCGATGAACATCACGTCGACCTGCCCCGCGATCACGTCCTGCATGCCCAGCGGGCCGCCACGGTACGGGATGTGCGTGACGTAGATGCCGGCCTTCTGCTTCAGCAGCTCCATGCTCAACTGCTGCGGGCTGCCGTTGCCGGCCGAGGCGTAGTTGATGTGCCCAGGATGCGCCTTGGCCGCGCGAACGAAGTCGGCCACCGTGCGGAAGCCGGTCTTCGGGTTGGCGACCAGCACGAAGTCGATCTGCCCGAGCGACACCACCGGCACCAGGTCGCGCCGGGCGTCATAGGGCAATCCGGCCTGGATGTTGGGGAGGATGGTGATGGGCCCGTCTGCGCCCACCAGCAGCGAGTAGCCGTCGGGCTGCGCCTTGGCCAGCCCATCGGCGGCCAGGATGCCGGCCGCGCCCGCGCGGTTGTCGACCACCACCGGCTGCTTCCATTGCTCCGACAGGCGCTGCGCCAGGTAGCGCGCCAGCACGTCGGGCGAACTGCCGGGCGTATTCGCGACCGTGATGTGCACGGGCTTCGACGGGTAGGCCGCCGCCGGTTGCGCCTGCGCGGCCACGGTCAACGAAGCGCAGGCCCACAGGGCAAGGACCGGCTTGAGCAGCTTCGACAGGAAATGGGCACGCATGGCGAACTTTCGGTTGCAGGAGGCAAAGCGCGCGATTCTGTCGCGCCCTCGCCCGCAAGCGAACGACCCATTTGTCAGATGCTTAGGCTGGTTCCGGCATATGCAGCGAGCCGAACTCTCCCAGCTGCCGATAGAAGGCATCGACCTGCTGCTGCGCCCCCTCGCGCATCGCCGCATTGCGCCGTGCGCAGCTCTCGGCATCTTCCATCGCCCCCGCCTCGCCCACCTTGCGCGAGGCGTCCTGCACGAAGCGGCACATCGGGTAGCGGCGTTCGCCGAAGGCGTGCAGCGTGGCGTCGGCGATGCCGTGCCGCGCGAGCATGTCGGCCAGCACCACCGCGTCTTCCACCGCCATAGCCCCGCCCTGCCCCATGAAGGGCGTCGAGGCATGCGCCGCATCGCCTATCAGCAGCACGCGGCTCGCGTGCCAGGGCAGCGGCGTGTGCACCTCCTCGACGGCCGTGTAGAGCACTTCGGAATCCGCGCCTAACTGGTCCAGAAACTGCCGCGCCGGGCCGCCGAACTCGGCGAAGCGCTCGCGCATCTGCCCTGGCCAGGTCTCCTTCGGATACCAGCGGCCGGCGAGCTCGCTGACCGTGCCGAAGATGTAGAGCCTGTCGTCGCTAATCGGCATGATGCCCAACCGCTTGCCGACGCCCATCATCATGATCTTGGCGTCCAGCGCACGCGGCCGCTCGTGCACGCTGCGCCAGACGCCGAAGCCGGTGTAGCGCGGTGCGACGGGGCCGGCGACGGCCTCACGCACCTGCGAGCGGATGCCGTCTGCGCCAATGACGAGGTCGAAGCGCTGTACCGTGCCGTCCGAGAACACGACCTCCGCGCGATCGCTGCCGCCGGGCGAATCGATCTCCGCGACCGTCGTCGCCAGCCGTATCTCCACGCCCAACGCATCGAGCCGCGCGGCCAGGATGCGGTGCATCTCCGCGCGCCTGATGCCCACGATAGGCGCCGAGCCGCCGCTGGAGCGCGGATAGAACACATCGACGATGGGCTCGCCGTGGTGGTCGAGGTAGACATTGCGGCCGTCCTCTATGGCAAAGCCCGCGTCGAGGATGCCGGGCAGAACACCGACCTTGCGCAGCGCCTCGAGCCCGTTGCCGTAGATGAAGATGCCCGAGCTCTGGAAGCGCCACTCGGCCTGCTTCTCGACCAGCGTGACGCGAAAGCCCTTGCCGGCCAACGAGATGGCGGCCGAGCAGCCCGCGATGCCCGCGCCGACGATCAATACCCTTGCTGCCTGTGTCATGCCGTGCTCACAGCTGCGTCCGCACGGACCACAGCTCGGGAAAGAATCGGTGATCGACCACGCTGCGCAGCCACCCCACGCCAGCCGAGCCGCCCGTGCCCGGCTTGAAGCCCAGGATGCGCTCGACCGACACGAAATGCCGCCAGCGGTACTGCGAGAACACGTCGGCGATGTCCATCAGCGCCTCGCCCAGCCTGTACAGGTCGTTCTCGGGCGTCGGATCGCCATACACCCACAGCCACGCCGCCTCGACGCCCGGGTTCGGCACATAGGGCTCTGACCAGTCGCGCGCCAGCGCCCCGGGCGGCACGGCGATGTCGCGGCGGTGCAGCAGCGCCAGCACGTCGTCGTACAGGCTCGGTGAATTCAGCGCGCGCTCCATGTAGGGCCACACGTCGGGGTTGTTCGCATGCGCGCGCGCCAGCGGAATCGACTTGTTGCCGAGGATGAATTCAACGTGCCGGTACATGTACGACTGCTGCCCCGAGGCAATGCCCAGCGTGTTGCGGAACTGGTTGAACTCGTGCGGCGTGATGGTCGAGAGCACGTCCCAGGTCTTGCCAAGGAATTCGAGCAGCGCGCGCACGCGCGGCACCAGTTGCAGCGCACCGGCCACGTCGTCGCCCCGGATGCGTGCCTGCGTGTTGGCCAGCTCGTAGTGGATGGCCTTGAAGCTCAGCTCCTTGCAGTGCGTGATGCACATGAAGACCATCTCGTCGTGGCCTTCGCTGCGCATGTGCTGCAGGCTCAGCAGCAGGTCGTTGCGCTGGTGCTCCAGGTAGGGGTTGCTGCTGCCTTCGAAGGCCACCAGTGGCTCACCATCGGTGTTTTGCACGGTGGCTGCGCGCTGCTGGTTGTCGCCGGTGGCGATGGGCTTCACCAGCGACAGCTCGAGCGCGGGGTTGCGCACTTCGGGAATGACTCTTTTGCGTGGGGTTGCCATGCGCCGATTGTTCGACCCGCACGCCACCGCCTCAACCTCCGGCACGCCGGATTTGGGCACCGACCGTCCGGGACGGCGGATTCAGTCGGATTCGGGTCCGCCCTGCTGGCGGGCGTACGCGCTCGGGGTCATGCCCGTCCAGCGCTGGAAGGCGCGCGAGAACGCCTTCTCCGACGCATAGCCGACCGCCTCGGCCACCTGGTGCAGGCTCAGCTGCCGGTTCTTGAGTTTCTCGGCCGCCAGCGTCATGCGGTACGAGCCCAGGTAATGCATGGGCGTGACGCCCACGAGCGCGCGAAAGCGCTCGCTGAAGATGGTGCGCGACAGGTAGCTGGCCTGCGCCAGCGTGGCAACCGACCACGGATGCTCGGGCCGCTCGTGCATCAGCGACATCGCACGGGCAATGCTTTCGTCGTCCAGCCCGCGCAGCCTGCCGACCTGCCCCGTCTGGCTCTGCGCCTGCGGCTGGGCATAGAGGTGCTCGCACAGGATGTGCACCAGCAGCAGGTCGGCCATGCGCGCCGCCGACAGCTGCCAGCCCGGGCGCTGGGCCACGGTTTCATTCACCAGCGATTCCATGGCCTGCGCCAGCGAGGCGGTGGTGGGAATCTGCGCCTGCCGAAGCACGATCAGCGACGGCAGGCTGCCGATGATCGAGCCCAGGCCCTGTGCGGGCATCCACAGGTGCAACGAGAACAGCTCGGTGACCGGGCCGCCGCCGCCATGCGAGAACACGATGGGGTGGTCGCCGTGCCGGCCGATCGAATGCGCCTCGATCAGCTCGCGGAAAGGCATCGCATCGAGCCCCGGCACGGACGACACGGTGTGCGCCCCGCCCTGCGGCAGCATCGCGATGTCGTGCGGCGCCACCTGCACCGGCTCGGCGCCGTCCACTGCAATCCAGTAGGGTGCGCCGGTGCACATGCGGATCAGCGGACCGGCCACGCCGGTCGAATGCAGCGCCCAGGGAGCAGAGAGCGAAAACCGCGCAGTCACCGCCCTTTCTGACTTGTACATCGCAAGCACATGGCTGAGTACGTCGCCGCCCCGCTCTGTGTCCATGCTGTTCGTGCCGCCCGGTGGTGTGTCTCGATGGCGGCGATTATCTGGCATGCCAGGCGGGCGATTGCGCCCCGCGCTACCCAAGGCGCCCCGGGATGCAACACAATGGCGTTTCGCAAGAAGACCGCATGAAGACAACGACATCGCACCCGAAGCCCCCTCGCGCCGCCCCGTTCGACAGCGAAACGCTGCTTCGCGACAACGGCCTGCGCGTCACGCGCGCCGCGCAGACCGTGCTCGAGCTGATCGAACACAGCTCGCAACCCCTGACGCACGAGGAGGTGGCCTCGGCCTACACCGCCGCCACCGGCGAAACGCCCGACCGCGTGACGGTCTACCGCGTGCTCGACCGGCTCGTCGAGGCCGGCCTGTGCGACCGCCGCGTGGGCCCCGACCGCGTCAACCGCTTCTCGCGCCATGTGGAGGCAGAGTCGGGCAACACCTTCGAGTGCGACCAGTGCCACAAGGTGCTGGCGCTGCCTTCGGACCCGGAGCTGCCGAAGGTGATGGGCCGTCTTGGCCGTGCGCTGCGCAAGCAGGGCATCGACACCCGCCACACTGCGCTGACCCTCCACGGCACCTGCGGCGACTGCGCCCGCTAGGCTTTTCTCACACGTTCCACGAAGGGAACGGATCCGGAAAGTTCTGCCACCACGAGGCGCCGAAGCGCATCTCGTTTTCCGTGAGCAGGCACTCGTCGAGCCGGGCGCGCAACGCGTCTTCGTCCATGCCGATGCCGATCAGCACCAGCTCCTGCCGCGCGTCACCCGTGGCCGGGTCCCAGTTCTTGTGGATCAGCTCCAGCGCATCCGGCTCGGTCGGCCAGTGCTCGCGCGGCACCGCGGCCCACCAGAAGCCTGCCGCACCATAGCGGCAGGCACCGCCGGCCTGCGACCACGAGCCCGCACGCGTGGCGCGACTTGCAAGCCAGAAGAAGCCCTTGGAGCGCACCACTCCTTCCCATTCGCTTTGCACCAGCTTCCAGAACCGCATCGGGTGAAACGGAATGCGCGAACGGTAGACAAAGCTGCGAATGCCGTATTCCTCCGATTCGGGCACGTGCTCACCACGCAGCTCGGCCAGCCAGCCGGGTGCCTGCTCTGCCTGCTCGAAGTCGAACAGGCCGGTGTCGAGCACGCGGTCGAGCGCCACGCGGCCGAACTCCGACACCTCGATGCGGGCACGCGGGTTCAGGCTGCGCAAGATGGCCATGAGCCGTTCGCGCTCCTCGAGCGTGACGAGGTCGGTCTTGTTGACCACCAGCACGTCGCAGAACTCGATCTGCTCGATCAGCAGGTCGACCACCGTGCGCGTGTCCTCGTCGCCGAGCGACTGGCCGCGCTGGCCGAGGCTGTCGGGCGAGCCGTAGTCGCGCAGGAAGTTGAAGGCGTCGACCACCGTCACCATGGTGTCGAGCCGGGCCACGTCGGCAAGGCTCTTGCCGTCTTCGCCGGCGAAGGTGAAGGTTTCGGCCACGGGCAGCGGCTCTGAAATGCCTGTGGACTCGATCACCAGTTGGTCGAAGCGCCCCTCCTTCGCAAGCCGGTTGACTTCGATCAGCAGGTCTTCGCGCAGCGTGCAGCAGATGCAGCCGTTGCTCATCTCGACCAGCTTCTCGTCGGTGCGAGAAAGCTCGGCGCCGCCGTCGCGCACGAGGGCGGCGTCGATGTTGACCTCGCTCATGTCGTTGACGATGACCGCCACACGGCGGCCCTCGCGGTTGTGGAGGATGTGGTTCAGCAGCGTGGTCTTGCCGGCGCCAAGAAAGCCGGAGAGCACGGTAACGGGGAGGCGGTCAGCCATGGGGCAGGCTCCATATATGCAACAGGATTGCATTATATGGATCAACGCAACCTTGTTGCGTTTTACTGCCGAGCCCCGGTCGCCATCGACCGTTCGCCTACCATCCGGAAAATGACCTCCGAACCCCGCACGCCCTTGCAACTCGTCTGGCCTTCGCACGAACACCTCGCCGGCTACATCGCCGCGCTGGAACGCGGCTGGTCGCCCAACAACCTGCGGCCCGAAGCCGGCCAGGAAGAACTGGCGCAGATCCACGCCGACCCCGAACGCTTTCTGACCAGCCTCGTCGACCCCGAAGCCAAGGGCCCGCCAGTCGCGCTGCCCGGCGGAGGCACCGTGCCCCGCCTGCCAGGCTACCGGCGCTGGATGTGGGACGGCGAGTTCTGCGGCAGCATTCAGCTACGCTGGCAGCCTGGCACCAACGCCCTGCCCATCTACTGCCTTGGCCACATCGGCTACGGCGTGGTCCCGTGGAAGGGCAACCGAGGCTACGCCAAGGCTGGGCTGCGCTGCGCGCGCTGCTGCCCGAGGCGCGCACCAGGGGCCTCGATCACGTCGACATCACGACCAGCCCCGAAAACCTCGCCTCGCAGCAGGTGATCCGCGCCAACGGCGGCGTGCTGGTGGAAGAGTTCGTCAAGCTACCCGAGCTCGGCGGCACGCCTGAACTGCGCTTTCGCATCGACGTGCGGGAGCTCCGGTAGCGCTACATCTCGAAGGCCTCGACCTGCCTGCCGTCGATGTCGGTAAAGCCGTATTCGCGCGCCAGGTCGGCCACGCGCAGTACCTCGCCGCTCTTGTCCATCACCCGCGCATCGCCGGCCAGCGCCGCGATCGCCCGTCCCAGGTAGCGCGGCGACTCGGTGCGCGCCAGCGCGGGCCGCTCATGCCAGTGCGCCTCATCGGTCTTGTGGCCGGCCAGCACGAACTCCGTGCGCATCCAGCCGGGCGACACGGCAATGGAGGCGACGTTGTGCGACCGCAGGTCTTGCGCCATGCCGAAAGCCAGCCGGGTCATCGAAGCCTTCGCCAGGTCGTAGAAGAGGCTGCCGCGCAGATAGTGGTCGCGGTCCCAGAAGGTGGTGGTGAGGATCAGCCCCTTTTTCTGTCGCACCATCAGCGGCGCGGCACAGCGGCTGGCCACGAGGTGGTTGCGCACGCCGCGGTCGAACATCGAATCCCAGTTCGACAGCGGGTGCTCCCAGAAAGGTGCTTCGAACACGCCATTGAAGGTCTCGTGGCCACCCCAGGCGTTGTTCACCAGCAGGTCGATGCGGCCTGCCTCGCGCTCCACGCGGGCGATGAGCGCCGCCACTTCTTCTTCGCGGGTGTGGTCGCACTGCACGGCGATGCCGTGTCCGCCCATGCGGGTGAGTTCGTCTGCGGTGTCGTCGATGCTGCCGGGCACGGCCTGCATATCAGACAGGGCCAGCAACTGGCCGTAGGTTTGCGCGGGCCGTTCGCGTGTGCTGCGCCCGGTGACGTACACCGTGGCTCCGGCGGCGCCCAGTTCCAGCGCGATGCCGCGCCCTGCTCCTCGACTCGCGCCAGTCACCACTGCCACGCAATCCTTCAACGGGCGACGGGTGTTTTCGTTCTGCATGTTCGGTTGCTCCTTCGATCTGCCTGTGCAAGAGCGGACGAAGATAGTGCGCGCTCAACGCGCCGTCTTGGAAGAACCCGAAACGGCGTGCCCCATGAACTCCGTCGGCGTAACGCCGCAGAGCGCGCGGAACTCGTTGACCATGTGCGACTGGTCGTAGAAGCCGCTGTCGAGCGCTACGTCAGCCCACGCGGGCGACGACTGCAGCCGCAGCGCGCGCAGACAACCATGCATGCGCGCGAGCCGGCTCCAGGCGCGCGGCGAAAGGCCCACATGGGCATGAAAGAGCTGCTGCAGTCGCCGTTCGCCAACGCCGACGGTCGTTGCCACCTCGCGCAAGGAGCGACGCCCATCGGATGCGGCGATGAGCTGCGCGGCATGCATGGCAGCGGCTGTGTTGCCTGCGGCGGCGCTGCTGTCGCGAAGCCGGCGTTGCAGAACGGCGTGCAGCAGCGTCACTCGCGCCGCGTCGTCCGGCGCCTCGGCCATGCGCCCCAGCAGCTCGGTGCCTTCACCCTGCCACAGCGCATCGAGGTGCACGGCGCTGCCGCCGATCTCGCCCACTGGCAACCCCAGCAGCGCAGCGGCGGCACCAGGGCGCAGGGTGACGGAGAGCCCCTCCACCTTTCGCCGCATGCGCACCACCACAGGCGCGGCCGAAGCGCCAATGGCTTCCACCGCCAGCCCCTCGCCTTCACCGGCGGACGGTGCATCGCCGAGGTTGAACACCAGCCGCACCGCGCCGTCTGGCAGCACGCGTTCGCGCACCTCGTGCCCTTCGGCGAAGGTCTCGCGGTACAGCATGATGTGCGAGACGTGGCCGCGCAGCGCAGCCCCAACCGGGAACGCGCGCAACGTACCCGCAGGCACGCCAGATTCCGGCCCGTGCAAGGGGTCGTCGTCGAGGCGAAGGAAGAGGCGTTCGGCCATGGCAGTCCATTGTGATGAAAACCCCGTCCGGGTGCGAGCCAGCCGCGGTCGCCGAAAATCGACCGCTTCGCCCACGCACACGAATGCCCGCCACCGCCCTCCCCGTCCTCTATTCATTCCGCCGTTGCCCCTATGCGATGCGGGCCCGGCTCGCGCTGATTGCGAGCGGCCAGCGCTGCGAGCTGCGCGAGGTGGTGCTGAAGAACAAGCCGACCGAGATGCTCGCGGCCTCGCCAAAGGGCACGGTGCCTGTGCTGTTGACTGAAGACGGCACGGTGCTGGAGCAGAGCCTCGACGTGATGCTGTGGGCCCTGCGGCGCAACGATCCGCTGCGCTGGCTGCAGCCCGGAACCGGCACGCTGCAGGACATGCTCGCGCTGGTCGCCGCCTGCGACGACGGCTTCAAGCCCCAGCTCGACCGCTACAAGTACCCCGACCGGCATGCGGATGGCGGCGAACCCGCGCGCGAGCGCGGCGCTCAGTTCCTGCGCGACCTCGAAACCCGGCTGTCGACTTCGCCCCACCTGACCGGCGCGCACGCCACGCTGGCCGATGCCGCCGTCATGCCCTTCGTGCGCCAGTTCGCAATGGTCGAGCCCGCGTGGTTCGATGCACAGCCTTGGCCCCGCCTGCAAGCGTGGCTGTCCGGCTGGACCGCCTCGGACCTGTTCGAGCGCGCCATGCACAAGTACGCGCCCTGGAAGACCGGCGACGCCGGCGTCAGCTTTCCGCCGCTCTAGCTAGCCGCCCATCGCCGCCGCCGAGGCCCGCTGGATGCATTCGACGAAATGCTGCGCGGCCGGCGTCAGCAGTTGCCCGCGGCGCTTGATGACGCTGACGCTCAGCATGGGCAGTTCTTCCTCGATCTCCACGCGCCGGATGCCGTGGCGCTTGAAGGTCAGCGTTGCCAGCGGCTCCACGAACAGGCCGACCAGGTCCATCTGCCCGACCAGCGCCAGCGCCACCGTGACCGATTGCCCCTGGATCACCCGCGCCGGCGGCGGCAGGCCCAGTGGCAGCAGCGGCGACACGGCCTCGCGGCCGCTGAAATGGTCGTCGCCCGGAAGAATCCACTCGGCCTTGTAGAGCTCGCGGATCGAGCGGCTCGCGCGCAGCGGATGACGCTCGCGCAGACCCACCACCAGCCTCACCGGAAAGAGCTCCATCGCCTCGAACTGCGGATCGAGCCGGCCCGGCACCACATGCGCCACCGCAAAGTCGAGCGAGCCCTCTCGCAGGCGCCCCAGCATCCAGGGCAGCACCGTTTCGCTGAACTGCACGTCGACCGCCGGCAGCCGCGCGTGAAAGTCCTTGAATGCAGCCGGCAGCACCGTGAGCGCGAACGAAGTGCTGACAGCCAGCGAGACCTTGCCCGTGAGCCCGTCGCGGATCTGCGCGATCTCGTCGCGTGCGCGCTGCATGTCGGCCAGCAGCAGCCGGGCACGTGGCGCAAAGGCCTTGCCGAACTCGGTGAGCCGCACGCCCTTGACGCTGCGCTCCACCAGCGGCGCCCCGACTTCGCGCTCCAGCTCGCGCACGATCTTCGTCACGGCCGGCTGGGAAATGCCCAGCACGCGGGCTGCGGCGCGAATGCTCATCTGCTCGACCACCGCCACGAAGGC
Organism: Variovorax sp. YR266; assembly: GCF_900107295.1. Taxonomy (NCBI): domain Bacteria; kingdom Pseudomonadati; phylum Pseudomonadota; class Betaproteobacteria; order Burkholderiales; family Comamonadaceae; genus Variovorax; species Variovorax sp. YR266. The sequence goes on from NZ_FNPM01000009.1 coordinate 246,791, forward strand.
GTGCAACTGATTGGGTTTCATGACAACCAAAAGTTATCTTTGACGCCCAATTATTGTCTTTTCATGACAGCAGCGAGTCTCTAGCATCCGGCGCGGTCAGTGCGTAGATACCTTCGACCGACATCCTCGAAAAGCAAAGCCAACACTGGAGAGCCATGAGCAACCCAAGCAAGCAGCCCGCGCCGTCCTCGTCCCCCGCTCGCCCCGCACGCAGGCGCCAGACCATCGTGGCCACCACCATCGGCAACGGGCTGGAGTTCTTCGACTTCACCGTCTACGGCTTCCTGGCACTGGTGATCGGCAAACTGTTTTTCCCGACCTTCAATTCGTACGGACAGCTGCTGCTGACGGTGGCCAGCTTCGGCGTGGGCTTCATCATGCGGCCGCTGGGCGGCATCGTGATCGGCGCATACGCCGACCGCGCGGGCCGCAAGAAGGCCATGACGCTCACCATTTTCCTGATGGCGCTGGGCTGCGCGCTGATTGCCTTCACGCCCACGTACGCGGCCATCGGCGTAGCGGCGCCAGTCGTCATCGTGCTGGCGCGGCTCATCCAGGGCTTCTCGGCCGGCGGCGAAGTCGGCGCCTCGACCACGCTGCTGGTCGAGCACGCCACGCCGTCCAACCGCGGCTACATGGCGAGCTGGCAGTTCGCGAGCCAGGGCCTGGGCGTGATGCTCGGCGCTGTCGTGGTGGGCCTGCTGACCTTCACACTGTCGACGGAATCGATGCAGAGCTGGGGCTGGCGCGTGCCCTTCATCATCGGCATGCTGATCGCGCCGGTGGGCATGTACATCCGCCGCCACCTGGAAGAGTCGCTGCACATCTCGCCGGAAGAAGCCGCCGCGCCGCGCGAGAGCAGCCTGAAGATCGTCTGCACGCAGCACGGCAAGACGGTGTTGGCAGCGATTCTTTCGCTGGTGGGCGGCACCACGGCCGCATATGTCGTCACGTTCTACATGCCGACGTACGCCGTGCGCGAGCTCGGCTTCACGCCGTCGGTGGCGCTGTTCGGCGCCGCGCTCACCGGGCTGATCTCGTTCGCCTTCGCGCCCTTCGTCGGCAAGCTGTCGGACGTGGTGGGCCGCAAGCCGCTCATCGTCTGGAGCCGCATCGCACTGGCGATCCTGATCTACCCGGGCTTCCTGTGGCTCAACGCCTCGCCCACGCCGACGGTGCTGTTCGTCGTGCTCGGCGTGTTCAGCTTCGGCCTGGTGGTGCAGACGGTGCCCGGCATCACGATGCTGCCGGAGATGTTCCCGAAGGCGGTGCGCGCCAGCGGCATGTCGCTGGTGTACAGCGTGGGCGTGGCGCTGTTCGGCGGCTTCGCGCCCTTCATCAGCACCTGGCTGCTCAACGCCACGGGCAGCAAGCTCGCGCCGGCCTGGTACCTTGTGGCGATGACGGTGGTTTCGCTGATCGGCCTGCTCTGGCTGCGCGACCATACGGGCCGCGACATCGATGCCGCGGGCGCCCACGCAACGGCCTGACGACTTTCTTCACCATTCCACGCACAGGAGTCCCCACCTCATGCCAACAACACAACGCTCCGCCGCCACGCGTTATTTCTCGGGCACGTACGTCGAAGCCCGCGCCAAGTTTCTCGAGGCCGCAGCGCAGCGCGGCGCGGCTGTCGAGTCGTTCGTGCTCGAAGCGCACCGCGGCGCGCTCGGCGAAGAGCTCGCCACCGACGTGGCGTTGATCGGCGCGATCGACGCGAACAAGCTGCTGCTCGTGACCTCGGGCACGCACGGCCCTGAAGGCTTCTGCGGCTCGGGCACGCAGATCGCCACGCTCAACGATGCCGACCTGCTTTCGCGGCTGGAGAAGGCCGGAGTCGCGCTGCTGCTGGTGCATGCGGTCAACCCGCATGGCTTTTCGCACCTGCACCGCACGAACGAAGACAACATCGACCTGAACCGCAACCACATCGACTTCAATGCGCCCCTGCCGGTGAACGCCGAGTACGCGGATGTCGAACCGCTGGTGCTGCCCGCGACCTGGCCACCGACACCCGCCGACGAAGCTGCCGTGGCCGCCTACGTCCAGCAGCACGGCATGACCGCCTTCCGCGCAGCCGTGACCAAGGGCCAGTACACCTCGCCCGACGGCCTGTTCTACGGCGGCACTGCTCCCTCGTGGAGCAACGGAACCATCCGCAAGATCCTGCGCAAGTACGCTGCATCGGCCACCCACATCGGCTGGATCGACGTGCACACCGGTCTCGGCCCCTACGGCCATGGCGAGAAGATCTACCCGGGCCGCAATACGCCCGAAGACCTTGCGATGGCCCACGCCTGGTGGGGCGCGGACGTGTTCGCGCCCTTTGCCGGCGACTCGGCCTCGGCCGACGTGTCGGGCCCGGTGATCTCGACCGCGTACGACGAATGCCCGAACGCGAAGATCGCGCCGATGGGCCTGGAGTTCGGTACGTTGCCCGACCTCGAAGTACTGACCCGCCTGCGCGCCGACACCTGGCTGCGCCGCCACCCCGAGGCACCGGAAGCGCAGAAGCGCGAGATCCGCGCAGAACTGCGCGACGCGTTCTACTGCGACAACGAGGAGTGGAAGGGAATGATCCTCGGGCAGACCCGCGTCGTGCTGCTGCAGACGCTGCAGGGCCTTCGCAAGGCCTGATCGATCAGCTGAAGTTCGGCGCGCGCCGTTCGCGCAGCGAGGCAATGCCCTCGCGCACGTCGGCGCCCGCAAAGCCCATGAATTCGAGCGCCAGCGAGGCGTCGAAGGTCGGGCCGGCCTGGCGCAGCCAGTTGTTCAGCGCGTACTTGGTGAGGCGAATGGCGCTCTGGCTGCCGGCCGCCAGCCGGTCGGCCACTTCGTAGGCACGCGGCAGCAGGTCGGCCTCTTCCACCGCGAGCGACACGAGGCCGATGCGCTCGGCCTCCTCGCCGCTCACCGGCTCGCACAGCAGCAGGTGGTACTTGGCCTTGGCCATGCCGCACAACAGCGGCCAGACGATGGCCGCGTGGTCGCCCGCCGCCACGCCCAGTCGCGTATGGCCGTCGACGATCTTCGCGTTCTTCGTGGCGATGGAGATGTCGGCCAGCAGCCCCGCCACCAGCCCCGCGCCCACGGCCGGGCCGTGCATGGCGCTCACGATGGGCTTGTCGCAGTTGATGATGTTGTAGACGAGGTCGCGCGCCTCGCGCCACACGCGCTGGCGCACCGCGTCGTCGGTGGTCATGTCCTGCACCATCGCGAGGTCGCCGCCGCCCGAGAAGCCCTGGCCTTCGCCCCGCAGCACGGCGCAGCGCACCGTGTCGTCGGCGGACACGTCGCGCCAGATTTCGGCGAGTTCGCGGTGGCCGTCATGGCCCGCCGTGGGCAGCTTGCCGTTGGCCGCCCGCATCTGGATGTCGAGCACCGCGCCATTCGCACCACGGCGCGCGATGGCGAGGGTCTGGTAGCGGGCGTAGTCCATGGCGGGTGTCTCTTTCTGTGGCTTGTCTGCCGTCTATTTTTTCGCGGCCACTTCGCGGCAGCGCTGCACGTTGGTGTCGAAACGCGAGGCCAGTCCGGGCTCGCACTCGTCAGACGGCGTGAGCTTGCACATGCCGACGACCACGTAGTCCATGACCGCCGACGTGCACATCGGGTAGGCCGCCAGATCGGGGTTGGCCTTGACCTTGAAGCCCCAGCGTTCGGAGAACTGCACCGTGCGGATCATCGCGCCATGGAAGAAGCTGCGGTCCTTGGCGGCGATGGCGGCTTCCATGCGGGGCAGTTCCTCGTTCAGATAGCCGACCGAATCCAGCGGGAAGCCGGACGGGTCCTGCTGCGCGGTGGCCATCGATGCGGCGACGACCAATGGCAAGGCAGCCAGGATGCGCAGGACGGGAGAAAGCGAGGGGCGAAGGGGCGTGCGTGGAAGGTGCATGGCTTCGAATTCTGCAACGTTTTGAAGCACTTTTGAAATTGCCGCGGTGCGCCCGCGCCACACCTACTTGCCCTTCTTCTGCTTGTCGAACTTGCGCCAGTACTGGAATTCGTCCTCGTGCACCTCGAGATCGACCTCCGAAATGCGCGACTGCAGGCGCTCCTGCACCTCGGCCACGGCCTTGTTGTAGACCAGCGGGCCGATTTCCTCCAGGAAGAAACCGAGCAGCGCCCCCGCCGCGATGTTGCCGATCGGCTCTTCCATGTTCTCGCGGAAATAGCGTTCGATGGACGTGATGGCCTGCTGGCGTGCTTCCTTCGGTATCTCGATGGTCATGGCGGGGTCTCGGGGGTTGGGTCGATCGATTGTGCCGGGCACGGGGCCTGGCGACGAAGCTGCCGCTACCATGCGCGCACACAACTACACCGGAGACACACACCATGCAGTTCCGCCCCGCCGCACTCGCGGCCCTGGCCCTGGCAGCCCTTGCCGCTCTCCCCGGCTGCACGAACCTGACCCCCACCGTGCCGCAGCGCCAGCTGATGCTGGTCGCCAACGACGAGAAGCAGTCGTGGAACGACGCCGGCGTCGTGAGCCTCGGCCCGATGGGGCGCGACACCGTGCAGGTGCTCGACATCGGTACCGACCCGCTGGCGCCCAAGGTGGTCGGCACGCTGCAGCTGGACAACACCATCGCCGGCCCGCCGACCAACCTCGCGATCACGCCCGGCGAAACGCTGGCGCTGGTCGCCAACTCGCTCAACGTGGTCGAGGAGAACGGCGCGCGCAAGCAAGTGCCCGACAACCGCCTCTTCGTGATCGACCTGACGACCACGCCGCCCAAGCTGCTCGACACCCTGCAGGTCGGCAAGCAGCCCTCGGGCCTGTCGATCAACCGCACGGGCGACCTCGCGCTGGTGGCCAACCGCGCCGACAATTCGGTGAGCGTGCTGCGCATCTCGGGCAAGAAGGTGACGCTGATCGACACCGTGGCCATGGGCGATTCGGTGGCGCACGTGCGCTTCACGCCCGACGGCAAGCGCGCATTGGCGGCCAAGTTTCCGAGCCACAAGATCGCGCTGCTCGACGTGAACGGAGAGAAGGTCAGCTACAACAAGGTCGACCTCGCGGCGGGCCTGTGGCCCTACAACGTCGACGTGACGCCAGACGGCAAGCTCGCGCTCACGGCCGATAACGGCAACTCGGGCGCGTCCGACGGCCAGGTCGACACCGTGAGCGTGATCGACCTCGAAGCCGCGCCGCCGCGCGTGGTCGACAAGGTGGTGGTCGGCGACGGCCCCGAAGGCCTGGCCGTGAGCCCGACCGGCAGGCACGCGGTGGCTGTGATCCTGCGCGGCAGCAACTCGTCGAAAAGCGCCTACTTCTACAACCGCAACGGCTCTGTGGTGCTGCTGAAGATCGACGGCAAGAAGGTCACGCGCGCCAACGAGGTGGTGGTGCGCGGCCTGCCTGAAGGCGCGGTGTGGAGCGCTGATGGCAAGTACCTGTACGTGGGCAACTTCATCGACCAGGATGTCACGATCCTGCGGCTCGATGGCGATACGCTGGTGCCGACGGGCAAGTCGCTCCCGCTGCAAGGGCATCCGGCTGCCATGCGAGGCGCCATGACGCACTGAAGAGGTAGGGACTGCCCCGCACAGATGAATCGGCTTTTCTTCGAGCCGTCAATCGAAGACTAAAAACGAAACTGAGGAAGAGGGAATTCATGTTGCTTGATTCATTGAAGCGTCTTTTGACAGCGTTCGGCGGCCTTTTACTTTTTGGCATTGCGGTTTCCGGTCACGCGGGGCCTCTCGGCAATCCGATCGTGGTCAACACCAATACAGCGGGCACGCAGGAACTCTCGGGCCAATTCGCGCTAACCGCAGGAGGAAATGGGGAAAAGCTGGTCATGTGGCGGGACTCGCCCACGAACATGACTTATGTTCAGCGGATCAACTCCTCGGGTGTGCTTTCTCCCATCAAATTTCCAGTCGCCAACGGGAACTGCATCTCGACAGATCGCATTGGAAATTTCGCGATCATCGGCAGCCTTGCGGCGATCACGCTCTACGACCGAAACGGGAACATCAGGACGAATGCGTTCCGCCCAAATCCAGGCGCTGAAGGTGGCTGCGTCAGCCTTGATACGGATGGCAATCTCTCGGCCTTCTACTCTGTCTATTCCGGTGGCAACCGCTCGCTTGCGCTGAGGCGGTTCACCGTCGCCGGAGTGGCGCTGGGCAACGAGATCCAGATTACCCCTCCGTCTACAGCCGTCGTGGTTGCCAACAGCATCGCCTCCGACGCGTCAGGAAACATCACTGTTGCCTGGACGATCAACAACCCCACGACCGCCGGCGATGTATGGATGCAGCGCTTCAACAGCGCCGGGGTTCCGCTCATCGGAGCAACACCAGTGGTCACGGCGCCTTCCACCCAGGACGGCGCATCGCTTGCCGTCAGCCCGCTTGGCAACTTCCTGATTGCATGGAATTCGTACGAGACCAACAACCTCCAGAATGCGTACGTTCAACGGTTCAACTCGGCGGGAGCGGCAATCGGATCACCGATTCGGATCACGAAAACTGCGTCTTCGGTCTTCTCCCTGCTGAACGTGAGCATGATGGAAAATGGCAGCTTCTTCGCCGCCTGGAACATCGACAACCCGACGCCCGGGACATGGCCTCTCGTCGTGGCGCAGCAATTCGCCAGCGATGGTGCGCCCATCGGCAGCGAGTTCCAGGTCGATCTGCCAGGCGTCGCCGGTCGCTATGCCAATATCGCGAGCGATCTCGCCGGCAACTTCACCGTCGCCTGGAATGCCTTCGACCCCGTGTCCGGCTTCGATGTGAAGATCCGTTCGTACAGGATCGATACGCAGCCCGCGATCACCACTCTCAATAGCGGCCAACCGGCACAAGGCCTGACCGGCGCCGCAGGAAGCTGGAAGTACTTCAAGGTCACCGTGCCCGCCGGCACCACTCAAATGAACGTCAGCATGGCTGGACCGGCCGGCGGCGACGGTGACATGTACATCCGCTTTGGCGGCCTGCCGAGCGCAACTGCCTGGGACATTCGTCCCTACGTCAATGGCAGCAACGAAGTGGCGAACATCAGCAACCCTCCACCTGGCGACTTCTACATCGCAATCTACGGGTACATCGCCTATTCGGGGGTCAGCCTGAACGTCAGCTATTGACGCTCCGCCCGGTACACTCCCGCTCCCATGACACGACCATCCCGCCCTCTCCGCACGCTCGAACGCGGCATCCTCTGCCTCGTGATCGGGGCCGCCGTTCTGCTGGGGCCGCGCTTTCTACAGGGCACGCGCTGGTTCGAGATGGTCGCCGGTGCCTATCTGGTCGGCTGGTTCGCGCTGGTACTGGGCGTGGCGCTGATCGTGGTCGAGTTGGTGAAGCGCGGCAAGATGCGTCAATAAAAAAGAAACCCGCCTCGCGGCGGGTTTCAGCAGGAAGAGCAGCCGACCGGCAGCAGGCTCAGGCCTTCTTTCCGCGGAGCTTTCCGACCAGCTCCACCACGACCAGCACGATGGCGCCGGCCACGATGCCCACGCCGGCATTCACGCCCATCGAGCCCAGCGTGCCGAACACGCCGCCCGTGGCCGCGGCCCAACCCTCGACCGCATGGCCCAGCGCCGGCACGCCGTGCACCAGGATGCCGCCGCCCACAAGGAACATCGCGGCCGTGCCGGCCACCGACAGCGCCTTCATGAGCCACGGCGCCGTGGCCAGGATGCCGCGGCCCAGGGCCTGCGCGCCTGCGCTGGCGCGCTGGCTCAGATAGAGGCCCGCGTCGTCGAGCTTCACGATGCCGGCCACGAGGCCGTACACGCCGATGGTCATGATCAGCGCGATGCCGACCAGCACGCTCAGCTGCGTCGTGAAAGGCTGGCCCTGCACGGTGCCCAGCGTGATGGCGATGATTTCTGCCGAGAGGATGAAGTCGGTGCGCACGGCGCCCTTGATCTTGTCCTTCTCCATGGCAACCACGTCGACCGATTCGTCGGCCACGGCCTTCTCGTGGCGCTCGGTGTCGGCGTCGTGCTCTTTCTTGTGCAGGAACTTGTGCGCGAGTTTCTCGGCGCCTTCGAAGCAGAGAAAAGCGCCGCCGACCATCAGCAGCGGCGTCACCAGCCAGGGCAGCCAGGTGCCGATGGCCAGCGCCGCGGGCACGAGAATGGCCTTGTTGACGAACGAGCCCTTGCACACGGCCCACACCACCGGGATCTCGCGATCGGCCTTGACGCCGGACACCTGCTGCGCATTGAGGGCAAGGTCGTCGCCCAGCACTCCGGCCGTCTTCTTGGCGGCCACTTTGGTGAGGATCGACACGTCGTCGAGAACGGTCGCGATGTCGTCGAGCAGCAGGAGCAGGCTGGTGGCCATGGGCAGGATTCGGGCTGAAAAAGAAGCGGCGAGCTTATCCGCTGCCGCCAACCGCCCTTGCAATAACCGTACGAATCACAGAGCGCTGAGCGCAATGGCCAGCACCGCGGCGAGCGACGCGCCAAACAGCGCCAGCCCCACGCGGCGGCGGCGGTGCGTGAGCATCCACAGCGCCATGCCCGACATCGACAGGAAAATCAGGCTGCCGGCCAGCGTGTCGACCAGCAGGATCCACGGCAGCGGCATGCCGCCACCCTTGTGCATGCTGGTGAGCGTGGCGACAAAGCCGTTGTGCGTGGTGGTGACGCCGACCGAGCGGTTGCCCTGCCAGTACTCGACCTGCACGATCTCGTTGGGGCCGCCGAAGTTGAACACCCAGCGCGCAGGCTGCGTGAGCACGGGGGCGCTCTTGTCGCTCTTGTCGGCCCAGGCGACGGGCTTGGCGGGCTCGATGCGGCGGGAATTGGGCGGGCCGCTCATGCGCAGCGCACCCTGCAGCCACTGGCTCATGGCCTCGGGCGTTTCCGGCGCAGGGTCGGGCAGTACCAGCTGGGCGCGCGTGCGCTCCTGGGCCTGCGGCAGCTTCAGCACGTCGCGGTGGTTGAGCCAGATACCGCTGAAACCGAACAGCAGCCCCAGCACTGCGCCCCAGAGGCCGAACCAGCCGTGGGTGCGGCGGATCCACTGCACGGCGGTCGTGCGGCGCTGGTGCGCGCGCACGCGCGCAGCGTGGCCGAGGGCGGTGCTGCCGGAGTCCATGTCAGGAAACGTCGCGCTTCAGGCGGATTTCCTCGACGCGCACGGTGCCGAAGGCGGTGGTCTTGGCGGTCTTCATCTCGCGCTTGAAACCGGCGAGTTCGTGGAAGCGCATGGCGCGGTCGTTGCGGATCGGCACCCAGATGGTGACCGTGGTGCAGCCCTCTTCTTCCAGGCCTTCGCGCGCGGCGTCCCAGAGGGCCACGCCCACGCCCTTGTCCCAGTGCTCGGGCTTGACGTAGATGGCCCAGATTTCGCCGGTGGTGGGCGGGGTCTTGGGGTCGCGCGAACGGTCGAAGCCGACAAAGCCGACGATTTCGCTGCCCAGCACGGCCACACGCACCTGCGGCTCGCTGTATTCGATGGCTTCGCGCCACTTGGCTTCGCGGGTGGCCGGGGCCAGGGCGCGCAGCTCTTCCTCGGGAAGGATGCCTTCGTAGGCGGCCTTGGCGGCGAGGGAATGGATTTCGGCGACGGCCTTGGCGTCGCGCAGGGTGGCGGGGCGAACTTCGTAATCTGACATGAATGCGGGGAAATCAATGGAACCGCGTATTGTCGCCGCACCGCTAAACTGCTTGCCGCATCCGTCGTAACAACAGGAGAAATCGACATGGCCAAGAGTCAGCAACGCAGCACCAAGGAAGCGAAGAAACCGAAGAAGGACACCTCGCCGCCCAAGCCTGTGGGCACTGGCGGCATCGAGCCCGTTCGCACGATCACGACGGCGGTCATTCCCCGCGGCAAGCTCAAGAACAAGTGACGAACGACGCTCCAGCACCTGCCCCAGCGGCCCCCGCGGCCGCAAAGGCCCAGCCGCGCAACCCGCTGCATGGGGTCACGCTGGAGGCCATCGTCACCGCGCTGGTCGACTACTACGGGTGGGAGCACCTGAGCGAGCTCGTTCCCATCCGTTGCTTCACGCTCGACCCGAGCGTGAGTTCGAGCCTCAAGTTCCTGCGCAAGACGCCGTGGGCGCGCGAGAAGGTCGAGAGCCTTTACCTCTTCATGCTGCGCGAGCAACGCCGCGAACAGCAGCAACAACAGCAAAGCCAGCCGCCGCAGCCATGAAGGTCCGACTCGAGCCCTCGGGCCTCGACTTCGAGACCGACGCCGGCACCACGCTCCTGAAAGCCGCCGAGGCCGCCGGCATCGAGCTGCCGAGCTCGTGCCGCAACGGCACCTGCCGCACCTGCATCTGCCAGCGACTGTCCGGCGAAACCCGCCACATCATCGAATGGCCCGGCCTGAGCGCCGAGGAAAAAGCCGAAGGCTGGATCCTGCCCTGCGTAGCGCAGGCGCTGGGCGACATCACGCTCGACGCGCCGGGCGCGCGCGCCCTGTTCGCAGACTAGGACTTGACCAGCGGCCTGACCGAAGGCGCCGCCACCACCAGCCGGTCCCGCTGGGCCAGCGACGGGAAAAGCCTGAACCAGGTCAGCGCAACCAGCATCGTCCCCACGCCGCCCACCACCACCGAGCCGACCGGCCCCAGCAGCGCCGCCGTGGCGCCCGACTCGAACTCGCCGAGCTGGTTGCTCGCGCCGATGAAGATCGAATTGACCGCACTCACCCGCCCGCGCATGGCATCGGGCGTTTCGAGCTGCACCAACGTCTGGCGGATCACCACGTTGACCATGTCGGCGCCGCCCGAGACCGCCAGCGCGATCAGCGAGACGACGAAGCTCTTCGAAATGCCGAACACCACCATGCACAGCCCGAAGAGCCCGATGGCCAGCAGCAGCGTGCGCCCCACGCGGCGCTCGACCGGCCGGCGCGTGAGCAGGATCGACATCACCAGCGCCCCCACCGCCGGTGCGCCGCGCAGCAGGCCGAGCCCCCAGGGCCCGGTGTGCAGGATGTCCTTGGCGTAAATCGGCAGCAGCGCCACCGCGCCGCCCAGCAGCACCGCGAACAGATCGAGCGAGACCGCGCCGAGCACGGGCTTGCGCTTCCAGATGAAATCGACGCCCGCGAACACGGTGGCCAGCGTCACCGGCTCGCGCGCGGCCGGCGTGTAGGCATAGCGGAGCCGCAGCACCAGCGCGCAGGCGACGACAAAGAAGGCCACGCTGGCGCCGTAGACCACCGCCATGCCCGCCACGAACAGCAGCCCGCCGAGGGCCGGCCCGCCGATGATCGCCCCCTGCATGCCCGCCGAGCTGAAGGCCATCGCGCGCGACAGCATGGTGGGCGGCACCAGCAGCGGCGTCAGCGCCTGCTGCGCCGGCATCTGGAAGGCCCGCACGGCGCCCAGCACCAGGGACAGGCCCAGCAGCAGGCCGCGCGAATCATGCTTTTCCAGCACCGCCAGCAGCAGCACGAGCGCCACCAGCCCCTGTACCGCGAAACAGGCCGCCACGATGCGCCCGCGGTGGTGGCGGTCGACGACGTGGCCGGCCAGCAGCGCCAGCAGCAGCGCGGGCACGAACTGGTAGAGGCCGACGAGGCCCAGGTCCCAGGCACTGCTGGTGAGCTCGTACATGTGCCAGCCGATGGCTACCAGCAGCATCTGCGAGGCGGCGGTGCCGAACAGGCGCGCCGTCCACATCTGCATGAACGGGCGTTCGCGCGTCAGGTCGGAAAAGCTGGGGGGAGAAGAGGAAACGGAGGCTGGGGCGGGGCCGGACATCCGCTCAAGGATAGCCGAGGCCGGATGAGCGGGGCATGAGGGGCCGGGAACGCGGGAGCAGGCCGCCATCGTGCTCTCTACACTCTGCGGCATCCATGACGACCGCGCCGCCGCTCCTGCAACCCGTTCACGAAGACCCGCACCTGCTGGTGCTCGACAAGCCCGCCGGCCTGCTCTGCGTGCCCGGCCGTGGCGAGGACAAGCAGGATTGCCTGAGCGCACGCGCCGTGCGGCAATGGCCCGATGCGCTGATCGTGCACCGGCTCGACATGGCCACGAGCGGGCTGGTGGTGATGGCGCGCGGCATCGAAATGCAGCGTGCGCTGAGCGCGGCCTTTGCCGAGCGCCGGGTACACAAGCGCTATGAAGCCATCGTCGATGGCGCGATGCCGCTGCTGGAAGACTGGTCGCTGATCGACGCACCGCTGATGGCCGACTGGCCGCGCAGGCCGCTGCAGAAGACCGACCCGGCGGGCAAGCCCAGCGTCACGCGATGGAAGGCGATTTCATTGCTGCCCGGCGAGCCTGCCGCGACCCATGTGCTGCTGGAGCCGCTGACGGGCCGTTCGCATCAGCTGCGCGTGCACCTGCTGTCGATCGGGCACCCGATTCTTGGCGATGCGCTGTACGGTGATGCTGCCCTGCAGGCACGCGCGCCGCGCCTGCTGTTGCATGCGAGCGAGCTGGGGTTCGTGCACCCGGTGACGCAGCAGGAGCTTTACTTCAAACGGTCGCCCGATTTCGTCGTCGTTTCCTGACCAATCAGTCAGCCGCCCTTGACGACCAGCACCGGCATGTTGGCGTCCTGCAGCACGCGCTGCGTCACGCTGCCAAGCAGCAGTTTTTCGATGCCGCTGCGGCCATGCGAGCCCATCACGATCAGGTCGGCCGCGATGGCGATGGCCGTATCGACGATGCCTTCGTGCACCACGTGGCCGTCGATCACGCGCTGGTCGCTGTGCAGGCCTTCGGCCGCCAGGGCAGCCACGCCGCGTGCGAGCGCCGCGTTGGCGCTGGCCGTGGCTGCTGCGAGGTATTCGTTCTGGCCGAGCGCATAGTCCGCGCCCACGCCGATGAAGGGGTAGTTGTCGATCACGTGAATGAGCGTGATACGGCTACCGAAAGCCAGCGCGAGGCCGCTGGCCTTGCTGACGGCGAGCATGGAAGTTTCGGAGCCGTCGATCGGAACCAGGATGTGATTGAACATGGCGGGACCTCGCTTTCGTTCGCAGACAGACACGGCCCACATGGAGCCGGGCCCCGAATTTAACCGCTGTTCCGCGGACGGACTGTAGGACTCGTGCCAGCGACGGCGCACTGCACCGCCGCGCGGCTTCAGTCCCCCTGGAAACCCTTGGCGCGGCAGGTGATCACGAGCGTGTCGCGCCAGCCTTCGCCGCTCTCTTCCAGCGGCTGGATCGGCGTCGATTCGTGGATCACGCGCGCATCGTCGAGCACCAGCAGGGTCCATGGCTCGGTCATGGTGAAGCGCTCGCCGCGGCGGCCGTTGGCTTCGAACACACGCGTCTCGCCGCCCTTGATGCCATGCCGGCCGACCAGTGCCACGGCCACGAGATCCACACCGTCGCGGTGCGCGCCCTCGGGCGTAGGTCGGCCGATGCCGCCGGCGGTGTCGATGCGGAACTGGTGCGCTTCCACGTACCAGCGCTGCGGCGCACCACGCATGTCGCTGCTGGCCTTGCCGAGCTGCTGCAGCAGCCGCTGCCACACGGGTTGCGCCACGGTGGCCTCGAGCATCGGCGCGAACCAGCGCTGCATGCCCCCGTGCAGGGCGTTGTATTCGACCGGCTGCCAGTGCGCGCGATGCGGCACCTGTGCCAGCGTGGCATGGTCGTCGGCTTCGACGGTGAAGCAGGCATGGCGCCGCGTGCGGTAGCGGCCGCCGTCCTTCAGGTATTCGTCGGGCGGGAGATCGTTCCAGTCCGCGTGCAGTGCATTCAACTGCGCGAGCGGAACGCCGAGCCATTCGCCGACGCCCTGCGGGCTGAGCACCGCATAGCCTTGATCGCGCAATGCGGCAGGCAGCTCGGCGGGGGCGATGAACGGGGGAGTGAAAGCGGCCGTGGTCACTGCGCGCTGACCTTCACGTCCTTCCAGAACGCGACGCGGTCGCGGATCTCTTCGGCTTCGGGCTTCGGGTCGGCGTAGTACCAGGCGGCGTCGGTGTTGAGTTCGCCGTTGACCAGCAGCGAGTAGTAGCTTGCGGTGCCCTTCCAGGGGCAGGTGGTCTTGTGGTTGCTGAAGGTGACTGCGTCGCGATTGAGCGAACTCATCGGGAAATAGTGGTTGCCTTCGACGAGCACGGTGTCGTCGCTTTCGGCGATGGTGACGCCGTTCCAGGTTGCTTTCATGGTCTTGGTCTCCAGGGGGAGGGTTGCGGGCGCTGGCCGTTGCGCTGCCGCACGGGGCTTGGGTATTGTGCCGTTGCTTGGCACTGCCGCTTTCTTCGCTGCTGTATCTACCCTGTTGGGGGGTTTGTTTTCTGGGGCCGGGTCTCGGCCCGGCGGCCGACTCACTTTCTTTTGCTTCGCCAAAAGAAAGTAAGCAAAGAAAAGGCGACCCTGCTGTCTGCGGCCCTTCGCTTCGCTACGGGCAACCTGCGGTGCTCGACTCCGGAGGGGGTCCGCAGAACTCGCTGCACTTCGTTCCGCTCAGACAGCTGCGGCCCTGATCCCTCCTACGTCTGCGCTCCTCGGCGCAGCCAGAAGGGATTGGGGAGCCCAACAGGCCTTCGCTGCGCTCGGCCTCTGAACAGCCGATACCAAGCCGAGCGAAGCAAAGGCCCGTTCCGTCTCCCCTCCCCTCTGGCTGCGCCGAGGAGCGCAGCGTTTCGCGGATCAGGGCTCGCCCTTGTCTGAGCGAAGCGAGTTTGGGCGAGACCCCGCGAAACGCGAGCACCACAGGTTGCCCCTTCGCAAAGCGAAGGGGACGCAGACAGTGGGGTCGCCTTTCTTTTGCCTACTTTTCTTTGGCGAAGCAAAGAAAAGTAGGTCGCCCGCCGGGGCGAGTCCCGGCCCCGGAACAAAAACTAGGCAGCCAACCAGTGAACGCTAAAGAGCTTCTCAGGATCCGTCCAAACCGCACCAGGCCGAAACCCAGCCCGAGCAGCCAAAGCCCGAAGCCCTTCAACAGTGAACTTATGCGAGTACTCAGTATGAATAGTCTCGCCCTCCTCAAACCCAAACCGCTCCCCATTCAACGAAACGCTCTGAGCCCGCCGGCTAACAAGATGCATCTCGATCCGCTGCCGAGGCGCGTTGTAGAACGCCGCATGCGCAAACCCATCGACATCGAAGTCCGCATCCAGCTCGGCATTCGCCCGACGCAGCAGATTGAGATTGAACTCCCCCGTAACCCCTTGCGCATCGTTGTAGGCCGCATGCAAGCGCCCCGGATCCTTCACCAGATCCACGCCAATCAGCAGCCCACCCCCACGCAACATCCGCGCAGCCAGCTGCAAAAAGGCCAGCGCCTCCTCAGGCTCGAAGTTCCCAATAGTCGACCCCGGAAAAAATCCGACTCGCCGCCCAGACCCGGCCATAGGCGCAGGCAGCACCAGAGGCATCGTGTAGTCCGCAGCAATAGGCTGCACCACCAGCTTCGGATAGTCCGCCTTCAGCCGCTCGGCCGCAGCCTCCAGGTGCTCCCCTGAGATATCGATGGGCAGATAGCGCTTCGGCGCCTGCAGCGCATCGAGCAGCAGCCGCACCTTCGTGAGCGACCCCGCCCCGAACTCCACGATCTCCGCATTCGGCCCGATCTGTTCGGCGATCTCCCCGGCGCATTCGCCAAGAATGCGCAGCTCGGTGCGCGTCGGGTAGTACTCCGGCAGCTCGCAGATGCGGTCGAACAGCTGTGAGCCTGCTGCGTCATAAAAAAACTTCGGCGAGATGCTGCGTGGCGAGCGCGCAAGTCCTGCCTGCATCTCCCGCCCGAACTCGGACAACGGCGTCGCGGCCGTGGAAGAAGAAGAAACACGCGGCTTCGCAGCAGGCGCGAACGACAGCGACGAGGAAGAAGTTGGATTGCGCATGATCAAAGGTCTTTCGCGAGCCGCAGCCCCGAGAACTGCCAGCGCGCCGCCGGCGGAAAGAAGTTGCGATAGCTGGGCCGCGTGTGCCCTGCCGGCGTGGCCACGCTGCTGCCTCGCAGCACCAGTTGCCCCACCATGAACTTGCCGTTGTATTCGGCCGCGATACCGGGCATCGGACGGAAGCCGGGATACGGGTCGTACGACGAACGCGTCCACTGCCAGACATGCCCCGTCATCTGCGAGATGCCCGGCGCATCGAACGCGGCTTCCCATTCGAATTCGGTCGGCAGTCGCGCGCCGGCCCATTCGGCGTACGCGGCGGCTTCATAGAAACTGAGCTGCGATACGGGTGCATCGGCCTCCATCGGCCGCACGCCGTGCAGGCCGAACACCTGCCAGCCTGCGTTGCCCTGCTGTTGCTGTGCGCCAAGGCCAAGGCGTGGATCGTCCGGCTCGAGCCAGTACGCCGGATGCCTCCAACCGTTCGCCTGCACGGCGGCCCAGCCATCGGACAGCCAGAGCTCGGCCCGCTGATAGCCGCCGTCCGCGATGAACTGCGCGTAGTCGCCGCAGTTCACCAGCCGGTCGGCAATCGCATAGGGCTGCAGCAGGGCCTTGTGGCGCGGGGTCTCGTTGTCGAAGGAAAAGCCCTGCCCCGGGAACCCCACGTCGAGTACGCCGCCGGCTTGCTCGATCCAGCGCACCGCAGGCGGCACGGCAGCCAGCCGCAGCGCGGGCCCGCTCGCGGGCTTGTAGGCCGGCAGCAGCGGGTTGCACGACAGCGCGTGCAGGATGTCGGTGAGCAGCAGTTCCTGGTGCTGCTGCTCGTGGTTCAGCCCGAGCGTGACGATGGGCTCGACAGTGGCCCAGTCGAGCCCGCCCTCTTCGAGCAGCGCGACCACGGCCTCGTCAACGTGCCGGCGGTAGGCATGCACCTCGTCTACCGAAGGCCGCGTGAGCAGTCCGCGCTGCGGCCTCGGATGCCGCGGCCCGAGTGCCTCGTAATACGAGTTGAAGAGGTAATGAAAACGCGCGTCGAAGGGCTGGTAGCCGCTGGAACGCGGCTGCAGCAGCACGGTCTCGAAGAACCACGTGGTGTGCGCGAGGTGCCACTTGGTCGGGCTCGCATCGGGCATCGACTGGATGCACTGGTCTTCGGCGGAAAGCGGAGCGGCAAGCGCCAGGCTCGTGGCGCGCACCTCGCGAAACCTGTCGCGCAGTGTGCTCGCCGCCTGTGTGATCGGCCGGGAAAGCGTCATGGGGTCTCCAGTCGGGTCAGCCGCAAGTTTTAGCCCATCCGGGCTGCGGCGGCGCGTAGGACAAAACGCCGCCGCCCTGCCGCCGGCACTTCGGCAAAGGGCAGCCACTGTGGCACAAGATTCGAGGCCTTGCAGGCGGCTGCGTATCATCCGTGCGATGCAAACGACCAACCCCTCGGGCAGGCCCAAAGTCGTCATCGTCGGCTGCGGATTCGGCGGACTCGAAGCGGCACGCAAGCTGCAGAGCGCCGACGTGGACGTGACGGTGATCGACAAGACCAACCACCACCTGTTCCAGCCGCTGCTGTACCAGGTGGCAACCGCCGGGCTCGCCGCGCCGTCGATCGCGGCGCCGGTGCGCGCGCTGTTCCGCAAGCAGCCGAACATCACGACGCTGCTGGGCGAGGTGGGCGGCATCGATCCGGCCACGCGATCGGTGCAACTGGCCAATGGGGACCGCGTGCCGTACGACCACCTGATCGTCGCGGCCGGTGCCACGCACAGCTATTTCGGGCACGACGAATGGGCGCCCATGGCCCCGGGCCTGAAGACGCTGGCCGATGCCTTCGAGATCCGCCGCCGCGTGCTGCTGTCGTTCGAGAGCGCCGAGGTCGCGGCCGACCTGGAGCGCCGCCGCGCCCTGCTCACCTTCGTGGTGATCGGTGCCGGCCCCACGGGCGTCGAGATGGCCGGAACGCTGGCCGAGATCGCCAAGCACACGCTGTCGGGCGAGTTCCGCCACATCGACCCCGCCAGCGCGCAGGTGCTGCTGGTCGAAGGCGGCCCGCGCGTGCTGCAGGCCATGCCCGAGTCGCTGAGCCAGAAGGCGCTCGAACAGCTGGAGAAACTGGGCGTCGAAGTGCGGCTCAACGCGCGCGTGACGTCCATCGATGCCACCGGGCTCGAAGTGCAGACCGGCGGCGGCGCAGACGGTGCACCGGTCGCCAGCTACCGAATCGATAGCAGCTGCGTGGTGTGGGCGGCGGGTGTGGCGGCCTCGCCGCTGGGCCGCATGCTGGGCACGGCCACCGGCGTCGAATGCGACCGCGCGGGCCGCATCAAGGTCGAGCCCGACCTGAGCCTGGCGGGCCATCCCGAGATCAGCGTGGTCGGCGACCTCGCCGCCGCCATGAGCCATGCGCCCGGCAAGCCGCCCAAGCCCGTGCCCGGCGTATCGCCCGGCGCCAAGCAGATGGGACGCGCAGCGGCCGCCAACATCCTGCGCCGCATTGCGGGCCAGCCGACGGTGCCGTTCCGCTATGCGGACTACGGCAACCTCGCGACCATCGGCCGCAATTCGGCGGTGGTCGACCTGGGCACGCCCTTCGGCCCGCTGCGTTTCAGTGGTCGGCTTGCGTGGCTGTTCTGGCTGTTCGCGCACGCGTATTTCCTGATCGGCTTTCGCAACCGCATCGTCGTGATGATGGACTGGGCAGGCGCCTACTGGAGCTTCCAGCGCAATGCGCGCGTGGTGGCCGATGTGCAGGGCAAGAGCGAGTCCTGAAGAAGGAGATCACGCGAAATGTCGCTGGCCTTGTGGATCGCGGTGCATGCCGCCGAAGCGCTCTTCTGCCTCTGGGTGCTGCGCTGGGGCGGTGCCGAACGGCTCGAAGGCAGCTTCGCCTCTGGCCTAATCAGCAACTTCGCGCCGCGCTGGAGCGCCGAGGGGCTGCGCATGGCGGCGCTGATCCTGCTGGTCTTCTGCGCCATCACTTTCGTCGTGGGCCTGTTCGTGCCCTCGCTGCGCTGCTGGGTCGGCGGCTCCTGCTGAGCACCGCCAACCCACCCTACTCCATCAGGTCCCGATCACGCCGCCATCGTTCTTCGTGATGGCGATGGTCGCCGAGCGCGGACGGCCCGCGCCGTCGGGCCACTTCGACACGGCGAGCGGACGATCCGGGTCGCTGCGCTCGTTGGCCGGCTCGCCCGGGTGCTGGATGTTGATGAACAGCGTGCGCAAATCTGGCGTGGCCGTGAGCCCGGTGATCTCGCAGCCGGCCGGGCCGAGCAGGAAGCGGCGGATTTCGCCCTTGGTCGGGTCGCAGGCCAGCATCTGGTTGTTGGGCAGGTTGCTGTACTCGCCCTTGCCCAGCGTGGAAGTCGACACGTCGGTCTCGATCCACAGCACGCCGCGCGCATCGACCATCAGGCCGTCGGGGCTGCCGAAGGTGTCGCCCTTGATGTTGCCCTGTGCTTCATGGCGCGTCTGCTTCGGGTCACCCGCGAGCACGAGGTGGTTCCAGGCGAACTTGGTTGCGTCGAGGTCGCCGGTTTCCTTCCAGCGGATGATCTGGCCCATCGTGTTGTTGGAGCGCGGATTGGCCGCGTCCATGAAGGGCTGGCCGGCGCCGCCGCGGTTGCTGTTGTTGGTCAGCGTGCAGTAGACCTCCTTGGTGAGCGGGTCTACGGTGGTCCACTCGGGGCGGTCCATCTTGGTGGCGCCAAGCAGGTCGCTGGCCTGGCGTGCCTTGATGAGCACGTCGCCTTGCGTGGTGAAGCCCTTGTCGGCCACCAGGCCGTTCTTGCCCTGCACCAGTGGCAGCCATTCGCCGGTGCCGTCCACGTCGAAGCGGCCGACGTACAGCGTGCCGTGGTCGAGCAGGTCTCGGTTGGCCGCGGCGCCGCCGGGCTTGACGCTGTCGCGGCTCACGAACTTGTAGATGTACTCGAAGCGCGAGTCTTCGCCCATGTAGATGACGGCGCGGCCGTCGTTGGTGAGCGCGGTGGCGGCGCCTTCGTGGGCGGCGCGGCCGAGCGCGGTGCGCTTGCGCGGCGTCGAGGTGGGGTCTTGCGGATCGATCTCGACCACCCAGCCGTAGCGGTTCGATTCGTTCGGGTTCTTCGACACGTCGAAGCGCGCTTCATGCTCGTGCCAGCGGTACTTCGCGCCATTGCCCTTCCTGATGCCCCAGCGCTTCTGGTGAGCGTCGGGCGTGTCGGTGCCTTCGAAGTAGTCGGCGAAGTTTTCTTCGCAGGTCAGGTACGTGCCCCACGGCGTGTGGCCGTTCGAGCAGTTGTTGAAGGTACCCAGCACCTGCGTGCCCGACGGGTCGGCGGCGGTGCGCAGCATGGCGTGGCCGGCTGCGGGGCCGGTGAGCGTCATCGGCGTCAGGGCGGTGATGCGGCGCGCAAAGCGCGAGGGTGCAAGCTGCGTCCACTTGCCGCCGTCGCGCTGCAGCTCGATGACCGACACGCCGTGCGCATTCATCGACTTGCGCACCTTCTCGGGCGTCCAGGTCTTCATGCCGTCGGTGTGCAGCAGGCCGTCGTCGACGTATTCGTGGTTCAGCACCAGCAGGCCGCGGTTGGAGCCATCGATCGGAAAGAAGGCCATGCCGTCGTGGTGCATGCCGGCCTGCAGCGCCTGCTCTTCAGCGGTGTTGGAGCCGTCGGTCTTGAAGGCGGGCATGGCGCCCGCGATGCCGGTGGCGTCGCCCCAGCGGTAGAGCACCTGGGTGCCGTAGCCCTCGGGCACGACCACGGTGTCGACGGCGGCCATCGGCACGCTCTTGAAACCGATGGCACGGCCCAGCGAACCCGCCGTGCCGCCTGTTGCCGCACACCCGGCCAGCGGGCCGAACAGCCCCGCAATCGCGGCAGCGAGGCCGCCTTGCACGAGCATGCGACGCTTCGGGTCGGACACTTCGTGGATCGTGGGGTTGGCGGACGGGTTGGAGTCCTCCATGCGGGCGAAGTCTTTGGCCATGCTCTTGTCGTCGTGGGGTTACGGAGCCGGGCATAGTGTCGCCGCCTCGTGAATTCCGCATGACACGGGCCTGTAACAGGAACTCAGAAGAAGCCGCCCCAATGCGGCTGCTCGCCGCGCTGGCGCTTGCGCCAGTCCCAGGGCGGCGTCGGCTTCGAGTCGGCCCACAGGCCGGCGTGCCGGGCACGCGCGCTGTCCTGCAGCTTGAACAGCCCGCCGCCGCGTTTGGTGGCCAGGTGGTTGTAGTCGTACACCCAGGCCCAGCCTTCGGACACCATGCGGCTGCCGGCGTCCTCGCCGTTGCAGCGCACGTCGGCCACCGTGCGGCCATAGCGGTCGGTGTCGATCTCGGTGATGAGCGCCTGCTCGCGAAAGCAGATGTTGCTCAGCGCCTGCTTGCTGCGCTGGCCGTAGGGCTGGGCTTTTTCGGGCGCGTCGATGGCGGCGATGCGCACCTTCACGCGCTCGTAGGCGCCGATGCGGCCGCAGCGGGCGGTGAGCGTGTCGCCGTCGCTGATGCCCACGACGAGGCAGGTGCGGGGAGCGGCTTGGCTCAGGAAGGGAGAAAAGGCAAGAAGGCAGGAAAGCAGCAGCGCGCGTGAATGCATGAAGAAGCGGGGAGATAGGCAGAATGGCAGGACCGATCGAGGCTAAGTGATCCACCCGGCGGAACCGATCGGTACACAGACTTTTTCTTTTGAACCACGCTTCGAAGGAGAGCACGCACCATGCAAGAACCTACCCAGGACGACTGGTTCCTTGCGGCCAACGACGCATGGGACGCTGGCGCGCACAAGAAGGCCCTCTCGCTGTTCCTCAAGGCCGCGGCCGCGGGCGAGACCCACGCGCTCAACAGCGTCGGCTATTTCCTCGACCACGGCATCGGCGTGAAGAAGAACCCCGCGGCCGCGCGCGACTGGTACCGCAAGGCCGCCAAGGCGGGCGACGTGGCGGGGTGCGCCAACCTCGCCATCTGCTACCGCGACGAGGGCAATTTCCGCTGGGCGCGCTTCTGGTTCGAGAAGGCCTATGCGCAGGGCGACGGCGATGCAGCGCTGGAGCTGGGACGGCTCTTCCTGTGGGAAGGGCCGAACCAGAATCGGCACAAGGTGGTGGACTACCTGGGCAAGGCGGTGGCCTCGCAGTCCATCACTCCGAACGGACGCACGGAGGCGGGGGCGTTGCTGAAGTCGCTAGGCCTCATCAAGTGAAGCGCGCTCACTTCGCCGCGTTCTCGTCCTCCTGCAGCAACCGCCACATCACCTTCCCGCTGCCGCTCTTCGGCAGCGTATCGACGAACTGCACCTTGCGCGGAATCTTGTAGACAGCCATGTTCTCGCGGCACCAGTCGATGATCTGCTGCTCGGTCGTGTCCTTGTGCGTGGCGCGCAGCACCACGACGGCCTTGACCGACTCGCCGCGGTAGTCGTCCTTGGTCGAGATGACGCAGGCCTCCTGGATCGCGGGGTGGCGGAACATCAGCAGCTCGACCTCGGCCGGCCACACCTTGAAGCCGCTCGCATTGATCATCCGCTTGAGACGGTCGGTGATGAAGAAGTAGCCGTCCTCGTCCATGCGGCCCATGTCGCCCGAACGGAAGAAGCGCTTGCCCTCGAACTCGACGAATGCGGCGGCCGTGGCATCGGGGCGCTTCCAGTAGCCCTGGAACACCTCGGGGCCGTGGATGATGATCTCGCCTGATTCGCCGATGGGCATCTCCTTCAGCGTGTCGGGGTCGACCACGCGCGCGTCGGTGCTCATGAACGGAATGCCCAGGCATTGCTGCTTGGGATGGTCCGACGGGTTCGTGTGCGAGGGCGCGGCGGTTTCAGTGAGGCCGTAGCCCTCCTGGTACTTCAACCCGTACTGCTCGAGCAGGCGCTGCGCCACGGCCTGCGGCATCGCCGCGCCACCACCGCCGATGTAGGTCATGCTCGACAGGTCATAGCTCGCGAAGTTGGGGCTGGCCATGAGGTCGATGACCATGGTCGGGATGTTGGTCCAGGCCGTTACCTTCCAGCGCGAGATCAGCCGGCCGGCCACGTCGCGGTCCCAGCGCGGCATGATGATCAGCGTGGCCGCGGCGAGGATGGCCGTGTGCATCATGCTCACCACGCCGGTGATGTGGAACATGGGCACCACGGCCAGCACCACCGTCTCCGAGGTCGACCCGCCCCACATCTGGCCGGAGACCGCGTTGTGCATCAGGCTCGAATGGTGGTGGATGCAGCCCTTGGGCAGGCCGGTGGTGCCGCTGGTGTAGGGCAGCAGCGCCATGTCGTCGGCGCCCACCACGTGCTCGGGCGGTGGATGGCCGGCCTCGAGCGCGTCGGTCCAGGCGATGACCTTGCCGCCGTCTAGCGCGGGCAGCGGATGGCGGGTGGTGAGCCAGTCTTTCCAGGCGGGGGCCGGGGCGTCGTCGCCCGACGCGTCGGCGTCGAAGGCGTCGGTGAACTGGGTCACGATCATGTGGGCGAGCCGATGCTCGGGTGGCAGCGCATTGCTGGCCTTGGCCAATTCGGGCGCCAGGTCGCCGGTGATGATGGCCACCTTGGCGTCGGGATCGGTGATGTAGTGCTTGAGCTCCTCGGCCCGGTTCATCGGGTTGACCGGCACCACGACAGCATTGGCGCGCAGGATCGCGAAATGCGCGATCACCAGCTGCGGGCAGTTCTGCATGTCCAGGATCACGCGATCGCCGCGCTTCACGCCCAGCGCATGCAGCGCGCCGGCCAGGCGCTCGGCCTGGGCGGCGAACTCGCGGTAGCTGATCACGCGGCCGAAGAACACGAGCGCGGGCTTGTCGGGATAGCGTGCGGCCGAGGTGGCCAGGTTGTGCCAGAGGGAGGTGGCGGGGACGGTAATCGAATGCGGGAGGCGTTTGGGCCAGAACTTGTAATGCGGGCGTTGTTGCATGGTGAGTACAGGCGGGACAAAGAAAAGCGCGACAGCCCGCCAGCCTAAGCCGCCAAGGCCGCCGCTCCCATCGGGGAAGCCCCCGGAGCGTCGCCTAGGTGACGCCATTTCTTCTCACATGCGCAACCTTCTGCTCTCGCGCCTTGCGACTACAGACACGGGCCGCCTTCCGCGCGATACCTGTCAGCCCCCACCCACCGAATGAAGGAACTCACATGGCAGCAGAAAAGCACGCAAGCGTTCACTGGGAAGGCGCCGGCAAGACCGGCAAGGGCCAAGTCAGCACCGAGACCGGCGCCCTGAAAAACTACCCCTACGGCTTCGCCAGCCGCTTCGAGGACGACAAGCGCGGCACCAACCCCGAGGAAATCGTCGGCGCGGCGCACGCCGCCTGCTTCACGATGGCCTTCGCCTTCGCGCTCGAAAGAGAAGGCCTGGCCGCCACGAAGATCGACACCAGGGCGGCCGTGCGGCTGGCCAAGGACGGCGATGGCTTCAAGATCGACCGTATTGCGCTCGAACTCGACGCCTCCGTGCCGAACCTCGACGAAGCCAGGTTCCAGCAGATCGCGGCCGCCGCCAAGGCCGGCTGCCCGCTGTCGAAGGCGCTGGCGAGCGTGCCCGAGATCTCGCTGAAGGCCACGCTGGCCAGCTGAGTGCGCTGCTTATGATCGTCTCCCAATAAAAAGGAGACGGATCATGAACAAGCCTGCCCGGACCGCGCTCGCGGTCCTTTCTTTCGCCCTCGGCACGGCCGCGATGGCGGCCTACCCCGACAAGCCGATCAAGGTCGTCATCGGCTTTCCGGCCGGCGGCCCGCTCGACCAGCACGCGCGCCTGCTCACCGACAAGCTGCAGGCCGTGCTCGGCCAGCCGCTGATCGTCGACTACAAGCCCGGCGCGGGCGGCTCGGTAGGCGCCGACGCGGTCGCCAAGAGCCCGGCCGACGGCTACACGCTGATGCTGGCCAACACCGGCGTGGCCGTGATCAACGGCGCGCTCTACAGCAAGCTGCCCTACAACACGCAGCGCGACTTCGTGCCCATCGCGCGCACCGCCATGCAGCCGCTGGCGCTGCTGGTCACGCCCAAGCTGCCGGTGCAGAACCTCAAGCAGTTCGTCGACTACGCCAAGGCGCGGCCGGGCCAGGTCAACTACGGCTCGGCCGGCAACGGCGGCATCAGCCACCTCGTGCCCGAGATGTTCAAGACCGCGACGGGCATCTTCATGGTGCACATCCCCTACCGCGGCAGTGCGCCGGCCTTCACCGACCTGATGGGCGGGCAGGTGCAGTTCATGGCCGAGTCGATTCCGCAAGCTGCCAACTATCACAAGCAGGGCAAGGTGCGCGCACTGGCCGTGACCAGCCGCGAGCGCAACCCCGCCCTGCCCGACGTACCGACCGTGATCGAGTCGGGCGTCAAGGGCTTCGAGGTAGTGGGCTTCTATGGCTTCTTCGCGCCGAAGGACACGCCGAAAGACGTGGTCGCCAAACTCAGCGACGCATTCAGGCAGGTGCTGAACAACCCCGAGGTGCGCGACCGCATGGTGAGCCAGGGCGCAGACCCGGCCTTCCTGGGCAGCGAGGATTTCGCGCGCTTCCTGGCGACGGAAACGCCGCGCTGGGAAAAAGCGGTGAAGGCGTCGGGCGCGCGGATGGACTGATTCGGCACGCCTTCAGCGCGGCTCAGCGCGGGGTGGCCGCGTGCCGCTCCAGCTGCCCGCGGTCCAGCAGCTCGATGCTGCGGTAGCGCACGCGCAGCGTGCCGTCTTCTTCCCACAGCTTCAATTGCCGGTTCACGCTCTGGCGCGACACGCCGAGCATGAACGACAGGTCTTCCTGCGACACGCCCAGCAGCGTGCCGCCGCCCTCGCCCGGGCTTTGGGCGCGCGCGTCCAGCGTGAGCAGCCGGTGAGCGAGCCGCACCTGCAGCGGCATCAGGATCACGTCGTCGATCCACGCCAGCGCCTGGCGCAGCCTCAGGCAGACCAGCCGGGTGAAGGCCATGTGCACGTCGGGGTGCTCGGCCACCAGCCGGTGGAAGTCGGCCGCCGCGACCACCGCCATCTCGGTCGTGTCGGCCGCGCAGGTGTCGTAGACGCGCTCGCGCCCGACCAGCAGCGACACCTCGCCGAACCAGTGACCGGGTTCGAGCATCGCGATCACCGCCTCGCGCCCGCCCGGCGCGACCACGCTCACGCGCAACGAACCGCTGACCACGCCGAACAGCGCATCGGGCGACGACCCCTTGTGAAAGAGCGACTCGCCGCGCGCCAGCATGCGCCGGTGCGCCACGGCGAGCAGCCGCTGCTGCACGTCCCCGGCCAGCCGCATGTCGCTGTTGTGCACCGGTGACGGCTGCGCGTCCGGCGCGGCGCTGGTGGCGTTGGATGAAGGGGGCGTGCGTGGCATCGCGGGTTTGTCCCGAGCGGCGATTGCCAACACCGGACAGTCTTGTTGCAGGAGCGTGCCGATAGTAAGCAGCGAGCCCGGACCTGCGCATTCGCAGCAACCCGATGTCACCTGTCATCCCTGTCACATGGAGCACACCCCGATGAACGACAACAACACCCCACGCACCGAACTTCAAGCCCGCCGCGAGCGCCTCGTGCTCGACCACTTCGCCGACGAGACCCGGCAGGACTTCGACGCCGTGCTCGGCACCTTCCCGCATCCGCACTACGAGCTGATTCCCAGCGGCGAAGTGCACGACGGCATTGCCGACGTGCGCCAGTACTACGCCGACACGCGCCGCGCCTTTCCCGACCAGCGGCACGAGATCATCCAGTTGCGGCACGCCGACGATTCGGTGGTCGTCGAGTTCTGGCTGCTGGGCACGCACCGCGGTCCGCTCAAAGGCCTGCCGCCGACAGGCAACAGCTTTCGCTGCCGCATGAACGCGTTCTTCATCTTCGAAGGCGACCGGCTGGTGTGCGAGCGCGTGTACTTCGACACGCTGACGATGCTTCGGCAGCTGCTGGCCGGTGTGCCCGCGGAGCATGTCGCCGCGCTGGTAGGCGGGTTGCTGGGGCAGCCAGCCGCAACTCGCGCACCCGAGGCGGCGGC
This sequence comes from Variovorax sp. YR266, assembly GCF_900107295.1. NCBI lineage: Bacteria > Pseudomonadati > Pseudomonadota > Betaproteobacteria > Burkholderiales > Comamonadaceae > Variovorax > Variovorax sp. YR266. The sequence goes on from NZ_FNPM01000009.1 coordinate 273,482, forward strand.
TGCATGACTGCGCTGCGCAACGATGCGCTCGCAGGCCGCCACGCCATCGTGACGGGCGGCGCGCGCGGCATCGGCCTTGCAATAGCGCGGCGCTATCTGGCAGCCGGCGCCAGCGTCGCGCTGTGGGACCTCGATGCGTCAGTACTGGCAAATGCGCTGCGAACGCTCGCGCCGCTCGGCACCGCCACCTCGGCAGTCGTCGACGTGCGCGACGAAGACCAGGTCGCCCGTGCTGCCGCCCAGTCGCAGGAGCGCTTCGGCGGCATTGACATCCTCGTGAACAACGCGGGAGTGCTCGGGCCGACCGTGCCTGCCTGGGAGCACACGCCCGCGCAGTGGCGCAACGTGCTCGACATCAACCTGACGGGCGCGTGGCTGTGCTGCCGCGCGGTCGCACCGGTGATGCTCGCCCGCCGGCGTGGCCGCATCGTCAACATCGCCTCGGTTGCCGGCAAGGAGGGCAACGGCTTCAACGCCGCCTACTCGGCCTCCAAGGCCGGGCTCATTTCGCTGACCAAGTCGCTCGGCAAGGAGCTGGCTGCATCGGGCGTGCTGGTGAACTGCATCACGCCCTCGGCGGCCGACACCGAAGTGTTCGCGACCGTGCCCTCCGAGCACCGCGAGCAACTGCGCACCGCCCTGCTCTCGCGCGTGCCGATGGGGCGCTTCGTCGAGGTCGACGAGGTGGCGGCCATGGCCGCATGGCTGGCGTCGGACGACTGCTCTTTCAGCACCGGCGCGGTGTTCGACATTTCGGGCGGCCGCTCGATGTACTGAGAGCCTGCGCGCCAAAAGCCAAGGAGAACTTCCCATGACCCGAGACCCCGACCCAACCGGCTTCGCACACCTGGCGGATTTCGACGGCACCCGCGACGCCGCCATGCCGCAAGACCGCCTGCGCGCCATCCGCAGCTCAGCCGAAGGCCTGCGCGAACGCCTGCTCGATGCGCCGCCGGTGCGCTTCGCGCGCAGCTTCAACCTGCTGCGCATTCCGTACCCCGCGTGGTTCGCCTTCACCGGCGTGTATTCGCAGCAGCTGCTCAAGCCGCACATGGTCCACCTGCTGGCGCGCACCGTGCTGATCCAGTACGACGACTTCGAAGGCCGCCTGCGCACACTGCTGTTCACGCCGGCCGACTTCGAGGCCGGCAACGAAACGCCCTACTTCAAGCGCCTGGGCGAGCAAACGCCGAAATTTCTGCACAAGGCCATCGCACCGGTCTACCAGACTGTCCTGCAGGCGTTGGCAAGCTGCGGCGTCGCGCCGGAGCAAGTCGACTTCATCACCTACGACCACCTGCACACGCAGGACGTACGCCGCTGGCTCGGCAGCGCCGCCATGCCGGGCCTGCTGCCGAACGCCAGGCTGCTGGTGCACCGCCAGGAACTCGCCAGCGTGCAAGGCTTGCTGCCGGTGCAGGCCGAGTGGTACTGCCCGCACGGGCTCGAAGGCGTGCCGGCCGAGCGCATCGTGCCCTTCGACGGCAGCATCCAGCTGGGCCGCGGCCTTGCGCTGGTGCATACGCCGGGCCACACAGAGGGCAACCATTCGCTGGTCTATCGCACCGCCGACGGCCTGCGCGTGAGCAGCGAGAACGGCGTGGCGGCCGACAGCTGGGCGCCGCTGCAGTCGCGGCACAACGGCATCCGCCGCTACGCGCAGGCTACCGGCGCGGAGGTGATCCTCAACGGCAACACGCAGGAAAGCAGCAACGACCAGTACCTGTCGATGGTGCTGGAGAAGACTCTCGCCGGCACCTCGTCCTCGCACGGGTTCAGCAACGTGGTGCCGTCGGCTGAATGCTCGCCGCACTGGCTGTTTCCGGGCGCGCCGGCCAGCCACCTGTGGGGCGAGACCTGCTTCGGCACGCCCACCGTCGCCTGAAACGCCGCCGCCGCAGGAACAACACAGAAGGAGACACAGACGATGAACACCGCCACCCTCGATGCCGCGGACGCACGCACGCCGGCCGACACCACCGACGCCGCGCTCTTCCGCAAGATCACCTGGCGCCTGATGCCGCTGCTGTGCGCCTGCTACGTGCTGAACTATCTCGACCGCACCAATGTCGGCTATGCACAGCTGCAGATGAAGGACCAGCTGGGCTTCAGCGACGCGGTGTTCGGCCTGGGCGCGGGCATCTTCTTTATCGGCTATGCGGTGTTCGAGATTCCGAGCAACCTGATGCTCGCGAAGATCGGCGTGCGCGCGACGCTGCTGCGCATCATGGGCCTGTGGGGGCTGGCATCGGCGGCGATGATGTTCGCAACCACGCCCACGCAGTTCTACGTGCTGCGCTTTCTCATCGGCGTGTTCGAGGCCGGCTTCGCGCCGGGCGTGCTGTTCTACCTGACGCTGTGGTTCCCGTCGCACCGCCGCGCACAGGCCACCGCGCTGTTCTTCATGGCTTTCGGCGCGGCGCCCATCGTGGCAGGGCCGATCGCCGGGCTCACCATGACCTACCTGGACGGCGTGCTGTCGCTGCGCGGCTGGCAGTGGCTGTTCCTGCTCGAAGGCATTCCGAGCGTGCTGCTGGGCGTGGCGGCGTTCCGCTGGCTGTCGAACAGTCCGTCGCAGGCGGCCTGGCTGTCCGCAGCCGAGAAGCAGCGCGTGACGCGCCTGCTGGCCGAAGACCAGGCCGCGAACGGCGCCACCGGGCGCCACACCTTCGGCGCGGCCATGCGCGACGCCCGGGTCTGGCTGATCGGCTTCATGTCGTTCCTGATCATCCTGGGCATCTACGCCATGTCGTTCTGGCAGCCCACGATCCTGAAGTCGATGGGGCTCAGCGTGCTGCAGATCGGCTTCTATTCGGTCATTCCGGCGGTGGCGGGCATTGCGGCCAACATCGTCGTGGGGCGGCATTCGGACCGGTGCAAGGAGCGTCGCTGGCACTTTGCGCTGAGCGCAGTGGTAGGCGCCGCCGGGCTGGCGCTGACCACGCTCTTCATGCACAACGCCTTTGCCGCCGTGCTGTGCCTGGCACTGGCGGCCATGGGCATTTCCGCCGCGTTCACGGTGCTCTGGTCGGTGCCCGGCAATTTCATGTCGAAGAGCGCCGCGGCCGCGGGCATCGCGCTCATCAGCACCATCGGCGGGAGCGCAGGGCTGGTGGCGCCGATGACGGTCGGCGCGCTGAAGACGCTGACGGGCGGCTTCACCCTCAGCCTCTACGTGCTGAGCGGGGCCCTGGTGCTGTCGGCATTGCTCATGCTTGTGGCCCTGCCGGCGAGCGCACTGGGCCGGGGACAAGCCCGGCGCTGAGCCCGCGCGCCCCTTTCGGGGTCATGTTCCATTTAGGTGCACAGATCTTGCATACCAGTTGGCACAGAAGCTGCTGGTATGCAGGCCTATGGCCATCTCCGCATCCGAAATCAGTGCACGCATCGTCGAAGCGGTGATGGCGCAGAAGCTCGCGCCGGGTTCGCGCCTGGGCGAGCAGCAGCTGGCGATGCTGTTCGACTGCAGCCGCACCATCGTGCGCGAGGCCCTCACGCGGCTGGCGGCGCGCGGCATCGTCACGGTGAGCGCGCGGCGCGGCTGGTTCGTCATCGAGCCCTCGCAGGACGAGGCGCGCGAGGCCTTCGAGGCGCGGCGCGTCATTGAGCTGGGCCTCATCCGCAGTGCGGGCAGCACCGGAAAGATCGAGAAGACCGCTCTGCGCCAATTGAAGGCGCACCTCCAGCGTGAAAAGGCCGCACTGAAAGAAAGCGACGTCGGCAACCGCAGCTTCCTGCTGGGCGACTTCCATGTGTGCCTGGCCGAATGCCTGGGCAACACGCTGCTGGCCGACACGCTGCGCGACTACACGGCGCGCACCACGCTGATCGCCATGCTCTACCAGTCCACGCACGACGCGGTGCAGTCGTGCGAAGACCACGTGCAGATCGTCGCGGCGCTGGAGCGCGGCGACCACGCCGCCGCCGAAGCATTGATGGCCGCGCACATCGGCACGGTGCAGTCGGCACTGCGCGTGCAGGCGCCCACCGATCCGCTGGCGCAGCTGCGCGATGCGCTGGCGCCGCTGCACAACACCAATGCCGCCCCGGCGCCCAAGGCCAAAAAGCGCCGCAAGGCTGCCGACGCCGCGTCCCCCGATTCAGATTCTTCGACTTACCTAGGAGCCTTGCTATGACCTTCTCTGCATCCAAACGCCACCTCGCCCTTGCGCTTGCTTCAGTCGCCATGCTGGCTTCGGCCGGCGGCGCGTACGCCCAGAACGCGCTCGACAACGTGCTCAAGGCCAAGACGATCAAGATCGCCGTGCCCACCGACTACCCGCCCTACGGCTCGGTCGACAAGAACATGAAGCCGCAGGGCCTCGACGTTGAAATGGCCGAGCTCATCGCCGCCAAGCTCGGCGTGAAGGTCGAGCTGGTGCCCGTGACCAGCGCCAACCGCATTCCGTACCTGCAGACCAGGAAGGCCGACCTGGTGATCTCCACGCTCGGCAAGAACCCGGAGCGCGAGAAGGTGATCGAATTCACGTCGGCTTATGCGCCCTTCTTCCAGGCCGTGTACGCCGCCAAGAGCATGAAGCTCACCAGCTTCGCCGACATGGCCGGCAAGACCGTCGCCGTGACGCGCGGCGCGATGGAAGACCAGGAGCTGAACAAGGTGGCGCCGCCGAACGTCGACTACCGCCGCTTCGAGGACAACAACGCGACCATCGCCGCCTTCGTGGCCGGCCAGACGCAAACCCTCGCGACCAGCGCGGCGGTTGCTGGCGACATGCTCGCCAAGAATCCGAAGGTGAGCGCCGAGTTCAAGCTGCTGCTGAAAGACAGCCCCTGCTTCGTCGGCGTTGCCAAGGGCGAAACCTCGCTGAAGACCAAGGTCAACGAAATCATTGCCGCCGCCAAGAAGGACGGCACGCTGGACGCGATGTCGAAGAAGTGGCTGGGCAAGGCAGCTGGCGACCTGCCCGTCTGATCGAACTGCGCGGCCATGAACATCGAGTTTGACTTTGGCGCGGTGCTCGCCGAATGGCCGCTGCTGCTGCGCGGCGTGGCGTGGACCGTCGGCCTCACCGCCGTGGGCACCGTGCTGGGCATGATCGTCGGCACCTTCTGCGCATGGGCGCGCTCGGGCGGCCCGAAGTGGCTACGCGCCATCGTGGGCACCTATGTGGAGCTGATCCGCAACACGCCCTTCATCGTGCAGCTGTTCTTCATCTTCTTCGGGCTGCCGGCAGCGGGCGTCAAGCTTTCGCCGGAGGTGGCTTCGGTGATCGCGATGGTGATGAACCTGGGCGCCTATTCCACCGAGATCATCCGCGCCGGCATCGAGGCCACGCCCAAGGGGCAGATCGAGGCGGCCGTGAGCCTGGCGCTGAGCAAGTCGCAGGTATTCCTGCGCGTGGTGCTGCCGCCGGCGCTGAAGAAGGTGTGGCCCGCGATGGTGAGCCAGATCGTCATCGTGATGCTGGGCTCCGCCGTGTGCGGGCAGATCTCGACCGAGGAGCTGAGCTACGCGGCCAACCTGATTCAGAGCCGCAACTTCCGCGCCTTCGAGGCTTTCATCATCGCCACACTGATTTACCTGGCGCTGTCGGTGGCGCTGCGGCGGCTGCTCGACTGGGCGGGTCCGAAGTTCTTCTTCGGCCGCTGACCGAATACCGAGGCCTTTTTCACCATGGCTGATTTTTCTCTCTGGGACATCCTGCGCAACCTGCTGATGGCATTGCGCTGGACCGTCGTGCTATCGCTCATCGCCTTCATCGGCGGTGGCCTCGTGGGCGCGCTGCTGCTGTTTTTGCGGATGCGCGGCGGCAAGGCGATCGGCAGGGCCGTGAGCCTTTACGTGCAGCTCTTCCAGGGCACGCCGCTGCTGATGCAGCTGTTCCTGGCCTACTTCGGCATTGCGTTGTTCGGCATCGACGTGTCTGCGTGGACGGCCGCGAGCGTGGCGCTCACGCTCTACACCAGTGCGTTTCTCACCGAGATCTGGCGCGGCTGCGTGGCCTCGATTCCGAAGGGCCAGTGGGAAGCCTCGGGCAGTCTGGCCTTGAGCTTCGGCGAGCAGATGCGCCATGTGATCCTGCCGCAGGCCGTGAAGATCGCCATTGCGCCAACGGTCGGCTTTCTGGTGCAAGTCATCAAGGGCACGGCGCTCGCGTCGGTGATCGGTTTTGTCGAACTCACCAAGGCCGGCAGCATGATTTCGAACGCCACCTTCAAGCCCTTCGTGGTGTTCAGCTGCGTGGCCCTGCTTTATTTCGTGCTGTGCTTCCCCGTGAGCCTGTACGCCAAGAATCTCGAGAGGAAAACCCATGGCCGCCGTGCTTGAACCGCAACAACCCGCCACCTCGGTGGGCGCTCCCATCGTGCGCATCACCGCGCTGCGCAAGTCGTACGGCACCAACGAAGTCCTGAAGGGCATCGACCTCGACGTGAAGCGCGGCGAAGTGATCGCCATCATCGGCAAGAGCGGCTCGGGCAAGAGCACGCTGCTGCGCTGCATCAACGGGCTCGAAGTGTTCCAGGAAGGCTCGCTCACGGTCGACGGCAAGCCCCTGCTGCACGAAAGCGCCATGGCCATGCGCGAACTGCGCCAGCGCGTGGGCATGATCTTCCAGAGCTTCAACCTGTTCCCGCACCTCACGGTCGGCAAGAACGTGATGCTCGCGCCCACGCTGGTGAAGAAGCGCGGCAGCCTCGAAGCGGCCTCGCAGGCGCGCAAGCTGCTCACGCGCGTGGGCTTGGCCGAAAAATTCGACGCCATGCCCGACCAGCTCTCTGGCGGCCAGCAGCAGCGGGTGGCCATCGCCCGCGCGCTGGCGATGGAACCGGCCGTGCTGCTGTGCGACGAAATCACATCGGCGCTCGACCCCGAACTGGTGGGCGAGGTGCTGCGCGTGGTGGAGTCGCTGGCCGACGAAGGCATGACGCTGCTGATGGTCACGCACGAGATGAGCTTTGCGCGCAAGGTCAGCGACCGCGTGATCTTCATGCACCAGGGCCGCGTGCACGAGATGGGGCCGCCGGCGGATCTGTTCGGGAATCCGCAGACGGCGGAGCTCAAGCAGTTCCTGTCGTCGCTGCATGACTGAGTGATTGAGACTGAGGGGGGTCTTGCGGTCGGCTATCCTCCGCCACCGCGATGTACATAGAGCAAGCAACACCCTCCGAAGCGGCCACAGTTGCCGCCGTTCTGAACGAAGCCGCCCAATGGCTCGCCGCCGATGGCCGGCCGCTGTGGTCGGCCGCCGACGTCGGCCTCGAGCGCGTGCAGCGCGACACCGATGCCGGGCGCTACTTCATCGCACGCGAGAACGGCGACGTGGCCGGCGTGGTGCGGCTCGACATGGAAGACCCCTTCTTCTGGCCCGAGATCGAACCGGGCAGTTCGGCGTTCGTGCACAAGCTGGCTGTTCGCCGAGCGTGGGCCGGGCGCGGCGTGTCGACCGCCCTCCTGGCCTTTGCACGAGAGCGCGCCTTCGAGCTCGGGCGCAGGCATCTGCGGCTCGATTGCGTGGCAGACAGGGCGGCCCTGCGAAGCCTCTACGAACGCTTCGGTTTCCTGCTGCACAGCGAGATTCAAAAGGGCACCTCGTCCTTTGCCCGCTACGAACTCCCCTTGGGCAACTAGCCAGCCTCGCTCCGCACCATGCAATTCAAATGGATGGAGGACTTCATCGCGCTGGCGCAGACGCGAAGCTTTACGCGCGCGGCCGAGCTTCGCCACGTCACGCACCCGGCCTTCGGGCGGCGCATCCGCGCACTCGAGTCGTGGGCCGGCGCGACGCTGATCGAACGCGGCAGCTCGCCGGTCGTGCTGACGGCGGCAGGCGAGAGCTTCCTGGACAACGCAAGCCAGGTGGTGCGCAGCGTCGAGGGCTCGCGTGAAGAGGTGCACAACGTGGCCGGCCGGCAGGCCCGCACTGTGACGCTGGTCACGGGCCGCACGATCGCGCGCACGGTGATGGCCGACTGGCTGGTGCGGCTGCAACCCGTGCTGCGCGATGGCGAGGTGCGCGTGCTGACGGGCGCGCTGGCGGAAACGGTGCGGATGCTGGAACACAACGAGGTGGATTTCTCGCTGATCTTTCATCACGCCGCGCTCACTTTCCGGCTCGATGGGCGGCAGTTTTCCCATGTGACGGTGGCGTCCGACAAGCTTGTGCCCGTGTCGCGCACCGATGCGCAAGGCCTTGCCAGGCACAGCTTCGACGGCACCGGCCAGGTGCCATTTCTGTCTTATGCCCGCACGCTCGCCATGGGCCGCATGGTGGAAGACCTGCTTGCCAACAATCCGCAGGCGCCGCGCCTCCAGCGTCGCATCGAATGCGATTCGGCCGATGCGCTCTACGAGTACGTGCTGAGAGGGCTGGGCGTGGCATGGCTGCCCTGGTCGATGGTGCAGGGCGATTGCAAGGCCGGCCGGCTGGTGCCCGTGGGCGGCCGGCGCATGGAGGTGCGCTTCGAGGTTCGGCTCTATCGGCCGAAGCGCCGGCTGGGTCCGCTTGCCGAGGATGTGTGGCGGGCAATGACGCCGCGCTAGCCCAATCGGCACGGCTTCGTGCCAGTACGGCACCACGCAGGAATGATCGGCCCCGCAGAATCCTCGGGATTACTACAACTCCGAGGCAACGATGCGTCTTCCCCGTGCTTTCTCCTCCTGTCTCGCCGTGGCCCTGTGCGGCCTTGCCTGGGCCGCCTCCGGCCCGGCCAATGCCCAGGCCTACCCGAACAAGCCCATCACGCTGGTGGTGGCCTACCCGCCGGGCGGCTCGACCGATCTCACAGGGCGTGCGCTCGGCGTCGAGTTGTCCCATTGCCTCGGCGTACCGGTGATCATCGACAACGTGGGCGGTGCCGGTGGCGCCATCGGCGCGCAGAAAGTCGCCAATGCCGCGCCCGATGGCTACACGCTGCTCGCCGGTGCCAGCAACGAAGTGGCAATCAACAGGCTGGTCAACAGCAACGTGAAGTACGAGCCCAAGGACTTCACCCCCATCGGCCTGATTGCCTCGCAGCCGCTGGTTCTGGTGGCCGCCCCTGGCGCCGGCGTGAAGAACACCGGCGAATTCCTCGCGCTGCTGAAGAAGAACCCCGGCAAGTACAGCTACGGCAGCTCCGGCGTCGGAACCTCGCTGCACCTGGCCGGAGAAATGCTCAAGCAGCAGGGCGGCGTGTTCATGACGCACGTGCCCTACCGCGGCGTGGCGCCGCTCACCAATGACCTGCTGGGCGGCAACATCGACTTCGGCGTGTTCGTCCTCTCCAGCGCCCTGCCCTACATCCGCAGCGGCAAGATGGTGGCGCTGGGCACCACCGAGGCCAGGCGCTCGGCCATCACGCCCGACCTGCCGGCGCTCAGCGAGAACCCGAGCCTCAAGGGCCTGGACATCGGCGTCTGGTTCGCGCTGCTGGGGCCGGCGAAGCTGCCGGAGCCGGTGCTGGCCCGGCTGAAGACGGCACTGAACGAGACGCTGCAGTCGCCCGACTTCCGCAAGAAGATGGAAGCCACCAGCTCGGTCGTCCCGACGTCGAACGTGGACATCGACAAATTCCTGGTCACCGAGACCGCCAAGTACAAGACCATCGTCAAATTCGCCAACATCAAGGAATGAGCTTGTCCACGCTGTTTCAACTCCCCGCCCCCGATCTTTCTGCCTGGCGCGCCGGCAACACCGGCGTCGAAGGCGTCTGGCACTTTGAAGCCGAAGCGCCCGGCCGGCACGTGATGATCAGCGCGCTCGTGCACGGCAACGAAGTTTGCGGCGCCTGGGCGCTCAAGGGCCTGCTGGAGGCCGGCGTGCGCCCGCAGCGCGGCACGCTCACGCTGGCGTTCTGCAACCTGGAAGCCTTCGACACCTTCGACGTGGCCGACCACGATGCCTCGCGCTTTGTCGACGAAGACCTCAATCGCCAGTGGCTGCCCGATCGCATCGAAGCCGGTGGCACGCGGGAGAGGCGTCGTGCCGCGGCGCTGCTGCCCTATGTGACTCAGGCCGACTGGCTGCTCGACCTGCACTCGATGCACGAGCCCTCGGCGCCGCTGACGCTCACCGGCATCCAGCCGCGCAATCTGCGGCTGGCGCAGGCAATGCGCAGCCCGGAGCACGTGGTCATCGACGCGGGCCACAAGGACGGCGTGCGCATGCGCGACTTCGGCCGGTTCGGCGCGCCCGATGCCGACGCGCAAAGCGACGCCCTCGCACTGCTGGTCGAATGCGGATTCCATGGCGACCCGGCCAGCCGCACGGTGGCGCAAGACCAGTGCGCGCGCTTCCTGCGGGCGGCCGGCACGCTGGACGATGCCGCCATCGCGCAGCAACTGCCCGGCTGGCTGCAGCCCGACGCACCCCGGCAGTGGGCGCTGGACGTGACCGGCCCCGTGGTGGCGCGCGGCGAGGACTTCCGCTTCGCGCAGCCCTTCACCGGCCTGGAAGTGATCGAACGCGCGGGCACCGTGATCGGCTGGAACGAGGGCGAGCCCGTGGTCACGCCCTACGACGACTGCGTGCTCGTCATGCCCTCGACGCGCCAGGCCAAGCCGGGTGTGACGGTGGTGCGTTACGCCCGTCGCAGGCTGCTCTGAGGCACCGCCCGAGGGGCGGCTGGCGGGAACCTTTGCGGCTGTGGCAAGCTCGGGCCGGTATGAACCTCCGCACCCCGTCCCCCACCTCCCGCCGTCGGGTACTGCGCGCGCTGCTGGGCGCCGCGGCCCTGCAGGCGCCCTTCGCGGCGCTGGCCGGCTTCAATTTCTTCACCAGCGAATACACCGCCACCCGCGACGAGCTGCAGACGCAGATCGCCAAGCGCTTTCCGGTGGCCGAGCGCTATGCCGAGATCTTCATGGTCGGGCTGCGCGATCCGCAGTTGGGCCTGGACGCACGCGGCAACCGCGCGGCCATCACGGCCACGCTGACCATCGCCAGCCCGCTGCTGGCGGCCTCGCCGGTGCAGGGCCTGGTGTCGGTCAGCAGTGCGCTGAGGTACGACCCGGCCACACGCGCGCTGCGGCTCGACCAGCCCAAGGCGGAGCGCCTCGAGCTGCAAGGCGTCGAAGGCCGCGACGCCGAGCGGCTGCAGAAGATCGGCGCGGTGGTCGCGCAGGAACTGCTGCAGGGCCAGGTGCTGCGCAGCTTCACGGCCGACGAACTCACGGTCGGGCGCAAGACCTACGAGATCGGCGACATCACGGTGCAAGACAACGGGATCAAAGTGCAGCTCAAATGAAATACGCCCTTCTCTCTGCTGCCCTTTCCGCCCTGCTCATGGCAGGCTGCGCCGCCGTCCTGCCCACGGCCAAGCAGCACTTCGACCTCGAAGCCCACCGCGGTGGACGCGGACTGGCACCCGAGAACACGCTGGCCGCGTTCTCCAATGCCGTCGACCTTGGCGTGACCACGCTTGAACTCGACATCGGGCTCACGGCCGACGGCGTTGTCGTGATCTCGCACGACACCTCGCTCAACCCCGACCACACGCGCGATGCGAGCGGCGCATGGCTGGCGCCGAACACCGGCGCGGCCATCCGCTCGCTCACGCTGGCGCAGCTGCAGACCTACGACGTGGGCCGCCTCAATCCGACGAGCAACTACGGCAAGCAGTTCGCGCTGCAGCAACCGCGCGACGGCGAGCGCATTCCGACGCTGGCCGCGCTGTTCGCGCAGGTGCAGGCACGCGGCGCCGACGCGGCCACGGTGCGCTTCAACATCGAGACCAAGATCGACCCGACAAAGCCCGAGGAAACCGCCGCGCCCGAGCCGATGGTGCGCGCGCTGCTCGCCGAGATCGACAAGGCGAAGATGGCCGACCGCGTGACGATCCAGAGCTTCGACTGGCGCACGCTGGCGCTGGTCGGCAAGCTCGCGCCGCAATTGCCGCGCGCCTACCTCACAACGCCCCGCACGCTGAAGGACAGCCGCTGGACCGCCGGAATCGATGCGGCCGGCTTCGCCTCGGTGCCGCAAATGGTCAGGGCCGCTTCGGCCAACGCGCCGGGCCCGGCGATCTGGTCGCCGGCTTTTGCCGACCTCACGCCTACCGTCATCAAGGAAGGGCAGAAGCTCGGCCTGAAGGTGCTGCCCTGGACCGTGAACCAGCGCGCCGACATGCAGCGGCTGATGGACTGGGGGGCGGACGGGATCATCACGGACTACCCGGACATCCTGCGCGACCTGATGCGCGAGCGCGGGCTGTCGCTGCCTCCGCCCGGAAAGAACACCAAGTCATGAGCGCCGCACAGCAACTCGACACCATTGCCGCGCGCATCGCTGCCCTACGCACTAATGACGGCGGCTCCGTCACCACGCTGTCGAACGAAGCCCGTGCCAGCGCCGAGCTGCTCGGCGCCCTGCCACCGCGCTACGGCGAGGTGCTGCTGAGCCTGCTCGACCGGCTGGAGTCGAGCGCGCTCTTCAGCGAGGAAAGCTGCTCCTTCAGCCAGAAAGACCTGCTCGACAACCTGCAGGTGTGGGTTGACAAGGCCCGGGGCCAGGTGGTGTCTTGAACTGATGTCTTAGGACGCAGGTTTATCATCCCGCCCATGCGCACCCTGCTGCTCGCCCTCATGATCGCCCTGCTGCCCATCCGCGGCTGGCTCGGCGATGCCATGGCGGTCGAGATGGTGCGGCATTCGCTGCCGGCGGCTGAGGCGGCCGTGTCCATGGCGACAACGGCCACCGAAGCCCACTGCCACGAGGCGATGGATGCCGGCAGCAGCATGGATATGCAGATGGACATGGCGGACCACGCCGGTTCGCATGACAACAGCAGCAACGACGGCGCCGGCCATCAAGGCTGCGGCACCTGCACCGCCTGCCAGGTCTGCCATACGGTGGCCCTTGGCGGCATGCCCCTCGTCGACATCGTGCACAGCGCGCCCCAGGCGCCGCCCGCGGCACACGCGGCCCGCTTCGCCAGCGCAGAGCCCGCACAGGGCCTGAAGCCGCCCATTTCCTGATCTCCCTGCCCGTAGTCCGTCCGCAGTGAGCCCTTTCCGGCTCGCAGCGTCCGTCGTATTGCTCATGGAGATCGAGCGTGAACCCCATTGTTCGCCGGCAGTTTGCCGGCCCCCCTTGCTATCGAAGAAGTAGCGCGCTGCTCAAACGCGCCACTGCACTCGCGAGCGTCCTGATACTGGCAGGCTGCGCCAGCCTCTCGCCCGACGGCGGCACCGCCGACGTGCAGGCGCTGGTCCACGGCAACCCGCTGATGGCGGGCACCGCAGCCCAGCGCACGCCCGACGAAGCCTCGCAAAAGAGCGTCGATGCCCTGCTCGCCAGGCCGCTGGACGTCGAAGCCGCGGTACGCATCGCGCTCATCAACGGCCCGCGCGTGCAAGACGCCTTCGCCACCCTGCAACTTAGCGATGCCGACCGTGTGCAGGCCGCGAGCCTGCCGAATCCGGTGCTTTCCTTCAGCCGGCTGGCGCAGGGCAGCGAGCGCGAGTTCGAGCGGATGCTCAGCTTCAACGTGGTGGGCCTGGTCACGCTGCCATGGCAGGCCCGATGGGCTGGCCAGCGGCACGAGGCGGCCAAGCTGCAGGCTGCGCAAAGCGTGCTGATGCTCGCCGCTGAAACTCGCCGCGCCTGGGTGCGCGCAGTGGCCGCGCAGCAAAGCGTGGTCTACCTGCACGATGCGAAGGAGGCGGCCGAAGCCGGCGCCGAGCTCGCGCATCGCATGGCCCAGGTCGGCAACTGGAGCGCGTTGCAGCGCACGCGCGAACAGTTGCTGCTGGCCGACGCGGCCGCGCAGCTCGCGCGGGCCGAACAGGCGGCTGTCGCCAGCCGCGAGCAGCTCACGCGCCTGATGGGCCTGAGCGGCGCTCGCGCCGGCTACACCCTGCCCGACCGCCTGCCACCGCTGCCGCAAGCCGCGCCCGAACTGGGCGACGTGCAGGCGCTGGCGCTGCGCGACCGCCTCGACGTGCGTTCGGCGCAAGCGCAGAACACGGCCGTGGCCGGCTCGCTGGGCCTGACGCATGCCACCAGCGTGATCAACGCGATGGAACTGGGCGTGGTGCGCAACACCACCTTCGACAACGACGCCGATCGCACGAAAAAGACCAAGCGCGGCTTCGAACTCGACCTGCCCATTCCGATCTTCGACTGGGGACAGGCCCGCAACGGCCGCGCCGAGGCGCAATACCTGCAGTCGGCCGCCCGCGTGCGCGACATGGGCGTGCTGGCCGCGAGCGAGGCGCGCGAAGCATGGCAGGGCTGGAACACCGCCTACGCCATCGCCCGCCGCTACCGCGACGAGGTGCTGCCGCTGCGCAAGAAGGTCAACGAGGAGATGGTCCTTCGCTACAACGGCATGCTCGCGAGCGTGTGGGAGCTGCTTGGCGAAACGCGCGCCAGCATGCTCGCCGTGAACGCCGGCATCGAGGCGCAGCGCGATTTCTGGCTGGCGGACACCGATCTGCAGCTGGTGCTCACGGGCAGCTCGCCCGGTGGAATGACGGCTGCGCAGACCGCGTCGGCCGGTGATGCCCCCGCAACGGGAGGCCATTGACATGAACCGTCGCAACTTCTTCGCAGGCGCAGCCACCGCTGTTGCCGCAACCACCGTCAGCCGTGTGTCCATGGCAGCGCTGCCCGAACCCGTTTCGCAAGGCTCCACCGCCACTGCGCCGCCGCTCGTTCCGCCGAACGGCCGCCCGTACAACCCCGTCGTCACGCTCAACGGCTGGACGCTGCCCTGGCGCATGAACGCCGGCGTCAAGGAATTCCACCTCGTCGCGGAGCCCGTGGTGCGCGAGATGGCGCCCGGCTTCAAGGTCAACATGTGGGGCTACAACGGCCAGTCGCCCGGCCCGACCATCGAGGTGGTCGAGGGCGACCGCGTGCGCATCTTCGTGACCAACCGGCTGCCCGAGCACACCACCGTGCACTGGCACGGCCAGCGCCTGCCCAACGGCATGGACGGCGTGGGCGGCATCACGCAGCCGCACATTCCGCCGGGCAAGACCTTCATCTACGAGTTCACCGCGCGCCGGCCCGGCACCTTCATGTACCACCCGCACGCCGACGAGATGGTGCAGATGGCGATGGGGATGATGGGCTTCTGGGTCACGCACCCGAAGGAGAGCCATCCGCTGATCGAGCCCGTGCAGCGCGACTTCTGCTTCCTGCTCGGCAGCTTCGACGTGGAGCCCGGCAGCGCCACGCCCAAGGTCAACACCATGACCGACTTCAACATCTGGAGCTTCAACAGCCGCGTGTTCCCGGCCATCGACACGCTGAACGTGCGCAAGGGCGACCGGGTGCGCATCCGCGTGGGCAACCTCACGATGACCAACCACCCCATTCACATCCACGGCCACGAGTTCGAGGTGACCGGCACCGACGGCGGCCCCGTGCCGCGCACCGCGCGCTGGCCCGAGGTGTCGGTTGACATCGCGGTGGGCCAGATGCGGCAGATGGAATTCATAGCCGACGAAGAGGGCGACTGGTCGCTGCACTGCCACAAGGCGCACCACACCATGGGGCCGATGGGCCACGACGTGCCCACCATGATCGGCGTGGACCACAAGGGCGTGGCCGAGAAGATCCGCAAGCTCGTGCCCGACTACATGGTGATGGGAGACAAGGGCATGGCGGACATGGGCGAAATGGAGATGCCCATCCCCGACAACACCGTGCCGATGATGACCGGCACCGGCCCCTTCGGATCGGCCGAGATGGGCGGCATGTTCACGCTGCTGAAGGTGCGGCGCGACCAGAAGCCCGGCGACTATCGCGATCCGGGTTGGTTCAAGCACCCGCCCGGCACCGTCGCGCGCGAAGTACCGAACGCGAACGTGCCGCCGGCCACGCGCAAGGAAACGCCCACACCGTCGATGAAGAACGCCACCCCCGATGCAACCGTGCGCAAGCCCTCCGGGTCTGGCGCACACAACCACTGATTCCTTTACCCCTTCCTCTCTGGAGCTCAAATCATGAACAAGACACTCATCAAGTCCATCGCCGCGGGCCTCGTGCTCGCGGCTGCCACTACTGCTTCGTTGGCCCACGAGGCCCACAACGGCCCCAAGCCCAAAGGCGCCGCCACGCTCGCGCCCGAGCAGAAGGCCTGGGGCATCGCAGGCAAGGCCAATGCGGTGAAGCGAACCATCGACATCGCGATGGCCGACGACATGACCTTCACGCCCTCGGTCATCGAAGTGCGCGAAGGCGACACCATCCGCCTGCGCCTGAAGAACCGCGGCAAGGAACTGCACGAACTCGTGCTCGGCACCACCGCCGAGATCGAGGCTCACGCGGCCATGATGAAGAAATTCCCGGAAATGGAACACGACGATCCGTGGATGGTGCATGTGCCCGCCGGCAAGACCGGCGACATGGTCTGGACCTTCAACCGCGCCGGCGACTTCGACTTCGCCTGCCTCGTGAAAGACCACTACGAACTCGGCATGGCCGGCCGCATCCGCGTGCTGGCTGCCGCTGGCAAATCCTGAAGGAGAAACCATGCAACGAAGAAACCTGCTGCTGGCACTGGCTTCCACTGCCGTGCCTTTCACAGCGATGGCCGCGGCACCGATGGTCGAGATCTGGAAAGACCCGAACTGCGGCTGCTGCCAGGACTGGGTCAAGCATCTCAACAAGAGCGGCCTCGCCACGCGCGTGCACGACGAAGGCAACGCAGCCGCGCGCACCCGCCTTGGCGTGCCCGCCAAGCTGGGCTCGTGCCACACGGGCCTCGTCGGCGGCTACGCCATCGAAGGCCACGTGCCCGCACGCGAAGTGCAACGGCTGCTCAAGGAAAAGCCCAAGGCCGTCGGCCTCGCCGTGCCCGGCATGCCGATCGGCTCGCCGGGCATGGACGGCCCTGCCTACGGCGACCAGCGCGATCCCTACGACGTGCTGCTGGTGCTGGCCGATGGCAGCACGCGCATCTATCAAAGCTATCGCTGAATCAACCGACAACCGAGGAAAGCAAACTCATCATGAAGAAACTGTTCACCGCACTCTGTGCCGCCCTGCTCGCTGCAGCCGCCTTCGCGCAAGCTGCATTGCCGTCCGTCGAAGGCGAGGTCCGCAAGATCGACACCGACGCGAAGAAGATCACGCTGAAGCACGGCGACATTCCCAACCTCGAGATGACGGGCATGACGATGGTCTTCCGCGTGAGCGATCCCGCGCTGCTCACGAAGGTGAAGCCCGGCGACAAGGTGCAGTTCACGGCCGACAAGGTCGACGGCGCGCTCACTGTGCTGTCGATAGCTCCGGCAAACTGAGCTTCGCCCGCAGTGCCCCTTCGAACAGGGCATTGAGTTCGTGCTGGGGAATCTGGCTGCCCGCGTAAGAGACCGTTCCGTGCGCGTGCAGTTCCCGCGCGCTGCGCCTCACGAGCGCCATGACCGAGCGTGCGATCGATCCCCCCACGCTGATCCGCGCGGCCCCGGCATCGATCAGTTCGAAAGCGCTGGCGGACGCCTCGTTCAACCCCACCACGATGTTGAGGGGGCCCGCGATTTCGCGCGCCAGCGTCGCAACCCGAGACAGGTCAGTGACCCCGGGCACGAACACGCAGTGCGCCCCCGCCTCCATGAAGTGGTTGGCGCGCCGGATCGCGA
The DNA here is from genome assembly GCF_900107295.1 of Variovorax sp. YR266. Lineage (NCBI taxonomy): Bacteria > Pseudomonadati > Pseudomonadota > Betaproteobacteria > Burkholderiales > Comamonadaceae > Variovorax > Variovorax sp. YR266. The sequence continues at coordinate 291,015 of NZ_FNPM01000009.1, forward strand.
CGTTCAGTGCATCGTCGCCGGGAAGCAGGAACGCATCGGTGCGTGCGTTCAGCACGAAGCCGCCACCCGCGGCATCGATGGCGGCACGGGCGGCGGCGATGCGGGCGACGGCCAGCCCCTCGTCGAACAGGCGCCCATGCTCGGCATCGGTGTCCTCGATGTTGCCGCCCGCCGCACCCGCGTCGATGGCCATGCGAACGGTGTCGGCGACTTGCTCCGGCGCGTCCCCGTAGCCCGCTTCCAGATCGGCATTCACGGGAATGGCCACCGCCTCGGCGATCTTCCTGACCACGGCGAGCATCTCCTCGCGGCTGACTGAGAGGCGGGCATCCCTGACGTTGTAGTCCGGCTTTCCCAGCGAGAACGCGATGCCGGCGCTGGTGGTGCCGATTGCCTTGAAGCCCTCTGACGCGAGCAGCACCGCGCTGCCCGGATCCCAGGCGTTGGGCATGATGAATCCACGCTTCGCCCGATGCAGTTCGAGGAAGGTGCGGCCGCGCGCAACGCGTGTCTCCTGGTCCATTTCAACTCCGCCGTGATGGATGAAGGCGCGATGGTGATGTGGAGGCAGATGCGCGTCAAACGCATAATATTTCTTTGATCTATCGATCTCTTGCATGGGTGGCGTCACATGGATTCAGAAGCTCTTGCCACGTTTCTCATGGTGCATCGGCGAGGCGGCGTGTCTGCAGCTGCGTCTGCGCTTGCACGCACGCAATCGGCAATCAGTCGCCGCATCGCGCTGCTGGAGGAGGAGTTGGGCGCGCCGCTGTTCGAGCGCATCGGTCGCGGGCTCCGGCTGAGCCAGGCGGGCCAGGCCCTGCTGCCCCACGCCGAGAAGGTTGCCGCTGCGCTCGGCGACGCTGCCGCCGCGGTGGAGGCCGCCAAGTCCGGCGCGGCAGGCACGGTGCACATCGCAGCCGTCGGAACGCTCGCAAGCTCCGGCCTCGCTGCCGTGCTCGCCACACTCAAGTCCTCGCTTCCCGACCTCGACATCCGCCTGCAGACGGCAACCAGCGCCGAGGTCAGCGAGAAGGTCCGTGCCGGCGATACGGCCGTGGGGTTGCGCTACTACGAAGATCCGTCGCCGGACCTCCTGTGCAAGATCATTCACCACGAGCGACTTGTGATCGCATGCGCGCCGGCCCATCCGCTCGCGGGCAAGCGGTTGAAGTCGCTCGTCCGTCTTTCGAGGGAACGGTGGCTGGCTTTTCCGCAGCAGCCGCGGCGCGCAGAGCCCTACGCGGAGGCGATCTTTTCGCAGTTCCTCGTGCGGGGCGTGGAGCGGATCGACTGGACCGCCATCGACAGCCTGACCGCTCAGAAGCGCCTGGTCGAAGCGGGATTCGGCCTGGCGCTCCTCCAGGAAAGCGCCATTGCCGAGGAAGTCGGACAAGGCAATCTCGCGCTGATCCGAGTCGCGGATCTCGATGTGAGCGTTCCCGTAGCTTGCGTCGTGCGCCGGTCGGCATTTCTCAGCCGCGCGACGCGCGCACTACTCACGGAGCTGGAGCGCGGCGAACTCTAGGACTTGAAGCGCCCCGGGTCGAAAGGCGCCAACGGTATCTCCGCAGCAACGCCCGCGAGCAACTGAGCCGCCAGCCGCCCCGTGCGCGCCGAGCCGCACAGGCCGACATGGCCATGCCCGAAGGCCAGCACGATGTCGGCGCTGCCGCCTGACGGGCCGATGCAGGGCAGCCCGTCGGGCAGGCTCGGGCGGTGTCCGAGCCAGTGCTTCACTGAAGGCGCGCCGGGCGCGGGTCGTGCAAGCGACGGAAACATCGATTGCAGATGCTCGTGCAGGATTTCGGCGCGGCGCCAGTCGGGCGCCGCTTCGAGGCCCGCGATCTCGACCTGCCCTGCCGCGCGCAGGCCGCCGTCCATCCAGTGCGCGATGAGCTTGCCGTCGGCCACCATGGTCGGTGTGCGCGGGCCGGCCGTGGCGTCTTCGACGACCACGTGGTAGCCGCGCTCCGACTCCAGCGGCACCGGGGAGCCGGCGGCTGCGGCCAGCGGGCCCGAGCGGGCACCGGCGCAGATGGCGGCGCCGTCGCAGGCGATTTCGCCGGCCTCAGTGCGCACGGCACGCAGACGGCGGCCCTCGATGCGAAAACCCGTCGCGCGGGCGGCGACACGTTCGGCGCCCGCATCGAGTGCACGCTGCGCCAGGGCCGCCACGTAGGCGCCCGGATTGCGGCAGTGGCCGGCTTCGGGCACGAAGATGCCGAGCGTGTAGCGCGCCGCCAGATCGGGCTCGCGGCGGCGCAGTTCGTCTTCCGGCCATTCCTCCCACTGGACGCCGACGCGCTGGCGCACGCGCCAGCCCAGCGCATCGCCGTCGAACTCGGCGCGCGAACGGTAGGCGTGCAGCAGCCCGCGCCGCTCGATGAGCTGCGGCACGCCAGCCTCGGCGGCCAGTTGCGCATGCAGCGCGGGCGCGTCGGCCAGCAGCTTGCGCAGTGCGTCGGCCGTGCGCTGCACACGCGCCTCGGTCCAGCCCGAGGCCAGGTAGCGCAGCAGCCATGGCAGGGCGCGCGGCAGGTAGCGCCAGCGCAGGGCGAGCGGCCCGAGCGGGTCGGCCAGCCAGCCCGGCACCTTGCGCCAGGCACCCGGCAGCGCGGGCGGCACCACGGAGTGCGACGACAGCCAGCCGGCATTGCCGTAGCTCGTGGCCTGCGGACCACCCGGTTCGCCGGGCTCCACCACCGTCACGCGCAGGCCCGCGCGCAGGGCTTCGATGGCGGTGGCGCTGCCCACCGCGCCCGCGCCGATCACCACGACATGACGGCGGCCGCCGTCTGGGGAGAAACTTCTTGCAACTGTCATGGCGGGGATCGTAGAGGGTGCGGTCTCATAATCGGCCGCCATGTCTGCCCCGTCTTCCACCCCCACTCATTCCGCCGGTTCCATCACCGACGTCTCCGGCATCGAGGTCGGTCACTTCTCCGACACCCGCCGCCCCACCGGCTGCACCGTCGTCATGGCGCGCGACGGCGCCGTGGCCGGCGTGGACGTTCGCGGCGCCGCACCCGGCACGCGCGAGACCGACCTGCTCGCGCCCGGCAACCTCGTGCAGCAGGTGCACGCAGTGATGCTCGCGGGCGGCAGCGCCTGGGGCCTGGCGGCGGCCGACGGCGCGATGCGCTGGATGGAAGAACGCAACATCGGCATGGACGTGCGCTTCGGCACCCTGCCTATCGTGCCGGCCGCCGTGCTGTTCGACCTGCCCATGGGCGACGCGCGCATCCGCCCCGACGCCGCGGCCGGCTATGCCGCCTGCGAGGCCGCGAGCACCGCTGCCCCCGCCGAAGGCAACGTGGGCGCCGGCACCGGAGCGCTGGTGGGCAAGCTCTTCGGCGTGCAGCGCGCGATGAAGGGCGGCATCGGCACCGCATCGGTCACGGTCGGCGGCGTCACGGTGGGTGCGCTGATCGCGGTGAACTCGCTGGGCGACGTGATCGATCACAACACCGGCCAGCCCGTGGCCGGCGCGCGCACCGAAGACGGCAAGGCGCTGCTCGACACCCGCCGTGCCCTGCTGCGCGGCGACAGCCCCAAGCCCCTGCTGGCGGGCACCAACACCACCATCGGCGTGATCGCCACCGACGCGGTGCTGACCAAGGTACAGGCCAACCGGCTCGCCATGGTCGCGCACGACGGGCTCGCGCGTTCCATCAACCCGGTGCACACCATGAGCGACGGCGACACGCTGTTCGCGCTGGCCACCGGCCGCGTGCCGCTGGAAGGCAACGCTCCCGGCATGACGGTGCTCAGCACCATGGCCGCCGAGGCGGTGGCCATCGCCACGCTGCGCGCGGTGCATGCGGCGCGCACGGTGACGGTGGGCGAGCTGCACATTCCCTGCGCGGCGGATCTCGCTGCAGCGCGCGGCTGAACACGAGAAGACCACCATGGCGTTCCCCAGAACCTTGAAGCTGATCCTGCTGTCGCTCCGCGACCTCATCGCCTCGGCGGGGCCGATCATTTTCATCGTCATCGGCCTGCTGATCGCCGCCTACTGGTGGCTGCAGCCGCAGCCGCCCAAGCACGTGACGCTGGCCACCGGCCCCACGGGCAGCGCCTATGCGCAGTTCGGCAAACGCTATGCCGAAGCGCTCAAGCACAGCGGCATCGAAGTGGAGCTCAAGCCCACCTCGGGCTCGACCGAGAACCTGCAGCTGCTGCGCACCGGCGGGGCCGACGTGGCCTTCGTGCGCGGCGGCAGCGCCGACCCGGTAGCCGACGAAGAGGCCGGCCTCACTTCGCTCGGCAGCCTGTTCTACGAGCCGATCTGGCTCTTCTACCGTGCCGACTCGGCCCAGAAGATCGATCGCAAGACCGGCACGCTGACCACGCTCGCCCAATTGCGCGGCCTGCGCGTGAACATCGACCTTCCGGGCAGCGGGCTGCCAGACATCATGGAGCGCCTGCTCAAGGCCAACAGGCTGGGCCCCGAAGACCTGCTGCTGTCGAACCTCGAACAGGCGTCGGCCGCCGAGGCGCTGCAGGCCGGCCTTCTCGACGCCATCGTGCTGTCTTCCGCGCCGCAATCGCCGCAGGTGCAACGGCTGCTGCGTTCGGACGACATCAAGCTCATGGACTTCGGCCAGGCCGACGCCTACTCGCGGCGCTTTCCGTTCCTCTCGGCGGTGACGCTGCCGCGCGGCGTGGTCGACCTGTCGAAAGACCTGCCGCCGCACGACGTGGCGCTGCTCGCAGCCACCACCTCGCTGCTGTCGCGTGACGAAACCCACCCCGCGCTGCGCCAGCTGTTCGCGCAGGCGGCGCAATCGGTGCACAGCGGCGCCGGCTGGTTCAACCGGGCGCGCGACTTTCCCAACACCCGCACCAGCGAACTGCCGGTGAGCCCCGAGGGCGACCGCGCCATCAACGGCACGCCGCCGATCTGGCAGCGCTACCTGCCCTTCTGGGCCAGCAACCTGGTCGAGCGCATGTGGCTGGTGCTGGGCGGCCTGCTGGTGCTGATGCTGCCGCTGAGCCGCGTGGTGCCGCCGCTGTACCAGTTCCGCGTGCGCCGGCGCGTGTTCCGCTGGTATGCGCGGCTGCGCGACATCGAGGCGAAGGTCGATGCAAAGACGGAAGTGAAAGAGGCCGAACAGAAGTCCCTGCTCGAAGACCTCGACCAGCTCGACCGTACGGTCAACAAGGTGGCGGTGCCGCTGTCGTATGCCGACGAGCTCTATGCGCTGCGCAACAACATCTATGCGGTGCGCAAGCGGGTGCTGGCCCGTGCGTCGCAAGTCAGCAGTGCGGGCGGTGGGGCAGGACCGACGACCGCGGCGAACGATGCCGCCTGATGGTGCCCTGCATTCGACCTTGCGCACGCTGATCGATTTCGCACAGCCGCACGGCGATGGTGCGAGCCGGCTGCGCCTGTCTTTCGGTGCGCCTTCGCGCGTGCTGGTGGCGCGGACGGCCGCAGAGGTGCTGCCTGTGCTCGAAACCGTCGAGGCGATGGCGCGTGAGGGGCACTGGTGCGTGGGGTATCTGCGCTACGAGGCTGCAGCGGCCTTCGACCTCGCGTTCGCGGTGCATGCGGCGGACGGGCCGTTGGCCTGGTTCGGCGTGCACGACGAAGCCCTGCCATGGCCGGAAGTCCAGAACAACGCTTCGCCGGTGCCCACTGTCGATTGGCAAGACAGCCTCTCACGCGCCGACTTCGACCAGCGCATGCAGGCCATCCACCGCGCGATTGCGAACGGCGAGCTCTACCAGCTCAACTACACCGCCCCATCGCATGCCGGCTTTCATGGCGATGCACAAGACTGGTTTCTTGCGCTGCGGCAGGCGCAGCCCGACGGCTACACCGCCTTCATCGACACCGGCGAAGAGCAGGTGCTGTCGGTGTCACCCGAACTCTTCTTCGACTGGCACGACGACCGCATCCTCACGCGTCCCATGAAGGGCACAGCCCCGCGCGGCGCCACGCCCGCCGAAGACGAAGCGCTGGCGCAGCGGCTGCGCACTGTGCCGAAGGAGCGGGCCGAGAACGTCATGATCGTGGACCTGATCCGCAACGACCTCTCGCGCGTGGCCCGGCCTTTCTCGGTGCGTGTGCCGCGGCTCTTTCACACCGAGGCGCTGCCGACCGTGTGGCAGATGACGTCGGATGTCGAGGCACTAGTGCGCGAAGGCACCACACTGGTCGATGTGTTCGGTGCGCTGTTTCCGTGCGGCTCGATCACCGGAGCGCCCAAGGTCAGCGCGACGCGCATGATCCGCGAACTGGAGCCCGAGGCGCGCGGTGTGTATTGCGGCGCCGTGGGCGTGGTGCAGCCCGGCGGGCATGCGACTTTCAATGTGCCGATCCGTACCGTGACGCTGCGCGGCAACGAGGCACGCTGCGGCATCGGAAGCGGGATCACGGCCGATGCGCAAGCCGACGCCGAGTGGGAAGAGTGGCGGCACAAGCGTGCCTTCCTGTCGCACGCAAAGCGTCCCGTGAATCCGCCTTTCGAGCTGCTCGAAACACTGGCGCTGGCAGCCGGCGAATTGCGCGATGCACCGGCGCACCTGGCGCGCATGGCAAACGCCGCCCGGCATTTCGGCTATGCGTGGAACGAAGCGCTCGCCGCCGCCTGCCTGCATCGTCTTCAGGCACAGCACACGGCCGGCATGTGGCGCGTGCGCCTGCTGCTCGATGCGCAAGGCACGCCCCGCGCCGAGGCGTTCGCGATGGAAGCGCCGCCCGCGCGCGTGCAGCTGCAGCTCGCGGACCGCGCGTTCAACGAATCGGGCAGCGACTTCACCCGCTTCAAGACCACCCGCCGCGCCCACTACGAAGCCTTCGCGCCCACCGCTGCGGGCGCGTTCGACACCCTGCTGTGGAACCGCGACGGCGAGATCACCGAATGCACGCGCGGCAACATTGCCCTGCTGCTCGACGGCCGCTGGGTCACGCCGCCCTTGCGCTGTGGTTTGCTGAACGGCATCGGCCGCGCCAACCGCGTGCGCAGCGGCCAGCTTGCCGAAGCGGTCGTGCGGGTGGACGATCTGCCCCGGGTGCAGGCGTTGGCCTTCGTGAACAGCCTGCGCGGCTGGCTGGATGCCGATCTGAATGTCCCGCAAAAATAGTTCGACAAAGCGCTTGACTTAGAGCGCGCTCTAATTTCGAGAATCAACGCCATGGAAACCAGTCTGACCATTGCGGAAGTCGCAGAGCGAACCGGCCTGACGGCCTACACGCTGCGCTACTACGAACGCATCGGGCTGATTGCCGCGGTGCCGCGTGCACCGGGCGGTCAGCGGCGCTATGCGAGCGCCGACATGGACTTGCTGGATTTCCTGTTGCGCCTGCGCGAGACCGGCATGTCCATCCAGGGCATGCAGGCCTTCGTCAGGCTTCGAAGCCAGGGGGACGCCAGCGTCGGCGAACGGCGCGAGATGCTCGAACAGCACCTTGCCGAAGTTCAGGCCCGGGTGGCGACGCTGCAGCAATCCATGCAGGCGCTGTCGCTCAAGATCGACCACTACCGCGAGGTCGAGAAGACGAAGAAGCGTCCTCCTCTATCGGGCAAAGCCCGGGAAGGAAAGACGAGCAATGACGAACACACAGAACCAGGGCCACAACGACAACCTGCGCTACACGCGTGGCCTGGCCAAGCTCCACGAGATCGACGGTGAAGGCGGCGTCAAGGTGGTCGAGAGCCTGGCCGACATCGCGCCCGACTTTGGCCGTCTGGTGATCGAGTTTCCGTTCGGCGACATCTACTCGCGCCCCGGCCTCGACCTGCGCTCCCGCGAGGTCGCCACGGTAGCCGCGCTCACCGCCATGGGCAATGCCGCGCCGCAACTGAAGGTGCACATCCAGGCCGCGCTGAACGTCGGCGTGACGCGCGACGAAGTGATCGAGATCATCATGCAGATGGCGGTATACGCGGGCTTTCCGGCGGCATTGAACGGACTCTTCGCCGCACGCGATGTGTTTGCGGCGGACGATGAAAAAAGCGCGCGGCCCCTTGCGGAACCGCGCGCTCTTGCTGAAGCGGCCGAAGCCGCCTGAGCCTTATTTCAGCGCCTTGTAACGCATGCGCTTGGGCTTGGCGCCTTCTTCACCAAGGCGCTTCTTCTTGTCTGCTTCGTACTCCTGGTAGTTGCCGTCGAAGAAGGTCCACTGGCTGTCGCCTTCGGCGGCCAGGATGTGCGTGGCGATACGGTCGAGGAACCAGCGGTCATGGCTGATCACCATGACCGTGCCGGCGAATTCGAGCAGCGCATCTTCGAGCGCGCGCAGCGTTTCCACGTCGAGGTCGTTCGAGGGTTCGTCAAGCAGCAGCACGTTGCCGCCCGCGATCAGCGTCTTGGCCAGGTGCAGGCGGCCGCGTTCACCGCCCGACAGCGTGCCGACCTTCTTCTGCTGGTCGGCGCCGTTGAAGTTGAAGCGGCCCGCATACGCGCGGCTGGCCATCTGGAACTTGCCGACGTTGATGATGTCGAGGCCGTTCGAGATGTCTTCCCACACGGTCTTCTGGTTGGCCAGTTCGTCGCGATGCTGGTCGACGAAAGCCATCTTCACGGTCTGGCCGATGACGACCTCGCCCGAATCCGGCTTTTCCTTGCCCGCGAGCAGCTTGAACAGCGTCGACTTGCCGGCGCCGTTCGGGCCGATGATGCCGACGATGGCTCCTGGCGGCACGGTGAAGCTCAGGTTGTCGATCAGCATGCGGTCGCCGAAGGACTTGCTGACGCCGTGGAACTCGAACACCTGCTGACCCAGCCGCTCCGCCACCGGAATGAAGATTTCCTGCGTCTCGTTGCGCTTCTGGTATTCCATGTCGCTCAGCTCTTCGAAGCGGGCCAGGCGGGATTTGCTCTTGGCCTGGCGTGCCTTCGGGTTCTGGCGCGACCACTCCAGCTCCTTCTTCAGCGCCTTGGCGTGGGCTTCTTCGCTCTTCTGCTCCTGCGCCAGGCGTTCGCCCTTCTGCTCGAGCCAGGTGCTGTAGTTGCCCTTCCAGGGAATGCCGCGACCACGGTCCATTTCCAGGATCCACTCGGCCGCGTTGTCGAGGAAGTAGCGATCGTGGGTGATGGCCACCACGGTGCCCGTGAAGCGCTGCAGGAACACTTCGAGCCATTCGACAGATTCGGCGTCCAAATGGTTGGTCGGTTCGTCGAGCAGCAGCATGTCGGGCTTGCTCAGTAGCAGGCGACACAGTGCCACGCGGCGCTTTTCGCCGCCCGACAGCACGCCGATCTTGGCGTCCCAGGCCGGCAGGCGCAGGGCGTCGGCGGCAATTTCGAGCTGGTGTTCGGAATCGGTGCCGGCGGTGGCGATGATGGCTTCAAGCTGGGCCTGCTCGGCCGCCAGCGCGTCGAAGTCGGCGTCTTCGGCACCATAGGCGATGTACACCTCTTCGAGGCGCGCCTTGGCCGCAAACACCGCGCCCATGGACTCTTCGACCGACTCGCGCACCGTGTGCTCGGTGTTGAGCTTGGGTTCCTGCTCCAGATAGCCGATCGTCATCCCCGGCATGGGCAGCGCCTCGCCCTCGAATTCCTTGTCCACACCCGCCATGATCTTGAGCAGCGTGGACTTGCCCGAGCCGTTCAGGCCGAGCACGCCGATCTTGGCGCCGGGGAAGAAAGAGAGCGAAATGTCTTTCAAGAGCTGCCGCTTGGGCGGTACGGTCTTGCTGACACGGTTCATCGAATAGACGTATTGAGCCATGGTTATCTTTGCTTGGGTGAAATCAGTTTGAGCTTTGGAAAATAGGCCTTGTAGTGCGCCCTGTCGCGCGATACGAGGGTGCAACCCAGCAGTTGCGCATGCGCGCCGATGTAGAAATCCGGCAGCAGCGAAGGACACGTTCCACCGGCCTTCCGATACTTGTGAAACGCCACTGTCGCGCCCCGGGTGGCTGCGTAGGGCAGATCCAGCCGCTCGTACAGCCGCGCAGGTAGTGCCGCGTCGGCATCGCGGTCCGAATTGAAGTATGCCGAAACCTCGGCATAGATCAGCGGATTGATCGCCAGCTTACCCCGGTTCAGGCAATCGGAAATAGCCGCGACAGACCAATCCATCCATTTCGGATCTTCATGGATCACGTCGATCAGAACATTGCTGTCGATCAGGAAAGTTTCGGAACGTTCAACGCTCGCCACGCGTCATCTCCAGCCAGTCGTCGGCCGACAGGTCGAGCTTAGAGGTGGCACTGCCGCGCAGCAACGCAATCGCCTCTTCGGCAGGCGTATTCGTGCGCTTGATGGGCTTCACCACGATCTGCTTGTTGCGGTATTCGAACTCCACTTCGTCGTATGGCTTGAGGCCGGCAAGTTCGCGGATGTTCTGGGGGATGGTTACCTGACCTTTGGATGTGAGTCGCATGTTGCGCTGTAGTAATACCGGCAGGGTAAGAGTTTAACGCATGGTCGCGAACCGACCGTTCGACCAGTGACACGGCCGTGGCATTCGGCGCTGCTATATTCGCGCCCATAGAGGTCGCCGCTCAACAAAGTGGCCGATAGACCCGCCGGCAATTCCGGCGCGCTAATCGCTCATCAGGGAAGAGAAAAATGAAATTTACTTACGCTTTGACGCGCTTGCGGCTTTCGCCGCGGCGCCAGTCCCGCCCTCACTCGATTTCCGCACGCCCGTAGGCCAACGCCATGAGCCTGTTCCGCGCCGAGGCGCTGAACGTGGGGTCGTGCGCGTCTTACGGACCCATCGTGCTGGCGCGGCCTTGGCCGAGTTTGGTTTTGGTGCTGGCTGCCGGCCTGACGGCGCTGCTGATCTGCAGCTACCTGACGCTTGGCAGCTATACCAAGCGTGCGACTGCGGCAGGCCTGCTCGTGCCGACGAAGGGCACCATCCGCCTGCTTGCCGCGACGCCTGGCATCGTCACGCAAAAGCGCGTCGAAGAAGGCCAGCGCGTGCGACAGGGCGAGTTGCTCTTCGTACTCTCCGACGATCGCCGCGCTGCAGGCGCGTCCGAGCACGCGAGACTTTCGGACGCGCAGGCAGCATCACTGACGCAGCGCCGCGACAGCCTGCTGCGGGCCGTCGGCACTCTGCGGCTACTGCGCGAGCAAACGCAGCAGGGACTGCGCAACCGCCTCGAGACATTGCGGGAGCAAGGCCGCCGCGTCCAGCAGGAGATCGAACTGCACGGGCGTCGCATCGAAGCCGCCACAAGGATGCTCGAACGCCATCGAACCCTCGCGCGCGAGCGCTTCATCTCCGAAGTGGCGCTGCAGGATAAGGAAGATCAAGTCGAAACGTTGCGCGCGCAATGGGTTGCCGCCCATCGCCAGAAGGCCGAGTTGACGAGCACGACCGTCTCGGTCCAAAGCGAGCTCAACCAGACCGCCGCACGCGCAGAAGCCCAGATCGCCGAGCTGGAACGCGACCTGGCCGCATTGGGCCAGGAAGTCGCCGAGGCGCGCACGCGAGACCAACTCGCCGTAACTGCGCCAATGGACGGCGTCATCACAGCGATCACCGCGCAGGTTGGCCAGCCGGCAGGCAGCCAAGCCCTTGCCACCCTTCTCCCGGCAGATGCGGAACTGGTTGCACAGCTCTTCGCGCCTTCTCGCGCCGTAGGGTTTGTCGAAGCCGGACAGCGGGTTCGCATCCGCTATCAGGCCTTTCCGTACCAGAAGTTCGGACAGTACGCCGGCGTCGTCACCGAAGTGTCGCGCAGTCCGCTTCAGCCCGGCGAACTGAGCGCCGCATCGCCGCTCGCATCGGCAAGCCAGGAAGGCCTGTACCGAGTGACCGTGAAGCTCGAATCGCAAAGCGTCCTGGCCTACGGCAAGGCGCTGCCGCTGATGCCAGGCATGGCACTCGAAGCGGATATCGAACAGGAGCGCAGACGGCTTATCGAGTGGGTGCTCGAGCCGTTGATCGGCTTGCGCAAGTACACCTTCTAGGCAGCACCAATGAAAAAGCAACTTCCGCTCTTTGTACCACCAGCCCGCCACGCGATCGACGCATCTTCGCCGCCGCCCGCCGCGCCGGAAGACGTTCAACGGCTTCAGAAGCCGCGATCGTTCGGGTTCACCGACCCGGGGAGAGCGAAGTCTCGACGATGAATGGCGACGTGCTCTCCAAAAAGCGGTTGCCCCAGTTCATCCGCTGCATCGCCGACACCGGCTGCTGAAGCGATCGCCGTTTTTTTCTTTCAAGCAGGAGTTTCAAGATGATCGATTTCGGGGTTTCGACAGAGCGGTTCATCGAGGAGTACTACGAGAAACAGTTCTTCGTTCGCAAAGGCGCGCTGGCACACCGCCCAGTGACATGGAAGGACATCAACTCCGCCCTGTTCGCCTGGGATCCTCGTGATGGGTTGCTGCAGCTTTTCAAGGACGGCCCGATCCCCGTCGAGCACTACACCGAAACCTTTGTTGATCTCGCAATGCAGCGATCGAAGATTGTCAAGGACACTTTCTACGAACTCCTGCAAGAGGGTGCGACGCTGGTATTGAACCGGCTGGAGACGAAGTCGGAGCCCGTTCATGACCTCGCCATGGAGATTGCGCGCTTCGTCGGCGAGAAGGCGGTCGCCAACGGCTACGCCGCCTTCGGCGGCAGAGGCACCTTCGCGCAGCACTGGGACACGCATGACGTCTTCGCCGTCCAGTTGATCGGCCGCAAGCGCTGGCGCGTGTTCGCGCCGACCTTTGCGCTTCCGCTGCCGCATCAGAAGAGCAAGGAACACAAGCAAGAATGCCCGGCGGAGCCCGTGTTCGACGGGTATCTGGAAGCCGGTGACGTGCTCTACATACCGCGCGGCTGGTGGCACGAGGCGGTTCCACTCGCCAGCGAAGAGACCTTCCATATCGCGGTCGGCATCCATCCGATGCTGATCAGGGACTACGTTGCGTGGTCGTGCTTCAAGACACTGCCTTCCGACATCGCACTGCGCCAGTCGATCAAGGCCGAACGAGACAACCTCGACGGCCTTGCGCTGGCGGCACAGGCTGCAGAAGAACTCTTGGTCAGCAAGACAAATCTTGCGGAGTTCAAGCGCGAGGTCTTCTCGAACGAGAGAGTGGTATCGCGATTCGCGATCGAAACATTGGGCAAACCCGGCGCATCGGGCGAACCTCAAGGTCAGTTCAGATTGAACTCGGTCTACCGGACGGCTTCGCCCGCGTCGACAAATGTGTACGTCAACGGCCAAGCCATTCGAATGGATGCGGCGAGCCAAAGGCACATCGCGAGCCTGTTCTCGCGACCACGAGCCTCGCTGGAGGAAATCTCGAAGTCCCCGGACCAACGCGAAAAGACCTCGGCGCTCTTGCAGCAGCTGGCGGACAAGGACGTCATTTCGCCGGTCCCGGACTATCGAGTGGCAATGCGTTCAATTTTTCAACAACAATTTAAGGAAAATTCACATCAGAACCCAAAATACCAAGAAATATGAAAGATTATTCCCATCGCATTTACACGATTAATATTCCGTCACTATTTCTTCAATGATTTGCCATTGGAGCAGCAGTACAAATATCGATATTAAGCGTGTTATTGGCTGCAAATTTCAATTGGATTTTTGCGAAATTATTTGCCCAATGGGCTTTAAAAAATAATTCTTGCAATTATACCCGCAGCAGTCATTACAGGAATTAGCGGCTTATTTTTCCGAAAATTTTCAAGTTCAACAAAGGAGTGATATGAGAGAACTCGTTATTGAAGACATGTCCTTGGTGAGCGGTGGCATGACAGAAAATCAGTGCATAGCCGGATTTGCTGCAGTTGGATTCCTTATAGGTGCTGCGGCAGGTCGGAGCTTTGTGACAGGAATCAATGGGGCAGCATTTGGAACGATTGTTGGAGGGCTGATGTGCAACGACATAATTGGGAAAGATTTGGACGGCGATGGTTATTAATGCTTTATCCATCACAATTCTCACTCTCGCATTAATTGCCTTTCTCTTCAAAGGCATATGGGTGAAAATTGCAGGAATCGGAATAATCGCCGTATGCATTCTCGCGATTTCTGGGCTATGGGATAAATTGCTCAGCTAATTCCTTGCAGCAGAAGACGCCCTGTGAAACGGAGCGCTCTTCTGCTTTTGAGGATTTATCGCCCTGTCTCCATCTGTTGCCCCGACCACAAAATTTGCCTCTGAGCCAGCCCTTATTCCAAGCATTCGATGAATTCGAATGTGAATCATGCCCTCCTACCTCCAATCCACCGCTACCGAATGCGCCGCCGCCTGCCTCGGCTATATCGCCGCTCACCATGGCCGCGTCTACGAAATGAGTGAGCTGCGCGCCAAATTCGCCGTCTCGATGCGCGGGATGGACCTGGGCGATCTCATGCAACTCTCCGGCACACTCGGTCTTCGCGCGCGGCCGCTGAGGCTGGAACTGGACGAAGTGCCACAACTGGCCTTGCCCTGCATCCTTCATTGGGACATGAGTCACTTTGTCGTACTGGTCCGATGCTCTCGCGGCAAACTGACGATCCACGATCCGGCTTGGGGCGAGCTCTGCATGACGCTCAAGGAAGCCAGCCCTCATTTCACCGGCGTCGCGCTCGAGCTCACACCCGCCCCCGAATTCGAGCGCAACGAACCCAAGACACCCATCAGCTGGCGTCAACTCGTCGGCAAGCTCCACGGCCTCAAGCGCAGCTTGGGTCAGCTCTTTGTGATGGCCGCAAGCCTGCAAGTGGTGCTGCTGGTCGCCCCACTGTTCACGCAATGGATCGTGGACGGCGCCGTTGTTTCCGGCGATGTCGAACTGCTATGGCTGCTGGTCATCGGCTTCGGCCTGGTCACGCTGATCAAGGTAGGGCTCGAAGCGGCGCGGGGATGGCTGAGCATCGTCGCCTCGGTGCAGTTCGGCACGCAGTGGGCCGCACGGATCATGGGCCATCTCATGCACCTTCCTGCGCAATGGTTCGAGCTCAGGCACACGGGCGACGTAGTGTCGCGCTTCCAGTCGATGCAGAGCATCCAGCAGGCAGTCACGGGCAGGCTGGTGGAGATCCTGCTCGACGGCCTGTTCGCCGTCGTGACCCTGCTGGTGATGCTGCTCTACAGCGCCAAGCTTGCTGCCGTCGTCATCGCCGGCGTGCTCGCCTACGCGGCGATCCGCGTGCTGCCCCATGGCGCCTTTCATCGCGCGAGCGACGAGGTGCTGACGCACGACGCCAAGGCGCAAACCCATTTCCTGGAAAGCCTGCGCGCCATCCAGACGATCAAGATCGCGGGTCTCGAAGACCAGCGCGCTGCGCGCTGGACGAACATAGTCGTCCAGGCAACCAATCGACGGACGAGCACACAGAAGATGACGCTGGCTTTCGGCGCGGGCTACAGCCTGGTGTTCGGCATTGAGAGCATCACAGTGCTCGGCCTGGGCGCGGCAATGGCGATCGGTGGCACGCTCACCGTGGGTATGCTGATGGCGTTCATTTCGTACAAGGACGAGTTCTCCTCGCGCATGCAGCGCTTCGTCGACAACCTCATGGCCATTCGAATGCTGCGATTGCACGTCGAGCGGCTGTCCGACATCGTGCTTGCCGAGCCGGAGCAACTGCAAGGCGGAGTACCACGCTTGGCAAGTGCAGAGGGTTTTCACCCGACCATCACACTCGACAACGTCAGCTTTCGCTATGGGAGTGGCGCACCGTGGGTGCTTCGTCATGTGCAACTCGAAATCCGGGCCGGCGAACACGTTGCCGTCGTGGGCGCCACAGGCTGCGGCAAGACCACACTCGCCAAGATCATCCTGGGCCTTCTGACGCCGACGGAGGGCACAGTCCGGATCGATGGCGTACCTCTCGACCGATTCGGCATCGGTCATTGGCGCAGACAGATTGCGGCTGTCATGCAGGACGATCAGTTGTTTTCCGCCAGCCTGCAGGACAACATCGCCGCCTTTGACGAAACGATCGACCTGGCGCGTGTCCAGGTCTCGGCGACGCTTGCAGCAATCGACGCTGAGGTGACAGCCATGCCGATGGGCTATCACACGCTGAACGGCGACATGGGGAGCAGCCTGTCGGGCGGACAGAAGCAGCGCATCCTTCTGGCTCGCGCCCTGTATCGACAGCCTCGTGTATTGGTGCTTGACGAGGCGACCAGCCACCTCGATGTGGGCAAGGAAAGACAGGTGAACGAGGCCATCCGCGCCCTTCTCATAACACGCATCACAATCGCGCACCGCCCTGAGACGATCGCGATGGCCGATCGCGTGATCGATCTCACGGCGCTGCCGGCGTTGCCGCAAATCGCCTGAGAGACGCGACCGACGAGCGCAGCGCTCTTGAACCGCTGCCTAGCCTGCTCGATGTCCGTCGGAACGATGCCTGCGTGCGTTGGCCAGGCAGCACGGCGTCGACCTCGGCCAACCGATCCGAGCGCCGACAGGTGAAGCTCAGCGCGAGCCCATCCACGGCATGTTCATTTACCTGAGTCGGGCTTGGAGACAGGAAAACCCGACTCATGCGACAATAGCCACCGTTGCCGGGTCCAGTTGCCCGCAACACCGGCTCTCTGCCGGGGACGAAGAAAGCTCCATTTCAACCCTTTTGCGAGGGCGGACTTTCCGGCTCCCACCCCTGACCTTCATCTGCCTTGACTGGCTCGGCGTCAACAAGACGCCTGGCGGGCCGATGCCACTGCGCCGTGTATGGCGCTTATTGTTTCCAATGAATTTTGACGAACTGAAGCTGGCCCCCGCCATCTTGAAGGCTGTGCACGAGCACGGCTACGACACTCCCACCCCCATCCAGGCGCAAGCCATTCCCGCGGTTCTCGAAGGCCATGACCTGCTGGGCGGCGCCCAGACCGGCACCGGCAAGACGGCCGCCTTCACGCTGCCGATGCTGCACAAGCTCAGCATGAGCCGCAGCGCCACCAACAAGTTCGGCGGCACCGGCATCCGCGCCCTCGTGCTGACCCCCACGCGCGAACTCGCGGCCCAGGTCGAAGAGTCGGTGCGCACCTACGGCAAGTACCTGCAGCTCGACTCCACCGTGATCTTCGGCGGTGTCGGCATGAACCCGCAGATCAGCAAGCTCAAGAAGGGCGTCGACATCCTCGTGGCCACCCCCGGCCGCCTGCTCGACCTGCAGCAGCAAGGCATGCTCGACCTGAGCCAGGTCCAGATGCTGATCCTGGACGAAGCCGACCGCATGCTGGACATGGGCTTCATCCATGACGTGAAGAAGATCCTGGCCCTGGTGCCCAGGGAAAAGCAGAGCCTGCTGTTCTCGGCCACCTTCAGCGACGAGATCCGCGACCTCGCGGCCACGCTGCTGAAGAATCCGCAAAGCATCCAGGTCACGCCTCGCAACACCACCGTGCAGCGCATCACCCAGGTGATCCACCCCGTGGGCCGCGGCAAGAAGAAGGCGCTGCTCGCGCACATCATCAACGAGAACAAGTGGAGCCAGGTGCTCGTGTTCACGCGCACCAAGTTCGGCGCCAACAGCGTGGCCGAATTCCTCACCAAGAACGGCATCGAGGCGATGGCGCTGCACGGCAACAAGAGCCAGAGCGCGCGCACGCAGGCGCTGGCCGGCTTCAAGAGCGGCGACATCCGCGCGCTGGTGGCCACCGACATCGCGGCCCGCGGCATCGACATCGACGAGCTGCCGCACGTCGTGAACTACGAGATTCCGAACGTCAGCGAAGACTACGTTCACCGCATCGGCCGCACCGGCCGTGCCGGTTCGAGCGGCGAGGCCGTGAGCTTCGTGTGCCTGGACGAAGAAGGCTTCATGCAGGAAATCGAACGCTTCACCAAGCAGACGATTCCCGTGCAGATCGTCGACGGCTTCGGTCCTGAAGAAGGCGAACGCGCCGAGCCCATCGCCATGGGCCGCCAGACCATCTGGGGCGGCGCTGGTCGTCCCCCGAGCCGCGACGTGATGCAGGCAGCCGCCAAGGCTGCCCGCACCGAGATGCTGCAGCGCATCCGCGAGAACAAGGCCGGCCAGGGTGCTGGCGGTGGTGGCGGCAATGGCGGCGGCCAGCGCCGCGGTGGCGGCCAGGGCGGTGGCGGTCAAGGCCGCAACGCCAACAACGGCGGCGGACAGGGCCAAGGCCAGGGTCCGCGCGGCCAGGGCGCTCGCCCGCCGCAAGGCCGCGGCCCGCAAGGTCCGGCACGCACGCCGCACCATGCCCCGCAGCACCAACAAGGCCATCTGCCGCATGACGAGCGCCAACCGCGCCATCACGGCAACAGCCACAGCCCGACGCAAGCCAACCAGGTCGCGCACCTGCGCGCCGAAGCGGTCGCAGGCGGCGCCGGCCAGCCGGATCCGTTGCGCACGAGCGTTGACCACATGGGTGGCGGCCGCGGACGCGGTCGCCCGGGTGGCGGCGGCGGTGGTGGCTACGGCGGCAATCGTTCGGGCGGCGGTGGCCGTTCGGGCGGTGGTGGCGGCTACGGTGGCGGCGGTGGTGGCAACCGCTCGGGTGGCGGTGGCGGCGGACGTTCGTTCGGTCGCTGATATCCACGGGCAGAGCACCTGCCCCGGAACATGAAGAAAGGGCACCTCGGTGCCCTTTTTCTTTGGTGCATCGGCACAATCGTTCCGCCATGCAATACATCCCACCCAACTACGCCACCCTCTTCGTAGCCACCTGCAACCTCCTCAATCTCGCGGCCCCGAACCGCGTGTACTACGAGAACCAGGACGCCTACACCGAGCGCGAGTACGAGCGAAAGATCGACTGGACCGGCGAGCGCTTTCACGCGCTCAACGCCGACGTGCTGGCGGTGCAGGAGGTGTGGGACGAATCGGCGCTGAAGGCGGCCATCGCGCGCAGCGGCCTGCGCTACGACTTTGTCTCGGTGCCCGGCGCCGAGAACACGCCACCGCCCGGCAGCCCCGAGGGCACGCCTGCGAGAACTGGCGCACAAGGCACGCCGCGCGTAGGCATCGTCACGCGCCTGATGGTGGACGAGGTCCGCTCCTTCGTCGACTTTCCGCCGGGCATCGGCGTCGATGTGCCCGGCCTCGGTCCACACACACGCTTCGAGCGGCCTCCCCTGCTGGTCACGGTGCGCATGAAGCACGGCCAGCAGGTGCATGTGCTCACGGTGCATCTGAAATCCAAGCGCCCGAAGTTCCTGCAGGACGCACAAGGCAACCACCTCGAGGACCGCGACGACCGCAAGATCGGCGTGATGGCGTCGCTGCGCTCGCTGCTGATGCGCGGCGCGGAGGCCGCGGCCCTGCGCTGCATCGTCATCGATCTGCTGCAGGGCACGAACGTGCCGCTCGTGGTGATGGGCGACTTCAACGACAACCCGCACAGCGTGACGACGCAGCTCGTGGCGGCCACCTCCGAAGTGGCCTACGACAAGGCCGCGCGCGACGTGGCGCTGTTCAACGCTTACGAGATGCAAGGCGAGTCGGCGCTCAAGAAGGACGTGGCGTACTCGCACATCCACCAGGGCTTTCCGGATGTGCTCGACCAGATTCTCGTGAGCGAGGAGTTCGTCGCCAGCAGCCGGCACAGCCTTGGCGACGTGCGGCGTGTCGACTACTTCAACGACCACCTGCACGAAGGGCGCGACCGCTCGCGCTCCGACCACGGCTTCGTGCGCGCCCTGCTGCGGCTGCGCACGGCCTGACCCAGGCGACTCAGCCCATGCGCCGGCCGGTCTGCCGGTCGAACATGTGCACGCTCTCGGCCTCGATGGCCAGCCGCACCGTGTCGTCGGGTCCGGCATCGACGCGGCCATGCACTGCGAGCACCAGCTTGGCTTCGCCGACCTGCACCAGCAGTTCGGTCTCCGCGCCCGTGGGCTCGACCACGATCACCCTGGCCTCCACGCCGTGCGAGCCACCGCCGAGCGTCATGTCGCCGGGACGGATGCCGTAGTGCACCGGCTGGCCATCTGGCGCCGATGTGCCGATGGGAACCGGCCAGCGCGCGCCCTGCGATTCGACCCAGCAGTCGCCGCCCGAACGCCGCACCGTGCCTTCGATGACGTTCATCGACGGCGAGCCGATGAACTGCGCGACGAACAGGTTGTCGGGCCGGTCGTACAAATCCAGCGGGGTGCCGATCTGCTCGACGATGCCGTCGTGCATCACGACGATGCGGTCGGCCATGGTCATGGCCTCGATCTGGTCGTGCGTCACGTAGACGGTGGTGGTCTTCAGCCGCTGGTGCAGCGCCTTGATCTCGGCGCGCATTGCCACACGCAGCTTGGCGTCGAGGTTCGACAGCGGCTCGTCGAACAGGAAAACCTTCGGGTCGCGCACGATGGCGCGGCCCATGGCCACACGCTGGCGCTGGCCGCCCGAGAGCTCGCGCGGGTAGCGGCCCAGCAGCGCGTCGAGGTTGAGAATTTTTGCGGCCCTGGCCACGCGCTCGTCGGTCACCGACTTCTCGGCGTTGCGCAGCCGCAGGCTGAAGCCCATGTTCTCGCCCACCGTCATGTGCGGGTACAGCGCGTAGCTCTGGAACACCATCGCGATGTCGCGGTCCTTCGACTCGAGGTCGTTGACCACGCGGCCGTCGATGACGATCTCGCCGCCGCTGATGTCTTCCAGGCCCGCGAGCATGCGCAGCAGCGTCGACTTGCCGCAGCCCGAAGGGCCGACCAGCACGACGAACTCGCCGTCGGTGATGTCGAAGCCCAGGCCCTTGATGATCTGGACCTTGCCGAAGGATTTCTCGATATTGCGAAAGGATACGGATGCCATGTGTTGTCCCTGAAATCGTTCAGCTCTTGACGGCGCCGGCGGTCAGGCCGCCGACCATGTAGCGCTTGAATGCGTAATAGATGGCCGCGGGCGGCAGTGCGTAGATGAGGCCGGTGGCCATCAGCAGCTCCCACGGCGAATCATCGGCCGACAGGAAATTGCCCAGCGCCACCGCCAGCGTCACGCTCTTGTCGTTCGACAGCAGCAGGAAGGCATAGAGGTACTCGTTCCAGGCCAGCAGCAGCGAATACGTGCCCACGGCCACCAGGGACGGCACCATCAGCGGCAGGTACACGAGGCGGAACAGTTGCAGCGGCGAGGCGCCGTCCATGCGCGCGGCTTCGTCGAGCTCGTAGGGCAGCTTGTCCGACGCCTGCTTCAGCACCCAGATGCAGTACGGCGAGGCGATGGTCACCATCGCCAGGATGAGCGCCCACTGGCTGTTGAGCAGCCCGTAGTTGCCCATGGTCTTGTACATGGGCACGGCCAGGAACGCCGCCGGAATGAAGTACGTGAACAGCGCCAGGTTCATCACCGTGCGCCCGCCGCGCACACGCAGCCGGCTGATCGCGAAGGCTGCCGTGGTTGCCACGAAGAGCGTGATCGCGCCGACCGACACCGCGATCAGCAGCGAGTTCCACAGCTGCAGCCAGAAGTGGTCGAGGTAGAAGTGCTTCTGCTGGAACACGATGCGGAAGTTGTCCAGCGTCGGGTTCTTGGGCCACAGGTGGCCCGAGGTCGCGGAGTCTTTCGACGAGATCGCGAACAGCACCATGTGATAGACCGGGATCAGCGTCCACAGCAGCACCGGAATGCCGATGAGCAGCAGCTTGGCCTCTGTCGCCACGGCCTTGGGGGTCCAGCGCTTCATTTCGAGAGCCTCTTCATCATGAAGTACACGAGCGGCAGCACGAGTGGCAAGGCCACCACGATGGATGCCATCGACAGGTCGACCTGGTCGAGCCGCAGGTAGCGGATGCCCAGCGTGGCGAGCACGTGCGTCAGGTCGGCGGGGCCACCACCGGTGAGCAGATAGACGCTGTTGAAGTCGCCCAGCGTCCAGATCATCGAGAGGATCAGCGAGGTGATGTAGAGCGTCTTGAGCGCAGGCCAGCTCACGAAGCGGAACTTCTGCCACGACGAGGCTCCGTCGACCGAAGCCGCTTCATATTGCTCGGTGGGAATGGCCAGCCGCCCCGCCACGAGGATGAGCGTCCAGAACGGCAGCGACTTCCACACGTGCACCACCATCGCGAAGCTCAGCGCCAGCGCAGGGTCGTTGAGCCAGTTGGGACCATCGGCGCCGGTCAGGCGAAAGATGGTGCTGTTGATCACGCCCCACTCCGGGTTCAGCATGAAGCGGATCGACAGGATGGTCGGAATCGAGGGCATCGCCCACGGGAGGATGAAGATCGCCGAAATGATCTTGATCCACCAGCGAGACGTTACGAAGAAGCCCGAGAGCACCAGCGCCACGAGCATCTTGAGGTTGATCGCCACGACCAGGAAGATGGCGGTGTTGATCACGGAGCGGAAGAAGATCGGGTCTTCGACCAGCTTCACGTAGCTTTGCGGATGGCGGGCGAGCCAAAGCCCGTAGCCCACCGGGTACAGCACGAACACCACGAACACCAGCAGGTAGGGCACGACCATGACCGCGCCCCAGAACTGCCAGCGCGCATGCCGCGCCCCGAGATTGACGACAGGCGCCGGTGTGGTCGACGCGGCGGCGGTGGCAGTGGCGCTCATGGCATGCAGCTGCTGTTGTGACGGGTGCCGTGCGTGCGCGGCTTACTGCCCCGCCACCGTCTTGATGCGCGCGATCATCTCGTCCACGGCCTTGTCCACAGGCACCTTGTCGGTCACGACGCGGCTCATGGCCTTGGCCCAGACGTTCTCGTTGTTCAGCACGGTGAACTTGTAGTTCTTGGTGAATTCGAAGGTCACGGTGCCGGCGGCGTACTGGTTGTAGACCGACAGGCGGTGCGGGTCGGCCTTCCAGAAGTCACGCTGCTGCGCGGTCTTGGTCACGGGGAACCAGCGGCCCAGCGAACCCTCGACGTACGGCGTCAGGTTTTCTTCCTGCAGCAGGAAGGTGACGAACTCCTTGGCACGGGCCTTGTTCTTCGCGTCCTTGAACACCACGCCGGTCTTCACGGCCGTGCGGTAGACCATCTTGCTGCCGTCGGGCTTGCTCGGGAAGCCGGCCGTGCGGATGCGCTCGGTGTAGTTCTTGCGCGCTTCCTCACGCTGCTCGGGCGTGAGCGAGGCGTTGTTCGAATCGTCGAGCCACTTGGCGGCAATGGAGATGGTCGCGTTGTGCGTCATCACGGTCGTCTTGTTGTGGAACGCGACGTTGTTGTCCGGGTCCTTCCAGCTGGTGGAAGAAGGCGGCGTGCAGCCCTTGGTGTAGGGCGTGGTGTAGTCGGTCATGGCGCCGATCAGGCCGGTGCGCACCTTCGGGTCGTCGACCAGCAACTTGCCGTTGTCGTCCACCAGCTTGACGTTGTAGGCGTCCATGAAGGTCAGGAACGAATAGAAGGCGTCGCTCGAATCAACGCCCATCGGCATGCCGATGCCGAAGTTGCGCTTGCCGCTTTCCTTGCGGCTGGCGGGCTGCACCTTGTCGCACCAGAACGACCAATACTCCTTCCAGGTGGTCGGGATGTCCGACTCCTTGAAGCCCGCCTCGGCCAGCATGTCGCGCCAATACTCGATATGCATCGTCTGCTGCTTGATCGGGAAGGCGTAGTAGGCCTTGGTCTTGGTCTGGTCGTTGTAGAGGTAGGTGGTCTCCAGCGTGTTGGGCGCGAAGCGGTCCTTCATGGGCGTGAGCACGCTGCTGATGTCTTCGAGCTTGCCGTCGTAGGCCCACTTGCCGGTGACCTGGAAGTCGTACACGTCGGCGTACGCCACATCAGGAGGGCTGCCCGAGTCGAGCGCGGACACGGTCTTGGGGATCATGTCCTGGATCGGGTACTGCGACAGTTCGATCTTCACGTTCTTGTTCTTCTCCTCGAACTTCTTGATGGCGGCGAACAGCGCGTCGTCCTCCGCCTTGTAGAAGCCCTTGACCCACCATACGGTGAGTTTTTCCTGCGCGGCAGCGTGGCCTGCCGACAGCAGGCCCAGCGCGACCAGCGTCGGTGCAATCAGCGACTTGACGAGTTTCATGGTTGGTGTCTCCTTCTTCTCTTGGGTGGAATTTGCTCGGGGCGCGAGCGTAGGGTGAAAGAACCGGATGCGAACTGCGGACAAACGCGTAGACGGCGCCGATACGACCAGCTAACTGGCCTTGAGCCTGGGCGGTGGTCTGCTCAGGCGCGGCAATCGTCGGCGCGAGCCCAGCACGTCCTCGATGTCCTGGCGCGCGCCGTCGATGAGACGGATGATCGCGAGCTCCGCCCTGGCCGGGTCGTGCGCGATCACCGCGTCGAGCACCGCGCGATGCAGCGGCAGCGAAAGCGTGGGGCCGTCGGGCTTGGTGGTCGAAATCTCGAAGCTGGTGCGCAGCAGCGCGTTGAGCACCTTGCTCATCTGCGACAGCATGCGGTTGCCCGCGGCACTCAGCAGGCCGTTGTGAAAGCGCAGGTCGAAGGTGACGTAGTCGCCGCCGTTCTCCACGGCTTCCTTCATGCCCGCGAAGGCGCTTTCTATTTCCTCGATGTCGGTGGCCGTGGCCCGTTCGGCCGCGAGCCTTACTGCCGCCGGCTCCACCACGCGGCGCAAGTCCTGCAGGTCGCGCAGGAACTCGGGCGTGAGCCCCGCGCGCGCCTGCCAGGTAATGACGTCGGGATCGAACCAGTTCCACTTGTCCTTGGGCAGCACGCGCGTGCCGACCTTCGGCCCCGTGACGATCAGGCCCTTGGCCGCCAGCGACTTGATGGCCTCGCGCACCACGGTCCGGCTAACGCCGAGTTCCTCGCCGAGCACGGGCTCGGAGGGGATCGACGCGCCGATCGCATAGCGCCCCGCCACCACGGCTTCACCGAGGAGTTCGAGCGTGCGACCGTGGATGTTCTTGATCATGTGCGATGTGAAATCTGGTATCTCGCCGCTCGAAAACACTAAGGCTCCGGCGCATTGTTCACGCTTATCATATGATGATTGAAACGCTGGATCGGCAGGACAAACCCTGAGGGTCGAGCCCACGCATCGACAACAAAGAGAGACATTTCATGAGCACCGCCCCAAAGAAAAAACCCGGTGAACTTCGCAGCCAGCAATGGTTCGGCCGTCATGACCGCGACGGCTTCATCTACCGCAGCTGGATGAAGGGCAAGGGTGTGCCGCACGACCAGTTCGACGGTCGCCCGGTCATCGGCATCTGCAACACCTTCAGCGAACTCACGCCTTGCAATTCGCACTTCCGCACGCTCGCGGAGCAGGTGAAGATCGGCGTGTACGAAGCGGGCGGCTTCCCGCTCGAATTCCCCGTGATGTCGCTCGGCGAAACGCTGCTGCGCCCCACCGCCATGCTGTATCGCAACCTCGCGAGCATGGACGTGGAAGAAAGCATTCGCGGCAATCCGCTCGACGGCGTGGTGCTGCTCATGGGCTGCGACAAGACCACGCCCGCGCTCATGATGGGCGCGGCCAGCGTCGACCTGCCGACCATCGGCGTGTCGGGCGGCCCGATGCTCTCGGGCAAGTGGCGCGGGCAAGAGCTCGGCTCGGGCACCGGCGTGTGGCAGATGAGCGAGCAGGTGCGCGCCGGCACACTCAAGCTGCAGGAATTCTTCGAGGCCGAGAGCTGCATGCATCGCAGCCACGGCCACTGCATGACGATGGGCACCGCGAGCACCATGGCCAGCATGGTCGAGTCGCTGGGCATCGGCCTGCCGGGCAACGCGGCCTACCCCGCCGTGGACGGCCGCCGCAACGTGCTGGCACGCCAGGCGGGCAGGCGCATCGTCGACATGGTTCATGAAGACATGAACATGTCGAAGATCCTCACGCGCCAGGCCATCGAGAACGCGATCAAGGTCAACGCGGCCATCGGCGGCTCGACCAACCTCGTGATCCACCTGCTGGCCATTGCGGGCCGCATCGGTGTCGACCTCTCGCTCGACGACTTCGACCGTCTCGCCTCCGATCTGCCCTGCCTCGTGAACCTGCAACCCTCGGGCCAGTACCTGATGGAAGACTTCTGCTACGCAGGCGGCCTGCCGGTAGTCATCAAGGAAATCGCCGAGCACCTGCACAAGGACATCCTCACCGTCACCGGCCAGAGCCTGTGGGAGAACGTGAAGGACGCCGAGAACTACGGCCCGCAAGTCATCCGCACACTGGCGGAGCCCTTCAAGGAAAAGGCCGGCATCTGCGTGCTGCGCGGCAACCTCGCGCCCAACGGCGCCATCATCAAGCCCAGCGCGGCCACGCCCGAGCTGCTGGTGCACAAGGGCCGCGCGGTGGTGTTCGAAAGCGCCGAAGACCTGCACAAGCGCATCGACGACGAGAACCTCGACATCGACGAGCACTGCATCATGGTGCTCAAGAACTGCGGCCCCAAGGGCTACCCCGGCATGGCCGAAGCGGGCAACATGCCGCTGCCGCCGAAGGTGCTGCGCAAGGGCATCACCGACATGGTCCGCATCAGCGATGCACGCATGAGCGGCACGGCCTACGGCACGGTGGTTCTGCACACCGCGCCCGAAGCGGCCGCGGGCGGCCCGCTGGCGCTGGTGCAGGACGGCGACATCGTCGAGCTCGACGTGCCGAACCGCAAATTGCATCTGCATGTGAGCGACGAAGAACTGGCCGAGCGCCGTGCGAAGTGGGTGGCACCGAAGGCGCCGCTCGACTCTGGTTACTGGAAGTTGTACGTCGATACAGTTTTGCAGGCTGACCAAGGGGCTGACCTGGCCTTCCTGCGTGGTCGCCGCGGGGCATTCGTGCCGCGCGACAATCACTGAGATGACAAGACTGGTAGCAATCGACTGGGGCACGAGTTCACTGCGCGGCGCACTGCTGGATGCCGGCGGCAAGGTGCTGGAAGAACGCAGCGATGCGCGCGGCATCCTCACGGTGCCCGAAGGCGGTTTCCCCGCCGTCTTCGAGACGCTGTTCGGTGACTGGATGCGCCTTGAGGGCACGCGCTGCCTGATCTCCGGCATGGCCGGCAGCAAGCAGGGCTGGGTGGAAGCGCCCTACTGCGCCTGCCCTGCGGGCCGTGTCGAAGTGGGCCGCAAGATCATCGACATCGATGCCATTCCCGGAGCCCGCATCGCGATCGTGCCGGGCCTGAGCGACGAGCACGCCGGCGTGCCCGACGTGATGCGCGGCGAAGAGGTGCAGATCTTCGGCGCGATGGAGCTCACCGGCCTGAGCGAAGGCGTCTTCGTGCTGCCCGGCACGCACAACAAATGGGCCACGGTAAAAAAGGGCCGCGTTGCGGGCTTTCGCACCTACATGACGGGCGAGTTCTATGCGCTGTTGAGCCAGCACTCGATCCTGGCGCGCACGCTCGATGCATCGGCACCGCTCGACGAAGCCTCGTTCCTCGAGGGCGTGACCCGCTCCGAAAACGGACACGGCCTGCTGCACAACGCCTTCGGCACGCGCACGCTCGCGCTGTTCGAGCGCATGCCGAAGGAAGAACTCGCGAGCTACCTCTCGGGCCTGCTGATCGGCGAAGAGTTGCGCACGCAGTCGCTGCAGGCGGCCGGCGAGGTGATCCTGATCGGTTCGTCTGCCCTCACCCAGCGCTACACACTGGCCCTGCGCGCCACCGGCGTCGCCACGCGCACGCTGGGGGCCGAAGCCACCTGGGCCGGGCTGCATGCGCTGTCCGGCTTTCTCGATTCCGACAGAATTCCCGCATGAGCACCCCCACACCCCTCGACAAATTCGGCGCCGCGATGCGCGAGCTGCCTCTGGTGGCGATCCTGCGCGGCCTCACGCCCGCCGAGGCAGCCGATGTCGGCGACGCCATCGTCGAGCCCGGCTTCCGGCTGCTCGAAGTGCCGCTCAATTCGCCTCAGCCGCTGGAAAGCATCGCGCTGATGCGCAAGCGCTTTCCGCAGGCGCTGGTCGGCGCCGGCACGGTGCTTGGCGCGCAGCAGGTGCGCGAGGTTCATGCGGCCGGCGGCGAGCTGATCGTTTCGCCCAACTTCAACGCCGAAGTCATCGCCGAAGCCGTGCGGCTCGGCATGGTCTGCCTGCCGGGCGTGATGACGCCGACCGAGGCCTTCGGCGCGCTCGCGGCCGGTGCCACCGGGCTCAAGCTGTTCCCGGCCGAACTGGCTTCGCCCGCTGTGGTGAAGGCGCTATTGGCCGTGCTGCCGGCCGGCACGCCGGTGATGCCCGTGGGCGGCATCACGCCCGCGAACATGGCCGAATGGCGCGCGGCTGGCGCGGCCGGCTTCGGCATCGGCTCAGCGCTCTACAAGCCCGGCAAGCAAGCCGCGGCGGTGCGCGACGATGCGAAGAAATTCATCGCGGCCTGGACGGGCACAACCCTCGCCTGATCTACGCCCTTCCTCCGCAACAAGAAAAATGGAGAGCCCCTCGATGTCCGCCGATGCCACCTACGCCAGCCCTGCCGTCCGCAAGCTGCGCGAAGACCTCGCCCTGGCCCTGCGCGCCGCCGCCCATCACGGGCTGTCCGAAGGCGTCTGCAACCACTTCAGCGTGATGCTGCCGGGCGCGCAAGACCGCTACCTCATCAACCCGCGCGGGCTGCACTGGAGCGAGATCGGCCCCGACGACATCGTGCTGATCGACGTGCATGGCGAGGTGCTCGCCGGGCGCCATCGCGTGGAGCCCACAGCCCTCTTCATCCACGGCGCGGTGCATCGCATCACGGGTCATGCGGTCGTGCTGCACTGCCACATGCCGTACGCCACGGCGCTCACGATCACGGTCGACCGCGCGCTGGACCCGACCGCGAGCCAGAACGCCATGCGCTACATGAACCGCATCGCCGTCGACGCCGAATACAACGGCCTCGCGCTCGACGACGCGGAGGGTGAACGCATCGCCCGCGCCATGGCGGGCAAGGACGTGGCCTTTCTCGCGAACCACGGCGTGATCGTGGCCGGCGGCAACATCGCCCACGCCTACGACGACCTTTACTACCTGGAGCGCGCCTGTCTGCACCAGGTGATCGCGCAGTCGACCGGGCGCCCGCTGGTGCCGGTCAACGCGAAGCTGGCCGCGCACGTGGCGGCGCAGATCCAGGGCGAGCGCGAGCAGTCGGACCTGTTCTTCGAAGCCCTGCGCCGCATGCTGCCCGCCCCGCGCGGCTGAACTTCCGGCCGATACGGCCAATGGCCTATCCGCGGGACATGTTCCGCGGTGCAAACTCCATTCACAATTGTGTCTTGGCCTTGCTACGTCCTGCGCGCAAGGCGCTTACAGCTCTTCATCCGATTTCGCTCCAGCCTTACACCAACTTCACACAAGGCCGCGAGGATGGGGCTTCCAACCACAACCGGGGGATCACATGAAACAGCTTTCTTTTGCATTCGGCGCCGCGGCCCTTCTGTCGCTGGCCACGCTCACCGTTCCGGCCCAGGCCCATGCGAGCGGAAACTTCATCCAGGCGCAGGTGTATGTCGTGCCCGCACCGCCGCCTCCGCGCCGCTACTACGCACCGCCGCCTCCGCCGCGTCACTACTACGGCCCCGGCTATCGCCGCGACGGCTACTACGACCGCCGCTGGGATGACCGCCGCCGCCATGGTGGCCGTCGGGACAACGACGGTGACGGTGTACCCAACCGTTACGACCGCCGGCCCAACAACCCCTATCGCTATTGATGAAGACCCGGGCCGCTTGCCCGGGTTTTTCGTTCAGGTTGCGGAACCCGCATAGGGCGGCGTCGCGCTCGACAGGGTCTGCTTGAGCTGCCGCGAGACTTCGTCCGCCAGCACCTCGGGCCGCCCCGCCTCAATGCCCGCCAGCGCCTGGCGCGCCACGTCGTCCGGCGAGGACTTGTCGCCCTGCACGTGCGCTGCCATGTCGGTGTCCATGTAGCCCACGTGCAGGCTCGTGACCTGCGTGCCCTGCCCGGCCAGTTCGTTGCGCAGGCCGTTGCTCAGCGACCAGGCCGCCGACTTGGTTGCGCTGTAGGTCGCCACGCTCGGGAAGGTGGTCCAGCTCAGGGCCGACAGCACGTTGATCACACCTCCGCCGCCGTTGGCCGCGAGCACGGGCGCGAAGGCCTGCGTCAGCGCCCAGGGGCCGAAGAAGTTGGTTTCGAATTCGGCGCGAGCTGCAGCCAGCGCATCGGGCGAGCCGAGGAAGCTGGAGCCGCGCGAGATGCCCGCGTTGTTGACGAGCAGCGTGACGTCGCCGCAGGCACGCACGGCCGCTTCGATCTGCGCGGGCTGCGTCACATCGAGCGCCACCGGCGTCACGCCGGGCAAGGTGACGCTCTTGGGGTCGCGCGCCGCGCCATAGACCTTGCGTGCGCCTGCTGCCAGCGCTGCCTTCGCAAAGGCGAGACCGAGGCCGCGATTGGCGCCAGTGATGAAGACCACGGAGTCCTTGATTTTCATGATGAGTCTTTCGTTGATGGAAATCGTTGAAAACTGTTCTCAAGCCTGCGCCACGCGCCGCAGCAGGCCGCTGGTGGTGCGCGGCCAGCCCACGCGGCCGAACCAGGCGCCGCCCGCGATGGCCGATGCGATCACGATGCCGTACACCACGAGTGCCACGCCCTGCGCCGCGAACACGCCGGTGAGCCCGCCGCCCCAGCGCAGCGCCAGCCAGCCGCCCGTGCCGGCAACCGCCAGGCGCGCGATGTTGCCCAGCACCGGCCACAGCAGCCGCCCCGCGCCCTGCGACGCGAAATACAGCACCAGCCCGACACCGAAGAAGCCATACAGCGGCCCCACCACGCGCAGGTAGTGCGCGCCGGTTTCGAGCATGGCCGGGTCGTTGCCGAACAGCAGCAGCCATGGGCGCGGGAACAGCGCGGCCGCAATGCCGATGGTCTCGGTCAGCGCAAAAGCCAGCGCCGCGCCGGCCCAGGTGGCACGCAGCGCACGCTCGCGCTGCCCGGCGCCCATGCAGGTGCCGACCATCGCCACCAGCGGCGCGCCCAGCCCGAACACCAGGGGCACCAGCAGGTATTCGAGCCGCGAGGCCGTGCCGTAGCCAGCCAGCGCGCCCGAACCGAAGTGCCCCGTCAGCGCAGTGGCAATGCCGATCGACAGGTTGGTCGCCACCGTCGACACCGCGCCCACCAGCCCGATGCGCAGGATGTCGCGGAACAGCGGCCAGCGCAGCTTGAGCGCGGCCAGCGTGGGCCGCAGCAAACTGCGCGGCGAGCGCAGGTAGACGATGAGCGCGATGGAGCCCAGCAGGTAGTACAGCAGCAGCGCCATCGCGCCGCCCGCGATGCCCATGCCCGGCAGCGGCCCGACGCCGAAGATCAGCAGCGGCGACGCCGGAATGAGGAACACCACGCCCACCACCGTCACGTTGGCCGGCACCGACATGTTGCCGGTGCCGCGGATGATGGCCGAGAGCGAGTTGAAGAGCCACACCAGCGTCGCGCCCGCGAACACCCAGTTCGAGTACGTGAGCGCCGCGTCGAGCGCGGGCCCGGTGCCGCCCATGATTCCGTACAACCAGCGCCCGCCCAGCAGCAGCGCCAGCGTGAAGCACAGGCCGAAGCCCAGTGCGATGACGATGGCGTGCCACACCAGCGCGTCGGCATCGGCGCGGCGGCGTGCGCCGAGCGCACGGGCGATCGACGAAGCGATGCCGCCTCCCATCGCGCCGCTCGATGTCATCTGCATCAGCATGACGATGGGGAACACCAGTGCCATGCCCGCGAGCGCATTGGTGCCGAGCTTGCCGACGAAGTAGGTTTCGATGAGGCCGACAGAGGCCTGCGCCACCATCACCAGCACGTTGGGTGCAGCAAGGCGCAGCAGCGTGGGAACGATGGGGGCTTCGAGCAGGCGGCGCGTGCGCGGGTCGAGTTCAGTGGCGCTGTTTGGAGCGGTCATGGCGGGAACCTTGGTGCGTTCAGGCACGGGCCGCGGCGGAAGGCGTGACCGGCGAGCCGGCCTTCGCCGCCGGGCGGCGGATCATCATCACGATCAGCGCCGCCACCAGGCAGGCCGCGCCAGCCGCGTAGAGCGCCGGTGTGTAGGTCAGCAGCAGCGTGCGAGCAAAGCCGGCGCCGTAGGCAGCCGTGGCGGCGCCCAGCTGGTGCGCGGCAAAGACCCAGCCGAACACCAGGCCCACCTTGGCGGGGCCGAAGGCGGCGCCCGCGAGCTTGACGGTCGGCGGCACGGTAGCGATCCAGTCGAGGCCGTAGAACATCGCGAAGATGCCCAGGCCGTAGATGGTGAATTCCGAATGCGGCAGCCAGAACAGCGACAGCCCGCGCAGGCCGTAGTACCAGAACAGCAGCTTGCGGTTGTCATAGCGGTCCGACAGCCAGCCCGAGAGGATGGTGCCGACGAAGTCGAAGGCGCCCATCATCGCGAGCACCGAGGCAGCGGGCACCGCGCCCATGCCGTTGTCGCCGCACAGCGAGATGAAGTGCGTCTGCACGAGTCCGTTGGTGCTCAGTCCGCAGATGAAGAAGGTGCCGGCCAGGATCCAGAAGGTGCGGTTGGTCGACACCTCCTTCAGCACGCGGAACGGCGTGGCGAAATTCATCGCCGGCGCTGCTGCGGCGGGCGCTGCCGGCTGCGTGCCGGGCAGTTCGCCGTAAGGCAGCAGGCCGATGTCCGAAGGCCGGTTGCGCATGAGGCACAGCGCCAGCACGCCGATGAGGATGCTGCCGATCACGATCGGCACGATGGCCGAGCGCCAGCCCCAGTGTTCGATCATCCAGGCCGCGAACGGCAGGAAGGCCAGCTGCCCGGTCGCCGAACTCGCAGTGAGCATGCCGATCACCAGCCCGCGCCGCGCGACGAACCACCGGTTCGCCACCACCGCGCCGAGCACCAGCGCCGTCATGCCGGTGCCCAGGCCCAGCATCAGGCTCCACAGCACGAACAGCTGCCACAGCTGCGAGGCCATGGTGACCAGCGCCATGCCCATGCCTACGAGCGCCAGGCCGGTGCAGATCACCGCGCGCAGGCCGTAGCGTTCCATCAGCACCGCGGCGAATGGGCCCATGAGGCCGAACAGCGCGAAGCGCAGCGCAAGCGCCGACGAAATCTGCTCGGTGCTCCAGCCGAACTCCTTGCCCAGCGGCTGCAGCATGGCGCCCGGCAGGCCCAGCGCGGCCGACATGGTCAGCATGGTCAGGAAGGTGATGGCGGCGACGATCCATCCGTAGTGGATGCCGCGGCGCTGGAGCCATGCGGAAACGGGGGTGGCGAACATGGGACCTCTGCTGTTGGAATGAGATGTGGAGGAGAAGAAAAAACGGGAGCCGCGCGCGACGGAACGCGTGATGGGATGGGGTCGGGAAAGCGGTTGGAGGCGGGTCAGTCGTCGCCGTCGGGCACGTCTTCGGCGCCCAGCAGTTCCATCGACTCGTCGATCAGCAGGTGCAGCGCCAGCACGCGCTCCACACCCAGCAGCGCATTGAGCTTTTGCTGCGCGGTCTTCCAGTGGGCCAGCGCCTCGCGCCGTTTTTCTTCGCCCTCGGGCGTGACATGCACCAGCCGGCTGCGCGCATCGGCGCCGGCGGTCTGCGCAACCAGGCCTGCGACGATCAGCGGCTGCAGGTTGCGGCTCAGGGTCGAAGCGGTCATCTTGAGTTCGCCCGCCAGGTCGACCGGCCGCGAAGGGCCGAGCCGCGCGAGGTTCGACAGCAGCGAGTACTGCGTAGTCTTCAAGCCGCTCTTCGACACCTCGGCGTCGTAGAACTGCGAAAGACGGCGCGAAAGCTGGCGCACCTTGAAGCTGGTGCAGCCGCGTGGCTTGGTGGGGGTGTCCATGGGATATTATTGTATGTGCAACTATTGCATATGCAACTACCACCCTCCGCCAAAGCCCCCAGAAGGAACACAGGCATGACACAAAACCCCAACCAGCTCGAAACCTGGATCGCCGAAGAACGCCGTATCGCCGAGCGCCTTGATGCCGGCCCAGGCCCCGGCCTAGCCCGCCCCGAACAGATCGCGGGCAAGACCGGCCTCGAAGTGATGCAGGCGATGCTGAACGGCGACATTCCCTACGCAGCCATCGCCAAGACGCTGGACTTCACGATCCTCGAAGTGCGCCAGGGCGTGGCCATCTTCCAGGGCACGCCGCTGCCGCAGCACCTCAACCCGCTGGGCACCATCCACGGCGGCTGGGTCGCGACGATGCTCGATTCGGCCCTGGGCTGCTCAGTGCACACGATGATGCCGCCCGGGCGCGCCTACACCACCGCCGAGCTGAGCGTGAACTACGTGAAGGGCCTTACGCCCAAGGTGCAGCGCGTGCGCGCCGAAGGAAAGGTGATCCATTGCGGCAAGCAGCTCGCCACCGCCGAAGCTCGCCTCTACGGACCCGACGGCACGCTGTTCGCGCACGCCACGACCACCTGCCTGGTGTTCGAGGTGCTGCCGGCGCGCTGAGCCCCTGCGCCCGGATTGCCATCGGGTTGGGCGGGAGGGCGTCAGCAGGAGGAAGCGGTCGCCATCACATGCTGCTGAGCAGCGCAGGCACCGCACTTTGCAACGAGGCAGTAGGCCTTCGACCTGTAAGTCCAAAGGCGTCGCAACTCACACCTCCAGTGATAATTATTCTCATCCGAGACCTGCAACAGGCCTCGGTGCTTTCCAGAACACCCGCCCCCGGAGGATCCTCATGACCGAACGCTCAAGCGTCCAAGGCCGCGCCGCGCGCGCATTGTTCGCCACCAGCGCCGCCTGGCTTGCCGTCGCCGCCCTGCCCGCACAGGCTGCCGCAGCCGACGAACTCACGCTCTACACGACGCGCGAGCCCGCGCTGATCCAGCCGCTGATCTCGGCTTTCAGTGCGCAGAGCAACATCAAGGTCAACACCGTGTTCGTGAAAGACGGCCTGCTGGAGCGCGTCAAGGCCGAAGGCGCACGCTCGCCGGCCGACGTGCTGATGACGGTGGACATCGGCAACCTCATGGACCTGGTCGACGGCGGAGTGACGCAGCCGGTGAAATCGGCCGCGCTCGAATCGGCCATTCCGGCCAACCTGCGCGGCGCCGACGGCCAGTGGTTCTCGCTCTCGCTGCGCGCGCGTGTGCTGTATGCCGACAAGAGCCTGCCCCTCACGAGCTTCCGCTACGAAGACCTGGCCAACCCGAAGTACAAGGGCAAGGTCTGCATCCGAGCCGGGCAGCACCCCTACAACACCGCGCTGGTCGCCTCGCTGATCGCGCACGACGGCGAAGCCAAGGCCGAGCAGTGGCTGCGCGGCGTCAAGGCCAACCTGGCACGCAAGGCCACGGGCGGCGACCGCGACGTGGCGCGCGACATCCTCGGTGGCATCTGCGACGTGGGCCTGGCCAACTCGTACTACGTCGGCCAGATGAAGAGCGCCAAGGAAGGCACTGACGCGCGCAAGTGGGGCGACGCCATCAAGGTCGTGCGCCCGACCTTCGCCAATGCAAAAAGCGGCGGCACACACGTCAACATCAGCGGCGCGGCCGTGGCAAAGAACGCGCCGCAGCGCGCCAACGCGGTCAAGCTGCTCGAGTTCCTGGTGTCGGAACCGGCGCAGTCGCTGTACGCGCAGACCAACTATGAATACCCGGTGCGCAAGGGAGTGGCACTCGACCCGATCATCGGCCAGACCATCGGCGAGCTGAAGGTCGATCCGCTGCCGCTGACCGAGATCGCGAAGTACCGCAAGCAGGCCAGCGCCCTGGTGGACAAGGTCGGCTTCGACCAGTGACATGGATGGCCGGGCACGCCTTGCCGGCGACTGAATGCTGACAGCGCGGCGCCAGCCGCCGGGCCTGCGCGCCGCGGGCCCGGCGTGGCGCTGCGCGTCGTTCCTGATCGCCATCGGCGTGCTCGCGCCAGTGCTCACGCTGGCTTGGCTCGCGTTCGGTTCGGGCGTCAGCCATTGGGGTCCGCTGTTCGCACATGTACTACCGCAGGCGGCGCTCAACACGGCCTTGCTGCTTACGGGGGTGGGCGCACTGGTGCTGGTGATCGGCACCGGCTGCGCGTGGCTGGTAACGGCGCACGACTTTCCAGGGCGCGGCGTGCTGCACTGGGCGCTGCTGCTGCCGCTGGCGATGCCGACCTACATCGTCGCCTTCGCGTACCTCGACCTGCTGCACCCCATCGGCCCTGTGCAGGGCGCGATCCGCTGGGTGCTCGGCTTCGACAGCCCGCGCCAGTTCCGCCTGCCCGACCTGCGCTCGATGCCCGGCGCGATCTTCGTGCTGGGCTTCGTGCTCTACCCGTACGTCTACATGACGGCACGCGCGATGTTCATGACGCAGCCGGCGCACCTGATGGAAGCGGCGCGCATGCTCGGCGAGAGCCGGCGCGGCGCGTTCTTTCGCGTGGCGCTGCCGCTGGCGCGACCGGCGCTGGCCGTGGGGCTCAGCCTGGCGCTGCTCGAAACGCTCAACGACATCGGCGCTTCTGAATTCCTGGGCGTGAACACGTTGACGGTGGCGGTCTACACCACGTGGATCACGCGCTCCGACCTGGCCGGAGCAGCGCAGATTGCGTGCGCAATGCTGTTCGTGGTGGTGGCGCTGGTCTGGCTCGAACGCAACGGCCGGCAGCACCAGCGCTTCGGTTCGGCACAACGCATGCGCGCGGTGCAGCCACGGCGCCTGCATGGCGGCGCGGCCTGGGCTGCGACTATGACGGCAGCGACGCCCGTGCTGATCGGCTTCGTGGCCCCTGCGCTCTACCTCGTCTGGGAAAGCGCCAAGCGGCTGCAACAGGGCGGTGGCGTTTCCCGGGGTCTGATCGCGAGCCTCGGCAACACGCTGGCACTGGCTTCAGGCGTCACCGTGGTCGCGGTGGCGGCGGGGCTGGTCGTCGCCTGGGCTTCGCGCAGCCAGGGCTCAAGCCTCAACCGTGCGCGCTGGCAGGCGCGTGTAGCAACTCTGGGCTATGCCGTGCCGGGCACAGTGCTGGCCATCGGGCTGCTCACGCCTGCGCTGGCCTTCGATGCCGCCCTGGCCACCGCGCTCGGCTGGCAGGGCCTGCCGCTGATGGGCGCCGGCGTCGTGCTGGTCGTGGCCTGCGCGATCCGATTTCTCGCGATGCCCGTGGGCGGCATCGAGGCCGGCCTCGCGCGCATTCCCCCCGCCATCGAGCAGGCCTCGCGCCTGCTCGGCGAAACCACCGCCGGCACGCTGCGCCGCGTGCACCTGCCGTTGCTGCGCCCCGCCATGGCTGCAGCCGCGCTGCTGGTGTTCGTCGACGCGATGAAGGAGCTGCCGGCCACGCTGCTGCTGCGGCCCGCCAACTTCGACACCCTCGCCACCTGGCTCTATGCCGAGGCCGCGCGCGGCACGTATGAAGAAGGCGCAATTGCCGCGCTCGCGATCGTGCTGGCCGGCCTGCTGCCCGTCGTGCTGCTTGCGCGCAACCAGCTGGGCACGTCCTCGCTCACACCCGGCCCCGACAAGACATGAGTTCCCCTCTGCACATCGATGCGATCACGCTCGCCTACGACACGCCGCGCGGCCTGCACACGGTCGTCGATGGCTTCTCGCTGGCATTGAACGCGGGCGACATCGGCTGCCTGTTCGGCCCCTCGGGCTGCGGCAAGACGACGGTGCTGCGCGCCATCGCGGGCTTCGAGCCCGTGCGCGCCGGCACGGTCCGGCTCGGAGACGTGCTGCTGTCGTCCGCGCAGAAGCACCTGCCGCCCGAGCAGCGGCGCGTGGGCATGATGTTCCAGGAGTACGCGCTGTTTCCGCATCTGTCGGCCGCGAAGAACGTGGCGTTCGGGCTGCGTCGCCTGGACCGTGCGGCGCAGCAATCGCGCGTCGCGGGAATGCTTGCGCTGGTCGGCCTGGCCGACGCGGGCGAACGCTACCCTCACGAACTCTCCGGCGGCCAGCAGCAACGCATTGCGCTGGCCCGCGCGCTCGCGCCCTCGCCCGCGCTGCTGCTGCTCGACGAGCCCTTCTCCAACCTCGACGGCGGCACGCGCGAGCGACTGACGGCAGAAGTGCGCGGCATCCTGAAGCAGGCCGGCCAGACCGCGATTCTCGTTACGCACAACGAGGCCGAGGCGCACGCCATGGCCGACCGCATCGGCGTGATGCACGGGGGGCGCATCACGCACTGGCTCGACACGGCGGCCTAGCACACAGGGGCCTTTTCTCGAATGGGCTTATCGGGAAAAGGTTGTTCGGGATCGCAAGAATCGCGGCGTTCCAGACACACCCATCCCAAAGAACGGAAAGCCCCATGACGCGACAAGCCCTCACCCTCGTCAGCCACCTGCTGTGCCCGTACGTGCAGCGCGCCGCGATTGCGCTGAATGAAAAAGACGTGCCCTTCGAGCGCGTCGTCATCGACCTCGCCAACAAGCCCCAGTGGTTCCTCGACATCTCGCCGCTCGGCAAGGTGCCGCTGCTGAAGGTGCAGCGCCCCGATGGCAGCGAGGCCGTGCTGTTCGAAAGCAACGTGATCTGCGAGTACCTCGAAGAAACGCAGCCCGGCGCGCGCCTGCACCCCGAAGACCCGCTCACCCGCGCCGAGCACCGCGCCTGGATGGAGTTCGGCTCGGCCATCCTCGCCGACCTCTGGGGCTACGAGACCACGCAGGACGCAGCCGTGTTCGAGCAGAAGCGCCTCGCGCTCATCGCAAAGTTCGGGCGCGTCGAGGCTGCGCTGGGCGAAGGCCCCTACTTCGCAGGCCGCAGCTTCAGCCTCGTCGATGCTGTCTTCGCACCGGTGTTCCGCTACTTCGAGGTGTTCGACGCGATCAGCGACTCGCACGTCTTCGATGCCCTGCCCAAGGTCGATGCCTGGCGCAAGGCGCTGGCCGCCCGTCCCAGCGTGCGCAACGCCGTGGTGCCTGAGTACCCGCAGCACCTGATGGAATTCCTGCAGCGCCACCAGGCCCATCTGCTGAACCTGGCAGCTTGATCGCCGCGCCGGGAGGCAGACAATAGCGGCCTCCCTTTCCGATCTTTCCCATAACTACACGGCACCACGAGATGCGACTCCTCCACACCATGCTGCGCGTTGGCAACCTCCAGCGCTCCATCGACTTCTACACCAAGGTGCTCGGCATGAACCTGCTGCGCACGTCCGAAAACCCCGAGTACAAATACAGCCTCGCCTTCATAGGCTACGGCAAGGGCAACCCCGACCAGGCCGAGATCGAGCTCACCTACAACTGGGGCACCGAAAGCTACGAACTCGGCTCCGCCTACGGCCACATCGCACTGGGCGTACCCGATGCATACGCGGCCTGCGAGAAGATCAAGGCCGCGGGCGGCAACGTGACGCGCGAGGCGGGGCCGGTCAAGGGTGGCACCACGGTGATCGCGTTCGTCACGGACCCTGACGGCTACAAGATCGAGCTGATCCAGCGAGACGAAGGCGCCGCTGGCGGCGGCCTGCGCTGAACCACGGCGGGGCTGCCCATGGCAAGCACGAAGAAGCAGGCCACGACAACCCGCCATGTCGCGCTGCTGCGCGGCGTGAACGTCAACGGCATCACGATCAAGAGCGCCGATCTGAAGGCGCTCTTCGTCGAACTGGGCTTCGGCGCGGTGCGCACCGTGCTCGCCAGCGGCAACGTGCTGTTCGACACCAGCGAGAGCGACGCCGCCGCGCTGCGCACGCGCATCGAGCAGGCCTTGCGCAAGCGATTCGGCTACGACGCATGGATCGTGCTGCTCACGCAGAAGACCGTGGCCGAGATGGCGGCGGGCTACCCCTTCGAGCGCATCGACGAAGAGCGCCATCCCTACATCGTGTTCGGCTCCGACGCCGCGATGCTCGATGAAATCGTGGAGAAGGCCGGCACCGTCGATGCTGACGTTGAACAGCTGAAGCGCGGCAAGGGCGTGCTGTACTGGCAATGCCCGCGCGGCGAGAGCCTCGATACACCGGTGGCCAAGCTGCTCGCCAAGACCCGCTACAAGTCGAGCACAACCACGCGCAACCTGCGCACGGTAGAGAAGCTGCTCACCGACTGATCAGCAGCCCAGCAGGTCGGCCAACTCGTTGATGTCGCGCGCATGCAGGTTGTTGTCCACCTGCGGCGACACATCCTTCGGCCTGGCGCGGCCGAATTCATGCGGGCGCTCGATGTACGCGGTCTTCAGGCCGCAGGTGCGCGCGGCGGCCAGGTCGTCGTGGTGCGCGGCGGCCAGCATCACCTGCCCGGGCGTTGCGTCGAACACGCCCGCCACGCCGAGGTAGGTTCGCGGGTCGGGCTTGTAGGCCTTGAACACTTCGGCCGACAGCACGCAGTCCCAGGGCAGGCCGGCGCGCTTGGCCATTTCGGTGAGCAGGCCGATGTTGCCGTTCGACAGCGTGCAGATGGTGAACTTCTTCTTGAGCCGCGTGAGCCCGGCCACCGAATCGGGCCAGGCTGGCAGTCGATGCCAGGCGCGGCTCAGGTCGCGCTTGGCGGCGGTGTCGAGGCGGTCGGCCAAGCTGAAGTCGTGCAGCACCTGTTCGAGCATGCTCAGGTGCAGTTCGTCGAGCAGCGTGAAGCCGCCCTCACCCGCGGCGATGCGCTCCATCACTGCCTTCATCGCGGGCTGGTAGCCGGCACGCCATGCCAGCGCAAAGGCTGCGCCGTCCACGCCCGGCAGTGCGCTCTCGGCCTCGGCGGCAATGCCGCTGTGCCAGTCGACCACCGTGCCGAAAACGTCGAACGCGATGACCTTGAGGTCGCTCGCGTCGAAATCAACGCCGCTCATGGCGATGCTCAGCGCGGCAGCTGGCTCGCGGCGCGTGCCAGTTGCTCGATGCGCGCCCAGTCGCCGTCACGGATCGCGTCGGTCGGCACGATCCACGAACCGCCCACGCAGGCCACGTTCGACAGCGCAAGAAACTCGGCTGCGTTGCCCGCATGGATGCCGCCCGTCGGGCAGAAGGTGACGTCGCCGAACGGACCCTGCCAGGCCTTGAGCATCGGCAGGCCGCCGGCCTGCAGCGCGGGGAAGAATTTCAGCTGCGTGTAGCCGTCTTCCTGCGCCGTCA
Source organism: Variovorax sp. YR266 (assembly GCF_900107295.1). Lineage (NCBI taxonomy): Bacteria > Pseudomonadati > Pseudomonadota > Betaproteobacteria > Burkholderiales > Comamonadaceae > Variovorax > Variovorax sp. YR266. The sequence goes on from NZ_FNPM01000009.1 coordinate 331,692, forward strand.
TGATTTCGCTGCCGGTGGCCACGCCGGGCAGCAGCGGCAGGCCAAGGTCGTGGCAGGCCTTGCCAACCGCGCGCGTGTAGCCCGGGCTCACGCCGAACTTGGCACCGGCCAGCGCCGAGGCTTGCGCATCGGCTGCGCTGCGGATGGTGCCGGCGCCGGCCACGGCTTCGGGCACGTCCTTGGCGATGGCCTCGATGCATTGCAGCGCCTGCGGCGTGCGCAGCGTGACTTCGAGCATGCGGATACCGCCGGCCACCAGCGCGCGCGCCAGCGGCACGGCGTCTTTCACGTCGTTCAGCACGATGACCGGAATGACCGGGGCGTCGCGCATCACGTCCAGCGCGGTGAGTTTTTCGTTCATAGCCATGAGCAGGCTCCTTCTTCTGCGGTCAATGCATTGCGGCGCATGCCGGCGAACAGTTCACGGCCGAGGCCGTGTCCGTCGGCGATGCGCTGCGCTTCGGGTTGCGTTGCGGTCTCGCGCGCTGCCCATTCGTCTTCGGGCAGCAACACGGCGAGCGTACCCGCGACGGAGTCGAGGCGGATCAGGTCGCCGTCGCGCACCTTGGCGAGCGGGCCGCCCGCTGCCGCTTCGGGCGAGACGTGGATCGCGGCCGGAATCTTGCCCGACGCGCCGCTCATGCGGCCATCGGTGACCAGCGCCACGCGGAACCCCTTGCCCTGCAGCACCGACAGCGGCGGCGTGAGCTTGTGCAGCTCGGGCATGCCGTTGGCCTGCGGGCCCTGCCAGCGCACCACGCAGACCACGTCGCGCTCCAGCTCACCGGCGGTGAATGCCTTTTGCAGCGCGGCCTGCGAGTCGAACACGCGCGCAGGGGCCTCGATGACGTGGCGGTCGTCGGGCACCGAGGACACCTTGATGACGCTGCGGCCGAGGTTGCCACTCAGCAACTTCAGGCCGCCAGTGGCGCTGAACGGGCTCGCGACCGTGCGCGTGACGGCTTCGTTCTTCAGGGGCGCGGCGGGGGTCCATTGCAGGCGGTGCTCGCCCGCATCGCCTGCCAGCGCCGGAATGTTCGCGAATTCACGGATGCCGCCCGAGCGCACCGTCAGCACGTCGGCATGCATGAGGCCGGCATCGACCAGTTCGCCGATCACGAAGCCGGGGCCGCCCGAGGCCTGGAACTCGTTCACGTCGGCGCTGCCGTTGGGGTACACGCGGCTCAGCAGCGGCACCACGTCGGAGAGCTTGGAGAAGTCGTCCCAGTCGATCAGGATGCCGGCGGCGCGCGCCACGGCCACCCAGTGGATCAGGTGGTTGGTGGAGCCGCCCGTGGCGAGCAGGGCGACCATGGCGTTGACGATGCAGCGCTCGTCGACCATCTCGCCGATGGGCGGGCAATTGAATGCTGCCTCGCCCGCCTTGCCCAGCACCGTGCGCACGGCCTCGCGCGTGAGCGTTTCGCGCATCGCGTCGCCGGGCTGGATGAAGGCCGTGCCGGGCACGTGCAGGCCCATGGCTTCGAGCAGCATCTGGTTGCTGTTGGCGGTGCCGTAGAAGGTGCAGGTGCCCACCGTGTGATAGGCGGCCATCTCGGCGTCGAGCAGGCCCTGGCGGCCCACGAGGCCCTGCGCCGCCTGTTCGCGCACCTTCGACTTGGCGCCGTTCGACAGGCCCGAGGGCATCGGGCCGGCTGGCACGAACACGGTCGGCAAGTGGCCGAAGTGCAGCGCGCCGATCAGGAGGCCCGGCACGATCTTGTCGCACACGCCGAGCAGCAGTGCCGCATCGAACATGTCGTGCGTGAGCGCGACCGCGGTGCTCATGGCGATCAGGTCGCGGCTGAACAGGCTCAGCTCCATGCCGGGCGTGCCCTGCGTGACGCCGTCGCACATGGCGGGTACGCCGCCGGCCACCTGCGCGGTGGCGCCGAGGCGGCGAGCCTCCTGCTTGATGATGTCCGGGTAGCCCTGGTACGGCGCGTGGGCCGAGAGCATGTCGTTGTAGGCTGTGACGATGCCGATGTTGGGTGCGCGCTCGGTCACCACGCGGAACTTGTCGTTGGCCGGGATGCCGGCCACGGCGTGCGCCACGTTGGCGCAGCCCATGCGGTCGGAGCCGCGGTCGCGGGCGCGGATTTCGGCAAGGCGGGTGAGGTAGGCGCCGCGCAGCCCCTGGCTGCGCTCGCGGATGCGATCGGTAACGTCGCGGACGGTGGGGTTTGTGCTGCTGCTCATGGGGGTACGTGGCTCTTGCTGCATGTCGCCAGGGCGACTGTGGGCCTGGAGGCCCATGGTAACAAGCCGGGCGCGAAAGCCCGATGAAATCCGGGCGCCAGGCAATACGAATTTACCCATTCGAGCCTTGCAGGGAGGCGCACGCAAAAAAGCCCGGCGTCACCGGGCTTCTTCTCTGATCTGGCAATCGGAGCGCGTGGCGCTCAGTCGACCAGCTTCACCTCGACGCGGCGCGCCTCGGCGTTGTTGCCAGTGCCGGCCGTCACGGCGGGCTTCTGCAGGTCGACCTTGGCCGCCGGAACACCCAGGCCCACGAGCACGTCGCGCACCATCTCGGCGCGCTTCTTCGCCAGCTGTTCGTTGATGGCGGCGTCGCCGGTGGTGTCGTGGAAGCCCGAGATCACCGCCTTGCGGCCGCTCTCGACACCCTTGATGACCGCGGCCAGTGCCTCGGCGGCGCCCGGTGCGAGATCGGCGCTGCCGGTCGCGAAGTAGAAGCTCACCACGCCGTCGACCACGCGGACGCTGGCGCCGTCGGGGATCGTGACCGTCACCGTCTCTGTGACCTCGGCCACCTTGGGCGCAGCTCCGGGTGCGGGCGCCGAGATTGTCACTGCCGCAGCGGGCTTGGCGGCCGCCGGGTTGTGCCCCTTGTGCCAGAGCACGATGCCCACCACGAAGAAGATCACCAGGGCGATCAGCGCCATGACGAATCCGATGATGAAATTCTGCTGGCTGTCGTCGTCGCTCATTGCGGGTCTTGCTCCGTAGGAAAGAGGTCGGTAAATAATGGTGCGGTGAACCATGATCAGGAAATTGTAGGCGTCGGCCCTGACACCCCCGTGTCGGACCCTGCGCCGAACCCCGGTCCGCCGGGACTCGACCCCATGCCCAAGCCCCTGCGCGACCCGCAGCCGATGCTCGAGCGCGCCATCGCCGACTGGGGCGGGCATGAGGACCTCTGGCTCTTCGGCTACGGCTCGCTGATCTGGCGGCCCGAATTCAGCTTCACTGAACGCCGACCTGCCTGGGTGCACGGCTGGCACCGCGCGCTGAAGATGTGGAGCCGCGTGAACCGCGGCAGCGTGCAGACGCCGGGCCTCGTGTTCGGACTGCTCTCGGGCGGCAGCTGCCGCGGCATGGTGTTCCGCGTGCCGAAGGCCGAGGGCCTCGAAACCCTGGGCCGGCTCTGGCTGCGCGAGATGCCGACCGGCGTGTACGACCCCAGGTGGCTGCAATGCGGCACGGCCGAGGGCCATGTGCGCGCGCTGGCGTTCACGCTGTCGCGGCGCAGCCCCAACTTCACGGGCGAGCTCAGCGACGAGCGCTACCGCCACATCTTCGCCCACGCGGTGGGCCGCTACGGCAGCTCGCTCGACTACGCGCAGCAGACGCTGCTGGAGCTGCAGCGGCATTCGATCCACGACGCCGCGCTGGCACGGCTGGTGGCGCTGGCCGCGGCGAAGGAACAGGAGCAGCGCCAGTCAGGGAACGCTGCTGATTGCGATGCACCGCAGGCTCCGGTATATGTTCCGGGGTCTCCAGACAAATCCGAATCCTCCCAACCTTCCGGACCCTCCAAGGAAAACACATGAACCAACGTCGTCTCATCGCCACCGGCGCCGCCCTCCTCGCCTCGGCCCTCCTGGCCGCCTGCGGCAGCATGGGCGGCAAGCCGAGCACGGCCGTCGAACTGGTGCCGACCGCCGCGATCACGCCCAACCCGACGCGTGGCACGGTGACCTTCACCGCCCTCGAGCATGGCGTGCGCGTGTCGGGCGAGGTGCGCGGCCTGGTGCCGGGCAGCGAGCACGGCTTCCACATCCACGAAAAGGGCGACTGCGGCGACAACGGCAATGCCTCGGGCGGCCACTTCAACCCGACCGGCGGCACGCACGGCAAGTTCGCCGCGCCAGGCAGCCATGCCGGCGAACTGCCGAGCCTGCGGGCCGACGCCAACGGCATGGCGCGCTTCAGCGTGGAAGACCACGCGATCTCGCTGACCCCGGGCGCCGCCAACAGCGTGGTCGGCCGTGCGCTGGTGGTGCACCGCGACCCCGACGATTTCACGACGCAGCCGGCAGGCAACTCGGGCCCGCGCATCGCCTGCGCCGTGATCGCCAAGCCCTGATCGAATAGAAAAGGCTAGGCGTTCACGCGCGCCAGCCACAGCGCCTCGGCCTGCGCCAGCGCCTCGGGCGTGTCGATGTCGGTGACCACGCCGACATCGTCCACCGCCAGGTCGGCGACCGAATCGATGGCGCGCATCGACCGCAGGATGGACGATGCGCCGAGGCCTCCCTCCAAGGTAGCGAGCTGCGCGCCGCACCCGGCGGCAAAGCCCACCGGATGCCCGCGCTCTCCCCGGTACTGCGGCTGCACGGCATTCACCCGGCCGCCAAGGGCAGCAGCCACGGCCTGCAGCGTCGCGGGCAGCACCAGCGGCAGGTCGCCCGGCAGGATCAGCCAGCCCTGCGCGTCGGACGTGGCACGCACGGCAGCCGCGATCGAGTCGCCCATGCCGGGGTGCCCCGCGTCTTCCACATGCCACGGCAGGCCGCTGGCGCGCACCGCGTCGAGCGTGCGCTCCAGCACCGGCTTGCCGGCGAGCAGAGCCTTCAGCTTCGATCCCGTGCCGCCAGCTGCAATGAAGCGCTCGCCGCGGCCCGAGGCCAGCACGATCACTACCGGGGAATTCGCCTTCTGTGTCGTCATGGGCCGAGTATGTGCGCAACAATCCCGGCATGACTTCCCCTCTCTCCAATGACGCACTGGCGGCACTGCGCAAGAGCTACGAGCGAGCCGAGCTCGGCGAGGCCCACAGCGCCGGCGATCCGATGAAGCAGTTCGAACGCTGGCTCACCGAAGCCATAGACGCGCAGGTGCCCGAGCCCAACGCGATGACGCTGTGCACCGTGGGCAGCGACCTGCGGCCGTCGAGCCGCATCGTTCTCATCAAGGGCTACGACGCGCGCGGCATCGTCTGGTACACCAACTACGAAAGCCGCAAGGGCCGCGAGCTGTCGGGCAATCCGTACGCATCGCTGCAGTTCCACTGGGTCGAGCTGGAGCGCGTGGTGCGCATCGAGGGCCGCGTCGAGAAGGCGGGCGCCGAAGAGAGCGACGCCTACTTCGCAAGCCGCCCGCTCGACTCGCGCATCGGCGCCTGGGCCAGCCCGCAGAGCGAAGTGATCAGCGGACGCGACGTGCTGGTGAAGAACGCAGCCGTGTTCGCCGCCAAGCACCTGCTCTCGCCGCCGCGCCCGCCGCACTGGGGCGGCTATCGGCTGGTGCCCGACCGCTGGGAATTCTGGCAAGGCCGCAAGAGCCGGCTGCACGACCGGCTGCGCTACCGGCTCGAAGGCAGCGACTGGGTGCGCGAGCGCCTCGCCCCCTGAGCCGCGTCGTCAGGCCTCGCAGCCTACGACCTTGAATTCGACGCGCCGGTCCAGCGCGTCACTCGCATCATCGGCCCCCGTTCCGACGATGTTCTCGCGAAAGCCCATGCCCGATTCGCGCAGCTTCTTCGACAGCGGCGGCGCCTCGCCCACCAGTCGGGCCTTCACGCTCACCGCGCGCTGCAGCGACAGCCGCTCGTTCACCGCCTCCGAGCCCGTGCGGCTCGTGTGGCCCGTGACCACCACGCACGAATCGATCTGCGCCGCCTGCCGCGCAATCTGGCGCAGCCACATCGGATAGGCGGTGCTGATCTTCGGATCGGACAGGAAATCGGTCGAGCCCGGCTTGAACAGGAACTTCACGCTCAGGTTGTTGGTTTCGAGCCCCAGGCGCGCGATGGTGCCGAAGGTCTTCTCGGCATCGGCAGTGCGGCCGAGCTGCGATTGCGTGAGGTACAGCCCGCTGTAGATGCGCAGCTGCTGGCCGTCGGGCCGTTTCGACGCGGCCTCGTAGCGGCTCAGCGCCTCGCTCATGCGGCCGGCCTCGTAGGCAGCGGTGGCTTCCTGCAGCACGGTCGAGGTTGGCAGGCGCTCCAGGTACAGCGCGTCGGCGGCCTGGCCGGGTTGGGTTTCGGCGGTGCGGATGTAGCCTTCGACGCCGCGGTCCTTGCCGTTCACCGGGCTGTCGCGGAAGAAGGCGGTGGGCCGCGTGTCGAGCGCGGCATCGCTGATGCGCGTGACCGACTGCGCAATCACCACGCCGCTCTTGATCTCGGTCAGCGCAAGGTTCAGCCGGTACGGCCCGCCCGAGGCGTCCTTGTCGCGCACCAGCGTGCCGTTCAGCACGTACTGTGCGTTGCCGATTTCGCTGGCGTTGAACGGCGTGACGGTGAACTGCTTGAACTGTGCCTGCATGCGCTGGACGATGCGCTGTTCCGCCACGCGCGTCACCTCGGTCTGCTGGCCGCTCGCGCCTTCGAGCAGCGGGTCGATCACGATGCGGCGCTGCGTGAGCGTCGATTCCACCTTGGCCAGGAAGGCCGGCAGCTTCTGCGTCTGCACCATCAGGTCGTCCACTGCCTGGTTCACGGCCTGGTCGAAAGGCATGGCGTTGCCGGGCGCGGGGCGGTGCGCGCAGGCGGCGGCAAGTACGGCGGCTGCGCACAGCGCGAACACGCGCAGTGCCACGCGGACTCGTTGGGTGGTGGTCGTCATCAGCATTGGCTCCTCAATGTCTTCATGTCCTGGTCCGACAGCGGCTCGCCGACGGCGGCGCGCATGTTGATTTCGCTGCAGCGCTTCGATGGCGCGGCGCGCGGCGCGGCGGCTTCGCGTTGCACTGGCGGCGGTGATGGCGGTGCGGCCGGCTGCTGTGCGCGCGTCCTGATCACCGGCTTCGGCTTCAGCGGCGCCTCGTCCGTCTTTTCAGACTTCTCGGCGGGCGACGGCTCGGCCGGCTCGCGCGGCACGTTCGCCGACAGGCACGGCGTGCGGCACGGCTTGGCCGCGCCAGCGGGCTCCGCGGCCTGCGCGGGACGGCCGTGCAGCGCGATCACCATCGCGACCACCGCCATAGCAAGAAGGGGCGAAGAGCGCGCCGGGTGAATCATCAGCCGGCAAATGTAGGGTGCCGGCGGCCCCGCGCCATCTCGCCAAACGGCCACCCTGCCAAACGGCATAGGCACGCGGCGAAGCGCTCTAAGGCGAAAGTCCGCTCAACGCCAAGGAGAAGAGACCGAAGGACTCAGGGCAGCCACTGCACACACATCATCACGAGCGTGAGCGTGACGAGCCCCAGCACCGTCGACACAGCGACGCTGGCCGTCACCAGGTCTTCGGACGTGCGGTAGCGCTGCGAGAACAGGAACACGTTGGCGCCGATCGGCAGCGCCGCTGCCACAACCATCACCGTGAGCGGAATGCCGCGCACGCCCAGCAGCCAGCCGATGACGGCCACCAGCAGCGGATGCAGCAGGTTCTTCACCAGCGCCTGCACCAGCGCGCCGCGCCAGTGCCGGCCGATGGGCGTGAGCGCGAGCGTGATGCCCACCATCACCAGCGCGATCGGCCCGAAAGCCTGGCCCAGCAGCTGGATCGGCTTGTCGATGACCTCGGGCATGACCAGCCCGGTCTGCGCGAACAACAGGCCCGCGATGATCGGCATCGGCACGGGGTGAATGATGGCGTTGCGCAGCGCGCGCATCACGGTGCGCGCCATCGACGGCCGCTTGTCTGCGCCAGCGGCGCCAGCCTGCTCGCGCGCGACGGCCAGCTCCAGCACCACCGTGGCGCTCGTCAGCAGCACCAGCGAATGCAGCGAGATCAGCGTGAGCAGCACCACCATGCCCTCCTCGCCGTATGCGAGGCCGATCAGCGCGATGCCGATCATCACGGTGTTGCTGTAGGTGTTGGCCAGCGCGAGCACCGCCGCCGTGCGGTTGAACCCGCGCAGCGCCAGCGTGCCCGCGAACAGCAGGCCCGAGGCGATGAAGTACGCCGCCACGGGCTTGAGGCTCAACTGCTCGACGTGCACCGTGCTCATGGCGCGGAACAGCAGCGCAGGCGCGAGCAGCAGGAAGATGAGGTGCGACAGGTCTTTCACCGCATTGCCGCCGATCCAGCGGCGCTTGCCTGCCAGATAGCCGACAGCGATGAGCAGGACGACGGGAAGGAGCGAGGAGATGACGATGGAATTCACTCGGCGAGGATAGCCGAGGGACTCCTTCGTCTTCGCCCGCCCCCTTGCGCCCTTAGAACGTCACGCGCAGGCCGACCTTCAGCGTCCGCCCCGGCAACGGTGCGTTCGGATACACCGTCGTCGTCAGGATCGAGGTCGCGCTGTAGGCCAGCTTGTTCGTGATGTTATCCATGCGCGCATACCAGGTGAGGTTGGCGCGCTGCACCTTCATGCGGTAGGTGATGGCCGCATTCCACAGCGTGTATGCATCGGTTTCGCGCGCGCCCACCGACGGAATGCGGTGCTGCGCTGCGTTGTAGTCGAAGCCGAAGCGCGCGCCCCACGGGCCGTTGGCATAGGCCAGCGTTGCGCCCAGGCGCAGCGGCGCGATGCGCGGCAGCGGCTCGCCGGTGTCGAGGTTCTTCGCGCGCACGATGTCGCCGCGCCACTCGAGGTCGAGCGTGCCCGCGTCGCCCATGCGTGCGAAGCCGTCGGTGCCCAGCAGGCGCAGGTTGCCGTTGGCCTCGATGCCGGTGAAGCGCGCGCGCACGCCGCTGTAGACGTACTCAGCCAGCGTGTCGGTGGCGCCGGGCTCGGCCACGTTGCCCTCTTCATCGAGGTTGCGCCCCGATGCCGTCAGGCCGATGTAGTTGCTGAAGCGCGTGACATACGCGTTGACGCGGGCCGTGTTGGGCCCCGACTTCCATTGAGCGCCCAGGTCGAGGCCGGTGGACTTTTCCTTCTTCAGGTTCGGGTCGCCCACCTCCCATGCGGCCGTTGCCACGTGGGGGCCGTTGGCCAGCAGCTCGTAGTCTTTCGGCGCGCGCTCGGTATAGGCGAGGTTCGAAGTCAGCTGCCACTGCGGCGCGAGGTTGACCAGCGCACCGAAGGCCGCACTGTGCGGATTGAAGGTGCGCTCGCCAACAGCAAAGCGCGTGACCGTCGGATCGTCCGGGTAGCCCAGCGAGCGGATGCGGACCTGCTCGGTGCGCGCACCGAAACTCAGGCGGCCCCATGAAGTGCCGTATTCCTCGTACATGAACAGCGCGTTGGAGCGCGTGCGGCTGTGCGGTGCAAAGGCCTCCTCGCCGTCGGCGGCGAAGCGGTTGGTTTCGCTGCTGAAGCCGACCAGGCCTTCGAAGTTGCCGATCTTCTGGTGGCGCGCCTCGATGCGCAGGTCGTTGCTCATGTTCGAGAACGTGGTGCCGGCTTCGCCGCCCTCGAACTCGGTGTGGCGGTAGTCCGTATGACTCAGTTTCGCGTGGATGCTGCTGATGAAGCCGCCCGGGCGCCACTCGCCTTCGATCGCATAGCGGTCGGACTTCATGCCGATGGTCACGTCGTCTTCAGCCACGGTGCCGTACTTGCTGCGGTAGGTGCTGACCGAGGCGCCGATGTAGCCCTGGTCGAAGAACATCGTGCCGCCGACGGCGCCGCCGTGCGCTTCGTTGGCCGAGTTGCAGATCTTGCGCGCAGTCCACGGCGAGCCGGGCTTGCTGCATTCGAGCGTGATCGGCACCGACACGTCTTTCGAGTCGCGGTTGAAGGCGTCGACGTGGATCGCCAGGCGTTCGTTGCCGCCTTCGAGCACTACACCGCCGTTCTTTTCCTTGTTGCCGGTGGAGTAACCCAGGTCGGCGCGGCCGCCGAAGCCGTTGATCGGCTCCGTCGGAATGCGGTTGTCGATCACGTTGACCACGCCGCCGACGGCGCTGCCGCCGTACTGCAGCGCCGAGGGGCCGCGCAGCACCTCGATGCGGTCGGTCACAAGTGCATCGACCGGCACGGCGTGGTCGTAGCTCAGCGCCGAGGCGTCGGGCGCGCCGCCGCCGTTCTGCAGGATGCGGATGCGGTCGCCGTCCTGGCCGCGAATGATCGGGCGGCTGGCGTTGGGGCCGAAGTAGCTGCTGCTCACGCCGGGCACGTTGTCGAGCGTTTCGCCGAGCGTCGATTGGGAGCGCAGCAGCAGCTTGTCGCCCGACAGCGTGGTGGTCGGCGCGATCAGGTCGCTGGCGCCGAGCGGGTTGCCGGTGACGGTGACTTCGCGCAGGCTGGTGGCGTCGGCGGGTTGGGCCTGCGCCTGGGCCAGGCTTGCGAAAGAGGCAAGCGAAAGAACGGCAACGCCGATGGCGTTGCGAGGGAAATTGGGAGTCATGAATGGACACTCGTTGAAATCAAGGGACGACCGGCCGCCACCCACGCCAAGCGGGTGCGGCAGTCGGAACACATCGGAAATTCAGCGAGTGGAAGGCGGACCGCGTGCGTCGAACAGCACGATCCAGCGGGCGACGGCTTCGCCCTGCAGATACGCGAAGGTGGCCGACGGCAGCACCATCGGCAGCACCACCAGCGGCACGCCGGGCGCGCTGAAGCCGTGCGACAGCCGGTCGTACAGCCGGCACTCGGCGTCGGTCTTGTCGCCGAACAGCGCATGCAGCCAGGTGTGCCGCTGCGCCGGGGCGTGCGCGCCCGAAGCCACGGTAGTGGCAGCGGTCGCGCGCTCGGCGGACAGGGCCCAGGCGCGATCGCCCGGCACGTGCAGCGTGGCATGCACGAGGCCGAGCGTCGACGTCACCCACACTGCGACGAGCAGCATGAAGGCGACTGTGCGCGAGAGCCTCGTGTGCGTCATCTGCGTGCGACCTGCATCAGAAGTGCGTGGTCATGCTCACGTACAGGCTGCGCCGCGTGCCGTACTGCGGCGCACCCACGCCCACGCCCGTGCCGTCGCGCAGCAGGTAGCTCTTGTCGAACAGGTTCAGGATGGCGATGCGCCCGACGATGTCGCCGCCCGAAGCCTCCTTCCAGGTGTGCGAATAGGCGGCGTTGACCACCGCGTAGTGCGGCAGCGCCGCGCTGTTGGGCGCGCCGCCGTCGGGGGTGCGGCGCAGGCCGCTGCCGAAGATCAGGTCGCCGCTGACCTGGTTGTCGCCGAAGCGGTAGCTGGCGCCGCCCGACAGCGTGTAGGTCTGGTCGTGGTCCAGGTACACGTAGTGGTTGGCGATGTAGCTCAGCTCATCGGCGCCGAATAGCGACTGGCTCGACACGATGTCCTTGCCCATCGCCTTCTGGTAGGCGAAATTCGCGTAGGCCGACCAGTGGTCGTCGCTGTAGCGGGCCGACAGCTCCAGCCCGCGCGCGAAGCCCTTGGCATAGTTGAACGGCGACAGGATCAGCGCCTGGCCGAACTGGCCTTCGTCGAGCAGGTTGGTGATGTCCTTGTAGTACACGTCGGCCGACAGCGACAGGTTGGCATTCACCTTGTGGTCCACGCCCAGGTCGAAGTAATGGGTGCGCTCCGCCTTCACCGCATCGGAGTTGGCAACCTCCGGCTGGTTGGTGGTGCCCGCATACAGATTGATGCTCTGCTGCGAGGCCAGCTCCTGCGGCGGCGGCGTGAAGTAGCGCGCGTAGCCCGCGTGCAGCGCCGTGTCGTCCGACAGCTTGTACGCAAGGTTCAGCCGCGGGCTCCACTGGTGCTCCTTGGTGAAAGCGTCGACGCTGTCGTAGCGCAAGCCGTAGTTGAAGGTCAGCTTCGGGTCGATGCGCCATTCGTCCTGCAGGTAGAGGCTGGCGAGCTGGCCGACCTTGCTGGAGTTGTCGTTGATCAGCAGCGGCGTGTTGCCTACCTGCGCGCCGGTGTCGTCGACCAGGAACACGTTCACCGCATTGATGCTGCGCGTGGTCTGCCGCGTGTAGGCGCCCCCGAAGCGCAGCGTGTGGGCATCGTTCAGCTTGTACGACGCATCGGCCTGCAGGCCGTTGGACGAGTTGGAGCGCAGGGTGTCGGAGGCCACGCCGTTGTAGATCAGGTCGCCCACGGCGTCGGGCACGTAGTGCAGGCTCGAGTACTGGTGGAAGGCCGAGAGCTGGAAGTCCAGCGCGCCCACCGTCTTCTGGTATGACAGCGCGACGAAGCGCGTGGCTTCGGTCTGGCGCTCGCGCACATCGGACGACGGCAGCCCGTTGTAGCCCGTGCCCAGGTCGCTGTAGCCGGCCAGCGAGAAGGACGGCGTCTGGTTCGGGTTGGTCGGAATCTGGAACTTGCCGTTGTAGGTGCCGAACATCAGACCCAGGCGCGTATCGGCGTCGAGGTAGTACGAGAGGTTGCCGAAGGTCTTGCCCTGCCGTGTGCGGTCGTTCTGCGCGTTGAGCGTGGGCTGCGGGTTCTCGATGCCGTTGGTGTTGGACACCAGGCTGCCCGACAGGTAGTAGCTCAGGTTGCCGGTGGTGCCGTAGACGGAGCCGCTTTCTTCCAGCGTGTTGTGGCTGCCGAAGGTAAAGCCGAGCGAACCGCCGGGCTTGCCGAAGCCCTGCTTGGTCTGGATGTCGACCACCCCGGCAGTGCGCAGGCCGTATTGCGCGGGCAAGGCGCCGGTCAGGAAGTTGACCGAGTCGATGTAGCGCGTGTCCAGCGACTGGCCGAAGCCCGAAATACCTTCGGGCAGCTGCACGCCGTTGACGCGGTACTGCACGTTGCCGTGGTCGTCGCGCACATGCAGCGAGCCGGAAGCCTTCGAGTCCTTGGCCACGCCGGGCAGTGTCAGCAGCACGTCGTCGAGCGGCGTGGCGTCGCCCTTGCCGAGCGCGTCGATGGCCGCGCGGTCGATGCGGTAGACGGTCGCGCCGACCTCGGGCGAGAGTTCCATGCGCGCCTTCTTGAGGCGCTCGGACTGGATCTCCACGGTAGACAGCGTGCCTTCGGCGCTGGGCGCGACGGTGGTGGTCGTGGTGGTCGCGTCCTGGGCGAAGGCCGACCAGGACAGCAGTGAAAGAACGGCAATGCCAACGGCACTGCGACGGAAATTGGGAATCATGAATGGACACTCGTTGAATCGATGAACGATCTGCCGCAGCCCGCGCGATGCGGGCTGCGGCAGCCGGAACACAGGGAGATTCAGCGAGAGGAAGGCGGACCGCGCGCGTCGAAGAGCGCGATCCAGCGGGCGACGACCTCGCCCTGCAGATAGGCGAAGGTGGCCGACGGCAGCAGCATCGGCAGCACCACCAGCGGCACGCTGGGCACGGCGGAACCGTGCTCCAGCTGGTCGTACAGCCGGCATTCGGCGTCGGTGTGCTCGCCGAACAGGCTGCCCAGCCCGTGAGCCGCGTGGTCGTGCGCGCCGCTGCGCGATGCCTGCTGCACCTGCACCGCCGCCTCGGCGTGCGAGAGGCCCGGCACGTGCAGCGAACGGTGCATGACCCCCAGCGTGCCCGCAATCCACAGCGCGAACGCCAGCGCGACGATGAACGCGCGCGACGAACGGGAGGGAGACTGGCGGGCCATGCGCATGGGACGGAAGGCGATCAGGCCTTCAGGCGCGAGGCGAAGGTCTTCTGGAACTTCTCGACCTTCGGGCCCACGACGAATGCGCAGTAGCCCTGGTTCGGGTTGTTCAGGAAGTAGTCCTGGTGGTAGGCCTCGGCCGTCGAGTAGTTGGCGAGCTTTGCCACTTCGGTGACGACGGGCGAGTGATAGGTCTTGCTGGCCTCGATCTCGCGGATGACCCCTTCGGCCACCTCTTTCTGGGCGTCGCTGGTGTAGTAGATGCCGCTGCGGTACTGGGTGCCGACGTCGTTGCCCTGGCGGTTGAGCGTGGTCGGGTCGTGCACGACGAAGAAGATTTCGAGGATTTCACGCAGGCTGATCTGCGCCGGGTCGAAATCTAGCTTCACCACCTCGGCATGGCCGGTGCGGCCGGTGCAGACCTGCTCATAGGTCGGGTTGACGGTCTGGCCGTTGCAATAGCCCGATTCCACGTCCAGCACGCCCTGCACCCGGTCGAACACCGCCTCGGTGCACCAGAAGCAGCCACCGCCCAGCACGATGGTTGCGGTCGGCGACGGTGAAGTGGACATGGTGCTGCTCCGGCAGGTTGGAAAAAGACGAACCCGATATTGTCGCGGCTTGACGTGACGGATGCCGGTCACTACATTACTAACCCGCGAGTCATTAACATCATGCCCACGCCCCGCTCCTTCGTCGAAAAGATCTGCCCGGTGCACGCCAAGCGCGAGCGCCGGAAAGAGGCGCGTCCCGGCGAACTGCTGGCCGCCGCGCTCGATCTGTTCGTCGAAAAGGGCTTTGCCGCCACCCGTTCCGAGGAAGTGGCGGCGCGTGCCGGCGTCTCCAAGGGCACCCTCTTTCTCTACTTTCCGAGCAAGGAAGAGCTGTTCAAGGCCGTGGTCATGGAAAACCTCGGCGGCCGTTTCACGGAGTGGAATGCCGAGTTCGAGGCCTTCGAAGGCACCACGGCCGAGATGCTGCGCTACTGCATGAACGTGTGGTGGGAGCGCGTCGGCAAGACCCAGGCCTCGGGCCTGACCAAGCTCATGATGAGCGAGGGCGCCAACTTTCCCGAACTGGCGGAGTTCTACCGCCGCGAGGTGGTCCGGCCCGGCCACGAGCTGCTGCGGCGCATTTTCAAGCGCGGCATCGACAGCGGCGAGTTCGCGCCGATGGACATCGACCACGCGATCTATTCGGTGGTGGCGCCCATGGTCTTCCTCATGCTCTGGAAGCATTCGGCCATGGTCTGCGTCGACGGCGCATCGGCGCTCGACCCCGAAAAGTACGTCGCCGTGCAGGCCGACGTGGTGATCAACGGGCTCAGCGCGCACCCCGGAAGGCCGAGCGTGCCGCCGGTGTCACCGCCGGCACCTAAAATTGAAGGTTTGTCCTGAGCCCACTAGGAAAACCACGCCATGAACCCCACCCCCACCCTCGAGCGCTTGCGCTTCAACATGATCGAACAGCAGATCCGCCCCTGGGATGTGCTGGAAACGGACATCCTCGAACTGCTGGCCGAAATCCACCGCGAAGACTACGTGCCGGAAGAACACCGCACGCTGTCTTTCTTCGACATGGAACTGCCCCTGCTCGACGGCTCCGTGCCCGGCGAATTCATGCTGTCGCCCAAGGTCGAGGCACGCACGCTGCAAGACCTGCACATCCAGAAGCACGAATCGGTGCTCGAGATCGGCACCGGCTCCGGCTTCATGGCCGCCCTGCTGGGCGCCCGCGCCGCCCAGGTGCTGTCGCTTGAAATCAACCCCGTGCTGGCCGCCCGCGCCGCCGAGACGCTGCGCCGCAACGGCGTGACCAACGTCGAAGTGCGCAATGCCGACGGCGCCGTGCCCCTGGCCAGCGGCCCGAGCTTCGACGTGATCGTGCTGAGCGGCTCGGTCGCCCGCATTCCGCAGAACCTGCTGGGTTCGCTCAAGGTCGGCGGCCGCCTCTCGGCCATCGTGGGCGAAGAGCCGATGATGCGCGCCCACTTCGTCACCCGCTCGAGCGAAAGCAAGTGGGACACCATCCAGCCCTGGGACATCGTGGCCCCGCGCCTGCTGAACTTCCCCGAGCCCTCGCGCTTCTCGTTCTGAGCCGGCGGTTGACCGAATGATCGACCAAGTCCGCCCCGCCGACCTTGCCGCCTGGTTCGCCCAGAACGCCGATGCCACCCCCGTGCTGCTCGACGTGCGCGAGCCCTGGGAACTGCAGACGGCGAGCGTCGCGCCCCAAGGCTTCACCCTGGTGGCGATTCCGATGAACGAGATTCCCGGGCGGCTGGCCGAACTGAACGACGGCCAGTCCGAACTTCGAATTGCATGCCTGTGCCATCACGGCGCGCGCAGCCAGCGCGTGGCCGCCTTTTTGAACCAGAACGGCTTTGACCAGCTCGCCAACGTGGCGGGCGGCATCGACGCCTGGTCTTCGCACGACCCCTCGGTCCCGCGCTACTGATTCTTTCTTCAAGGACGTTCAATGCCTTCCAGGCCCCGGCTTTCGCCTCTTTCCGCAGCGCTCGCAAGCATCTTCGCAGCCCTGCTCGCATCGCCGGCCCTGACCCAGGCCCAGACACTGAACGAACTCTATGACGCCGCCCGCGGCTACGACGCCACCTACCAGGGCGCGCGGGCCCAGTACGAGGCCAACGTCGCGCGTGCCGCGCAGGCCAAGGCCGGCATCCTGCCCGCCGTGGGGCTCACGGCCGGCGTGACGCGCAGCGACCTCGACATCGACACTCTCACGGGCAGCGGCCGCGGCACCACCACGCCGCGCAACTTCAACACGCAGAACGTCGGCATCAACGCCACGCAGCCGCTGTACCGGCCCGCCAACTGGGCCACGTACGAGCAGGGCAAGCGCCAGGCCGACATCGCGCAGGCGGTGCTCACCATTGCCGAGCAAGACCTGATCGTGCGCGTGAGCCAGGCGTATTTCGACGTGCTCGCAAGCCAGGACAGCCTGGCGCTCGTGCGCGCGCAGAAGGTCGCCGTGGCCGAGCAGCTGGCGTCGGCCAAGCGCAACTTCGAGGTCGGCACCTCCACCATCACCGACTCGCGCGAGGCGCAGGCCCGCTACGACCTCGTGATCGCGCAGGAGATTGCGGCCGAGAACGACCTGCAGGTGAAGAAGATCGTGCTCGACCAGCTGGTCGGCCGCCCCGGCAGCGTGCCGGTGCCGCTGCGGGTGCCGGTAGTGCTGCCCGCCGCCGTGCCCGCGGACATCAACGCATGGGTCGCGCAGGCTGACGAGGTGCATCCCTCGATCCAGCAGGCCCGCCTGGGCCTCGACGTGGCCGGGCTCGAAGTGGACAAGGCCAAGGCCGGCCACAAGCCCACGCTCGACGCCAACCTGGGCTACAACGTCACGCGCAACCCGACGGGCACCAGCACCAGCACCGTGGGCACCCGCGTCAACGCGACCACGGTCGGCGTGACCTTCAACCTGCCGCTGTTCGCCGGCTTCGCCACCGAAAACCGCATCAAGGAAACGCTGGCGCTCGAAGACCAGTCGCGCAGCGTGCTCGACGGCACCCGCCGCAGCGTGGCGCAGGCCACGCGCGCGGCCTACCTCGGGCTCGTCTCTGGCGCAGGACAGGTGAAGGCGCTGGAAGCGGCCGAGGCGTCGAGCCAGAGCGCGCTCGACGCCAACCGGCTCGGCTACCAGGTGGGCGTGCGCATCAACATCGACGTGCTGAACTCGCAAAGCCAGCTGTACCAGACCAAACGCGACCTGGCGCAGGCGCGCTACAACGTGCTGCTGGGCAACCTGAAGCTGCGCCAGGCCAACGGCACGCTGACGACCGACGACATGAATGCGATCAACGCGACGCTGGCGAGCAACGGCAGCGTGCCGGCCGTGCCTTCGGCCACCGGGCCTGATCGCAGCACCTCGGTGCCGCCTGCGACAACCGTGACGCCGCCGAGCATTCCGGTGATCCCGCCGGTGCCGGTGCAGCCGTTCAATCCGCCGGCGCCGACGATGCCGACAGCACCCGTGCCGCCGGTGATCCTGAACCCGCCGGTTCGCTGAACGCGCGCCGCAGTCAGTCCAGCGTGGGCTCGGCCCGCGTTGGCTCTTCGTCCAGCGGCTCGCCTGCCGCCGTCACCGGCTCCGCCGCCTGCGCAATCGCCAGCACCGCGGCCGCTGTGCGCTCGGCAGCCCCACGGTTCGATGAAGAAAACGCCAGCGCGGCCTGTGCCATCGTGGCGCGACGCTCTGGGTTCTCGACCAGCTTCAGCGCGGCCGTCACGGCCTGCTCCATGCCCTCGACCCGCAGCGACGCACCGGCCGCCAGCGACAGCTGCGCCGCCTCGGCAAAGTTGAAGGTCGACGGGCCCATGATCACCGGGCAACCGCAGGCCGCCGGCTCGATCAGGTTTTGGCCGCCCAGCGGCTCGAAGCTGCCGCCGAGCAGCGCCACGTCGGCGAGGCCGTAGTACAGCGCCATCTCGCCCAGCGAATCGCCGAGCCAGATCTCTGCATCTGACGGCTGGCCCGCCGCGCTCCGGCGCGCGACGGCAAAGCCCTCGGCCTCGATCAGCGCCGCCACTTCGTCGAAGCGTTGTGGATGGCGCGGCACGATCATCCATTGCACGTCGTGCACGCGCTTGGCAATCGAGCGGATCGCGCCCTGCTCGGGCGGCACGGGCGAGGTTGCGCCGAAGCGCTTGAGCACTTCGAGCAGCAGTCGCTCTTCGCCGTCGCGCGAGCTTGCGAGCACGACCATCGGCTTGGGCAGGCGCTCGCGCAGCGACACGGCCGCGTTCAGCTGGCGCGCATCGGGCGTGGCGTCGAATTTGAGGTTGCCGTAGATGCCGGCCACCTTGGCGCCGAGCGACACCAGGCGGTGCGCATCGGCCTCGGTCTGCGCCCACACGGCCGTCAGGGCCGAGTACGCGGGCCGCGCCAGCCATGCAAGCCGTTCGGCCGAGGCCAGCGATTTCTCGTTGAGCCGCGCGTTGGCCAGTACCAGCGGAATATGGCGCTCCGCGCACGCGGCGGCCATCTCGGGCCAGACCTCGGTTTCCATCAGCACGCCGATGCGCGGCTGGAACTTGTCAAGAAAACGCGCCACCGCGCCCGGCGTGTCCCACGGCTGCCAGACCTGCGTGTCGCCGGGTTCGAGCAGCTTGGCGCCTTCTTCGCGACCGGTGGCGGTGCCATGCGTGAGCAGGATCGGAATGCCCGGGTACTGCCGCCGCAGCTCGGCGATCAGGATGGCGGCCGCGCGCGTCTCGCCGAGCGAAACCGCATGCACCCAGCACTGGGCCTGGCCGGTGGTGGCTTCGTCATAGTGGCCGAAGCGCTCTTCCACGGCCACGCCATAGCCCGGCTCGGCCTCGGCGCGGCGCCGCAGCTTGCGGCGCACTAGCGGTTGCACGACGGTGGTGAAGACGCCGTAGAGGCGAAGCAGCAGGGAACGCACGGGCTCAGTTCAATGAGAGGCTTCAGCCAGTCTGGCGTCGGGCTTGACGGTTCTCAACAAAGCCAGCATCTCGGCTTCGATGCGCTTCAATGCGACATCGGTCTGGCCTTCGAAGCGCAGCACCAGCACGGGGGTGGTGTTCGAGGCGCGGATCAGGCCGAAGCCATCGGGCCAGTCGACGCGCAAGCCATCGATGGTCGAGACCTTGGCTGGGGCCGCGAAGCTCGCGCCCTTCACGAGCTTGTCGACCACCACGTGCGGCTCGCCTTCGGCGCAGGCCACGTTGAGTTCGGGCGTCGAGAAGCTGGTGGGCAGCGCGTTGAGCACGTCGCTCGCGTTCGGGCTCTTGCTCAATATTTCGAGCAGCCGGCAGCCTGCGTAGGTGCCGTCGTCGAAGCCGAACCAGCGCTCCTTGAAGAAGATGTGGCCGCTCATCTCGCCGCCCAGCGGCGAATCGATTTCCTTCATCTTCGCCTTGATGAGCGAATGGCCAGTCTTGAAGATCATCGGCACGCCGCCCGCTGCCTCGATGGCCGGTGCCAGGCGCTGCGAGCACTTCACGTCGTAGATGATGGTGCCGCCGGGCACGCGCGACAGCACGTCCTGTGCAAAGAGTTGCATCTGGCGGTCGGGGAAGATGTTCTGGCCGTCCTTGGTGACGATGCCCAGGCGGTCGCCGTCGCCGTCGAAGGCCAGGCCCAGCTCGGCGTCGCCGGTGGCCAGCGCGGCCATCAGGTCCTTGAGGTTCTCGGGCTTGCTGGGGTCCGGGTGATGGTTGGGGAAGTCGCCGTCGACTTCGCTGAACAGCTCGGTCACTTCGCAGCCGATGGCGCGGAAGATGGCAGGGGCCGACGCACCCGCGATGCCGTTGCCCGAATCGACCACGATCTTCATCGGCCGCGCCAGCTTGATGTCGCCGGCAATGCGCTTGACGTAGGCCTCGGTCACGTCGACCTTGCGCACGCTGCCGCCTGGGGCGAGCTGAGCGGTGCCAGCTTCCATGGTCTTGCGCAGGCCCTGGATCTCGTCGCCGTAGATCGCGCGGCCGGCCAGCACCATCTTGAAGCCGTTGTAGTCCTTGGGGTTGTGGCTGCCGGTGACCTGGATGCCGCTCTTGCACAGCGTGTAGGCCGCGAAGTACAGCATCGGGGTGGTGACGGCGCCCACGTCGATCACTTCGACGCCGGTGGCCACCAGGCCCTTGATCAGCGCCTCTGCCAGCGCGGGGCCCGACAGGCGGCCATCGCGACCTACGGCCACCGACTTCTCACCGGCGGCGCGGGCTGCGCTGCCGAAGGCCCTGCCGAGCGCTTCCGCCACCTCCGTATCGAGAGTGACGGGCACGACGCCGCGAATGTCATAGGCCTTGAAGATCGACGCGCTGAGCTGCATGAAAGGCGTTTCCCTGTTGGTTTTGTAAACGGGGCATTGTAGGCAAGGCTCCAGATGCCCACATGTCCGAAAACGGCCAGTTGAAACGAGTCGAAACCGTATCATTTCCCCATGCCTACCAGCCACACCCCCACCGAAGCGCTCGAGAGCGACGCCTGCTACCTGGCGATGAAGACGCATGATGCGCGCTTCGACGGATCGTTCTTCACCGCCGTGACCTCCACCGGCATCTATTGCCGCCCGGTCTGCCGCGTCAAGCTGCCGCGCCGCGAGAACTGCCGGTTCTTCCGCCACGCGGCACAGGCCGAGGCCGCGGGCTTCCGCCCCTGCCTGCGCTGCCGGCCCGAGCTGGCCCCTCGTGCTTCAGGCGCAGCCAGCTGGTCTACCGAAGACGCCTCGCGCATCCTCGCGTTGCAGGCAGCACGGCTGATCGACGAGCCCGACGCCTGGTCGGAAGACGGCCCGGGCGCGGCGCAGATCGCGGCGCGGCTCGGCGTGAGCGACCGCCACCTGCGGCGCATCTTCGAGGTGCAGTTCGGCGTCTCGCCCCTTCAATATCTGCAGACGCGCCGCCTGCTGGCCGCCAAGCAGCTCATCGCCGACACCCGCCTTCCGATGACGCAGGTGGCGCTGGCAAGCGGCTTCGCCAGCGTGCGGCGCTTCAATGCAGCCTTTCTGGAGCACTATGGCCTGAACCCGAGCGCCCTGCGGCGCGCCGGTGGCGCCACCGTCGAAGGTGGCGAAGGCAAGGCCATCGAGGTGCGGCTGGGCTTTCGCCCGCCCTACGACGCCAACGCGATGCTGGGCTTCTTCGCGCGCCGTGCGCTGCGCGGCGTCGAAGTCGTATCAACAGCGGACGGCAAGGAGCCCGCCAAGGGCAGCACGCCCACCTATGTAAAGCTGACCCGTACGCTGCGCGTCCAGCAAGGCGGACAGGCGCATGCGGGCTGGCTGCAACTGCGCTTCGACCTCGAACGCGAGCAACTGCTGCTGTCGGTCAGCGATTCACTGGCCGCGGTGCTGCCCATCGTCATCAGCCGCGCACGCGCCCTGTTCGACCTCGACGCCGAGCCGATGGCCATCAATGCAGCGCTGCATGCGGCCTTTCCGCATGGCGACGGGCTGCGCGTGCCGGGCACGGTCGACGGCTTCGAGCTGGCGGTGCGCGCGGTGCTGGGCCAGCAGATCACGGTGGCCGCGGCGCGCACGCTGGGCTCGCGGCTGGTCGAGGCCTTCGGCGAGCCACTGGCTACGCCCATCGAGGGGCTGACCCGCCTGTTTCCCACGCCCGCGACCATTGCCGCCGCGAGCGGCGATGCGCTGGGCCAGCTCGGCATCGTGCGGCAGCGGCAGACGGCCCTGCACGCCATCGCACGCGAAGTCGCGTCCGGCAAGCTGGCGCTGCATGCGGGGGCCGACGTGCCTTCGACCATCGCGGCGCTGCAGGAACTGCCCGGCATCGGCGCCTGGACCGCGCAGTACATCGCGATGCGCGCACTGCGCTGGCCCGATGCATTTCCGGCCGGCGACGTGGCACTGCAAAAGGCGCTGGGCGTAACCACAGCGCGCGCAGCCGGCGAGGCCTCGCAAGCCTGGCGGCCATGGCGCAGCTACGCAGTGCTGCGGGCGTGGCATGCGCCCTCTTCCACTCCTGCAACCGCCACCGAAACGGCGGCTGCGGAACTCCCTCTCATCACTACGGCAGGCCTCGCCGCCTGAAACGTCATGAAATTCAAGAGCAAAGTCATCTACACCTCGCACATCGACACGCCGCTCGGCGGCATCACGATGGCGGCCACAGACCAGGGCCTGGCCGGCGTCTGGTTCGACCAGCAGCGCCACTGGCCCGACACCAGCGGCTGGATCACGAAGGACGACCACCCCGCGCTGGTCGAGGCGGCCGCGCAGCTGCACGACTACTTCGCCGGCAAGCGCGACAACTTCGACATGAAGCTCGACCTGTCGCACGGTACCGCGTTCCAGCAGAGCGTGTGGCAGCAACTGCTGGCCATTCCGGCGGGCGCCACCACGAGCTATGGCGCGCTCAGCGTCAACGTGGGCAACCCGGCCGCGGTACGCGCCGTTGGCGCGGCCGTGGGGCGCAACCCGATCAGCGTGATCGTGCCCTGCCACCGCGTGCTGGGGTCGGACGGCTCGCTGACCGGTTACGCTGGCGGGCTCGACCGCAAGACAGCCCTGCTAGAACTCGAAGGCGCGCTGTAAGAACATCCAACGAAGAAGAGACAGAGAGCGAAAGACGCATGACCACAACGAACAACAACATCGCAGCCGCCAAGCCCCTCGCACCAACCGCCTGGCTCATCGACCTGGTGCTGCTGGGCGCGCTCTGGGGCGCGTCTTTCCTCTTCATGCGCATCGGCGCCGCCGAGTTCGGCGCGCTGCCGACGGCCGCGGTGCGAGTGGCCATTGCCGCGCTGTTCCTGCTGCCCATCGCGCTGCTGCGCGGCCAAGGACCGTCTCTCGCCAAGCACTGGAAGGCCAGTTTCGCGGTCGGCGTCTTCAACTCGGGCATGCCGTTCGCGCTGTTCTGTTTCGCGCTGCTGACCATCAACACCGGCCTGGCCGCCGTGCTCAATGCCACGACACCGATGTTCGGCGCGCTCGTGGCCTGGGCCTGGTTCCGCGAGCGGCCTGCGGGTTCGCGCATCGTCGGGCTGGTGATCGGCTTTGCCGGCGTGGCAATGCTTGCCAGCCGCAGCGCCGGCCTGCATGCGGGCGCCAGTGGCAATGCCGCGCTCTTCGCGGTGCTGGCCTGCCTGGGTGCGTGCCTTTGCTACGGCATCTCGGCCAGCGCCACGCGGGCCCACCTGGGCGGCGTGCCCGCGCTGACCACAGCCACCGGCAGCCAGATCGGCGCCACGCTGTTCCTCGCCCTGCCCGCCTTCTGGCTCTGGCCCGCGCAGATGCCCAGCCTGCGCGCGTGGCTCGCGCTGCTGGCGCTCGGCATCGCCTGCACGGGCGTCGCCTACATCCTGTTCTTCCGGCTGATCGAACGCGCCGGTCCGGCGCGCGCGCTGACGGTGACCTTCCTGGTGCCGGTGTTCGCGCTGTTCTACGGCGCGGTGTTCCTCGGCGAGAACATCACGCAGTGGATGCTGATCTGCGCGGCCGTCATCGTCTGCGGCGTGGCGCTGTCGACGGGCATCGTCAAGCTGGGCTCGCCCCGCAAGGCCTCGGCCTGAGCGCGCTTCGGCGGGGTGCCTACACGGCGCCCGCGACGACGTTCACCGAGAGTGCGAGCACCAGCATGTTGAACGCGAAGGCCAGCACGCTGTGCAGCAACGTGATTCGCCGCATCTCCTTCGACGTCGCCTGCACATCGGACACCTGCGAGGTCATGCCGATCACGTACGAGTAGTAGAGAAAGTCGAAGTAGTCGGGGGCGTCGTCCTTGCCCGGAAAGTCGAGCCCGCCGTCGGGCGTGCCGCTCTTCTGGTCGATGTAGTAGCGGTGCGCGTAGTGAAAGGCGTAGATCGTGTGCATCATCAGCCACGAGCCCGCCAGCGCCACCAGCCCGAGCGCCACGTGCGCCGCGCGCTCCCAGCCGCTCAGTGCCTTCACCTGCTGCAGCAGCATGGCGATGGCCACCACGCTGGCGCCGACCACCACCAGCATCGAGACGAGGATCACCACGTTGGGCTGGTCCAGCGACTGCGCCCGTTCGCGCGTGCGCTTCGCATCGAAGGTGTCGGCCAGCCACCACGACAGCACCTGGTAGACCACCACGGCCACGCACCACCCGGCCAGCGCGCGCGCCATGCCGCCCATGGGCACCGGCATCAACGCCGCGGCGGTAGCGCAGCCTGAGACAGCGCCGTAGAAAAGACGTTGGGGACCGGTGGTGGTGGAAAGGTGTTTGCGCATGGCGGCACTGTAGCGCCGCGCAGTCTCCCGTCGTCGGCGTTCAAGGGAGTCATGCCCGGAGACATTCGCTTCTAGCGCTGTCTCTGCCCTTCTCCGTCCGACAGCAACGCTGCGCGCACTTCCTTCTTCAGCACCTTGCCCACCTTGGAGCGCGGCAGGTCGAGCCACACCTCGATCTGCTTGGGTGCCTTCACGCTGCCGATGCGCGACTTGACGAAGGCCTTGATCTCCTCCACGTCCAGTTGTCGCCCGGCATGCAGTTGCAGCACTGCCACCACGCGCTCGCCCCACTTCTCGTCGGGCAGGCCGACGACGGCGCTGTCCTGCACGTCGGGGTGCTGCATCAGCACCTGCTCGACCTCGGCAGAGTAGACGTTGAAGCCGCCCGAAATGATCATGTCCTTGGCGCGGTCCACGATGTAGAGAAAGCCATCGGTGTCGAGGTAGCCGATGTCGCCGGTGTGGTGCCAGCCGTGGCGCGAGGCCTCTTCGGTGGCGCGCGCGTCCTTGTAGTAGCCGAGCATCACGAGCGAGCCGCGCACCACGATCTCGCCGCTCTCGCCCGTGGGCAGTAGCGCGCCGTCGCCGTTCATCACGCCTACCTGTACGAGTGGCCCGGGCCGGCCGGCCGATGACAGGCGTTGGTGTGCGATGGTGCCGTCATTGTTGAAGTGGTCGCGCGGCGACATCATCGAGATCATCATCGGCGCCTCTGTCTGGCCGAAGAGCTGGGCCATGACGGGGCCGATCTTCTGCAGCGCCTCTTCGAGCCGCGCGGCCGACATGGGCGCCGCGCCGTACCAGAAGCATTGCAGCGAATCGAGCTTCGCATCTGCCAGCTGCGGGTGCTGCAGCAGCATGTAGATCAGCGTGGGCGGCAGGAAGGTGTGGGTGACGCCGTGTTCTTCGATGAGGCCGAGGAACTCGCCCAAGTCGGGCTTGGGCATGATCACGACCTGCCCGCCGAGCGCCATCACCGGCAGGCACAGCACGCCGGCCGCATGCGTGAGCGGCGCAAGCGCAAGGTAGACGGGCCGGCCCTCGAAGGGGTAGCCCATCAGCGTCAGCGCCGACATCGCCTCGAGGTTGCGCCCCGACAGCATCACGCCCTTGGGCTGGCCGGTGGTGCCGCCGGTGCCGGCGATCATCGCAACGTCGTCGACCACCGGCACATCGATGGGCGCATCGCCGGCATCCCCCAGCCATTGGTCGAGCGATGGCGCGAAGGGCTGCGGCTTGTCGAGGCAGACCAGCGTCGTCACCTTGGGCAGGTCGGCCCGCATCTGCTCGACCAGCGGTGCGTAGTTGCTGTGGAAGATCAGGCAGCTGCAGTCGAAGGCGTCGAGCACGTAGCGGTTCTCGGCAGCCTCGTTGCGCGGGTTGATCGGACACCACACGGCCGCAGCGCGCGACAGCCCGAAGACGCATGCAAAGGCGACCGGGTCGTTGCCCGACAGCACCGCCACCTTGCTGCCCGGGGCGATGCCGCTGCGCTGCAGCGCCCGCGCCACGCGGTAGCTGAAGCGCTGCACGTCGCCGTACGACAGCAGCACGGCCCCCATGCGCAGGCAGGGCGCCGCGGCTCCCAGCGAAGCGCCCTTGTCCAGGTAGTCGATCAGGCGCATGGGAGTCAGCCCAGCCGGGTGAGCACGGGCTCCTGCACCAGTCCGAAGCTGCGCAGCGCGCCCAGCAACTCGCGATGCCCGAAGGCCTGGCAACCCGAGGCGAAGCCGGCGCGCCGCGGCGCCTGCTGCAGCAGCGAGGCCGCCGCATAGGCCTGCAACAAGCCGGTCTGCTTGTAGTTGCAATTCCCGAAGATCACGCAGTGCATGCGGCCCAGCGGACCGGAGGCATGCACCGAATCGACGGACTTGTTGATGCGCGGGTTCTCGCGCGGGGGCATGGTGTTCATCACGCCTGCCGCCGTCTGGGCCAGTGCGGCGTAGCGATCCTCGTCGTTCATGCCTTCCGTGGCCTTGAGCGCGGCGGCCACGATGTGCGGCACGCCCTGCATCAGCGCCTTGTTGAAGACCCCGCCGAGCACCTTCACATTGGCCACGCGCGGATCGCGCTTGAACCATACCGGGTGCGAGGTGCCGCCCCAAGGCAGCGCCAGCGCTGCCTCATGCTGGCCGGGAATCGACAGGTGGTACAGGCCCGCGTCGGGTTGCCACTCCACGTACTCGTTCTGCTCCAGGTAGTAGGCCTTGGACGTGGCTGCGTTGACCAGGATGGTCTGAGTGGACGCGATGGTCGGGCTGCCGCCCCAGAACACAGCAATGTCCAGCGTGTCGAGCCCGGGCGTCTCCAGGCACAGCTGCGCCGCGATCTCGCCGGTGGTGTACATCTGCGCCAGGCCGGGCGAGAGCAGCAGGCCCGCGGCGGCGAACTTGGCGCCGTACTTCTGTTCGAGCGTGATGAGCCAGTCTTGCTCTCCTGTGGTGTCGGTGTAGTGGCATCCGGCGGCCAGGCAGGCCTCGACCACCTCGGGGCCGAACTTGGCGAAAGGCCCCACCGTGTTGAGCACCACCGAGGCACCGGTGAAGAGCTCGGTGAGCGCCGCCACCGAATGCTTCACCTCCACTACCTCGTAGCTCGCAGTCTCGATGCCGGGCACGTTGGATTTCATCGCCGCTTCCAGCTTCTGCGCGCTGCGGCCCGCGGCAACGAAGGGGATGTTGTACTCGCGCAGGTATTCGCACACCAGTCGGCCGGTGTAGCCGGAGGCGCCGTAGACGACGACGGGCTTCTTCTTGCTGCTGCTCATGTTGTGTCTCCTTTTTGTGCGCTCACATGCCCATGCCGCCGTCCACCGCGATGCCGGCGCCGGTGATGAACCGGGCCGCATCGGAGCAGAGGAAGACCACCACGTCGGCCATGTCGCCGACTTCGCCGAGACGGCCCAATGGCGTCTGGCCGATCACGTCGCCCACTGCCGCCTCGACACTGGGCGCGAGCCCCGCAGCGACGATGTCGCTGGCGAGCTTCATGCCCATGTCGGTGGGCACCAGCCCCGGGTAGATGCAGTTCACGCGAACGCCGTAGCCCAGCTTGCCGGACTCCACGGCCGCGACGCGCGTGGCGCGATCGACTGCGGACTTGGTCGCCGAGTAGCCGGCAATGGCCGGGAACGCAATGGTCGCCGCGACCGATGCGATGTTGACCACCGCCCCGCCGCCGCCCGCGCCGCCACCGGGACGCATCGCACGGAACGCGTGCTTCATACCGAGCAGCGTGCCCGCCACGTTCACGTCGAGCATGCGGCGCAGGTCGTCACCGTCGACGTCGATCACCAGCGAAGTGATCTCGATGCCGGCGTTGTTGACGAGGATGTCGAAGCCGCCGAGTTCCTTGACGGTGGTCTCCGTGGCCGAGGCCCAGTCGCCGTCTTTCGTGACGTCGAGCGGAACGAAGCCCACCTTCGCTCCCGACGCGGACAGCCTGGAAGCGGTTTCGCGCCCCAGGTCGGCGAGCACGTCGCCAATCATCACGGAGGCGCCGGCCACCGCCAGCGCTTCGGCAATGCCCGCACCAATGCCGCGCGCACCGCCCGTCACCAGGGCCTTGCGCCCTTTCAAGTCGAACTTGGCCATCACTTGTCTCCTGTAGATGTGTTGTGAGATGGAGCGGTCATCGTAGAAATCGACTTTACGGGTGTCAAGTTTTTCTTTGACGATTGTCAAAACTTCGTAAAATGACATGCGTGGCACGCCGGATGCGGGTTCTCCCGCTTGCGTGCTATGGTTTGGAATCACGAAGAAACACAGGGGCCGGCATGCATGCGGTCCGGCTTTCAATGACGACACATCAACGGCTAAAGAAACACGCTGAACGAGTGCCCAAGACGCGGGTCGACAAATTCTCGGAACGGCGCGCCGAACTGGGCGAAGCCGCGCTGACAACGCTGGCAGCACTGGGCTATGCACGCACCAGCCTGCGCGAGATCGCCCAGAACTCGGAGTTCTCTCACGGCGTTCTGCACTACTACTTCAGCGACAAGGTCGACCTGATCATCTGCAGCGTCAAGCAGTACAAGGCGCGCTGCGTCACGCGCTACGACCACGCGGTGGAAAGCGCCACCACCTACGACGAGCTGATGGATGGCTTCCTGCAGAGCCTTGGCGACACGCTGCGCGACGAAGGCCACGTGCATCGCCTCTGGTACGACCTCCGTTCGCAGGCGCTGTTCGAAGAAGCCTTCCGCGCCGATGTCGTGCAGATCGACAAGAGCCTCGAAGACATGATCTGGCGCATCATGAGCCGCTTTGCCGAGCTCTCGGGCGAAGCGCCCGGCATGCCGCCCTCGGCCACCTATGCGCTGTTCGACGGGCTGTTCCAGCAGGCGCTGCTGAAGCACCTGTCGGGCGATGCGAAGGCCATCGACAACATGCAGGCCGATGTGCGCCAGGCCATCTCGCGCCTGTTCGCTGCCCCTGCCAAAGCCGCAGCGCCGGCCCGCAAGCGCCGCGCCTGAAACGAAGGGCCGGGCGTCAGGGCCTTGGCCCTTTCGCCGGCGCGACGGCACGCGCGCCCGCCCACTGCCCGCTCTCGCACAGATCGCGCACCACGTCGCCGATCAGCGTGCACACGGCGCGCTTCGCGTTCGTGGTCGGCAAGTGCACCGACACGCACAGCCCGAGCGTGCGAAACATCGAAGGCGAGTCGATGCGGTGCGCAACGAGCCGGCCTTCCTGCACTTCGCGCTGGGCAAGCCCGAACGGCATGATGGTCGGCCCGAGCCCCGCTTCCACCGCCGCCTTCAGCGTGTAGACCGAATTGATCTCCGCGGCCACCTGCGCCGTGGAATGCCCCTCACGCTCCAGCACCGCATCGACCAGCCAACGCGTGCAGTGGCCGTGCGCATTGGCGGGCCACACCAGCGGCCGCGCAGTAGCCTGCGCAATGCTCACGTCGCCGGGCGGCAACGCATGCGGGCTCTGCGGCGATTCGAGGAACACGAAGTCTTCCTCCACCAGCGGGACGAACCGGATGTCCTCCGCCGGCATGGCGGGCGAGAACACCGCCACGTCGACCCGGCCGCGCAGCAGCTGGTCGGCCATGTTGCCGGTGAGTTCCTCGTTCAGATGCAGCACCACGTCGGGATAGCGCCGGGCCGCCGCGCGCATCAGCGGCAGCGCGATCATGGGCGACACGCTTTGCGGCAGCGCCGCCACCACCGAGCCCGCCACCGAATCGGCCGCGACGTGCACGGCGGCCTTGGCGTCGCTCACCTGCTTGGTGATGCCCTGCGCGTACTCGTAGAAGACCTTGCCTGCCTCGGTCATCGCCACGCCGTTGCGGCTGCGAAGCAGCAGCTGGGTGCCGAGCTCGGCTTCGAGCTCGGCCATCTGCTTGCTCAATGCCGACTGTGCAATGAAGAGTTGCTGCGCGGCGCGCGACAGGCTGCCGCAATCCACGATGGCAACGAAGTACTTGAACTGACGCAGCTCCATCGAAGGGCCTCCGGCCGCGCACTGCGGGGTGCAGGCGAGGCCGGGGATTCTAGGCCCACCCCTGCGCTCAGACCGGACCGACAACCTTTCCAGGGTTGAAGATGTTGTGCGGGTCCAGTGCCTGCTTCACGGCACGCATCAGCGCCACCGTGTGCTCTCCGTGCTCCTCGACCAGGTACTTCATCTTGTGCATCCCCACGCCATGCTCGCCGGTCGAAGTGCCGCCATGGCGCAGCGCGCGCTGCACAAGCCGGTGGCTGAAGGCCTCGGCGGCTTCGTTCTCCGCCGCGCTGTTCGGGTCCACCAGCACCAGGCAATGGAAGTTGCCGTCGCCGACGTGGCCGAACACCGGCACCAGCAGGCCGTGTTCGGCGATGTCGGCCTGCGTCTCCTCGATGCACTGCGCGAGCGCGGACAGCGGCACGCACGCGTCGGTGGTCAGGCTACGGCTGCCCGCCTTCAGCTGCAGGCAGGCGAAGTAGGCGTGATGGCGCGGCGTCCACAGGCGCGAGCGCTCCTCTGGCCGGTTGGCCCATTGAAAGGCGCCACCGCCGTGGTTGCCCGCAATCTCCCGCACGATGCCGGCCTGCTCGTCGATCTGCGCCTGGCTCGCACCGAACTCCAGGAACAGCGTCGGGTTCTCGCCCAGGCTGGTGTGGCTGTGCGCGTTCACGGCGCGGATGGTCAATGCATCCAGCATCTCGGCGCGCGCCAGGGGAACGCCCATCTGGATCGACTCGATCACGCAGTCGACCGCCGCGCGCACCGACGGAAAGTGCACCACCGCTGCCGCGTAGGCCTCGGGGTGCGGATGCAGCCGCACGGTGGCCTCGGTGATCAGCCCCAGCGTGCCTTCGGAGCCGCAGTACAGCTGCGTGAGGTTGTAGCCCGCCGAGCTCTTGCGTGCCCGCGAGGCGGTGTGCGTCGTGTCTCCGTTGGCCGTGACCACCGTCAGGCTCACGAGGTTGTCGCGCATGGTGCCGTAGCGAACGGTGTTGGTGCCGGAAGCGGCCGTGGCGATCATGCCGCCGATGGACGCATTGGCACCGGGGTCGACCGAGAAGAAAAAGCCGGTGCCCATCAGCTCCGCGTTCAGCTGCCCGCGCGTCACGCCGGCCTCGACCGTGGCCGTGAGGTCTCCGGGGCGAATTGCCAGCACCTTGTTCATCTGCGAGAAGTCGATGCACACGCCCCCCTCGACGGCCAGCAGGTGCCCTTCCACCGACGAGCCCACGCCGAAGCCGATGACCGGCACGCGCTCGCGTGCGCAGGCCCGCACCACGAACGCCGTCTCTTCGGTGCTGCGCACGAACACCACCGCATCGGGCGGCTGCGGCAGATAGGTCGACTCGTCGGTGCCGTGCTGCAGCAGCACGGCCGGGCTGGTGGAAAAGCGCTCGGCAAACTTGCGCTGCAGCAGCGCAACCAGCTCAGGCGACGGGGAACGCCGCGTGTTCGAACTCACGACCGTGTCCATGGGGTTCCTTCAAGGAAGCAGATAAACGGATCAGCGCTTCGGCTTGACGAACAGCACCAGCACCGCGCCAGTCACCAGCAGCCCCGCAAGCATGTGCAGGCCGGCATCGGTGCTCTGCGTCGCATCCTTGATGAGCCCGATGAGAAATGGCGCGCTGAAGCCCGAGAGGTTGCCGAAGGAGTTGATGAGCGCAATGCCCGCCGCCGCAGCAGCACCGCCGAGAAAGGCCGTCGGCATGCCCCAGAAGACCGGGAAGGTCGACATGATGCCCATCGTGGCCAGCGTGAGGCCGGCCATCGCGAGCGTCGCATTGCCGTGGAAGGCCACGCTCAGCACCAGGCCGATGGCGCCGACGATGGCGGCCAGCGCGCTGTGCCAGCGGTACTCGAGCCGGCGGTCGGCGCTGCGGGCCACGAAGTACATCGCGACCACACCGAAGGTCCATGGAATGGCGCTGAGAAGGCCGATGTCGAGCGCGCCCTTCACGCCGATCGCCTTGATGATGCTCGGCAGCCAGAACGAGATGCCGTACAGCCCCGATGTGTACGCGAAGTACACCAGCGCCAGCAGCCACACGCGGCCGTTGCCCAGCACGCTGAGGATGCGCGGCTCGGCCTTGCCGGCGTCTTCGGCGGCGATGTCGCGGGCGATGAGTTCGCGCTCGGCGGGCGTGAGCCACTGCACGTCCTTCACGCGGTCATCGAGGTAGCGCCACACCACCAGCCCCAGCGCCACGGTCGGCAGCCCCTGCAGCAGGAACAGCCACTGCCAGCCGGCCCATCCGTTGACGCCGCTCATGCCCTGCAGGATCCAGCCCGAGATCGGCCCGCCGAGGATGCCCGCGAACGGAATCGCCGCGAGGAACAGCGACGTGGCCTTGCCGCGCCGCGCGGCCGGATACCAGTAGGTGAGGTACAGGATGATGCCGGGGAAGAAGCCTGCCTCGGCCGCGCCGAGCAGGAAGCGGATCACGTAGAACGACATCGGCGAACTCACGAACATGGTGGCCGCCGAGAGCAGGCCCCAGGTGATCATGATCCGCGCGATCCAGCGGCGCGCCCCCACGCGGTGCAGCACGACGTTGCTCGGCACCTCGAACAGGAAGTAGCCGATGAAGAAGATGCCCGCGCCCAGCCCGTAGACCGCGTCGCTGAACTGCAGGTCGCCCTGCATCTGCAGCTTGGCGAAGCCGACGTTCACGCGGTCGAGGTACGCCACGATGTAGCAAACGAATAGCAGCGGGATCAGCCGCCATCCGACCTTGCGGTAGACGGCGTCGGAGGTGCTGTCGAAGCGGCCGCTGTAGGGCGGCGTTGCGATGGTGCTGGTGCTCATGGGTGCGTCGCTTTCGTTCGTTCTGGCCCGGTTGCAGCCAATAGTCTCGTTCGCACCCCGCCGCGCCGGTGCGGGTTTCTACGCAAGATTCATATGGATTGAAGATCCGCGTATCTCCGAACGAGATGCGCACGCCGCCGGTTCGCCGAAGTGTTGTTTCATCAGGGCTAACCCTGCAGTCAAGGCCCTGTTCCTCCGCCCCGATGAATGTAATAATTTAGTTACAACATTACCCATCAACCGGAAGAAGGCCTCCATGAATCACCGCACTCTTCGTCCTTCGCTTCACACCGTCGCTCGCGGTACAGCGGGGTTGCTTCTGGCAGTTGGCGCCTCGGCGCATGCCTTCGTGATCGGTGTCAGCGAAGGCGTGAGCTACAACGTGTCCGACGCG
Organism: Variovorax sp. YR266; assembly: GCF_900107295.1. Classification (NCBI taxonomy): domain Bacteria; kingdom Pseudomonadati; phylum Pseudomonadota; class Betaproteobacteria; order Burkholderiales; family Comamonadaceae; genus Variovorax; species Variovorax sp. YR266. The sequence goes on from NZ_FNPM01000009.1 coordinate 364,617, forward strand.
CAGGTCAGCGCCCGCTTCGAGCCCATCGCTGAAGTGCTGTCCAAGGCGCTCAAGCAGCCGGTGACGGTCAAGGTGCTCAACTCGTACAACGGCGCGCGCGACGCGCTGAAGCAGCAGCAGGTCGACTTCGCCTTCGTGCATCCGTCGCACGTGGCGCTCGCCGCCATCAAGAGCGGGCAGTACAGCGCCTTCGCCTGGACCACCGGCTACACCGACTACAAGGTGTCGTTCCTGTGCAAGGAGCAGCAGCCGATCTCCGACTGGAAAAGCGTGGCGGGCAAGCAGCTGGTCATGCCCGATGCCGACTCGATCACTGCGGTGATCACCCGCGCGATGCTGCGCGAACAGGGCCTGCAGGGGCCGACGGCGGTCAAGGTCACCAACACGCGCTTCCAGGAGGCCGTGCCCTTCTACGTGCAGAACGGCTTCGCAGCTTATGGCGCAACGGCCGCCTCCAGCGTGGTCAAGACCTGGAAGGACGGCGGGGGCAAGGTATGCGCGGAATCGCGCGCGGTGCCAATCAAGCAATGGCTCGCGTCGCGCAAGCTCGACGCGGCCACGGTGAGCGCGGCGCGCGATGCCCTGTTGAGCCTGGGGCAGACCGACGCAGGCAAGCGCGCGCTCGCGGCATCCAGCTATGTCGGCTTCGTCGCGCCTTCGGCCGACGTCGAGGCCTCGCTGATGAGCTGGCTGGGAATCTGAGGGCCAGGCAGAGGGTAAAGCCGCACGCGCACGCCATCTGCCCGACGCGGGCAGAATCCGGCGCTTGCAGTTTCCTCCCTCTCAAGGACTCCCTCCATGACCGATCTCTCGAGCTTCCCCATCACGAAGAAATGGCCCGCGCAGCACCCTGACCGGCTGCAGCTGTACTCGCTGCCCACGCCCAACGGCGTGAAGGTGTCGATCATGCTGGAAGAGACCGGCCTGCCCTACGAGCCGCACCTCGTGAGCTTCGAGACCAGTGACCAGATGTCGCCGGAGTTCTTGTCGCTCAACCCGAACAACAAGATCCCGGCCATCATCGATCCCAACGGCCCGGGCGGCAAACCGCTGGCGCTGTTCGAGTCGGGCGCCATCCTCATGTACCTCGCCGAGAAAACCGGCAAGTTCATTCCGCAGGACGCCGCCGACCGCTATGAAACCCTGCAGTGGGTGATGTTCCAGATGGGCGGCATCGGCCCGATGTTCGGCCAGCTCGGCTTCTTCAACAAGTTCGCCGGCAAGGACTACGAAGACAAGCGCCCGCGCGACCGCTATGTGGGCGAATCGAAGCGCCTGCTCGGCGTGCTCGACAAGCACCTGGCAGACCGCGCATGGATCATGGGCGACAGCTACACCATCGCCGACATCGCCACCTTCCCGTGGATCCGCAACCTGATCGGCTTCTACGAGGCTGCGGATCTGGTGGGCTTCAAGGATTTCAAGAACGTGGCGCGCGCGCTCGAAGCCTTCGTGGCGCGCCCCGCCGTGGTGGCGGGGCTGGGCATTCCGAAGCGGGGCTGATCCGGTCAGTTCGCGATCAATCCGCGATCAGTTCGCGGACAGGTCCATTAGCATGCGCGAGAGCAGATAAAGCCGCGGCACCACGCTCTCGACCTCCGCGTATTCCTCCGGCGTGTGGATGCCGCCACCCACAATGCCGAAGCCGTCGAGCACCGGCACGCCGACGCCCGCCACCAGGCTCGCGTCGGCCGCGCCGCCGCTACTCTCGATGGTGAGCTTCTTGCCGATCTCTCCATAGATGCCTTCGGCCATGCGCACCAGCTTGTCCGACGCGGGCAAACGCGGCATCGGGGGCAGGCCACGAATCAGGCGCACGCGCACTTCGGTCTCGGGAATGAGCTTGTTCTGCGAGATGCGGATCAGGTCTTTCTCGACACGATCGAACTCTTCAGGCGTGGCCACGCGCACGTCGCCCTTGGCGCTGGCCGTCGCGGGAATCACGTTGGTCGGGCCGTTGGCCGTGAGCACCGTGAAGTTGACCGTGGTCTTCTTCGCCGCATCCGCCGTCTTCGACAGCTGCAGCACCTGGTGCGCCACCTCCATCGCCGCGTTGCGGCCCGCCTCGGGCGCCACGCCCGCGTGAGCGGCCACGCCCTTCACCTCGATGAGTGCGGTGGCCGAGCCCTTGCGCTCGACCACGAGGCCGTCGGCCGGTCGGCCCGGCTCCAGGTTCAGCGCCACGTCATGTTGCTTGGCAATGCGCTCGATGAGCGCGCTGGTGCCGACGGAGCCGACCTCTTCGTTGGTGTCGAGCAGGAAGGTGATCTGCCCATAGTCCTTGAAGCCGATCTGCTTCAGGATCTTCAGCGCATACAGGCCGGCCACCACGCCGCCCTTGTCGTCCATCACGCCGGGGCCGTAGGCGCGGCCGTCCTTGATGTAGAAGGGCTTGGCTGCAGCCGTGCCTTCCTTGAAGACGGTGTCCATGTGCGCGAGGATCAGGATCTTCTTCTTGCCCTGGCCGGTCAGCGTCGCAACCACGTTGGTGCCGGGGTGCGGATCGGCCGGAAAGGTCTCGATGCGCGCGCCAAGCTTGCGCAGTTCGTCCACGGCTATCTCGCGGACCTTTTCCAGGCCCGCGGTGTCGGCCGAGCCCGAGTCGATGTTGACCATGCGCTCCAGCATCTTGACCGCCTCGTCCTTGCTTTGCGTAGCTGCGTCGAGCACGCCCTGATGCGGCTTCTGGGCCGCGGCGTTGCCGGCAAGCAGCATGGCGCACGCGAGCACGGCGCCGTGGCAGGCGGTGCGCGCCCAGCGGCGGGTTGATGTGGATGCCGAAGGAACCGGGAAGAGATGGCGCGAATGAATCGTCATGTTGTGCGTTCTGTGCTTTCTGTGGAGGGACGGTGGAAGCGGCGGCAGGCTATCACCCGCTTCGAGAACGGGTCAAGCACGATGCGGGCCGCGGCACACCGCACCGGCACGCACCTCTAGCCGGGAAAGTCTTCGCCGCGCAACTCGATCGGCTGGCCATGCGGTGTGCGGTCGGCCGCGTGGTCCCAGGCGTGGCGGTAGCGGGCCAGTTCGTCGTCGGAGCTGGCGCCCTTGCGGGCCACGAGACCTTCGAGCGCGGCGAGCCAGTGGCGGTAGTAGGTCTCGCCGGTGTCGGGGTCGCCCGCGGCCTGTGCGGCGGCGATCTGCCCGGCCAGCGCCTCGGCCCATTCCGGCCAGGTGAACAGGCCGCGTTCATGCAGCACCAGCGTCATCGCGAAGGCCTGCGCCTCCCACGGTGCATTGAACACGGGCCCATCGGCATCGCGCGGCATGCCGGGCGACAGGGGCATGTCGCTCACGACGTGGCCTCCAGATAGCTTTCCCACGCATCGACCGACACCGACAGGTTCTGGCGCGGCGCTTCGTCGCCCCAAAGCTCGGCTTCATCGAACTCCACCGTGTAGAGCCACTGCGGCTGCTCGCCGAGCCCCTGCGCATGACTGTCGGCGAACACATGTGCGCCATGTACGTGCACGATGGTGCCGCGCTTGCCCTGCACATAGCCCGGTAGCCGTGTGTGATGGTCGACCTTGCCGAGGTGGTGCATGCGCACCGGCTGGCCCATGGCGAAGCGCGCCGGGGCCGATGCCGGCCGCTCGGTCGGCGAGCCCTTGGCGAGAACGGCTGGCACGTTGGCCACCTGCAGCACGCGGGCCACGGGCGTGGGCGCGTGGCGCATTTCTCCGCTCGTGAGCTCGTCGGGAAAGACCTGCCCGCGCTGCAGCATCAGTTGCTCCAGTGCACTGAGCCAGATCTGGTAGTAGCTCAGGTCGCGATAGTCCGGCAGCGACTCACGCACGGCGCGGCTCGCATCGATGTTCCATGAACCGGTCGCGCCCATGGCCAGCACGAGCGCCAGGGCGCGTGGCTCCCAGGCCGCATGAAAGAGTTCGCCCTCGGACTCCGGCACCACCTTGCCGAAACCCGGCTGGCCGCCGAGGTCGGCTTTCGTGACGTAGCTCATGTGGCGCTCCCCTCTTCGGCAGGCAACTCGACCAGCCGCGTGCCAATCATCGAATCGCGCGAGACCAGCGCGGCGAGTTCGTCTTCGCCCAGGCTTTCGGTTCCGGCAGGGCGCTGCGGAATCACGAGGTAGCGCACCTCGGCGGTCGAGTCCCACACGCGGATGCGCGTGGCCTCGGGCAGCGTCGTGCCGAAATCGGCAAGCACGCCGCGCGGGTCTTTCACCACGCGCGAGCGGTACGGCGCGCTCTTGTACCAGGTGGGCGGCAGGCCCAGCACTGGCCACGGGTAGCAGCTGCACAGCGTACAGACCACCATGTGGTGCAGCTCGTCTGTGTTCTCCACCGCCACCATGTGCTCGCCCTGCCGGCCCGTGTAGCCCAGCGAGGCGATCGCCGCCGTGGCGTCGGCCAACAGCCACTGCCGAAAGGCCGGATCGACCCAGGCCCGTGCCACCACGCGTGCGCCGTTGCGCGGGCCGACGCGGGTCTGGTAGGTGTCGATCAGCGCATCGAGTGCGGCGGGGTCGATGTAGCCTTTCTGGGTAAGCACGCTTTCGAGGGCGCGGACGCGCAGGTCCATCTCGCCGAGTTCGCTGTGTCCGTGGGAGTGGTCATGGCCGGTCATCGGCCAATGCTAGCGCCGCCCCGTAAAATTCCCAACATGACCTCGCCCACCCGCCCCGTCCGCTCCCAGTACGAAGATTTCATGCGCCATGTCGACACTCACGGTGTCTTCAAGAGCGACCGCACGGGTACCGGCACCAAGAGCGTGTTCGGCCACCAGATGCGTTTCGACCTGAACGAGGGCTTCCCGCTGGTCACCACGAAGAAGGTGCACCTGAAGTCCATCATCCAGGAACTGCTGTGGTTCCTGACCGGCTCGAGCAACAACAACTGGCTCAAGGAGCGCGGCGTCACCATCTGGGACGAATGGGCGCGCGAAGACGGCGACCTGGGCCCGGTGTACGGCGTGCAATGGCGCAGTTGGCCCACGCCCGATGGCGGCCACATCGACCAGATTTCCGACGTCATCAAGACCCTCAAGACCAACCCCGATTCGCGCCGCATCATCGTGAGCGCGTGGAACGTGGCCGAGCTGTCGAAGATGGCGCTGATGCCTTGCCATGCCTTCTTCCAGTTCTACGTGGCACCGCCGCAGGCCGAAGGCGAACGCGGCAAGCTCAGCTGCCAGCTCTACCAGCGCAGCGCCGACATCTTCCTGGGCGTGCCCTTCAACATCGCAAGCTACGCGCTGCTCACGCACATGGTGGCGCAGCAGTGCGACCTCGACGTGGGCGACTTCATCTGGACCGGCGGCGACTGCCATATCTACAGCAACCACGCCGAACAGGTCGCGCTGCAACTGAGCCGCACGCCGTACCCGTACCCGACGCTGAACATCAAGCGCAAGCCGGACTCGATCTTCGACTACCAGTACGAAGACTTCGAAGTGCTGGACTACCGGCACGGCGATCCGATCAAGGCGCCCGTGGCGGTGTGAGCGGGATGAACAAGCCCAACATCAACATCATCTTCGCCCGCGCCGCCAACGGCGTGATCGGCGCGAACAACACGATCCCCTGGCACATCCCGGAGGACATGGCGCACTTCAAGCAGCAGACCGCGGGCGCGCCGGTGATCATGGGCCGCAAGACCTGGGACTCGCTGCCGCCGCGCTTCCGGCCGCTGCCGGGCCGACAGAACATCGTGGTGACGCGGCAGGCCGATTGGCAGGCCGAAGGCGCACTCCGCGCCAGCAGCCTGCAAGAGGCGCTGTCGCTTTGCGAATCGACTTCATCGAAGCCCGAGGCCGTGTGGGTCATCGGAGGCGCACAGATCTACGCCGAGGCCGAGCCGCTTGCGCACCGCGCAGTGGTGACCGAGGTTGCGCGCGACTACGAAGGCGATGCCTACGCTCCTGAACTCGACGCCGCCGCGTGGCGCGAGACACAACGCGAATCGCATGTCTCCGCCAAGGAAGGCCTGGGCTTCAGCTTCGTGACTTACGAGCGCGTCGCCCCCACGAAGAAATGAGCGACAGCGCCCCGCACCGCTCGCCCGTGCCGGACTTGCGGCGCCGGTCGCTGGTGGTGGGCGCAGCGCTGCTTGCGGGCCTTGCGCCGCTGCAGGCAGTGCAAGCGGCAGAGCCGCTCGAGCCCGACGAAGAAGCGCTCTTCATGACCGGCACGGCGCGCCCCACCGTCGACGGCAGGCTCGAAGTCGATATCCACGCGTGGATCTTCGAGCGCGAGCATCGCTGGGGGCTCAACACTGCCCTCGCACGCTACCTCGGCCTGAGCCTGAAGAAGCTCTCGCCCGCCGCGCGCCTGCGCTTCAACCAGCGCACCGCGCTGTTCCATGCGGAGTCGGAAGAAGACAAGGTGATCGACGTCGACTTCGACGGCAGCCCCGCGCGCGTGACGATGCCGCCATCGGGCAAGGACGGCCGCAGCAACCTGCGCATCGTGATCGACGCACCGCGCACGCCACTGCTGCCAACCTCGCCATCACCGCAGGAGTGGGTGCAGTTCCATGGCGTGACCGGCCCGGGTGAGCTGCTGCATCGCTTCAGGGGCCATGCGCTGGTCGTGCCCGCGCAGGGCGTGTCGGTCATCTCGGACATCGACGACACCATCAAGCGCACGCAGGTGCGCGACCGGCGCGAGATGCTGCTCAACACTTTCGCACGCCGCTTCGAGGCCGCGCCACGCATGGCGGCCTGGTATCGCGCGCTGGCGAAGACGCCCGACACGCGCTTTCACTACCTTTCGGCGAGTCCGATCCAGCTCTACCCGGCGCTCTCGGATTTCATCCGCAACGCCGACTTTCCCGCGGGCAGCATGCATCTGCGCGAAAGCACCACGTGGCGCACGCTGATTCCCGGCGAGCAGGATTCGCGCGAGCACAAGCTCGGCGTGATCAACCGGCTGCTCACCGAATTTCCGCAGCGCCGCTTCGTGCTGGTGGGTGACTCTGGCGAAGCCGATCCAGAGATCTACGCGCAAACGTTTCACTCGCATCCGCAGCGCATCGACAGCATCGTGATCCGCGACGTGACGGGCGAAGGCCGCACCTCCGATCGCTATCGCGCGACCTTCGAAGGCATCGATCCGGTGCGATGGCACATCGTGATGCCGGACACCACGGCGTGGCCCGTGCAAGCGCTCAACTAGCCGCCGAGTTACCGGAAACAAACTGGCGCCTTCGTGGCTCCAGCAGCGCGAAAGGAACACTTCGGTACACCCGAGGAAAGGCATGCGCGGCGGAGGGTTTAGACAGCGCTAATTGTTTGTGCGCACAATGCCGTAAACGCCCTCAACCAAAAGGAGACGGCTCATGTCCATGGAATTTCTACGGGTTATCGCCGAGCAGAAATTGCCATACGTTATTCACACGCCGGCTGACATCGACAGGCTGCGCGTGCTGCGTGCGGCAGAGTTGGTGACTGCATTCATTCCGCCTTCGGACCGCGCCCCCGATGCGCGCGCGATCCGCCAGTTGGCCCAGGTCGAATCGATCACCGCCAAGGGCAAGCTGGCACTGAACAAAGCCACTTCGGCATTCATCGAGCTCTAGCAAGGCGCCCCCGCGGCTTCGCACGAAGCCCGCGACGTTCGCGCCATTGACGCGGCCTCGCGCTGCGCTCACCCGGGTTCCCCGGGTCCTCCATTCCGGTTACACATCGCGCCATCCCGCGCACGCGGGAGCACGCGCGCGATAGCACCGCCCCCGCCTTCCTGTCATTGAACTTTGGTCCGATGCGCCGGCGGGCGCGTCTGCCTAGCAATCGGCTGCCTATTTGCGTGACAAAACCCTCATTTATGTAACTTTACAAAGCTCAGGCACTTGTTTTTGTTGAGGTTTGTCCAGCGCATGTGGGACCCCTCCCCAATTCTGGGGATTGTTAGCAAATATCTCGATTTGTATCTTCCGTCCGTCTTTGATGCATGCCGGGACTGCAACGGCAACGGACCGCGCACCGCCCCAACCAGGCGACGAGCGTCGAGAAATTTCAACGTGTGTTCTTGTCAATTCAACCTTTTCTGAGAGCGAAAAATGTCGAATAGCCTGCAAAACTGGGTAGGACGCAATCGTCCGCCGCGCGTCCAGATCACCTATGACGTGGAGATCGGCGACGCCGTCGAAAAGAAAGAGCTGCCGCTGGTCGTGGGCCTGCTGGCCGACCTGTCGGGCCAGCCCGCACAGCCACTGCCGAAGCTCAAGGAGCGCCGCTTCGTCGAGATCGACCGCGACAACTTCGATGAAGTTCTCGGCAACATCACCCCCCGCCTCGACCTCTCGGTGCCCGACACCATGAAGGGCGAAGGCAACCTGAAGATCGAACTGAACTTCAAGGAGTTCAGCGACTTCCACCCCGAAGCCATCGTGGACCAGGTGCCCCGCCTGGCCAAGCTGCTCGAAGCCCGCCAGCAACTGCGCGACCTGCTCGCCAAGCTCGACGGCAACGACGAACTCGACGACCTGCTCGAGCGCGTGCTGCTGAACACCGAAGACCTGAAGACGGTCCAGAGCCAGGCCAGGGCCGAAGCCGGCAGCGCACTAGCGCAAGCAGCCCCGGCCGCAGCCGCAGCCCCGCAAGCGGCTGCGGAAACCCAATCGTCCCCCGAAGCCGAAGCACCGGCAGCGTGATCAACCACGCCGGCCGCAGCCCTTCGGGCGCGACCCGGCAACTTTTGAATGGTGATAGAGATGGCCAACAAATCCAAAGCCGCTGAAGCCGGCAGCGCAGCAACCACCGTCACGACCAGTGACCTCGGTCTGCTCGACAAGATCGTCCTCGAAGGCAACATGACGACCGAGCCTTCGCAGGGCGCCTACGCGAAGAAGCTGATCGGTCAGCTGGCTTCGCAGATCCTCGACGAAGGCATGAAGACCAGCCCCGACAAGGGCGTGGTCACGCTGATCAACGAGCGCGTCGCCGAAATCGACCGCCTGCTGACCGACCAGCTCAACGCGATCCTGCACGCCCCCGAGTTCCAGGCCCTCGAAGCCTCCTGGCGCGGCCTGCACGACCTGGTGACCGGCACCGAGACCGGCAGCAACCTGAAGCTGCGCCTGCTCAACGTGAGCAAGAAGGACCTGCTGAAGGACCTGGAGACCGCCGTCGACCACGACACCAGCGTGCTCTTCAAGAAGATCTACGAAGAGGAATACGGCACCTACGGCGGCCACCCCTATTCGCTGCTGATCGGCGACTACTACTTCGGCCGCCACCCGCAGGACATCGCCCTGCTGGAGCGCATCTCCCGCGTGGCCGCCGCCGCGCACGCGCCTTTCATCGCAGCAGCCGCGCCCGCGCTGTTCGACTTCAAGTCGTTCACCGAACTCGGCATTCCGCGCGACCTGTCCAAGACCTTCGAGAGCGCCGAGCTCGCCTCGTGGCGCGGCTTCCGCGAATCGGAAGACTCGCGCTACGTCTCGCTGGTGCTGCCAAGCTACGCGGCTCGCCTGCCCTACGGTGCCAAGACCATTCCCGTCGAGAACTTCAACTACGAAGAAGACGTGGACGGCACCGACCACGGCAAGTACCTGTGGGCCAACGCGGCCTACCAGCTGGGCCTTCGCATCACGCAGGCTCACTCGCTGTACGGCTGGACCACGGCCATCCGCGGCGTCGAAGGCGGCGGCAAGGTCGACGGCATGGTGGCTCACGCCTACAAGACGGACGAAGGCGACATCGCCCTGAAGCCGCCGACGGAAGTGACCATCACCGACCGCCGCGAAAAGGAACTGAGCGACCTCGGCTTCATCGCCATCGTCAACTCCAAGGGCTCGAACACCGCGGCCTTCTTCGGCGGCCAGACCGTGAACAAGCCCAAGGTGTACGACAAGGATTCGGCCAACGCCAACGCGGCAGTCTCGGCTCGCCTGCCCTACATCCTGGCGGCCTCGCGTTTCGCGCATTACCTGAAGGTGATCGTGCGCGACAAGATCGGCAGCTTCCAGACGCAGGCCGACATGCAGAAGCACCTGAACAACTGGGTTGCCAACTACGTGCTGGTGAGCCCCTCGGCGCCGCAGGCCATGAAGGCCAAGTACCCGCTGAGCCAGGCCCGCGTGGACGTGACCGAAGTTCCGGGCAAGCCGGGCTCGTACCGCGCCATCGCCTTCCTGAAGCCGCACTTCCAGCTCGAGGAACTCTCGGCCTCGATCCGCCTGGTGGCCGACCTGCCGGCTGCCGCCGCCTGATCGCCCCTTCATTCATCTGCATCGACAGACGAACCAACAGATTTACTGAAAGAACATTCACATGCCTATCTATCTCAAGATCCCAGGTGTCACCGGCCAAACCCAGATCGAGGGCCACAAGGACGAACTGGAAGTCCAGAGCTTCCAGTTCGGCGCCGGCCTCGCCGTGACGGCGGGCACCTCCAACCAGGAACGCACCGCGGGCAAGCCCAGCTTCTCCGAAATCACCGTGACCCGCACCAGCGACTCGGCCACGCCCCAGCTGCTGCAGAAGCTCGCCGGTGGCGAGGTGTTCGCGGGCGACACCATCATCACCTTCCCGCGCGAAGACAAGAGCGGCCTGCTGCCCTTGATGGTCGTGACCCTGACCGACGTCATCCTCAGCGGCCTCTCCGTTTCCAGCGGCGGTGACCTGCCGCAGGAAAGCGTCTCCCTGAACTACGCGGCCATCAAGGTCGAGTACACGAAGCAGAAGGAAGAAGGCGGCCAGGAAGGCATCGCACCGTTCGGCTGGGATCTCTCGAAGAACGTCGCGGTCGCATGACGGCTCGACGCTGACACCCGGCGCCTACCGTGTCCGAACTCATCAAAGGGGGCGTCGCGCCCCTGTTCGACCGGCTGGCGTCGGCGCCGTCCGAGCACGCCCGCGGCGCTGCTCATCTCGAAACGATGGAGTCCTTGCAGGACTCCATTGGTCGTGAGCTGCGCCGTCTGTTCAACACGCGCTCGCCGCTGTCGGCTGCCGACTATGCGCAGGGCAGCGGCACGGTGCTGGAGTACGGCATTCCGGATTTCTCCGCGCTCAGCGCGCAGAACGCCGCCGACTTGCAGCAGCTGGCTGCCACGCTGCGCCAGGCGGTGCAGCGCTACGAGCCGCGCCTGACGGACGTGAGCGTGCAAGTGAGCGCCACGCCCAACCGGCATGAAGTTGCACTGGTGCGCATCGGCGCGCAGGCGCGGGCCGGGCTCGCGCTGCGCCACGTGGATTTCGAAATGCTGCTCGGCACGCCCGACAGCCTGATGAAGGTCGCCTGACGTGTCCGACATCCAGCACAGCGACCTGCTGCAGTACTACAAGCGCGAACTGTCCTACCTGCGAGGACAGGGGTCGGACTTCGCCCAGCGCTATCCCAAGGTCGCCTCGCGCCTCTCGCTGCACGGCGGCGAATCGCTCGACCCGCACACCGAACGACTGATCGAGTCGGTGGCCTTCCTGTCGGCGCGCGTGCATCGCGACCTCGACCAGGAATTTCCCGACGTCGCCTACGCGCTGCTCGACAACCTCTGCCCGTCGCTGGTACAGCCGCTGCCCTCGATGTCGGTGGCGCAGTTCGGGCTCGATCCGGCGCAGGGCAAGGTCACGGCGGGCTTTCGCGTGCCGCGCCACACCATGCTGCATGCGAGGACGCAAGCCACTCAGTCGCAGGAGTGCCGCTTCCGCACCGCATGGGACACCGTGCTGTGGCCACTGCGCATCGCGCACGCCGCCATCGACGCCGACGCCGTGCTTCGGCTCAGGCTCGAATGCAATACCGAGGCCGACTTCTCCGAGCTGGAGATCGACAGCCTGCGCATCCACCTGCAAGGCGACTGGATGACCACGATGCCGCTGTACGACGCGCTGGTGTCGGGCGTGAAGTCGGTAGGCATCACCCCCGAAGGCGGCGCGCTGCAGATGCTGCCGGCCGACGCATGGCGCGAGGTCGGCTTTGCCGAAGGCGAAGAAGTGCTGCCGCAGCCCGCCAACGCACAGCCCGCCTACGGCCTGCTGCAGGAGTACTTCGCGTTTCCGCGCAAGTTCCATTTCTTCGACCTGCATCACCTGCGCTCGCGCCTGGGCCGCGGACGCAGCTGCGAGCTGGTGTTCCAGCTCGATCGCGCCACCAGGGTGCTGCGGCACATCGACGCCGACAACTTCCAGCTCGGCTGCACGCCCATCGTCAATCTGTTCCCGCGCGTGAGCGAGCCGCTGGTGATGGACCAGCGCCACTACGAATACATGCTGGTGCCCGACCGCCAGCGCGACGCCACCACCGAAGTGCATTCGATCGTCTCAGTGATCGCCTCCGACCCGGACGCCGACAAGCCCGTCGACGTGCCGGGCTTCGCCGCACTCGGCCATGTGGACGGTGCACAGGGCGCGCAGGGCGGCGCGGTGTTCTGGGCCGCGCGGCGCGAGCCCTGCCTGCGCCAGAACATTCCCGGCACCGACGTGTTCCTGTCCTTCGTCGACCAGGGCAAGACGCACAGCCGGCCCGCGCAACCGGTGGTCTACGCGCACCTGCTGTGCACCAACCGGCGGCTGGCCGAGCAGGTGCCCGTGGGCGCGCGCCTGGTGGCCGAAGGCCCGTCGCAGCCCACGCAAGTGCGCTGCCTGTACGAGCCCACCGCGCAGCGCGATCCGCCGCTGGGCAGCGAAACGCTGTGGCGGCTGGTGTCGCTGCTCACGCTCAACCACCAGTCGCTGGTGGACGGCTCCACCGGCCGCGAGCAACTGCGCGAGATGCTGCTGCTGTTCGCTTCCGACAGCCGGCGCGACCATGCGCAGATCCGCGGCATCGCCGGGCTCTCGGCGCGGGGCGTCACCGCCCACGTGGGCACCGAAGCCTGGCGCGGCTACTGCCGCGGCACGCAGGTCACGCTCGAATTCGAGGACGACGCCTTCGTCGGCGGCTCGCCTCTCATGATGTCGGCCGTTCTCGCGCGCTTCTTCGCGATGTACACCTCGGTGAACTCCTTCGTTCGCCTCGTGGTGCGCAACGGCGAAGAGGTCAGAAAACAGTGGGCTCCGATGACGGGCCGGCAGGTGGTTCTGTGATCGAACAACTCACCGCCCGCCCGCAGGACTTCAACCTGTTCCAGGCCATCAGCCTGCTCGAGCGCGCCGCGCCCGAAGCGGTGCCCGTGGGCCGCTCGCAAGGCCCGCGCGAACGAGAGGCCGTGCGGCTGCATGCCTTCGTCACGCTGGCGTTCGAGGCCAGCGACGTGCGCGAAGTCGGCACTGACGCATCGACCGGCGAGCCCTTCGAGCTCACCACGCCCGCCCTTTCGCTGGGCGGCAGCGGCGGCCCGCTGCCGATGCCCTTCACCGAGATGCTGCTGGAGCGCCGGCAGCAGCGCGACCACGCGACGGGGGACTTCCTCGACATCTTCAACCACCGCTTCCTGGCCTTCCTGTACCGCAGCCGCCGCAAGCACCACGTGGCGCTCAACCCGCAGTCGCCTTCGAGCTCCACCCTGGCATCCACGCTCGATGCAGCCAGCGCACTGGGCCTGCGCGCAGGCGTGCGCGCACCCGACGGCTCCGCCCTGTGGCTGCGCCATGCCGGTCTGCTCGGCGGCGCGCCGCGCGGCATGACCGCGTTGCTGGCTTTGCTGCGCGACCGGCTCGGCGTGCAGGTGCACGGCACGCAGTTCCGCGGCCGCTGGCTCGCACTGGAACCCGATGCCTCGGCGCGGCTGGACATGCGCACGCCGCTGGGCGGCGGCGCCGTGCTCGGCAAGCGTGTGTGGGACCAGGGCGCCGGCATCCGCCTCACCTTCAGCCACCTGAGCCAGCAGCGCCTGCGCGCCCTGCTGCCGCGCGGCGCAGACCATGCGCTCGCCAAATGGCTGGTGCGCCGCTTCATCCCGCAAGACCTGAAGGTCGAGATGGAGCTGAGCCTCGCTCCCACCGAATTGCGCAGCAGCGTGCTCGGCGCCGCGAACCCGATGCGACTGGGCTGGACTTCATGGGTCGCGGGCCCGACCTTCCGCGGCGCACTGCCGCCCGTTCACCACACCCTGACCAGCGACGGCGGCGACGCGCCCGGCGCCTGACCCGAACACGCCTTATGGACATCGACATCCGCACCCTGCTCGGCCGGCTCAACCCGGAATGCAAGCGCGCCATGGAACAGGCCGCCGAGCTGTGCGTGCAGCAGACGCACTACAACGTCGACCTCGAACACCTGCTGCTGAAGCTGGTGGACAACGACGCACCCGACCTGCGGCTGGTGTTCGGCCGCTTCGGCCTGCGTCCCGACACCGTGCAGGCGCAGTTGCAGAAGTCGCTCGACACCTTCAAGCGCGGCAACGGCCGCACGCCGAGCCTCACGCCCGACTTCGCGCCGCTGTTCCAGGAAGCGTGGCTCATGAGCTCGATGCTGCTGGGCCAGCAGCACATCCGCTCGGGCACGCTGATGCTGGCGCTGCTCGATGTGGACCGCCTGCGCGGCCGCCTGGTCGATGCCGCGCCCGCGCTGCTGCAGATTCCGCGCGGCACGCTGCGCGACGAACTCGCCGGCCTGCTGCAGTCCTCGCCTGAAGATGCGGCCGCCTCGGCACTGTCCGCCGCGCCGATAGCCTCGGCGCCTGCCGCGAACCAGTCGGCTGCGCCATCGGCGCCAGACGCCGGTGCTCCGCCGCTGCAGATGCCCACCGCGCGCCGCAACAACTCGGCCACGCCCTCACTCGACCAGTACACAGTCGACATGACGCAGCTCGCGCGCGACGGCGCGATCGACCCCATCCGCGGTCGCGACGGCGAGATCCGCCAGATCATCGATGTGCTGCTGCGCCGCCGCCAGAACAACCCCATCCTCACCGGCGAGGCCGGTGTCGGCAAGACGGCGGTGGTCGAAGGCTTCGCGCAACGCGTGGTGCAGGGCGACGTGCCGCCCGCGCTGCGCCAGGTGTCTGTGCGCTCGCTCGACCTGGCACTGTTGCAGGCGGGCGCCGGCGTGAAGGGCGAGTTCGAGAACCGGCTCAAGTCGGTCATTGCCGAGGTCAAGGCCTCGCCCACGCCGGTGATTTTGTTCATCGACGAGGCGCACCAGCTCATCGGCGCGGGCGGCGCCGAGGGTCAGGGCGACGCGGCCAACCTGCTCAAGCCCGCGCTCGCGCGCGGCGAGCTGCGCACCATCGCGGCCACCACCTGGGCCGAGTACAAGAAATACGTCGAGCGCGACCCTGCACTGGCACGGCGCTTCCAGGTCGTGAAGGTCGAGGAGCCGAGCGAAGAAGTCGCCATCGACATGCTGCGCGGCATGGTCGAGACGCTGGAGAAGCACCACGGCGTGGAGATCGTCGACGACGCCGTGCGCGAGGCCGTCAAGCTCTCGCACCGCTACATCACCGGCCGCCAGCTGCCCGACAAGGCCATCAGCGTGCTCGACACCGCCTGCGCGCGCGTGGCCATCGGGCAGAACGGGCTGCCGGCCGAGCTCGAATCGGCCGCGCGCGACATCTCCACGGGCGAGAGCGAGCTGCGCGTGCTGCGCCACGAGGCCGCCACCGGTGGCGACCACCAGGACGCCATCGCCGCGCTCACCTCGCGGCTCGACGTGCTGCGCCAGAAGCACAAGCGCCTGTCCGACAAGGTCGACGAAGAGAAGCACGCGGTGATGGAAATCGTCGCGCTGCGCCGCAAGATTTCTGACAGCCTGCGCGACAACGCACCGCCGCCCGACGAAGAGAACGACCCCGCGCTGCTCACCGCCGCGTTGCGCCGCCTCGAGAAAGGCCTGGAGGCGCTGCAGAGCGACGAGCCCATGGTGCCCGTGTGCGTCGATGGCGTGATGGTGGCCGAAGTCATCTCCGGCTGGACCGGCATCCCGGTCGGCAAGATGATGACCGACGAGTTGCACACGGTGCTCAACCTGAAGGAGAAGCTCGCCGAGCGCGTGGTCGGGCAAGACGACGCGCTCGACGCCATCGCGCGGCGCGTGCGCACCTTCCGCGCCGACCTCGACGACCCCGGCAAGCCCGTGGGCGTGTTCATGCTGGTGGGGCCCAGCGGCGTGGGCAAGACCGAGACGGCCTTCGCGCTGGCCGACCTGCTGTACGGCGGCGAGCGCAACGTCATCACCGTGAACATGTCGGAGTTCCAGGAGGCCCACACCGTCTCCAGCCTCAAGGGCGCGCCGCCCGGCTACGTGGGCTACGGGCGCGGCGGCGTGCTGACCGAGGCCGTGCGTCGCCGCCCCTACAGCGTGGTGCTGCTCGACGAAATGGAGAAGGCCCATCCCGACGTGCTGGAGCTGTTCTTCCAGGTGTTCGACAAGGGCACGATGGAAGACGGCGAAGGCGTGCAGATCGACTTCAAGAACACGCTGATCCTGCTCACCTCCAACGCCGCGCAAGACGTGATCACGCAGGCCTCGCAGGGCGGCCGCAGGCCCGACCCCGAGGAGCTTGTGGAGCGGCTGCGCCCCGAGTTGCTCAAGCAGTTCAGCCCCGCCTTCCTGGGCCGGCTGGCGCTGGTGCCTTATCACCACCTGGGTGACGAGCAGATCCGCTCGATCGTGAACCTCAAGCTCGGCAAGCTGGCGCGGCGCTTCGCGCTGAACCACCACGCGACCTTCACGTGGGACGTGCAGGTGGAAGACGCCATTACCGCGCGCTGCACCGAGGTGGACAGCGGCGCGCGCAACATCGACCACATCCTGGCTCATGCGGTGCTGCCCGAGCTTTCGCGCCAGGTGCTGGAGCGCATCTCGATGGCCGCCGCGTTCACCGCGGTGCACATGGGCATGGACGGCGACGGTGCGTTCGCCTTCAGCTTCGAACCGGCAACGCTGAGCTGATAGATGAACATGCGCGAAGGCTTCACCCAGCACGCCGCCTTCCTGACGGTGAAGACCGTACTCGGGCCGGACGAACTGCTGCTCGACGCCTTCCAGGCCGCCGAGGGGTTGTCGCAGCTGTTCGCGTGCTCGCTCACCATGCGTTCCCCTTCGAGCGCGCTGAAAGCCGACGACCTGATCGGCACCTCGGCCACGGTTGTGCTGCAGCGGCCCGAGAAGGAAACCCGCTTCTTCAACGGCATCGTCTCGCGCTTCACTTACCTGGGCAGCAACCGGGACTCCGCGACCTACTCGCTCGAACTGGTGCCGCGCATGTGGCTGCTCACGCTGGGGCGCGACCGGGTGATCTACCAGAGCATGAGCACGCCCGACATCCTGCAGAAGGTGCTCGGCGAATTCGGCGTGGCCTTCAGCACGCAGCTGCAGGGCACCTACGCACCTCGCGAATACTGCGTGCGCTACGACGAGACAGCCTTCGACTTCATCTCGCGCCTGATGGAGGAGGAAGGCATCTTCTACTTCTTCACCTTCGCGGACGGCGCGCACACGCTGGTGCTGGCCGACAGCAACTCGGCGTGCATGCCCTGCCCCCACGCGGAAAAGCTCGTCATGCGCAGCAGCGAGGAAGGCTACGCGCACACTCATGCCGTCACCCGCTTCGAGTCGGACGCCCGGCTGGTGACCAAGGACCAGGCGGTGGACGACTACGACTTCCTCACGCCCGACACCGATCTGCGGGAGCAGCACGAGGGAAAGATCGGGCGCGGCCTCGACTACGAATATCCCTCGCGCGTGCCAGCGGCGGCCGGCGCGGCGCGCGCGCGCATCCGCCTGGAAATGCACCAGGCCGGCAGCCAGTCGGGCCGCGGCGACAGCCATTGCCACTACCTGACGCCGGGCACCACCTTCACGCTGGAAGAGCATTCCCGCGAGGATCTCAACGTGAAGCACGTGGTGCACAGCGTGCGGCACCACGCCGAGCGCGAGCACTACAGCAACAGCTTCGAGACCCTGCCTCCCGACCTGCCCTTTCGCCCGCAACGCCTCACGCCGCGACCGGTGGTGGCCGGCAACCATACGGCGCAGGTGGTGGGCCCGGCCGGCGAAGAAATCTGGACCGACGAGCACGGGCGCATCAAGGTGCAGTTTCCATGGGACCAGCTGGGCAAGAAGAACGACAAGAGTTCGTGCTGGATCCGCGTCTCGCAGATGTGGGCGGGCAAGGGCTGGGGCGCACTCTTCCTGCCGCGCATCGGGCAGGAGGTGGTCGTGAGCTATGTCGATGGCGATCCCGACCGGCCGCTGGTCTCGGGCAGCGTCTACAACGGCACGAACCCCACGCCGGTCACCCTGCCGGGCATGTCGTCGCAAAGCACGATCCGATCGCGCTCGACCAAGACCGGCGACGCGGGCAACGAGATGCGCTTCGAGGACAAGAAGGGCTCCGAAGAGTTCTACCTGCACGCCCAGAAAGACATGCGCGTGGAAATCGAGAACGACCTGACCACCACGGTGATGGCCGGCAACGAACTCCACACCGTCACCAAGGGCAACCGCACGGTCAAAGTCGACACGGGCAACGAAACCCACTCGGTGAAGGGCACGCGGGCGCTGGACGTCACGGGCAACGAGACGCACGACAACAAGGCCAACTTCACACAGACGGTCACCGGCAACTACGAGCTCAAGGTCACGGGCAACCTGGTGATCGACGTGACAGGCACCCTGCTCATCAAGTCGGCCCAGACGCTGGACCTGAAGGCCGGCACCGACCTGGGCGCCAACGCCGGCGTCAACTTCAAGGCCGAGGCCGGCGTGGCGCTGTCGGCCAAGGGCGGCGCCTCGCTGTCGAACGAGGCGCCCTCGATCAGCAGCAAGGCCTCGGGCATGAACGCCGTCGAAGGCGGCGGCATGGTCACGCTCAAGGGCGGGCTGGTGAAGATCAATTGAACGATTGAACACCATGGCACTTCCTTCTCTCCCAACAAAAGACCTGGCCTCGGTGCCCGAGGCCGTGGTGCGCGAAGCCCTCGACGGCGCCGGCCAGACGGTGGTGCGCGCGTCTTTCCTGGGCGATGTTCCGCACGGGCCGATGCAGGTGTTCTCGGCCGCGGGCAAGCCGGCAATGGAGGCCTCCTACCAGGCCGGCGTGCCGCACGGCGCCATGCGCCTGTTCGACGAACGCGGCCAGCTGCTGCAGGAAACGCAGCGCTTCGGCGGCGTGGCCGAAGGCACCACGCGCAGCTACTACCCCAGCGGCAAGCTCATGCAGACGCACCAGCACGTGCGCGGCACGCTGCATGGCGATGCCGTGGCGTACGCCGAATCGGGCGATGTCACGGCACGGCTGCGCTATGTGGCCGGCCGCCTCGAAGGCGAAGCCACCTACTACAACGAAGGCCGCATGGTGCGACGCGAGCAGTACCGCGCCGGCCTGCTCGACGGCGAAGTGCTCGACTATCTGGCAAGCGGCGGCGTGGCGCAGTCGTCCACCTACGTGGCCAGCGTGCTGCACGGCCCGCTGCGGCGCTTCTGGCCCAACGGCCAGCTGATGGAAGAAATCGCGTACCGCCAGGGCAAGCCGCACGGCAACCCGCGCCGCTTCGACCAGGCCGGCCGCGAGGTCGTGGAGACAGCCGCATCGCCGGGCTTCATGAAGAGCCTGGAAAAACTCGTGAGGGGAGGCTGAACCATGGGCATGCACGTCTGCACGGGGGCCACGCTGCAGTGCAGCTTCGGCGCCGCGCCTTCCAACCTCGTGGTGCTGCCCGTGAACGCGGTGGTCACCAGCGGCGTGCCGGCGGCCACCATCATGGACAACAAGCCGATCGCCAACATCCTGCCCTTCGGCACCTGCAACAGCATGTCGAACCCGATGGTGGCCGCGGCCACCGCCGCCGCGCTCGGCGCCTTCACGCCGATGCCCTGCATTCCGGTAACGGCCGCGCCCTGGGCGCCCGGCTCGCCCACGGTGCTGGTCGGCAGCATGCCCGCACTGCAGGACAGCTCGAAGCTCGCTTGCAACTGGGGCGGCGTGATCCAGGTCGTCGTGCCGGGGCAGTTCACTTCAATGGTCCCCTGACCGATCCCTACTTACTCATGTCTCAATACGTTTTCACGATGAGCTCCCGCATGGTCGCCATCACGGTGACCTGCCTGGTGCTGCTGTGCGTCCTCCTGTTCCTGATGGGCGTGGAGATCGGCAAGCTGCTGGCGCCTGCGCCCATCCCTTCGGCTCCTGCCGCCGTGGCGCCTGCGCCGCTGCAGTCGCCCTCCCCCGCACCTGCCCCCACAGCAGCGCCGGCTCCCGCCGCCTCCACCCAATGACCAAAGTAGATCAAAGCATGTCGAACAACACACGACACCTCACGGGCATGCACAGCGCGCTGCGTCGCCTCGCCCTTCCAACATTGCTGGCGCTGGCCGGCCTCTGCGCGGGTGGCCCCGCCAGCGCGGCGGGCGAACGGCCCGTGGCGCAGGGCGTGATCGCCGTGCCGGTCGCACTCGCTGCGCCTGTCGCCGTGGCGCCCGCGCCCGCATTCCCGGTCGAGCCGGCAGCCCCTGTCGCGCCACCGGCGCCCGTGCTCACCAACGGCCTCGTGCGCGTGCCCGACGGCCGCCTGCTCGCACCCGACATCGCGCGCATCGTGACGCGCGGCGAGCTCGTGGTGGCCATGCTCAAGGTCGACACGCCGCCGTTCTTCTTCTTCGACGACGCCGGCCAGTGGACCGGGCTCGAGGTCGGCCTGGCGCAGTCGCTCGCCAAGGAGCTGGGCGTCAAGCTGCGCTTCAACCGCGAGGCCGGCACTTTCAACGCGGTGGTCGACCTGCTGGCCAACGGCCAGGCGGACCTGGCCATCAGCAAGCTGTCGCGCACGCTGGCGCGCACGCAGACCATTGCGTTCAGCGACGCCTACCTCACGCTGAACCACTCGCTGATCCTGAACCGCGTGAAGTTCGCGCAGCTCTCGCACGGGCGCCCGCTGCCCGAGGTCATCCGCAACTTCAACGGCAGCATCGGCGTGATCGCCAAATCTTCTTTCGCGGACTACGCGCGCACCAACTTCCCGCACGCCAAGGTGCAGGAGTTTCCGACCTGGAATGAGGTGCTGGTGGCCCTGCACAAGGGCGAGATCGTGAGCGCCTACCGCGACGAGTTCGAGGTCAAGCGCGTGCTCAAGGCCGACCCGACCGTATCGCTCGTGCTGCGCACCGTGACGCTGAAGGACCTTGAAGACACCCTCGGCATCGGCGTTGCCGTGACCGACACCACGCTGCTGGCCTACGTCAACCAGTTCCTCGCCCAGCGCACCGAGAAGCTGGACATCCAGAAGGTGCTGCAGGCACTCGACCGCTGAGCCGCAAAGAACACGCACCCATCATGAATTCCTCCAAGCTCTACGCCTTCGTCCTCAACCCCTGGGTCGTGATCATCAGCCTCGGGGCCGGCGTGGCCTTCGGCATGCTCGCGCCCCCGCTCGCGACCACCCTCAGCTTCGTGGGCGACATCTACGTCGACCTGCTGAAGATGATCACGCTGCCCTTCATGGTCTCGGCCGTGATCTTCAGCCTGCAGCGGCTGTTTCGCGACGGCGGCACTGCCAGCCTGCTGGGCCGCGTGGCGCTGGTGTTCCTCGCGTTCTCGGCCTTCGTGGCCATTGCCGGCGCGGCCACGCTGCTGCTGCTTCGCCCCGGCGAGAACCTGCCGGCCAGCACCATGCAGACCTTCGGCCAGATCGTCGGCGGCGACCTGAGCGCCAGCGACACGGCCATGAGCCTGCGCGGCACCGACGAAGTGAAGAAAACCGCCAGCTTCGCCGACATGCTGGTGAGCCTGGTGCCTGCCAACATCTTCACGGCCCTGGCCAACGGCGACACGCTGAAGACGCTGGTGTTCGCGCTGCTGTTCGGCCTGGCGGTGGGGCACGTGCCCACGCGCATTTCAGACGGGCTGACCCAGGCGCTCGAAACCGTCTATCACGCCTGCCAGACGCTGATGCGCTGGCTTAGCTTTCCGCTGCCGGTGGTGCTGTTCTGCATGAGCGCGGCACAACTGGGCAAGACGGGCATCGAGCCGCTGCGCGCGATGGGCGCCTTCGTGCTGGCCTTCCTGGTGGTGTCGACGGTGCTGCTGGCGGTGGCGTGCGTCATCATCTGGAAGCGCTCCAACGGCACGCTCGGGCAGACGCTCAACGCCATGCGCGGCCCCTTCGCGCTGGCGCTGGCCACGCGCAGCAGCGCCACCTGCATGCCGATCATGATCGAGAGCCTGGTCACACGGCTGGGCTTCGCGCGCTCGCGGGTTGAATTGCTGGTTCCGCTCACGGTGTCGCTGCTGCGCATCGGGCCCGTCGTGTACTACGTGTGCGCCACGCTCTTCATCGCGCAGATCTACGGGCGCTCGCTGTCGCCGGTGGAAATCGGCATCGTGCTCACATCGTCGGTGCTCGCGGGCTTTGCCTCTGCGGGCATGACGGGGCTGGTGACGGTGTCGCTGATCGGCATGACCTGCACCTACCTGGGCCTGCCCTTCGAAGCGGCGTTCATCCTGTTCCTGGCGGTGGACCCGGTGTGCGACATGCTGCGCACGCTGGTGCTGGTCATCGGCAACACCGCGGCCGTCGCTGTCGTGTGCCCCCGGCCACTGAAGATCTAGAGGGCACGCACTCATGTCACGCATCGGCGTTCTCGGCGGCATGGGCCCATCGGCAACGGTGGACTTCATGGAAAAGATCATCCAGCTCACTCCCGCCACGCGCGACCAGGAGCACTTGCCGGTGATCGTGGCGAACCTGCCGCACGTGCCGGACCGCTCCAGCGCCATCCTGGGCACGGGGCCCGACCCGCTGGGCGCGCTGCTCGCGGGCATCGACGTGCTCAATGACATCGGCGTGGGCGTGGTCGCGATTCCCTGCAACTCGTCGCACCACTGGTATGCGCAGATGGTCGAGCACAGCCGGGCGCCGGTGATCCACATCGCGCAGTCATGCGTGGCCGCCATAGCCACGACACCGGGCGAACGGCCGGTGCGGGTGGCGGTGCTCGCCACGCGCGGCGCGCTGGCCTCTGGCTTCTACCAGCAGGCGCTGCGCGAACGCGGCATCGACTTTCTGGTGCCCGACGCCACGAACGGCCAGGACCATGTGGACGCCTGCATCCGCGCCGTGAAGGGTGGTGACGTGCAGGCCGGCGCGGCAGCCTTCGAGCTTGCGCTGGAAGCGCTGTCCGCCACCGGCGCCACCGTGGTGATCATGGGCTGCACCGAATTGCCGATCGCCGCGAAGGCAGCGAACGCCGCCGGGCACAGCACGCTGATGCTGATCGACAGCTCGCTGGAGCTGGCCCGCGCCACCGTCGCCTTCGCACTCGACAAAGGATGGAACAAGCCGACATGGGTTTCCTGACTCGCATGTCCCACAGCCTGCTCGCCCTGCTTCTGTGCATGGCGGCAGGCGGAGTCGTGGGCGTCTATGCGCCCGTGGTGGGCGACGTGGGGTACACGGCAGCGCAGGTCTACCTGGCCATCGTGAGCATGGCAGCCATTCCGCTGCTGGTGGTCGCCACTTTCTTCGGCCTGCGCCAGACCATGGGGCTGCCCTTTCCGGGACGGCGCATCGCGATGATCGCGGGCCTTGCGCTGCTGCTGGTGATGAGCTGCGCGGGCACCGGGCTGGCACTGGGCTGGGTGAACGCACCGGGCGCGCACCTGGACGCCGAATCGCGCGAGCACCTGGGCGAACTGGTGCAGCAGGCCGGCGACGGCGGCGACCTCGAAATGCGCCTGCACGACAGCAGCACGCAGGCAACGGCCATCGAGCGCCCCCGCGTCACGCTGGTGCCCGACAACTTCTTCCGCGTGCTGGTGGAGGGGCGCTCTCTGGGCATCCTGTCGTGCGCGCTGCTGTTCGGCCTGGCCTTTGCCGCGCTGGCGCGCACGCAGCACGCCGCGCTCAACCACATGTTCGAGGGCATCTACCGCACGCTCGAACTCATCATCGCGCGCGCCAACATCCTGCTGCCTGTGGTGGCCTTCGGTATGTCGGCGCACGTGTTCGCGCAGACCGACGCGGTGACGATCCGCGCCATGAGCGGCTTCCTGCTGCACTTCGTGGCGCTGGTGGCGCTGCTGGCCGCGGGCGCCATCGCGGTGATCCACCAGCGCGGCAACCAGCCGCTGGCCGATGTGCTGCAGCACCTGAAGACGCCGATGCTCGTGAGCCTGATGTCGTCGAGCACCACGGCCAGCATTCCGCACACCATCGAGGCGATGAGCGCGCGCCTGGGCTTCAGCCGCGGCATCGTCGAGCTGGTGGTGCCCACCGCCTCGGTGTTCCTGCGCGCGGGCTCGGCGCTGTACTACGTGCTGCTGGCGCTGTTCGTGGCCAACCTCTACGACCGCACGCTCAGCGCGGCCGACATCGGAATGATCGGCATGGGCGCGACGGTTGCGGCCTTCGCCTCGGCCGGCAACAACAGCCTGACCAACGTGGGCTACGCGGGCATCGTGCTGGCGATGCTGCAGCTGCCCATCGAGGCTGCGCTGGCGCTGTTCCTGGCCATCGACCTGATCTGCGAGGGGCCGCGCAACCTGCTGACGCTGCTGGCCACCTGCGTGCTGATTTCCGTCGTGTCGGCGGGCCTGCCGTCGGAGCGCGTGACGGCGCCTGCCGCCGACGCGGTACCCGCGAAGCCGCTGCGCTTCGTGCTCACGCGCGGCAACGTCATGCTGCTGGCGGGCTGCAGCGTGCTGGCCTCCCTGCTGATTTTGCTGATGGGCATTGCCGTGGGCGCGCGGCAGGCACAGCCCTCCGCCGCGTATGCGACTTCAGCCGCGGCGAACCCTGGAATATCGCGATGAACCGCACAAAGACTCTTCTCTTCAGATGGATCGCCGCCCTGCTGCTGCTCTCGCAGCTGGCCGCATGCGGCAGCCTGTTTCCCAAGGGCACGCGCGTGAACTGGAGCGAGCTCACGCTGTCGGCCTCGCCCGACGCCAACCAGAACAGCCCGGTGGCGGTCGACGTGGTGATGGTGCTCGACGACACCATGCTCGCCCGCATCACCGAGCTCACCGCAGCCAAGTGGTTCGGCGCGCGCGCCGACCTGCAGAAGACCTTTCCGCAGGGCCTGTCTTACCTCTCGTGGGAGCTGGTGCCGGGCCAGACGATTCGCGTGCCCTCCAGCGCCTTCGGCTCGCAGCGCGTGGCGGCCGTGCTCGTCTTCGCGAACTACACCACGCCCGGCGCCAATCGCGTGCGGGTGGAAGACCTCAAGGGCGCCGTTGTCGCCCGCTTCGACGTTCAAAGCTTCGACGTGTCGACCACACGCTGAACAACCCGGACCCTCGCCAGTGAACACCGCATTCCATCTTTCTTCTTCCTGCGCAGGAGCCCGCCATGTCTGACGTGCACAGCGCCGCCCCCATCACCGACCGCATCGAGTGGCATGAAGGCATGCTGCTGTCGCCGCAGCACTTCCAGCAACTCTCGGCGCGCACCGATTCCCTCGTGGCCTGGCAGACGCTGGCCGCCGCGCCCTTCAGCTGGGGCGTGCGCCGCCTGGTGTTCGACCAGGGCCTGCTGCCCGCCGGCCTGCTGCGCGTGCTGGCGCTCGACGCCATCCTGCCGGACGGCACCGCCGTGCAGTACTCGGCTGCCGAGGCCGCGCACGGTGCGCTCGAACTCTCGCTCGCGCCGCATAAAGACCAGCTTGCCGTCGAGCCGCTCGACATCTACCTCACGCTGCCGGTCGCCGGCCCCGCGCGGCATCGCGGCGCGACTGTGCGCTTTCGCTCGGTGTCGGGCGCGCCGGTGGAAGACGCCGTGTCGGACGCCGAGCCCGCGAACATCCCCCGCATGCTGCCGCGCCTGGCACTCAGCGCGGGCGCGGTGCCGCCCGGCACGCACGTGCATCTGCGCTTGGGCCAGGTGTTCAAGGACAACGAAGTCGTGAAGCTCGGCGACGCGCAACCGCCGCTGCTCGAAGTAGCGCGCGACAACCCGCTGTGGACTGCGGCCGCCGGCCTGCTGGGCCAGTTGCGCGGCAAGGCGGCCTTCGTCGCGAAGCAGACGGCTGTGCCCTCTTCACGCGTGGACGACCGCCTCGCGCACCTCGAACTGAAGGACCGGCTGCGCAGCCTGCTTTCGGGCCTGCCGCATGCCGAGGCCGTGCTGCGCACGCCGCACCTGCATCCGCTGCCGATGTACTGGTCGCTGTGCGCGCTGCTGGCATCGCTGAGCCTGCTGCGGCCCGGTGGCCTGCCGCCGGTGCCGATGGACTATGACCATGCGAACCCCTCGCGCGTGTTCCAGCCGCTGCTGCTGGCGCTGCGCGACGCGGTGTCCGAAGTAAGCCAGGAGTACCGCGAGCACAAGTTCGAGTTTCGCCAGGGCGCATTCGAGACCACGCTGCAGCCGCAGTGGCTGGCCGGCACGCGCATCGTGGTCGGCCTGCGCGGCCAGTCCGACAAGGATCTGCTCGCCTGGATGGACAGCGCCATCGTCGGCGCGCAGTCGGCCTACCCCTCGCTGCGCGAACGCCGCGTGCTGGGCGCGGTGCGCCGACCCATCGAGTCGGCCGACGAACTCGGCCTGCGCCCCGGCTCGGGCTACCTGCTCTACGCCATCCAGACCAGCACCGCTTTGACCGTGCCCGGCGAACTCCTGGTGATCGCCAACGCGAACGAAGGCGCCACCGCGCAGCCTCCGCAGGAAATCGTGCTGTTCATCAAAGACTGATCGACCCCCATGGCACGCACCCTTCCCGACCTCGCGGTCGACGACCACATCACCAAGCAGTTCCGCGCGTTCTACGACGAGATCGTGAAAGCGCGCGACCGCACCGCCGAATCGCGCGAGACCGACATCGACATGGTCGCGCAGGCGCTGGCCCGCCACCTCGAGAACCTGCTCGAGCTGCAATCGCTCGAATCGCGCCGCGAGAGCACGCGCTTCGAGCTGGAGAACGTGGCCGACGCGCGCTACCTCAAGGCCGCGCTGGCCGACGAGATCCTGCTGCACACGCCATGGATCGGCCGCGAGCGCTGGACCGCACACCTGCTGGAGTCTTCGCTGTTCCGCACCAACATCGCGGGCGACCTGGTGTTCAGCCGCATCGAAGAGCTGCTGTCGGGCCGCGAGCCTTCGCGCCGCGACATCGCGCGGCTGTATCTCTTTGCACTGGCACTGGGCTTCCAGGGCAAGTACCGCGGCGGCGGCGAAGAAGCACGCCTGCTGGGCTACCGCGAAGAGCTGTTCCAGTTCGTCTACCAGCGGCAGGCCGACTTCTCGGGCCGCGACCGTGTGGTGTCGGAGCGCGCCTATGCGAGCACGCTCTCGCACATCGCTCCGCGCAAGCTGCCCACGCTGAGCCGCTGGACGGTGCTGTTCCTGCTGTGTACCGCCTCGCTGCTGGCGGTGTCGGAGCTGTTGTGGCTGTGGCAGTCGTGGCCGGTGCGGCAGGTGCTGCAGCCGGGTGCGGTCGATGCATCGGGGGCATACCAGCGATGAACGACATGCTGCGCCATCCAAAGAGCCCCGGGAGGTCGTCGCCATGCTGACAGACCAGCTCTTCCTCATTTCCATCGCGGTGCTCACGCTGGTGGTGCTGCTCGTGCTCGGCATGGTGCTGTACTTTGCGGCACGGCGTTCGCACGCCAAGCCGTCGAGCGACCCGAAGGTCGCGCGCATCCGCTTCGACTCGCTGCGCAGTTCGTTCCGCCAGGCCGTGGAGCTGATCGAAGGCAACATCGCCTCGCGCGCCGACCGCTACGGCATTCCGTGGATCATGCTGCTCAACGAGGGCGACGACCATCGCCAGTTGCCCATCGAGCAGTCGGGCGTGGCGAGCGCACTGAGCACCGAGTCGGCCTCGGCCGCGACCACGCAGGGCATCTCGTGGCACTTCTTCGACCGCGGCGTGGTCATCGACATCCAGGGCGCCTATCTCGGCTCGCCCGATGACGACGACGCCTCAGAGAAGCCATGGGACGAGTTCCTGGGCATGTGCCGGGCCTACCGGCCGCAGCGGCCGTTCGACTCGGTGGTCATCACCATTCCGGCGGCGCTGCTGCTCGACGACAGCACCGACGGCCGGCTCGAACTCTCCAAGCGCGCCAAGCTCGCGCACCGCCGCCTGTGGCTCGCACAGAACCGCTTCGCGATGCGCTTCGCCGTGTATGTGCTGGTCACCGGCGCGGAACATCTCGAAGGTTTCAGCGCCTTCGCGAGCGCCCTGCCCGAGCCGCTGCGCGCGAGCATGCTGGGCTGGTCGTCGCCTTATGACCTGTCGACCACCTACCAGCCGGGCTGGGTCGACGAGGCGGTGGGTACCGTGGTGCGTTCGGTGTCCGACGTGTCGGCCGAGCTCTTCGCCACCGACACCGCGCCGCAGGGCGCCGGCCCGCAACTGCTGCTGCCTTCGCGCATCGAGGCGCTGCGCGGCCAGCTGCAGCTGTATGTCGATGAGCTGATGCGCCCGAGCGCGTACCACGAGCCCTTCTTCTTCCGCGGCATCTACCTGACGGGCGACAGCGGCGAATCGGCACAGGCAGTTGCCGCCATCGACGCCGAGCACGACAGCTACGGCCAGAAGGACCTGGAGCCCATCGGCGGCGACCTGATCGCGCAGCTGATGCGCCAGCCGGCGTTCTTGCGTGACCTGTTCGAGAAGAAGATCTTTCTCGAGTACGGCCTCACGCGGCCGTCGCGCACGCAGACACTGGCGCGCCCGGTGCTGCATCGCGCGCTGCGCTGGACGGCCATCTTGTTCCTCAGCGGCTGGGGCATTGGCCTGGTTGTGGCCACATGGCAGCTGCACCGGCACAACAGCACGCTGGTATCGGCGCTCTCGCAACTGCAGCACGATGCGCAATACCGCATGCGCGCACTGCAGCGCGGCGAGACCATTCCGACAGCGTGGTACCGCAACAAGGCGCTGTCGCTACTGGCAATGAACGAGCGACTGCGCACCGACGGCACTTATTCCTTCTTCATGCCCGGCTCGTGGCGCCCCTTCGACGACCTGAACGAACGCGTGATAGAGCGCATCGAGCGCGAGTTCGGTGACATCGCCGTGAGCACGCTGCGCCGCGAGCTGATGGCCCGCGTGAGCCAGCTGAGCGGCGTGGAGCAGGACGAGGCCACCGGCGAATTCATCGTCGGTGCCAACTGCAGCCTGCCGCCGAGCTTCAAGACCATCGGCGATGCGCCGCGCAAGAACGGCCTGCTGGTGGAAGACCAGCCCGAGTTCGGCGCCCTGCAACGCTACCTGGGTTCGGCCGAGCAGCTCGACACCGCGCTGCAGGCTGTGGAGCGCCTGCGCCAGCCTTCCACCGGCAATGCGGAAGACCTGCGCGTGGCCGTGCGCTACGCGCTGGGCGCCGAACTGCCCGCCGACCTGAGCCGCAACCTGCGCTACTTCCGCCAGGCGGCCGAGGGCAATGCACTGGCGATTCCGCTGGCGCCGGTGCAGTCGGCGCTGCGCTGCGCGCTCGACAAGGGCACGGCGCAGCTCGACACGCGGCTGTTCGTCAACAACGAACTGCTGGTGTCCGAGCAGTCGCTGGGGCGACTGCTGCCATCGCTCGCCAGTGCGGGCACCTTCGCGCGCACCACGGCCAGTTATCGCGAAGTGATCGCCGCCATCAAGGACCAGGAAGACCTGGTCGCCTCGGGCAAGGGCGGCTGGATGCGCCAGCCGGTGCTGGTGCTGGGCGCCTCGTACGACCGCACGATCGCGCGCATCGAGCAGAACCGCCTGCTGGGGCAGGAGCCGGCCGATGCGGTGCGCGGCCGCGCGCAAGATGCCTTCCAGAAATTCCGCGCCGAGTTCAACCTGCGCTTCGGCGGCGCGCAGCCCGGCCTCGTGTGGCAGGACAAGGAAGGCCGCTTCGCGCTGGCGCCCGAACGCATCGCGCTGCGCGACGCACTCACCGCGCTGCTGGCGCAGCCCTTCATGGCCGCCGCGCGCGACCGCGAGCTGCCGGGCGCGGGCCTTCGCTCGACGGCCACATGGGACCTCATGCGGCTCGACCAGGCACTGGCCGTCGGCGACATCCGCAAGCGCTACATGACCGACGGCATGACGGCCTTTCCGGCCATGGTTCGCCCGGGCATCGAGAGCGCGCTGAACGCGCACTTCGCGCAGCTCGTGGTCGACCAGGTGGCCGAGGCTGCGACCGGTGCGAACGATGGCATGCGCCCCACGTCAGGCGCGCTCATGGCCACCGACACGCAGGCCGCAGCCTACGAAGCCTCGCGCCAGCGCCTGGCCAAGATACAGGCGCTGCTGTACGAGATGGGCGCCGGTCCGCGCGCCGAAGACCTGCGCGCAATGATGTCGCGCGACGCACTGCAGCGACTCGAAGGCGTGGACGAAGCCTTCAACCAGTCGGAGCTGTACGCCATGCGCGGGCGCGACTTCCAGGGCTGGCGCGGCGAGCGCGGGCCGATGCTGGTCGCCTTCGGCGTGCCGGACACGGGCTCGCTCGCGGCCTACCTGGGGCAGCAGTTCAACCGCACCGAAACGCTGGGCAAGCTGGCCGACAGCTACATCGCGGCGCTCGACGGCGCGGGTGCGGGCTCGGTGCTCGCGCAGCGCTGGCAGGCCATCAACCGCGACCTGGAGCGCTACCGGCTGAAGAACCCGAACAGCAGCCTGCTGCTGCTCGAACAGTTCCTCGGCACGACCGGCGCCGAGATCGACCGCGAGACCTGCGCCGCCAAGCTGGCCGGCAAGGCGCCGGCGGCGCGCATCGGCGACTACTTTGCCGACCGCCACCAGCAGATCTACAGCGCCCTGCTCGCGCGCTGCTACGAGCTGCAGTTCGGCGACCAGCAGGAGCTGTGGACGCAGTTCTCCACGCGCTTCAACCGCTCGCTGGCGGGCCGGCATCCGTTCGGCGCGGCGACGGGCCGCGCCTTCGACCTGGCCGACCCGGCTGACGTGAACGACCTCGCACGGGCCTTCGACCCGCTGTCGCGCGCGCTGAAGGACAACCGCACCGACGGCGCCGTGCGCACCTCGGCCATGCCGGGGACGGCCGCGCGCCGCTTCGCGGAGCAGTTCGGCCGCGCACGCGACTTCATGCTGCCGCTGTTCCCGACGGAGGAAGGCGCCGCGCCGGGCTACGACCTGAGCGTGGACTTCCGCGTGAACACCGGCGCCGAGATCGAGGGCAACAAGATCATCGACTGGTCCTTCGAAGTCGGCGACCAGGTGCTCAAGCAGCGCGACCCGCCGCGCACGCTGCGCTGGGAATACGGCATGCCGGTGGCGCTGGTGCTGCGCATCGCGAAAGACTCGCCACTGGCGGCGCGCGCCGACCCGCAGCAGCACGCACTGCTGACCGACGGCCAGACCGTGAGCTTCCGCTTCGCCGACCCGTGGGCGCTGTTCACGCTGGCGCAGCGCCAGCGTGAAGCCGACACGGTGCAACGGCCGGACGGCCGCTCGCAGTTGCTGAAGTTCGAGTTTCCGCTGGTGGCCCAGTCGGCCGGCGACACCGCCCAGTCGCCTGCGGGAGGACGCGCGCGCGTGTTCCTGCGCGTTGCTGCAAGCCCCGCCGGCAAGAAGACCGCCCTGATCTGGCCCGCCGCGTTCCCGATGCGCGCCCCTGAATGGAACACGCCCTGATGGCCGCCGTGCTCGCTCCCCTGAACACCGAGGCCGCCAACGGCTTCGCACCCGACCTCGCGGCCTTCCTCGCGCCGTTGCAAATCGAAGGTGAAGGTCCCGCCGGGCCGCCGCTGCGCTACGACCCGGTGTACTCCCGCATCCGCGATGCGCGCATGGAGGAAGACGCCAGCCTGCCGATGGGCGAGTGGACCCGTCCGCTCAAGAAGGCCGACTGGCGCGCCACCGAGATGTTGTGCGCCGAGGTGCTGCAACGGCGCAGCAAGGACCTGCAGGTGGCCGCGTGGCTCACCGAAGCGTGGGTGCATCGCCATGCGATCGACGGGCTGATCGCCGGCACGCGGCTGCTCGAAGGGCTGGCGCGCGACTTCTGGCAAGACGTGCATCCGTGCA
This sequence comes from Variovorax sp. YR266, assembly GCF_900107295.1. Classification (NCBI taxonomy): domain Bacteria; kingdom Pseudomonadati; phylum Pseudomonadota; class Betaproteobacteria; order Burkholderiales; family Comamonadaceae; genus Variovorax; species Variovorax sp. YR266. The sequence goes on from NZ_FNPM01000009.1 coordinate 396,382, forward strand.
TCGGAGAAGACGGCGACGCCGACATGCGCACGGCCACCTTCGTGTGGCTCAACGACACCCTCGCGCAGACCCTGCTGATGCGCGTGCCGCTGCTCGCATGGCCGGATTTCTCCCCGCCCTTCATCAACCTTGGCGACTGGCAGCGCGCGCTGACCACCGAGTTCGGCGCCGGTGCGGGCAATACCAAGTCGAAGGCGAAGGAAGTGGCGGCAGAGCCGAGCGCGCAGACGGTGTCGCGCCAGGACATCCTCGACCAGGCCGCACGCGACCTGCATGCGCTTGCCGCACTCGACGACCGCGTGACGCTGGCCGCCGATGCATGGCGCGACCTGGGCGCACTGCTCGACGAGCGCCTGGGCGCGGACGCGCCGAGCCTGTCGAAGGTGACGGAGATGCTGCTTCGCACGCGGCAGGCGCTGCGCAGCCTGCTGCAGGAGCGCGACCCGCGCGATGAAGAACCACCGGCCATGCCAATGGAGCCGCCCGCAAGTTGGGCGGCGGACACATCAACGCTTTCCGCGACCTCGATGGACGACAACGACATGAGCGAAGCCCCTTCTCCTCCTCCTTCTCTTTCTCCTTCCGCGCCGCTGCCGCAGGCCGCGGCAAGCGGGCGCATCGGCAGCCGCGCCGAGGCCTACCAGTTGCTGGAGTTGGCCGCCGCCTACCTGCTGCGCGAAGAGCCGCACAGCCCAACGCCCTACCTCGTCAACCGCGCGGTGGCGTGGGGACGTATGCCATTGCCGCAACTGATGCAGGAAGTGCTCCGCGAGGACGGCGACCTGAATCGGTACTTCTCGATCATTGGCGTCAGGCCCGACGCCTAGACAGATTGATCTCTTCGATGGAGCTTTCAACATGCCACGCCACCTCAAGCGCACCGGTCAGCACCTGTATGTCGATGGTTTGCATCTGCTCGGCATCTGCGAGCGATTGATGAAGGAAGCGGTGCTGGCCGGCGCTCCCGGAGGCGCCGGGACGCCTGCGGCCCCCTACACCATGGCCAATGCCGGTGACTGGGTCGCACGCTGGCGCGCGTCGACGCGCGAGGGCATGGTCTATTACAAGATGGCGGGCAGGCTCATCAGCAAGAACCACAAGGTGTATGTCGGCGACGTCGGGCCTGCATACCTTCAATCCACAAGCATCCTGGAGAGTTCGCTCAAGGCATTCCGGTCCAAATACGGCAGGCTGCCAAAGCTCAATCTCCACTTTGGCTATGCCGTCACCTCAATAACAGTAATCAGGGCTGCACTCAACGTCGACAACGCGACGTGGAAAGCATTGCGAATCGAGCAGACGGGCACTCCTCCGCCAACCTGGACGGCATCCATCCTGAGCACTCACCTCATTGCGATGGCAAGAACCCCAGGCGCTTCATCGAACGACCCCAACGATTACATCGATGCGAAGGACAGAGAACTCCTCCAGGAGTGGGCCACCAAGAACGCAATCAACGACCCGCAGTACCAGGTACTCGCGCAGAGGGTGGCCGACCCGGGCCTCATCTATGCAAAGAGCACCGACAGCGTCTATGGCGGCACACGGCCTGCCCCCTGGAGCGAGATACGCCATTCCCCCGTGATCGCCAAGGCGGTCCGCTCCCTGATGAAGGGCGAGTCCCCGTCGTTGGCCGCCGGCCCGGCTGGATACGACAAGGACTACGCGCGCAAGCAGTTGCTGCTGCCCGTCATGACGATGGCGATCTTTCACGCGGAGCCTGCGAGAAACCCGCGTGCATGGCCGATCAACCTGATGATCCTGGACCTCGCGGAGTCCACCACCGCACGCTTCACGTGGGACGCGATCCTGTGGCATCCGCTTGCAATTCCGCAATCGGCCACTACGGGCGCCGGCCATGTTCTCGCCGTGCCCCTGAGCGGCCCCCGGGGGCCGCATGCTCCCCTGGTGCCCTTCGTCGGGCCGCAGCCGACGCAGCAGGAAAAGACGGCACAGGCACGCGCGGAGCGCGCGATCGTGCCCATCACAAGCACGCTGAAGCTGCATCTCGTCGGCGGACTGATTCCGGCAAGCCCCACTGACGGCGGTCGAATAGGCGGGCGTCCGCTCTGGTCGCAGAACAGGTTTGCTGCAACCGAGCCTTTCGACTTCATCCATCAGAAAGAGATCGACGTGCTGCTGCAGTGGCTGATGCAATTTCCGGAGATCGGCACCCATTGGAGCGTGCAGGACCCGCCGCCGCACGGCGCCACGCTCGTGCCGGCGATGCAGGTTCTGCAGCGCCAGGTTCCCGCCGATGTGGCAACGACCACAGGCTTGACCCGCATCGCCGCCCGGCTCCAGACCCGGATCGGGACCCTGGATTACATGCATTAGCCAGACCCCCGTCTCTCAGGAGTTCTCCGCTCCGGCGCTTGCTGTTCAATGCGCCCGCGAGCGCCAAGTTCACGCACAAGTACGAAGTCGTCCGGGCCGAGCTGCCCGGCGCCGAGTTCAATACCAGGACCAAGGCCTGACCCAAGACGAACTTCACGCAGCTCCAGGCGTGGAAGCAGATGGAGGCGCTGCCCTGCTTCAAGGCGAACAAGGAGATTCCGGACGCGGTTGCGCTCTAGGCGGCAACGGTCGCAGCGGGACCGAACGCCGCGCCTCAACCCAGCACGTCGTTCACCTGCTCCCGAAATTCGCTCAGGCTCACGGCGGCCCCAATCTCCCGCGGCAACGCATCGCGCACCGAGAACACGCCCAGGATCTTCGCCCCCGCCGCCAGCGGCAGGTGGCGAAAGCCCCGTTCGAGCATGAGCGCGACGGCGTCGGACACCAGCGTTTCGGGCGGCACGCAGATGGGGTTGGGCGTCATCACGTCGCGCACCGCCGTGCGATCAGGGTCCAGCCCCTTGGCCAGCACCCGGGTCATCAGGTCGCGCTCGGTCAGGATGCCCAGCAGCGTGTCGGGCAGGTCCATGATGAGCACGCTGCCGCAGTTGGCACGCGTCATCACGCATGCGGCGTCGCGCACGTTCGCCTGCGGACCCAGGCTGATCACGTGCTTGCGCGAGATGGACTGGAAAACAGTGCGCTCGGTCATGATGCACCCTCCGGAAGTGGCGTCGTGAATGGTGCCGCCGACAGCGGCTCAGCGCAAGGAGGCGTTGAGCCGCTCCAGCGCCGTGGCGCCGGGGCAAAGCTGGTCAGGCCCCATCGCGTTGAGCGACTGGTCGCTGGTGTTGAGCGCCGTGTGCAGGTCGGTGGCCAGCGGGTCGACATAGAGCAGGCCGGTCACCACCTCGCCCATCTCGTGGTGCCGCTGCATGTAGGCCATGGAGGCATAACGGTCGCCAGGGTTGTAGTCGGGGTGCAGGCTGCGCAGGCGCAGCAGCGTGCCGTCGTGCTGGCGCACGTCCATCACTTCTCCGGGCTCGATGTCGGCGACGATTTCGTCCCGCCCGCTGATGAAGTCGATGCGGCTCACCGCCTCGTTGTGCTCTCGCACGTAGTCGTAGCTCTTGGTGCTGCCGGGGTGGTTGTTGAAGGCAACGCAGGGGCTGATGACGTCGATGAAGGCGGAGCCACCATGGCTGATCGCCCCTTTTATCAGTGGCACAAGTTGCGCCTTGTTACCCGAAAAGCCCCGCCCCACGTAGCTGGCGCCCAACTGCAGCGCCATGGCCACGAGGTCCACCGGGCTGTCGGTGTTGACGACGCCCTTCTTGCTCTTCGAGCCCTGGTCGGCGGTGGCGGAGAACTGGCCCTTGGTGAGGCCGTAGACGCCGTTGTTCTCCACGATGTAGGCCATGCGCACGCCGCGCCGCATGGCGTGGGCAAACTGGCCCAGGCCGATGGAAGCCGAATCGCCGTCGCCCGAAACGCCCAGGTACAGCAGGTCGCGGTTGGCGAGGTTGGCGCCGGTCAGCACGCTGGGCATGCGGCCGTGCACGGTGTTGAAGCCGTGCGATGCGCCCAGAAAGTAATCCGGCGTCTTGGAGCTGCAGCCAATGCCCGAGAGCTTGGCCACGCGATGCGGTTCGATGTCCAGCTCCCAGCAGGCCTCGATGATGGCGGCGGAGATGGAGTCGTGGCCGCAGCCGGCGCACAGCGTGGAGATCTTTCCCTCGTAGTCGCGTCGCGTGTAGCCGACCTTGTTGGTGGCCAGTGTCGGGTGCCGCAACCGGGGCTTGGCAAGGTAGGTCATGCAGGCTCTTTCTTATCGGTGCTGCCGGAGGCTTGCGTCTGTTGCTGCACATGAGCGCTGATCGACTGGACGATGAAGCGCGCGGTGATGGGCGTGCCGTCGAAATGCAGCACCCGTATCAACCGCGCCGGATCGGCGTCCAGCTCATTCACCAGCAGGCTGCGCATCTGTGCGTCGCGGTTCTGCTCGACCACGAACACCTTTTCATGCTGCGCCAGGAACTGCACCACGCTGTCCGGAAAGGGAAAGGCGCGCAGCCGCAGTGCATCGAGATGGATGCCGCGCTCTTCCAGCGCCTGCAACGCCTCGTGCATCGACGGGCTGGTCGAACCGAAATAGATCACGCCCAGTTTGGTCTTTTCGGCGGCGGGCCGAAGCACAGGCTGCGGCACCAGCGTGGCCGCTGTCGCGAACTTCTTCAGCAGCCGCTCCATGTTGTAGATGTAGTCCGGCCCGCGCTCCGAGTAGCGGGCGTAGGCGTCGCGTGTCGTGCCGCGCGTGAAGTAGCTGCCCTTGGTCGGGTGCGTTCCGGGCAGCGTGCGCCAGGGAATGCCGTCGCCATCCACGTCCTTGTAGCGGCCGAAGTCGCGGCCCGCCTCGAGCTCTTCGGCGCTCATGACCTTGCCGCGGTCGTAGGCCTTGCTGTCGTCCCAGGCAAAGGGCTCGCACAGGCGCTGGTTCATGCCGATGTCCAGGTCCGTCATCACGAACACCGGCGTCTGCAGCCGGTCGGCCAGGTCCAGCGCCGCCGCTGCATGCTCGAAGCACTCGTGCGGGTCCTCGGGAAACAGCAGCACGTGCTTGGTATCGCCGTGCGAGGCATACGCGCACGAGAGGATGTCGGCCTGCTGCGTGCGCGTCGGCATGCCGGTGGAAGGGCCGCCGCGCTGCACGTTGATGAGCGTGACGGGAATCTCCGCAAAGTAGGCCAGCCCGATGAACTCGCTCATCAGCGAAATGCCCGGCCCCGAGGTCGCGGTGAAGGCCCGTGCGCCGTTCCAGCCGGCGCCGACCACCACGCCAATCGATGCGAGCTCGTCTTCCGCCTGCACGATGGCAAAGCGGTGCTGGCCGGTGGCGGGGTCCACGCGGAACTTGGTGCAGTACTTCTGGAAGGCCTCGGCCACCGAGGACGACGGCGTGATCGGATACCAGGCCGCGACCGTGGCACCGCCATACACGCAGCCCAGCGCGGCGGCGCTGTTGCCGTCGACGAAGATGCGGTTGCCGACACCGTCGGCACGCCGCACCCGCAGCCCCAATGGCTCGTGCAGGTTCTCCCGCGCGAAATCGCAGCCCAGGTGCAGCGCCTGCACATTGGAGGCCAACAACTTTTCCTTGCCCTTGTACTGTTCGCCGAACAGCTTCTCGACCACCTCCGGCTCTATGCCAAGCAGGATGGCCAGGGCGCCCACGTAGACGATGTTCTTGAACAGCTGGCGCTGCCGCGGGTCCTGATAAACGGCGTTGCAGATTTCGGTGAGCGGCATGCCGATCACGCGAACGTCGCTGCGGAACTTCGATGGCGGCAGCGGCCGCGTGCTGTCGTAGAAGAGATAGCCGCCGGGCTCCAGTTCGGCCAGGTCGGCCTCCCAGGTCTGCGGATTCATCGCCACCATCATGTCGGTGCCGCCGCGCCGTCCGAGATGGCCCTGCTCGGTCACGCGCACCTCATACCAGGTCGGCAGGCCCTGGATATTGCTGGGAAAGATGTTGCGCGGACTCACCGGCACGCCCATGCGCAGGATGGCCTTGGCGAACAGTTCGTTGGCAGAGGCCGAACCCGAGCCGTTGACGTTGGCGAACTTGATGACGAAGTCGTTGACCGCCTCTATCTGCTTCATACGGCCACCTCCTGCGCATGCCCTTGCCCGGCAGGTGTCATCTTCAACAAGAACTTCTGCATGTCCCACGCGCCCGTGGGGCAGCGCTCGGCGCACAGGCCGCAGTGCAGGCAGACGTCTTCATCCTTGACCATCACCCGGCCCGTCTTGAGCCCGCCGGACACATACAGGTCTTGCGCCAGGTTCAGCGCCGGCGCCTTGAGCCGTGATCGCAACTCGACTTCTTCGCCGTTGTCGATGAAGTTGATGCAGTCCATCGGGCAGATGTCCACGCAGGCATCGCATTCGATGCAGGCGGCCTCGGTGAACACGGTCTGCACGTCGCAGTTCAGGCAGCGCTCGGCCTCCTTGAAGGCGGTGGCTGCGTCGAAGCCCAGTTCCACTTCCACGCGGATGCTGGCCAGTGCGGTCTCTGCCTTGGCCCACGGCACCTTGTAGCGCAGGTCGTTGGAGGTGTCGTTGTCGTAGCTCCACTCGTGGATGCCCATCTTCTGCGAGACCAGGTTGGTCATCGGCGCCGGGCGAACGTAGACCGGCTCGGCACGCAGCAGCTTGTCGATCGACACCGCAGCCTCGTGGCCATGGGCCACGGCCGTGATGATGTTCTTGGGGCCGAAGGCCGCATCGCCGCCGAAGAACACGTTGGGCACCGTCGACTGGAAGGTGTTCTCGTCCAGCTTCGGCAGGCCCGACTTGTCGAAGGCGATGCCGCAATCGCGCTCGATCCACGGGAATGCGTTTTCCTGGCCCACCGCGACCAGCACTTCGTCGCATTCGAAATACGCGTCCGGCTCGCCGGTGGGCACCAGCGTACGGCGGCCCTTGTCGTCGTACTCGGCGCGGACAATCTCGAAGCGCATGCCCAAGAGCTTGCCTTCTTCGTGGACGAAGGCCTTGGGCACGTGGAAGTCGATGATCGGAATGCCTTCGTGCTGGGCGTCTTCCTTTTCCCAGGGCGAGGCCTTCATTTCAGCGAAGCCGCTGCGCACGATGACCTTCACGTCGGTGCCGCCCAGGCGGCGGGCCGAGCGGCAGCAGTCCATTGCCGTGTTGCCACCGCCCAGCACGATCACGCGCTTGCCGATGCTGCTGACGTGGCCGAAGGAAACCGAGTTGAGCCAGTCGATGCCGATGTGGATGCTGGCCGCCGCTTCCTGCCGGCCAAGCACATCCAGGTCGCGCCCGCGCGGTGCGCCGCAGCCAACGAAGATCGCGTCCCACTCTTGCGCCATCAGAGCCGTCATCGAGTCGATGCGCACGCCGCTGCGGAACTCGACGCCCAGGTCGAGGATGTAGCCCGTCTCCTCGTCGATCACCGACTCCGGCAGGCGAAAGCGCGGTATCTGCGTGCGGATGAAACCGCCGGCCTTGGCTTCGCCGTCGAACACCGTCACTTCGTAGCCCAAAGGCGCCAGGTCGCGTGCGACGGTGAGCGAGGCCGGCCCCGCACCGACGCAGGCAACACGCTTGCCGTTCTTCGGCTCCAGCTTCGGCATGCGCGCGCGCACGTCGTCCTTCATGTCGGCTGCCACGCGCTTGAGCCTGCAGATGGCCACCGGCTCGGGCTCCCCCGTGTTGCCCTCTTCCACCCGCCCTCGCCTGCAGGCCGGCTCGCAGGGCCGGTCGCAGGTGCGCCCCAGGATGCCGGGGAAGACGTTGGACACCCAATTGATCATGTAGGCGTCGCTGTAGCGGCGCTGCGCGATCATGCGGATGTATTCAGGGACGGGGGTGTGCGCCGGGCAGGCGTACTGGCAATCGACGACCTTGTGGAAATAGGCCGGGTTGGCAATGTTCGTTCGCTGCAATGCGTGTCTCCTGCCAGCCGCCAGGGACCCCGGAGGGGCCGACGCGCGGCTCTGGCGCAGTATGCGCCGCACAGGCGGGAGCGCAACCTTGGTGAAATCCCGCAGCTAGCCGGCCTGCCCCTCCAGGGCAACGGCAAAGAGGGCATCGATCAGCGGCCGCTCCCTGCGGATGGAAAGGCAGCACAGCGAATAGCTGATCGACAGCTGCTCATCGTCGATTGCCACGGCCGCCAGGCCCGGCAGCGGAATGAACTCCACCTGCGTGACGAAGCCGACGCCCATTCCGTTGGCCACCGCGTGCAGGATGGCCTCGCGGCTGTTGATTTCCATGGCGCAGTGCAGGTTGACTTTCTGCTGCAGGCAGGCGCGCTCGACGCGATGCCGGGTCTTGGAGCCGGGCTCGCGCAGGATGACCGTTTCGTGTTCGATGTCGCGGGTGGTGATCGATGCGCGCTGCGTCCACGCATGGCCTTCGGGCACCACCGCGACGATGCGCTCAGCGCGGTAGGGCGCGATGTGCAGGCCTTCGGCCGCCGCGGGTTCGGCGACGATGCCCACGTCGATGGAGAAGTCCTGCAGCCCCCGGAGGGTGGACTCCTCCGACCCGATCGACACCGTCAGGTCCAGCGACGGATGCGCCTCCTTGAAGTTGCGCGCCAGCTCCAGCGCAATGGGCGGCGACACCGCGCCGACGCGCACCAGCCCCACCTTGAGCTTGCGGGCACTCTCCAGGAAGAGCATCGCCTCCTCCTCCTGCCCGAACAGGCCCTGCGTGATGGCATAGAGCCGCTCGCCGGCCGCGGTGAGCCGCACGCCGCGCCCGCTGCGCAGGAACAGTTCCACGTTGAAGCGGGCCTCCAGGGCCTTGACCTGGTCGGTCACCGTCGGCTGCCCGATGTGCAGGTACTGCGCCGCCGAGGTGAAGCCGCCCGTCTTCGCCACGGCATGGAAGCATCTGATCGATTTGTAGTACTGGTGGAACATGCATTCGGGCCCCGGCGAAGCCGGCGGCTCCTTCAGGAAGAAAGCCTCTCACAAGCACGCCCGGGCGCGAATGAGCGCTTTCCCGGTCGCGATGCCCGCACGGGCGATCCATCGATTTTCGACCATGCGGACACCGGAAATGCGATTGGACGCGATGGCGGGCCGCTTCGACACTGGCCGCCATACGAGACAACCGAAGCGAAAGACCCGATGCCCCACGCGTACCACAACCCCGTTTCCATCCACTGCGGCCGAGGCAGTCTGGAGCGGCTGCCCACGATCCTCGCCGGCCGCCGCGTCGTCGTCGTCACCTTTCCCGAAGCCCGCGAGCTCGGACTGGTCGCCCGCCTCCGCGAGCTCCTGAAAGACTCGCTGCTCGGCGTGATCGACGACGTGCGCCCCAATCCCGACGTGGCGCACTTGAGCGACCTCTACAACCGCTTCTGGCAATCGCCCGAAGCATGCGATGCCATCGTCGCCGTGGGCGGCGGCAGCGCCATCGACACGGCCAAGGCGCTGATGGTGGGCACGGCAAGCGGCCAGTTCGACGAACTCGTCGGCCTGCTGGCGACTGGCAAGCCCTTTGCACCCACCAGCGTCAAGCCGCTGATCGCGGTGCCGACGACCGCGGGCACCGGCAGCGAAGTGACGCCCTGGGCCACGATCTGGGATGCCGCCCGGCAGAAGAAATACTCGCTGCACCTGGACGCCACTTGGCCCGAGGCCGCCATCGTCGATCCCGAGCTGATGCTTTCGGTGCCGGCGGGCACCACCGTGTCAACGGGGCTCGATGCGCTTTCCCACGCGCTGGAGTCGGTGTGGAACGTGAACGCGAATCCCATCTCCGACACCTTCGCCATCTCCGCCGTGCAGGACATCTTCGAATGCCTGCCGGCGCTGCGGGCCGATCTCGGCAACATCGAACTGCGCGAACGCATGGCGCTGGCCGCACTCAAGGCCGGGCTTGCGTTCTCCAACACGAAGACGGCCCTGGCCCATTCGATCTCGTACGAGATGACGCTGCGCTACGGCCTGGCACATGGAATCGCCTGCTCGTTCACGCTGCCGATCGTTCTTGAAAAGGCATGGGCCCGCTCTCCCGATCGGGACCGCACGCTGCAGCGCCTGTTCGGGCCGGACCTGGCCGCCGGTGCCCGGCGCTTGCGAGACTTTCTCCAGGGACTCGGCGTGAAGACCGAGTTCGCGGACTACGGCGTGGCGGACAGCGAAGCCGCGGCCATGATCGCGCGCGCCATGGATGGCGCGCGCGGCAAGAACTTCATAGGGGCGGTGTCCGCCTAGCAGTCAGTTAGTCGGTTAGTCGGTTGAATCTGTAGAACGTCGAAAAAAATGCCGGCATTCGAGCCGGTCCCACGGACCCACGTCCGTCAAGAACAGGAGACAAAGACATGCAATTGGCAAATCAAGGCCTGCAGGCCGGGGCGTACGCGCCGCCTCTCGAACATTCATTCCGGCGCGCCCAGTGGCGAATGCTGCTGGCCGCGATGTTCTGCTACCTCTTCTTCTATACCGGCCGGCAGACCTTCGGCTTCGCCATCCCAGGGCTGCAGAAGGAATTCGGATTGTCGAAGGAGGTCTTGGGTTGGGCCTCGGCCAGCCTGCTGTGGTGCTATGCCATCGGCCAGGCGATCAACGGCAACCTCGCCGACAAGTTCGGCGGCCGGCGCGTGATGACCGCGGGCGCCATCCTGTCCTGCGCGGCCAACTGGGTCGTGAGCTTCGCCGTCGGGTTCAAGACGCTCGCGATTCCATGGGGCGTCAACGGCTACTTCCAGGCGCTCGGCTGGGCGCCGGGCAGCCGCCTGCTGTCGAACTGGTGGGGCACCGGGGAGCGCGGCAAGGTCTTCGGCTTCTACACCTTCGCTGCCGGATGCGCGTCGGTCCTGTCGTTCGTCACGTCCATCGTGGTGGTCAACGTGCTGCACCTGGACTGGCGCTGGATCTTCAGGCTGCCCGTGCTGCTGATGCTGGTGGGCGGCATCGCGTTCTACCTGATCGCCCGGGAGCGCCCCGAAGACCTCGGGTTCAAGTCGCCCGACACCGGCATAGCCAACGCGGAAGACGCAAAGGCCGCGTCCCTGCAGCACACCACGCCCGACGAAAGCTCGTGGACGCGCTACAAGGCCGTGCTCTGCAACCCGAAGCTGCTCATCGCGGCACTCGCCATCGGCTTCCAGAATGCCGCGCGCTACGGGCTGATCGTGTGGGTGCCGGTGCACTTTCTCGGCAAGGACTGGAGCAAGATGGCCGACGGCATGATCGATCCCGCATGGATCTCGGTCGCGCTGCCGGTGGGCATGGCCTTCGGCGCACTCACCAACGGCTGGATCTCCGACCGCGTCTTCGGCTCGAAGCGCTACAAGGCCATCGTGCTGTACATGCTGCTGGGTGCGGCCGCCTCCGTCGGCATGTACCTGCTGCCCACGAGCATCGGCGGGCTGGCGCTTCTGTTCCTCGCAGGCTTCTTCGTCTACGGCCCCGCCTCGTCGTTCTGGGCGCTGTGCCCCGACCTCGTGGGAGCCAAGCGCTCGGGCACCGCCACCGGCGTCATGAACTTCTTCTCGTACCTGCTGGCGGGCCTCGGCGAACCGCTGATCGGCCGGCTGCTGGATCACTCGGGCAACACCTCGATGGTCTTTCCGATCGTGGCCGCCAGCTGCCTCATCAGCGCCTTCATCGCGGTCTTCATCCGTCGCTGAAAGAGCCCTTTTCTCTTCACCTCCAAGGAATCCCTTCTCATGAAACCCGACTCGCTCGAAGTCAATGCCCGCAGCTACCGCTGGATGAGCCGCCCCGTCGTGGTGGTGTGCGTCGATGGCTGCGAGCCTGCGTATCTGGACGCGGCCATCGCAGCCGGCGTAGCCCCGTACATCGAGCGCATGCGCAAGACCGGAGCAGACCTGCTGGCCGACTGCGTGGTGCCCTCCTTCACCAACCCGAACAACCTGTCCATCGTCACCGGCG
>NZ_FNPM01000023.1:0-68169 GCF_900107295.1 Variovorax sp. YR266
GGGCATTCATGGCGAGTGCCATTCCACATGCTGCGCCAGGTCTTCGACATCTGATCGTTCAGCTGCGGTCAAGAGGGCCGTGAGCTGACGCTTACGAAAACAGGTGGTGCAGTCTACTTTTACGCGAGTCCACTTATGCCTCCCAAATTCACCATGCTGGTAGACGGAGTACAGCGAGCGCCGTCTTCGTTTGGCGTACCCGAAATGAGCCTCAGCTCTGCGCGAAGCCAGATGGAGAAACGGACCTTTGTCCTTTCATTCGAGGCCGCTGAGGTCGTCGCGCACCTTGATCCAATTTATGCGGCTTGGGTGATTGAGTCGAAGAAGGACGATGAACAATGTGGAGCACCGCAGGACGAGCTGGCAAAGGCGGGCTATCCCCGCCTTGATCTGGTCCTCAATTCACCATCACTTCTCGAACTCGTGATGGGTCACTACCTGTTCAACGATCTTTTCGGCCCTCAGACGTGGGACGGTCGAGATTCAATCGACTATTGGTTCGATCAAGTCATTGCCTGTACCTCAGATGAAGGCTCCATCAAGGTCGCTGGCATTTGCTACAGCAAGTTAGGTGGCCGGTCATCCCATCCTGACTCTGCATAGCCTCCCGACCTGCACGCTAGACTGCGGCTGTCGGCCACAAACGGACATTCAAACTTGATCATGAGCTTACTTGCACCAGTACCACTCTCTTGTTGTCTTGCTGCCGGCCTTAGCCTTCCTGTCGTGGCTATTGCTCAAGATCAAATGAGCCAACCGGGATACGAAAAATTCGATGCTGAACGAAGCATCGTGAAGCGGCACTTCTCCGGGGACTTGGAGTTGCGAGGTAAGTCCTTGACAGAGGCGCTCACATTGCTGATGCAGCAGCATTTTCTTTGCGGCATCGGCAGCGACGAAATTCCAGGGTTTGACCCTGAGCGATGGGGGTCACCCAGAAAGATTGCCTGCGTGCAGCGTCCATCATTTGATGAAGCGAATTGCAGGGGGTTAAGGCTATCTGTAAGAGGAAGTTGGCCCGTATCTAATTTGTCCCCAGAGCAAATCTACGACCAATTGGAGACATCGATAGTCAAGGGTTACAACGTGACATGTCCTTGGCCCCAAATGGTTTCGCTGCAATCTCTGATGATCGAGCGACCTAAGGCCGAGGTGAAGTTCGCAGCGTCAATAGAGCGATTAATGCTTGCAGGAAGATCGGCGCGCGAGGCCTACGGCCATTTCATGAAAGACTGCTTCAACTGTGGTTTACAAGTGGAGGAAGGAGCGGCAACGGCCGGCCAATCACCGCAACTGGTATGCGCCAGAACGCCCTCAAGGATCGCCGGGTGTTGGGAGGGGCGGGTGACGATGACTGTGCAGTGGCCCGACCCAGCCAAAATTTCTTCTAACGTGTTCCATCAAATGGATACGGCACGTATCTCTACGATCAAGACGGAGTGTGCCATTCCCAACGATCTGGAAGATTCGAACAAGAGCCTCAAGGGCTAGTCACTGCTGCCCTGATCTGTCTGAATTAGCTCAAGGGAAGACCGCTATCGAGGAGGCGCTGTGACTGCAACGGACCCAAAAACGACACTCGTTCCGCCCAGGAGCAGACGGCCGCCAGGAAATTTTTTCAGAACCCGTATCCGACTTAGAAAGGATGCAGGTAGCGACGGCGCGAGTTGGGGAAGTGCTGGCCGATCCATTGATCAAAGTCTGCGACAGACGAAACCGGGGCAGACCCACCGGTTGCCGGGAGGTACACACTGATCGATTTGCCGCTTTGAAGTAGCTCATGCAGGACTCGCAGCTTTGTTTCGAGCCACCTCACCGAACTAGCGGCATCGTAGTCATGAGCTTCCAACATCAGGAAAAACATGTCTTTTTCGACCGTCCCGCTTGATGACAGAGCAGCATCCATTTCGTAGACGCGGCTTGAATCAATTGAAGTCATAGTGTGCAATTGTGAGGAGGCGTCATATGTTCGCTTCTGGCCGGGGGCTGCCTTCTAGATATCGCGGCTGGGGAAGGCTTCTTCCAGCTGAGAAGCTAGTTTGGCCTGATGTCCATTGAGTGAGTCCGAAGCGCCGGTGCTCTGCAACCACAGTTCCTTCGCTTCAGGCAACGACAACCCGAAGCTCTCGCGAACCGCTCGAATTGCAGAAACTGGATCCCCTGTAGATGCAAGGACCTGTTCGAAATGTTGCGCCGCATTCATAGGTAGCTCCTGTGATCGATCAACTTTGCTCCACTGTAGGTAGGGGTGACAACCTTGCTGCGTACGCGCGAACGTCCGCTATCGGGCGTTCTGGGCCTGCTCGCCGAATGACGGGTCATGGCCGACTGTAGCCTGTCGCCACCTTGGCGCGTTGGGGCCCAAAGCGGCTGTAAGCATTGCTCCAAAGCGGTCACTTACGAAGCATCCGGCCCGGCTCTGGCTTACTTCTGCGATCTCTATGCGTGCTCTCCTTATGAAAGCACTATCCGACGCGAAGATCTCAACTCATAAAAGCGACTTGAACTACCTTCTACCTGCGCCCGAATTTGAACCTTTGCCGACAGTTCATACGTCCCACTGATTAGTTCATTCGGTCCATCCTGGTCCTCCAGCACATCGGCAGCTAGAACCAGTTCCGTTCCCGGCGAGATGACGAACTCTGCACCCGGAAGAAAGCTGGAAATGTTCTTGGTGTACCCCGCGCAAATATTGTCGTCGTCATCATTAATGAGAAGACATCCCGTGACGTGGATAGGGCCATGCAGCACAATTGCCTTCTCGAATTTCAATTGATAAAGAAACGGCAGGGACAACCCGTTCGACGTGTATGAGAAATCCTGCAAAAGCGCAATCGACAGTTTCATGATTTGATTGTTGGCACCAGAATAGATACTCAATCGCTGCAGCAGCGAGGGACCGCTCTTGGCCGTTTCGAGTCACAGTGTCGTCGACTCCTTCGCCCACAGTGAACACCAAGACGACCTATAGGAGAAAGTCAAAACCCATCTTTCTCGAGCTGCCGAATCGCCCTTGACTCTTTGTATTTGTGCACCTTCAAAAGGCGTTGTGCTTCACCGGCAACTCGCTCGGGTCTGAAGCCAGGCCACGCAGGAAGAAGGCGCATCAACTCGATCCAGTCTTCCTCCTGGTCGGTCCTCGGCTCGTCCAGCATGAGTGACGCTCGATAGGCAATCACCTTGCGAAGGTGAACTGATGCTCGCAAGTTGAGGCCGTATTCCGTCCTCGGAGGTAGCTCGTCATTCCAGATCAGACCGCCTGCCATCAAGTCGTAACTGCAGGTCGCCGTTGGGCTGTACTGGCAAGCCCTCAGCGTGTCCAACAACAAGGGACTGAACATCATGAACGGTGGACTGGGTGCTGTCATGGAAGGTCTGCTCCTGGCCGACTGAAGCCGGAGGGCGGTGGGTGACGCATGGCCCGTCAGTCCAAACCCACAGGAATACCGGTAGCGCCGTTCAGCTTAGTGATCCTCCGGCGGTCAGGATTCGTCTGTTCGTAGTCCACGCGGTAGTCAAGGTTGGAGTTCATAGTGAGAAGTAGAACTTTGAAGCTCACACCGCCCTCCCGTAGCTCGCGGGCCAATTCAGTCATCCCCTCGTAGAACGGCCCCTCCTTCATGGCGCTCAGAAGCGTTACCTCACCGGCTCGCTCAAACGACGCACTGGCGCTGTCCTGCAGCTCGTCGATGTAGTACCGAAAAAACACACGTGACCAGCCAGGAAACTTCTCCAACATGAGCCTCGCGCAGGTCTGCGCGAGTTCCACCACTATTTCAGAGTCGCGCTTGTTGGGGTGCGTCATATTTGCCTGGTTTCGGCCGAATTTTGCTTGGCAGGGTGAGCGACTGGTTGTGGCCGACTGTAGCCTCACGCACTGTTGGCGCAAAGGGCTCGAAGCGGAAGTTCGTCGCAAGGGAAAGCGGCCGGCCAGCTAGCAGTCGCCGGGTTCAGACCGTCTGGGGTCGAAGCCCAGACTCGAGCGCACCGTCGAGAGCTGCCCATAGCTTCGGCACCGTGTCTTCGCGTGGTTTTCCTCGATCAATATAAGCTGCCATCGCACGACGCGCATCTTCCTCGCGCCCTGAAAGTGCATGGCAAAATGCGGCTGCCACCGGCAACTGTGTGTACATGCCTGCCCCGGGGCGGTTACTCAGCGCGACAACCTGGTCGTATACCGAAGTCGCTTGCCTACCCAACTGCCAGAAGTCCTGCGCTTGTCGCACGGCGTTTGAAAGCCGAGGTGTCATGCCTTCAAGCAGGCCCTGTTCACCCCACATGTACGAGAGGTTGAGTTCTGCGGATTGTCCGTCGATGAACGCATCAAAGATTGCCGATTTCTCGGTGCGATGCCACTGCATTTTTCCCGCCACGAGGTGCGGCACAAAATCGAACGAATACCCCCATCGCGGGGCAATAACTCCGCCTTTGAGTTGTGCGTAGGCGAAGACACGGCGAACAGGCGCATCTTTGCTGTCGACCCAGTGAAGTGGCTTCACCTCGGCGAAGCGATCTGCACCGAGATATGTGGCAATCACGGGCCCCATGTGGGATTGAACCGTAGAAATGGTCAGAAGGTTGAAATCGCTCATGGAGGCGTTGTCTACGACGTTTTAGGACCAGCAAGCGCTCTGTTCGAATGTCCGGTCGTGGCCGATTGCTGGCTTCCAACGGACCTCAAGCCTGCAACGTTGCACGCCGCCATAAGTCCTCAAACTCTGCGAGGGACAGTTCGGTGAGGGCTCCGTCCCTTTCCATCTTTTCTATACCGGCCTCTGGAAATTCGGGATGGGTCGTGAAGTCATACTGCTCGTTGTTATGAGCGCTAGGGGTTGCCCACCAGAGCTCATGCTCGAAGCTGTTGATCATCCGAGTGATCATGCCGTCTTTGACTTCGCAATAGAAGAGTCCAGGAGTCCCTTCATGACTCTCGTTGTACGTTCGATAGTACTTTCTGATCGACTGCATGAGTTCGAGTATGTTGAATGAGGGTCCGGTAGAGAATGCCCGCTTGTGGCCGGCAACAGTAGCTGGAGCGCGTTCCTTTGCGGTCGCCGGGTATTCTGAAGGGCAAGGAGGGCCGAGGCGGTAGTACGGCGCGTCGCTAAGCGGCCAATCAGGAGAAACGCGCATGAGCGACGGTCAATGAGCCGCGCTACTTTCATGACAAGCCAATTTGACGTGAAGATCTCAACTCATGAGAGCGAATCGAGCCGTCTGGCGCCTGCACCCGCATTTGAACTTTTGCCGACAATTCATACTTCCCGCGGGTGAGTTCGTTCAGTTCACCCTCGTACTCCAGTGCGTCGACTGCTAGAACCAGTTCCCTTCCAGATGGGATAACTAGCTCCACACCGGGAAGACTGGAGATATTTTGGGCATACCCCGCCCACACATTGTCGTTCTCATCATTGACGAGCAGGCAAGCTGTCACGTGGATGGGGCCGTGCAGTACAACTGCCTTCTCAAATTTCAACCGATAGAGAAACGGCAATGACGATCCACCCGACATATACGAGAAGTCTTCCAAAAGCGAGGTCGACAGTTCCATGGTTCGATTGTTAACACCAGACTTGAGGTGGTCCAGCTCACAGCAGCAACGAAGGACCGCTCTTGGTCGATTCTCTCTGCAGAAGTGGCCAACAAAATCAACGATCAAATACGCGCTGCCAGCGTATTGAGCATCTTGGCGAGGCCAGTATCCGTTGAGCTATAGGGGTAGTCGAAGTATTCAATTTGCAGCCACTGCGCTTCCTGGCCAGGATGAACGTACTTCTCAAAATCGTCCACCAGCAACACTTGGTGTGGACGCACGCCAGGGACAAATTGAAGGTCTTTTGTCTCACCGTGCCAAGTGATGTACTCCATATCCGCAAACCAGTCGGGCGCGACTCTTTCGTCCACGAGCAAGCGCGCGATCTTTCTAAATCGTTCTTCCTTGACGGTGGTGAACATGACGATGCGGGGGAAAAGCTCGGCGCAACGAGTCAGGAACTCAGCCAAACCTGGCCGCGGTATCTGGCTCATGGCATTTGAGATCAAGGTGCCTTCGAGGTCGAGGGCAAGGACGTAGTTGTTCATGAATAGCCCCTGGATCGACTGAACTGGAGAGCGATCACTCGTCCCCCTGCGACCACTTAAGAGATCCTGCGGCCCAAGCCGTACCTTCCGCAAAGGCTACGGCTTCAGCAAGCGTGGGGAAGACTACGGACGCGTGTGCGGAATATGTACTTGGTGACGTTGGGGATGCCCACTGGACATCGAAGCCAGCGACCAAAGAGTCGTTGCGGATTTCTGGTGGATCTTGGCAGTCTCCCGTGCCATAGCGGACATTGCAATGCACAACACGGACACCCGTAGGAACCTGTCCGTCGTACAGCCATGTACCTTCTCTTGCGATTGCGTTCATGATCAGTTTGGATATCTGCTTGCGGCCGATAGTACCCGTCCGCGCGCGCCCTATCGAACGACAGAAACCAGTCGGAAGCGGGGGGCAGAGCCCGATCCCGAGCGACCGCTCTTGGTACTGAAGTCCACAATTGGCAAAGCCTCATCCAAAACCCATCCCGCCGCGTACACGCACCCACGGCACACACTCCGAAGTGCCCCCAACGAGGAACCCGCACATGCCGCAGGACATCGCATTCGCCATCCGCTGGGTCGAAAAGGGCCTCGTGCCCGACACTGTCGTCCGCCAGGGCATCCGCCGTCTGCTGAAAGACCGGCTCGCCGAACTGCACGCCGGCAACGCCCTGGCCGTGGCTGATCTGACGCAAGACTTCGTCGCCCGCATGGCCGCTGAAAACCTGGCGCCGCTGCCCGAAAAGGCCAACGAGCAGCACTACGAAGTGCCCGCCGCCTTCTTCGCCGAGGTGCTAGGCAATCACCGCAAGTACAGCAGCTGCTACTGGCCCGAGGGCACCCGCACGCTGGAAGATGCCGAGTCCGCCGCGCTGGCTGCCACCTGCGAGCGCGCCGGCTTGGGCAATGGGCAAGACGTGCTGGAGCTGGGATGCGGCTGGGGCTCGCTCACGCTGTGGATGGCCGAGCGCTATCCGGGCAGCCGGATCACGGCGCTGTCGAATTCGAATTCGCAGCGCGAGTACATCGAGATGCAGGCGGCGCAGCGGGGGCTGGGCAACGTGCGCGTGCTGACGCGCGACATCAACGTCTTCGACACCGACGAGCGCTACGACCGCGTGGTGTCCGTCGAGATGTTCGAGCACCTGCGCAACTGGCCGCAGGCTTTTGCCAATGTGGCGCGCTGGCTCAAGCCCGAGGGGCGCTTCTTCATGCATGTGTTTGCCCATCGCGAGGCGCCGTACCCTTTCGAGGTGCGCGACCCGAGCGACTGGATGAGCAAGTATTTTTTCTCCGGCGGCATGATGCCCAGCGACGACTTGGCGCTGCACTGCCAGGACGACTTGCGGCTGCTGCGCCGCTGGCGCTGGGAAGGCAGTCATTACCAGCGCACGGCCGAGGCCTGGCTGCGCAACATGGACGAGCGCCGCGACGCGCTGCGTCCGCTGTTCCAGGCCACGTATGGTGCCGAGGCCAATGTGTGGTGGACGCGCTGGCGGCTGTTCTTCATGTCGGTGGCGGAGCTGTTCGGCTTCGACCATGGGCAGCGCTGGTGGGTGAGCCACTATCTGTTCGAGCGCAGGGCATGAGCGGCGTGGCAGAGGTAGCGCTGGCGGGCCTGGCATGGACCGTATCGCTCGCGCTGCTGACGTGGGTGGTGAGCCTCGTGCGCCACGACGCCAGCCTTGTCGATCGCATGTGGCCGGTCTTCATCGTGGGCGCGGGCCTCGTGTATTTCGCGCTGCTGCCGGTGCAGACGGTGCGCGGGTTGTGGATGGCCGTGCTCGGCGCGGCATGGGCGGTGCGGCTGTGCCTGTACATCACTTGGCGCAACTGGGGCCACGGCGAAGACCGGCGCTACCAGGCGATTCGCGCGCGCAATCAGCCGAACTTCGGCTTCAGGAGCCTGTATCTCGTGTTTGCGTTGCAGGCGGTGCTGGCGTGGATTGTCTCCGCGCCTTTTCTGCCGGGTATGTTGGCGGCACGACCGCTGAGCGTGCTCGATGTGTCGGGCGTGGCACTGGCGCTGTTCGGCATCTTCTTCGAGGCCATTGGCGATGCGCAGATGGCGCGCTTCAGGTCCGACCCGAAGAATGCTGGCCAGGTAATGGACCGCGGCCTGTGGCGCTACACGCGGCACCCTAACTACTTCGGTGAGGCCTGCGTCTGGTGGGGCATCTGGCTGATGGCCATGGGCGGGGCAGGGTGGAGCGGCGCGTGGAGCGTGGTGTCGCCGCTGCTCATGACGTGGCTGCTGCTCAAGGTCTCGGGCGTGCGCATGCTCGAGGCCGACATCGGCGAGCGTCGCCCCGCATACCGCGAGTACATCGCGCGCACCAATGCCTTTGTTCCGGGGCCGGTGCGGCGGTGGCACTATCCGGATCAGTGAAGCCCTCGTTCAAAAGTCTGCTGATGCGCATCGTCCTCTGGAGCACGGCAATCGTCGCGCTGGTCGTCCTCGTGGGCGTCGTGTACGAGCAGGTCGGCCGCTACCGCGCGGCGCGCGACTTTCCCGCGCCGGGAAAGATGGTCGACATCGGCGGGCGAAAGATCCAGCTGGATTGCCGGGGCTCGGGCTCGCCCACCGTCGTGTTCGAGGCGGGGCTGAGCGTCGACGGTTCGTTGAGCTGGTCGGCCGTGCAGTCGAAGATCGCGGCACACACGCGTGCGTGCTCGTACAGCCGCGCGGGTTTGATGTGGAGCGACGCTTCGGATGCACCCTATAGCGCCAGGCAGGTGGCACAAGACCTTCACGAAGCGTTGACCCGCGCGGGCGAGCACGGCCCCTTCGTGCTGGTCGGCCAGTCGCTGGGCGGTCTTTATGCGACGAGCTTCACGAAGTACTTCGGCGCCGAGGTGGCGGGGCTGGTTCTTGTCGACCCATCGCATCCGGACCAGGTCGCGCGTGTCGCGGCTTTCATGACGGAGACGCGGTCGCTGCGCTCCCGCATCGCCGTGTGGCTTGCGTGGTCCGGCCTGCTGCGCGCGGCGGCTCCTTCGCTGCTGCCGCAGGCGCCGAACCAGACGGCGCGCGATGCACAGGCGGTTCGTGCCTTTGCGCCGAAGTCGATGGTCACGCAACTGGTGGAGAGCGATGCGACCGATGCGTCGCTCGCCGAGGCCGGTGCCTTCCGGAATCTGGGCAACCGGCCGCTGGTGGTGCTCACCGCCATGGCACCGTACACCGAAGCGGAACTCCGGGGAATGAAGATCACGTCCGAGCAGGGCAAGCAGGTGCAGGCCATCTGGGAGAAGCTGCACGAGGACATGGCGACATGGTCCTCGCGCAGCACGCACCGGCTGTTGCCGAACGCCGGGCATGACATCCAGTTCGACGACCCGGCTGCGGTAATCGATGCGGTGATGTCAGTCGTCGAAACGGTCCGCGCGGACCGCGACAACGGGTCGCACTGACGCCGCGCCTCACCAGCGGATCTTCACGCCCACGCTGCCGTTGACTCCGCTCTTCGTGCGCGTCGCGCCGCCCGAGTCCCACAGCTTGCCGAGTTCCGCATACACGCTGGTGCTTGGCGTCAGCTGC
Source organism: Variovorax sp. YR266 (assembly GCF_900107295.1). Taxonomy (NCBI): domain Bacteria; kingdom Pseudomonadati; phylum Pseudomonadota; class Betaproteobacteria; order Burkholderiales; family Comamonadaceae; genus Variovorax; species Variovorax sp. YR266. The sequence continues at coordinate 9,623 of NZ_FNPM01000023.1, forward strand.
AGCGTGGCGCCCACCGCTAGCTCGGTGCTCGTGCCGCCTGTGCGGGTGGCGATGTCGGTGTACGCGGCCGGGCCGATGAAGCGGCTGACGTCGGTGCCGCTGCTGCTGCGGTAGACATTGGCCCGCACATAGGGCTGCAGCAGGCCGGCGGAAGTGGCGATCTCGCCCTTGACCCGCACGCCCGCGCGCGCCAGCCAGCCGTTGTGGCTGTCTTGTTGCACCAGGGCGCCCGTGATGCTGCCGTCGTCGAGGTTCACGCGCTGGTGCACCAACTGCAACTGGGGCTCGATGGTCCAGCCCGGGGCGATGTTGAAGGCCTGGCCGACCTCGATGGAGGCCAGCAGGCTGCTGCCCTTGCCGGAGCTGCCGAAGCCCAGCGTGGGCGACACGGTGTAGCGGTGGCGCCCGGCCTGCAGCACGCCGTCGACGTACAGGCCGCTGTCGTTCTTCCAGGTGGCGTAGGCGCCCAGGTACTGGCTGCGCAGGTCGTTGGAGCCGGCTGCGTAGTTCACGATGCCGCGCGCGAAGCCGGTCACGCTCATGTCGCCGTCGAGCTGGCCGACGTAGACGCCGGCGCGCCAGTTGGCATCGGCCCACAGGTCGGTGCCGGCCTGGAAGCCCGTGAGGCGCCCCTTGCTGGTGGGGCTGACGGTGCCGCTCTGGCTGATGGTGCGGTCGGTGCTGATGACGCGGGCCCAGGCCTGGCGGTAGCCCTGGTCTGGCGTGGCGGTGTTGGCGCCGGTCGGGCCGTCGTCGCCGACGCGCTGATGCATGTTGCCGAGCATCGCCAGGTTGGACTGGCGGAACTGCTCGGGCAGCGCGGCGTAGAGCGGCACTTCGGTGCGGTAGGTGGGCACGGTCACGCCGCCGCCGCCGCTTCCGCCACCGCTGGCCGGTGGAACGACGGTGGCAGTGGAGCGCAAGTACCAGTTCTCGCCCGCGCCACTTGCGTCGGCGGCGTACAGCCGGTACTCGTAGGCGCCGGCATCGACGTGGCCGCCTGCCAGGGCGAAGGCGCTCTTCGTGGTCTGTGCGGTGGTCGTCGCCCCGTTCAGCGCGCTCACGACTTCGATGCCGCTGCCGCTGGTCAGCGCGCCCAGGCCTCCGAGGTTGGTGATCTGCACGTTGGTCGTGCCGCTGGCAATGGCGGTGCTGCCGCTGAGGATCAGCCGGTCGCTTGCGCTGCTGCTGTCGCCCAGCGCCGTGCCAAGGCGCAGCGTGCCGCCGCTGCCCACCCACGGGCCGGTCACCGTGAGGGTGGTGCCGGGCGCGGTACCCACCAGCGAGACGGTGCCGCCGTTGGCCATCGACGCGATGGTCTGGCTCCGGCCGGCCAAGTCGAGCGTGGCGCCCGATGCGACCGTGAAGGCGCTGGCGCTGCTGAGTGCGTTGGCCGCACCGGCGCGCAAGGTGCCGGCGGCGACGTTGGTGGCGCCGGTGTAGATGTTGGCGCCGGCCAGGGTCAGGGTGCCTGCACCGCTCTTCACCAGGTCGCCGGCGCCCGAGATCGGGCCCGACCAGCCCATGTCGTGGCCGTTGGTGTTGATGGTGCCCGTGCCGCCCAGCAGCAGGGCATTGCTCATGCTCAGGCCATCGGCGCCGGCAATCACGCTGGCGGTGGCGCCACTGTCGATGGCAACGGCGCCCGTCAGCGCCGCGCCGGCGTTCAGGGTCAGGCTGTTGCTGCCGCCGGTGAATTCCACGGCCGACGCACGGGTGAGGCCGTCGCCGGCCAGTCCGCCCGAGATGGAGCCGCTGTTGGCAATGGTGAGGTTGGCGCCCATCACGCCGACGCCGCCCACACCGTTGGCGCCGCTCGCGCCCCCGTTGCTGTTGGCTCCACCGGCGCTGCCGGCCCCGCCGGTGATGGAGCCGCTGTTGGTGATCGTTGCGCTGGCGCCCGTGGCCCACAGGCCGATGCCGCCGTCGCCGCCAGCCCCCGGCGCACCGGTGCCGCCCGCGCCGCCGCCACCGGCTCCGCCTGCACCCCCTGCGCCACCAGTGACCGTGCCGGTGTTGGTCACCGACACCGCGCTGCCAGCCAGCGTGATGCCGTTGCCGCCGGCCCCGCCGCCGCCGCCCGATGCGTTGCTGCGCGCCGGCAGCAGTTCTGCCCCGCCGGTGCCGCCCGCACCGCCAGCGATGGTGCCGCTGTTGGTGAAGGTGAGCCCCGCCGTCGTGGCATTCAGGAAGAACCCGCCGCCGCCACTGCCGCCGCCGCCGGCTTGCGAGAAGGCATTGCCGCCATTGCCGCCCGCGCCGCCCGTGGAACTGCCGGAAGCCGTGTAGTTGCCGGTCGGCCCGATGAGGATGGAGCCGAAGCCGCCCGCGCCGCCGCCGCCGGCAGCCCAATAGCCGTTGCCGCCCACGCCCCCGGTGCCGCCGGTGTAGCTGTTGGAAGAGGAGGCAACGGCGCTGCCGATCGACGAGCCCTGGAATCCGCCGCCACCGCCGCCGCCATATCCGTTGCCGTTGGCTGCGTCGCCGGTCTGCGATTGGCCCGCGCCGCCGTTGTCGCCCTGCAGCACGCCGGGGCTGACGACGTTGCTGGTCGTGCCCGCCGCGCCGCCTGTGCCTGCGGTAGCGCCGGCAAAGGAGCCGATGTTGGCAGTGGAGCCCGCCGTAACGCCGGCATCGGTCGACGATCCGCCGGCTCCGCCGTTCGCGCCCACCGTGGTGTCGTTGAGCCCGCCGCTGCCACCGCTGCCGTTGCTGCCGCCCGCGCCGGCGTGCAGCGAAGGGTCGCCGACGGGCTGGCCGCCAGCGCCGCCGGCCGCCATCGCCGGCCCGGCGCCCAGGAGCAGCACCGCGACGGCGACGGCCCCCAGTTCGCCCAGTCTGGCTGACCGTGCGTGGCCGCGAGATGTTTCGGGAGCGGCTACCCAAGTGCCGAGCGTTGGATTCCAGAGGGTGCGAAAAATCTTGTTCATGGCTTCAATTTGTTCGTTTGTTGTTACCTGACAGGCAGGCTCCCGTGCGCAGGTGCGCTCTCTCTTGCGTCTGCGCGTTCCGTCGTTTTCCATTTACAAGTCAAAAATGTAAGTACGCGTACACGCTGGCGATATGCCTGAAAGCGGGTACCCCCTGAGGGAGTGATAGGCGAGGAACGGGAGCACCAGGCCCGTCCCGAGGCTGCGTATTGAGGCCTACGGCACTACAGGCGCAGCGCCGTCTGACGCAGGTCTACCCTGAACTGCGTCTGAAAGTAACCAATGATTCGCGACGGATACAAAGATCCGGCTCGCGAGGCGAGCTACGTGCCCGGCCTTTGGGAGATCGCCAGGCGCGCGGCCAGGCCGGCCAGCACCGAGCCCATCGCATAGCGCTGCACGGCCAGCCAATGAGGGTTGTGCTCGAACCATCCGGCAATGCGGGAGGCAGACATAGCCATGGTCAGCAGCACGACAAAGCTGATCGCGATCTGCGTGGCGCCGAGGATCAGGCTCTGCGCGAACAAGGAGCCGTGCTCCGGCGAAATGAACTGCGGGAACAGCGAGAGATAGAAGAACGCGACCTTCGGATTCAGCAGGTTCGTCAGCAACCCCATGACGAAGAGCTTGCGGGGCGAGTCATGCGGCAGCTGCCGCCCCTGGAACGGCGAGCGCGCGCCGGGCCGAACAGCCTGCCAGGCCAAATACGCCAGGTACACAGCGCCCGCCCACTTCAGCAGCTCATACGCCAGCGGCACGGTCACGAACAACGCCGAGAGGCCCAGCGCGGCCGCCATCATGTGCGCGATGAACCCGGCGAGCACGCCGAGCAGCGAAACAAAACCGGCCTGTCGACCTTGGCAGATCGACCGCGAGATCAGATACACCATGTTGGGCCCGGGCGTGATGGCCAGCAAAACCACGGCACCGGCAAAGATCGCCAGATCGGTCAGGGGGACCATGGCAGCCTCCGTGCGGAAGACGACGTGACGATGCGCAGCACCGCGGCGCTTGCTCCATCGCTCTGGACCACGACCGGCCCGTTGTGATGCAGCAGCAGCGATTCGCCGCTGGCGACGAAGTGGTCGTCGAGGTCGCCGGGTTCGGTGAGCCACACGCGGCCGCTCGTCACTTCGAGGCGTGCGCCGGCGCGGTGGCGCAGCGTGCGCGCCTCGCCGATGGGTAGCGTCATGAGAGACGGGGCGGATGCGCCGTGGCGTGTTCCGGGCGATGGGGTGTGAGTGAGTGTGTTCATGGACTCGACAGTAGAGATCGGGCCCCAAGTCGCACAGCCACAGGCATTCGCCATCTGGAGTGGTACAGACCGGGCGCAGCCGCATCTGTGCCAGTCGCGGCGGCCGTCATCTGTACCTGTCGGGCCACTTCGGCGCGGTACAGAATGCGGCCATGCCCGAGCACGACCAAGCCGAGGTGCTGTACCTGCAGATCGCCGAATCGATCGCCATGCCGATCCGCACCGGCACGCTCGCGCGGGGCGAGCGCATTCCGTCGGTGCGCGAACTGGCGCGGCATCACAGCGTGTCGCTGGGCACGGTGGTGCAGGCCTACCGCATGCTGGAGGATTCGCGCCTGATCGTGGCGCGGCCGCGCTCGGGCTACTTCGTCGCGGCCCGCCCGCCGAGGCCACCCGAGCCAGAAACCTCGAACCCGCCTGCGGACTCGATGGCGGTCGATGTCAGTTCGCTCGCAGCGCGCGTGATGCAGCTCGCGCACGACCCGGGCTACGTTTCCTTCGGCGCCGCATGCCCGAGCGCCGACCTGTTTGCCGAAGAGCGCGTGCGCCGCGCAACCAGCCGCGCCGTGCAGCGCCATCGCGCAACGCTCACCCAATACATCGTCGGCTCCGGCGATGAGAGCCTGCGCCGCGCAATCGCGCGCCATGCGCTGCGCATGGGCTGCCAGCTCGACGCGCGCGACATCGTCGTGACGAACAGCTGCCTCGAGTCGATCACGCTCTGCCTGCGCGCGGTAACGCAGCCCGGCGACGTGGTCGCGCTCGAATCGCCAACGCTCTTCAGCTTTCTGGAGATCCTCGAAGACCTGCACCTGCGTGCGCTGGAAATTCCGACGCATCCGCGCACCGGAATCTCACTCGACGCGCTGCAGCTGGCCTTCGAAACGCAGCCGGTGAAAGCCGTGCTCGCCGTGCCCACGCTCTCCAATCCGATGGGCGCGAGCATGCCGCCGGCCGACCGGCGCCGCCTCGCGCAGATGGTTGCCGAACGCGGCATCCCGTTGATCGAGGACGTCACCTACAACGACCTTGCCGAGCAGGACGAGCAGCGCCGTGCTGTGCGCTCCTTCGACACCACGGGGCACGTGATGCTGTGCTCCTCGTTCTCCAAGACGGTTGCGCCGGGGCTGCGATTAGGCTGGGTCGATGCCGGGCGCTGGGGTACGAAGGTCGCGCGCATGAAGCAGGTGACCAGCGGCAGCCAGTCGGCGATGCTGCAGCGCGCAATGGCCGACCTGCTGATGCAGCCGGGCATCGAGGCCAACTATCGCCAGATGCGCTCGACCATCGCGGCGCGCGTCGATGAAGTGCGCGGGCTCATCGCACAGCACTTTCCGAAGGGCACGCGCGTCACCGATCCTCCGGGCGGGTTCATCCTGTGGGTCGAACTGCCGCACGGCACCGATTCGCTCGCGCTGTTCCAGGCCTGTCTTGCCGAGGGCATCGTCATTGCTCCAGGCACGATGTTCAGCGCCACGAACCACTTTCGCCACTGCATCCGGCTGGGGCTCGCCGGCCGCTGGGACGATGCCCATCGCCATGCACTGCGGCGCGTGGGCGCGTTGGCGGAGGCCATGTCAACGCCGCGCTGAACGGCTGGTGCGTTTCTTCTGGCCGTGCCCGAGGCTTTGGAGGTACGCGCAGAACATGTCGGCCATGGCGTCTGCATAGGCTTCGATCTCCGCGTCGGTTCGCGGGCTTTCCGAGAACTGCTTTCCCACCGCGCTGAACGTCGTCGTGATCAGGTCGCCGGCCAACGCGCGCGTGGCTTCGGAGGCATCGGGCAGGGCCTCTTGCATGAAGGCCTGCACGGTGCGGTCTCCGGCGGCCCTGGCCTCATGCGCCTCGGGTGCGTCCCGGTAGAGCGGGGCGGCGTCGCTCAGCGCCACGCGCATTCCGGCTTCTTCGCACTCCGAGCGGATGAAGGCGTGCACCAGCATGCGCAGCCGCTCCAGCGGTGGCCTTTGTGCGTCGTCGAGGATGCCGCACAGCATCTCCGTCGTCTGCCGCCATTCGTCGCTCTGGAGGCGAAAGAGGATCGACGCCTTGTTCGGAAAGTACTGATACACCGACCCGACACTGACGCCAGCCCTCTCGGCCACTCGCGTGGTGGTGAAGCGGTGCGCGCCTTCCTTCGCCAAAACCTGAAGGGCGGCTTCGAGGATCGTGGCGACGAGCCCGGTCGAGCGGGCCTGCTTGGGCTGTCTTCTAGAGGAGATTTGTGCGCTTCGGCGTTCGGTCATCGGTGGGGCTCGCAACGCGAATAGGAAATGTGAATGTTCCTTCATATTATGAGCACTCGTTCACTCCAACACGAAGACCCCTGTGACAACCCTGACCACCACACCGCTTGCGCCCTTGCTGGAGCGCCTGTTCGAAGAGGCCGCCGCCGCGTCGCCTGCAATGAGCTCCGCAGTCGCCGATCTCTCCAGCGAAGAGCGCACGCGCCTGATGCGCAGCAAGACCGACTACCTCGACTTCTACGCAAAGCTGAAGGACGTTCCGCTCCCCGTCTCGCGCGAGACGGGCGCGCTGCTCTACATGCTGGCGCGCAACAGCGGCGCGCGAACTGTCGTCGAGTTCGGAACCTCGTTCGGCATCTCGACCCTGCACCTCGCCGCGGCCCTTCGGGACAACGGTGGCGGGCGCCTCATCACCACCGAGTTCGAGCCGTCCAAGGTGGCGAGGGCTCGCCAGAACCTGGCGGCCGGCGGCCTCGACGACCTGGTCGAAATCCGCGAGGGAGACGCGCTGCAGACGCTGAGCGCTGACCTCCCGGAATCGATCGACCTGCTGCTGCTCGACGGTGCCAAGGCGCTCTATCCCGAGATCCTGGAGCTGGTCGAGAGCCGCCTCCGGCCGGGCGCTTTCATCGTCGCCGACAACGCCGACTACAGCCCCGACTACCTGGCGCACGTGCGCTCGCCTGAAGCGGGCTACATGTCCACGCCGTTCGGCGGAGATGTCGAGCTGTCGATGCGGCTCGGCTGACAACAACACCGGCGCGGACACAGCGTCCGCGGTGCCAGTCGCACTGGCCGTAAGCGTCTGACGTCAAGCAACGCGCTCAACGATCCTCGTCGGTCGGAGTGCGTTCGTTTGCGCGCTTCCGTCGATGGGGAACAGCCTGGACAACACCATGACTTCTCAATCGACACAGTCGACAACATCTTCGACACGCCATCCGGCGCAGGGCCGCCTGCTGCTGCTGACGGCCATCCTCTTCATTTCCTATCTTTGCGTCGGCATGTCATTGCCCATCGTGCCGATCTTCGTGACCGGGCGGCTGGGGCTCGGCAATGTGTGGGCCGGGCTCGGCGTCGGCATCGCCTTTCTTGCCACCGTCGTCAGCCGGGCGCATGCCGGCAGCCTTTCGGACCGTCGCGGGGCCAAGGTCGCGGTGGCGCGCGGGCTGGCTTTCTATGTGGGCGGGGCGGTGGTCTCGCTGATTGCGGGGCTGTCGTTTCTGGCGCCGTGGACGGCCTTCCTGATCCTCATCGCAGGCCGGCTGCTCATCGGGCTTGGCGAGAGCCTTGTCGCGGTCGGCGTGATCGGCTGGGGGATCGGCCTCGTCGGTCCCGCCCGTTCGGGCCACGTGCTGGCATTGGTTGGCGCCGCCATCTACGGCGCTCTGGCAGTTGGCGGGCCCATCGGCCTGGCGTTGCTCGACCGGTTCGGATTTGCCGGCGCGATGGGCGTCAGTGCGATCCTGCCCTGCCTCGGGCTGCTGACCGTCTGGCGCATCGCAGGCGTTGCCGCGCACCCTGGCACAGAGCGCCCGCCGTTCTGGTGCGTGATCGGCAGGATCTGGCCGCACGGTTCCATCGTCTGCCTCCAGGGCATCGGCTTCGCCGCGATCGGGGCGTTCTTCACGCTCCATTTTCTTGATCAGCACTGGCGCTATGCCGGGCTGGGCCTGACAGCCTTCGGCAGCGGATTCGTTCTGGTCCGCGTGCTCTTCGGCCATCTGCCGGACCGCGTGGGCGGCCTGCCCGTGGCGATCGGATCGCTCGCCGTCGAGACGCTCGGCCAGGTCCTGATCTGGAGTGCAACCGATCCGGTGCTTGCCCTTGTCGGCGCGTTTCTCACAGGGCTCGGCTGCTCGATGATCTTTCCGGCCATGGGCCGCGAAGTCGTGCGCCTTGTGGAGCCGCATCTGCGCGGCACGGCACTGGGCGGGTTCTCGGCATTCCAGGACATCGCCTACGGCCTGACGGGTCCCGTGGCCGGGCTTCTGGCCGACCGGGCGGGTTACAGCGGCGTCTTCCTCATCGGCGCAGGTGCTGCGGCGGCGGGTCTTGTGATTGCGATCAGTCTCCGCCAGGTGCAGAGAGTTGCTCCAGGTTGATTTCGCAGGCCGCCTTCAAAGCGGCCGCGACCTTCTCCGGCTCCAGGCGCAATTCCGCGATGTCGCGCTCCCCAACGCAAAGGCCGTCGAGCCGCACGTAGATGCGTGAGAAGTCGCCACCGAGTGCCCGCGCCACGTCGCTCAGGCAGTCGGCAAGCGTGGCGAAGCCGCCGTCGCGGTACGAACTGGGCGGTATCACGCCCTTGGACCGCGGCGCGCGAACGGAATACGCGTACGCCGCCGCTTCCTTTCGGAGCTCCACCACGGGCTGCAGGCAGCGTTGAACTTCCCCGGTCTTTTTCATGAACTCAGTTTAGATGCGGCGCTGCGCCCCATCCAGCTAGCGCGTGCGCTGCTTTGCAACGAATTCCGGCGTCACCGTGCCCTGCTTGTTGCCGAACTGCGCGATGACGTAGTTGGCGAGCGCCGCAACTTCTGTGTCGGTGTAGGCCTTGCCGAACGCCGGCATGTAGACCTCCTTGTCATGCACGTGCATCCGCACGCCCTGCAGGATCATCTGCGTGACGTTGGAGCCGTCAGGGTCGTTCACGCCGCGTGTTCCAAGCAGCGACGCGTTGGCGGTCTGCTGGCCTTGTCCGTTCCACTGGTGGCAGCTCGCGCATGCCGCCGCGAAGAGCCTCAGGCCTTGCTCGTGGCCTTCGGCCGTGTTGGCGGCAGGCGCCGCCGCGCTCGCGGCCACGGCCCATGGCGCCTTTGCGTCGACCTCGATCGGGTCTTTGCCGGCCTTGGCAGGCACCGTGCGCAGATAGCTCACCAGCGCCGAGGCGTCCTCCGGCTTCAGGTACTGCAGGCTGTGCTCCACCGCCTCGCCCATGGGGCCAGAGGCCGACCCGCGGCCATCGGCGTGCCCGGTCGTCAGGTACGAGGCAATCTCTGCATCGCTCCACGCGCCGATGCCGTTCTTCGCATCCGACGTGATGTTGTAGGCGCGCCAGCCCTGGATCGATTCGCCCGCGAGGTTGTTGCCCGCATCCATCGCGAATGCGAAGTTGCGCGGCGTATGGCATTCCGCGCAGTGGCCCAGCGCCGTGGCGAGGTACTTGCCCTGGTTCCACGCAAGCGGCTTCGACGCGTCGGCCTCGAACCGGCTGCTCTTGAAGAAGGCCGCGTTCCAGAAGCCCATGGCCCAGCGCTGGTTGAACGGGAAGCCCAGGTCGGCCTCCTTGTTCGGCTGGTTCACCTTGGGCAGGCTGAAGATGTAGGCCTTGATCGCGAGCACGTCGTTGCGGCTCAGCGTGGTGTACGAGGTGTACGGGAACGCCGGGTACAGGCGTTTGCCGTCGGCGCGCACACCGTCGTGCAGCGCGCGCACGAAGTCATCGTCGCTCCATTTGCCGATGCCCGTCTCCGGGTCGGCCGTGATGTTCGACGAGTAGATCGTGCCGAAGGGCAGCACGAAGGGCAGGCCGCCTGCAAAGGGCTGCCCCTTGCCGCCGGGCACCGTGTGGCACGCGATGCAGTCGGCGGCCTTGGTGAGGTATTCGCCGCGCACGAGCAGCGCCGCGTCGCTGGGCGCGCCGGCCAGCACGGGCGCCTCGCCCTCGGACTTGTCGGTACGGTTCAGAAAGAAATACAGCGCCGCCCCAACGACGAACACCGCCACCAGAAATTTGAGAAGCCGCTTCATGCTGCGCTCCTTTCGCCGAGCCCGGTGGGCCCACTGGGTTCGGCACTGGCGATCTTTTTCTTCAGCGCTTCCTTGTCCTGCGCCAGCAGCGCGCGGTTCACCGGCAGCTCGCGCAGGCGCACGCCCGTGGCCGCGAAGATCGCGTTGGCCAGCGCCGGTGCGGCAATGGCCGTGCCGACTTCGCCGAGCCCGCCAGGGGCCTCGCCGCTCTTGACGGTGTGCACCTCTATCGGCGGTGCCTCGTTGATGCGCAGCATCCGGTAGTCGTGGAAGTTGCTCTGCTCGATGGCGCCGTCGCGCACCGTGATCTCGCTGAACAGCGCCGAGCTCAGCCCGAACAGCAGCCCGCCCTGGATCTGCGCCTCGATGGAGCTCGCGTTCACCGCAATGCCGCAGTCGAGCCCGACCACCGCGCGCCGCATGCGCACTTCGCCCTGCGGCGTGACCTCGGCCTCGACGATGGCGCACACGCGGCTGCCGAAGGCATCGCCCACCGCCACGCCGCGCCCGACACGCGCCGGCAGCGTGCCTTGCCCCCAGCCGATCTTGCTTGCCGCCAGGTCGAGCACCGCGAGCGTGCGCGGGTTCTTCTTCAGCATGGCGCGCCGGTAGGCCACCGGGTCTTTCTTCGCGCGGTGCGCCAACTCGTCGATGAAGCTCTCCATCACGAAGAGGTTGTGCGTCGGCCCCACGCCGCGCCACCAGCCGACGTTCAGGCCGGCCGGCATGTCGTGCCGTACCCATTCGACCTTGAGGTTCGGCAGGTCGTAGCAGGGCTCGGCCACGCACTCGATCAAATCGCCGTCCATGCCGTCCTTGCCCATGAAGGCGGGAGCCCAGCGGCCCAGCACCGTGCCGCCCGAGATGCGGTCGCCGAACCAGAGGATCTGGCCCTCGCCGTCGACCACGGCCGAGATGTCGTCGTGGTACATCGGGCGCACTATGTCGTGGCGGATGTCTTCCTCGCGCGTCCACACCACCTTGAGCGGGTAGGGCACCTGCTTGGCGAAGGCCACGGCCTGCTCGACCGAGTCGGTCTCCAGCCGTCGGCCGAAGCCGCCGCCCAGGTACTGGTTGTGCACCACGACCTTGTCTTCGGCCAGGCCGGTGATCTTGGCCGCGGCGCTCACGCAGCGCGTGGGCACCTGCGTGCCGACCCAGATCTCGCACTGGTCGGGTCGCACGTGCACCGTGGTGTTGAGCGGCTCCATGGTCGCGTGGGCCAGCATCGGAAGGTCGTAGGTGGCCTGCACAAGCGTGCCCTCGGGCCGCTTGCCGGCTTCCTTGCCGATGATGGCCTTGTCCTTTGCCAGCGCGTTGGCCAGCGCCGCACGCAACTGCTGCGTGGTGAGCGTGGCGTTCTGCCCCGGCGTCCACTGGATCTTCAATGCATCGAGGCCGCGCTTCGCGGCCCAGAAATGCTCGCCCACCACGGCGACCGCGTCCTTGATGCGCAGCACGTCGATCACGCCGGGAATCGCCCGCGCTGCCTTGTCGTCCACAGAGGCCAGCACGCCGCCGAGCGTGGGGCTGGCCTTGACCGTCGCCACCTTCATGCCCGGCAGGCGCACGTCGATGCCGAATTGAGTGGTGCCGTTGACCTTGCCGGCCGAGTCGACTCGCCGCAGCGGCTGGCCGATCAGCTTGAAATCCTTCGGCTCCTTCAGCGTCACCTTTTCCGGCATCGGCAGCTTGGCGGCGGCGCTGGCAAGCGCGCCGAAGCCGAGCTGCCGGCTGGATGCCGCATGGCTCACCACGCCGCGCGCGACCGTGCAGCTCGCTGCGTCGACTTTCCACTGCGCGGCGGCGGCACTCACCAGCAGCGTGCGCGCCACGGCGCCAGCTTCGCGCAGCACGCCATAGGTGCCGCGCGTGCTGGTCGAACCGCCGGTGATCTGCCCGCCGAGCAGCGGCATGCCGTAGAGCGCCTCGTTCGGCGGCGAATGCTCCACGCGCACCTGGTCGAGCTCGACGCCCAGTTCCTCGGCCAGCAGCATCGCCGAGCCGGTGTAGATCGCCTGGCCCATCTCGGCCATCGGCATCACGAGGCGCACGCCGCCGTCGGCATCGATGCGGATGAAGGCATTCGGCGCGAATGCCGGGTTGCCGTCAGCGAGTGCGGCGGCCGCGTCGGCCGGCTGCTGCCTGGGGCTGATCGCGGCGAAGGCCTTGCCGCCTCCGACCCAGGTGAAAGCCAGCGCAAGGCCGCCGGCCTGCAGGGCGGCGCGCCTGCTGATGCCACCGATGCCGGCGGCCTTCACGATGCGCTCCTTGCCGGCATCGCGACCACCGACTGCAGCACTTCGGCCTTGCCGGTGGCGGCCTGCTTGATGGCCGCACGAATGCGCGAGTAGGTACAGCATCGACAGACGTTGCCCGACATGGCCAGGTCTATGTCGGCGTCGCTCGGGTTGGGCGTGCGCTGTATCAGCGCTGCTGCCGACATGATCTGCCCCGACTGGCAGTAGCCGCACTGCACCACGTCGACATCGAGCCAGGCCTTCTGGATGCTCTTGCCCGCAGGCGTCTGCGAGACGGCTTCGATGGTGGTGACGGCTTTCTTGCCGATGGAGCCGACCGGCAGTACGCATGAGCGCACGGGCTGGCCGTCGAGGTGCACGGTGCAGGCGCCGCACTGCGCGATGCCGCAACCGAACTTGGTGCCGGTCAGGCCGACGATGTCGCGCAATGCCCAGAGCAGGGGCATGTCCTCGGGCGCGTTGAGGGCAACGGACTGGCCGTTGATGTTGAGATCGATCATGGGCCCCGCCTTTTTTCTGGTTCGCCGTGGGTGGCAGCGCGAACCATAGCGCGACTTCGGAAAGTGCGCTTGGCGGGCAGGGCAACGCTCAACCGGGTTACCCGGATTTCATCGACGGGCGCTCATCGAAAGCACCCGAAGGTATTCATCGCCGCGCAGGATCGTCAGGCGGGCACCTTCTGCGCGGGCGCCTGCAGCGGCGGCGTGCCGGTCTTGAACAGGCTTGCCAGCTGCGTGCGCAATTCCGGCGTGTCGGCATGGCCGTGGACGGCCACGGCGTGCTGCACGGCAGCATCGAGCAGTTCGCTCTCCGTGTCGGCAGATAGCGCGACGCTGCAGTTCGTCGTGCTCGGGTACTCGCGGCAGTCGATGTATTGGCGTGACATGGTGGCTCCTGGAATGTCCTTACGGACGTGCTTCGAAGATCAGGTTGAACGGGGTCTCGCTGGCGCGGCGGAAGTGCGAGAAGCCGCCTTGGGTGACCACCTCGCGAAGGCGCGCTTCGCCGGCCTGCGCACCCAGGCATAGGCCCACTTCCTGCGAGCGCGAGGCAGGCGTGCAGATGAAGCTCGAGGCCGAATAGAACACGCGCCCCACGGGGTTGATGTTGTCCTCCAGCCGGTCGTTGGCAAAGGGCTCGACGATCATCCAGGTGCCCTGCGGCTTCAGGCTGCGCCGCACGTGCGCCGCCGCGCCGACGGGATCGCCCATGTCGTGCAGGCAGTCGAAGACCGCGACGAGGTCGTAGTTTTCTCCGGGGAAATCCTTGGCGCTCGCGACCTCGAAGCGCAGGCGCTTTTCATCGTCGACGCCGGCCTTGCGCGCCGTTTCGCGCGCGCGTTCGATCGAAGGCGCGTGATAGTCGAAGCCGACGAAGCTGGACTCGGGGTAGGCCTGCGCCATCAGCAGCGTCGATGCACCGTGCCCGCAGCCCACGTCGGCCACGCGCGCGCCGCGCTTCAGCAGGGGCTCGATGCCCTCGAGCGCCGGGATCCACTGGCTCACCAGGTTGGCCGCGTAGCCGGGCCGGAAGAAGCGCTCGGTGCCATGGAAGAGGGCCGCATCGTGCTCGTGCCAGCCGATGCCCAGGCCCGTGCGCATGGCCTGGACCATCTTGGGAATGATCTTGAACTGCGCCACCGCGATCTGGAAGGCGCCGGGCACGAAGGCCGGGCTGCCTTCCTCGGCGAGCGCGAAGGCCTGTTCCTCGGTCAGCGAGAACAGCTCGCCTTTGGGGTCGTACTCGACGTAGCCGCTGGCGGCCTGGGCCGAGAGCCATTCGCGCAGGTAGCGCGGATCGGTCTCGGTGCGGCGTGCCAGTGCCTCCGCGGTGGAGGGGCCTTCGGCCAGCGCCTTGTACAGGCCGAGCTGGTCGCCGACGACGATGGTTGCCGCGTGCATCACGGCGCCGATGTCGTGGACGAAGTTACCCATGAACGCGTTAAGCCGTGTTTCGTCGATAGCCATGTGTATCTCCTTCGCCGGTGGGCGGCCCGCGCGCCCCCCGCCTGCCTATACTGTTCGCGGCAAAGGGCCTGCAAGCATCCTGCGTCTCGATGCGTGCAGGCGCCATACGCAGCAATGCGTATGCACCGTGAAAGGGGCATGCCATGACGAACCTGACGCGCAACAATCGCGCGAGCGCACTTCGCCTGCTGGAACAACTGGAGTCCGGGCATTCGCCCGTGCGGCATCACGGCGCCGGCAACGATGGCTTGCGCGCAATCCACCGCATCGCAACAAAGTCGCCGGGCCGGCGCGAATTCCGCCGCGCTGCGCTGCAGGCCGACTACTACCGGCGCGCGGGGTTGGAGCACGCGGTGGCGGTTGCCTTCCTGTACCGGCTGGCCTGCCGCGCCGAGGCGCCGTTACCCGAAGCCCCGGCTGCCGGCCTCACGCCCCGCGAGGGCGACGTCATGCACTGGCTCTCGCGCGGAAAGACCGACGCCGAGATCGCCGCCTTGCTGGAGATAAGCCCACGCACCGTGCACAAGCACCTGGAGCATGTGTACGTGAAGCTGGGCGTCGAGACGCGCACGGCGGCCGTGATGCGCGCGCTCGGCATGGACAGGAGCCCATAGGGAAGGAGCAGCCGGGGCTGGCCGGCCCTCGTCGTCAGCGCGAGGCCACCGCCACCGGCGCATCGGCCGGCGAGGCAGACCGCCCGATCATCCACGCGCACACCGCCGACACCACGCCCGCGAACAACACGTACAGGCAGATCTGCCACGGCTCGCCGCCGCCAGACTTCAGCAGCGCGGTCGCGATGATCGGCGTGATTCCCGAGGCGAAGATGCCCGAGAACTGGTAGACGAAGCTGATGCCCGTGTAGCGCACCTTCGCATCGAACAGATCGCAGAACAAAGCAGCCTCCGGCCCGTACACCGATGCATACAGGATGCCGAAGGGCACGATGATCGACAGCCAGATGAGCATCACATTGCCGCCGCTGTGCGTCATGAGCCAGAAGCCCGGGAACGCCGACACCGCAGTAATGAGCGAACCCCACATGTACACCCGGGGCCGACCCAGCCGGTCAGACATGCGCCCGAAGAAGGGAATGGCAAAGCACATCACCACAGCTGCGGCCATCACGCCCAGCAGCGCTTCGGTGCGGCTGATCTTGATGGTGGTCGTGAGGTAGTTGATGGAGAACACGCCGAAGATATTGAAGAACACGCCGTCGATGTAGCGCGCGCCCATGCCCTTCAGAACATTGCCTGGGTAGCGCCGGATCATGTCCATGAACGGAATGCGCAGCTCGGCGTTGCGCGCCTTCACGGCCGCGAACTCGGGCGTTTCCTTCACGTGCAGGCGGATGTACATGCCCACCATCACCATCGCGCCGGAGATGAGAAAGGCGATGCGCCAGCCCCAGGCCAGGAACTGCTCGTCGGTGAGCAGCGACGACAGCAGCGCCACCACGCCCGAGGCCAGGCACAGGCCGATGGCCAGCCCGATCTGCGGCAGCGAGGCATAGAAGCCGCGCTTTTCCTTCGGCGCGTATTCGTACGCCATCAGCACCGCGCCGCCCCATTCGCCGCCCAGGCCGATGCCCTGTGCCACGCGAAGCAGCAACAACAGCAAGGGTGCCGCGATGCCGATCTGTGCGTACGTGGGCACCAGCCCGATCAGGAAGGTGGCCACGCCCATGATCATCAGCGTGATGATGAGCATGCTCTTGCGGCCGATCTTGTCGCCGAAGTGGCCGAAGATCACGCCGCCCAGCGGCCTCGTGACAAAGCCCACCGCGAAGGTCGTGTACGCCAGCAAGGTCGACACCACCGGGTCGCTGCCCGGAAAGTAGAGCTTGTTGAACACGATGCCGGCCACTACGCCGTACAGGAAGAAGTCGTACCACTCGATGGTGGCGCCCACCAGGGCAGAGACCACCACCCTGCGAATCGCTTTCTCGTCGCTTGCGCTCATGTCGTTGTCTCCGATGAGGTTGTCGTGGCGGCCTCTGCGGGCCTTGGGTTTGCAAAAAACAAAAAACTCAGTGCGCGGCTGCAGCCGCTCTTGCGTCCTCTCTGATCAGGTCGACGGCCTTCTCGGCCATCATCACGGCGGGTGCGTTGGTGTTGCCCGACACCAGCGTCGGCATCGCCGAACAGTCGATCACGCGCAGGCCCGCCACGCCGTGCACGCGCAGGCGCGCATCGACCACGGCGAGCGCGTCGCTGCCCATGCGGCAGGTGCCGGTGGGGTGGAAGATGGTGGCGCCGTTGTTGCGGCAGAACTCCAGCAGGTCGGCGTCGCTCGCGGCATCGGGGCCGGGCTTCACCTCACGCTTCACGTAGGGGCGCATCGCGGGTGAATCGGCAATCGCGCGCGCGGCCTTCACGCCGGCCACAGTGGTCGCGCGGTCGAGCTCGGTGGCGAGATAGTTCGGCTGCATCTCCGGCGGCTCGGCCGCGTCGAGCGAGCGGATGCGCACATGCCCGCGCGACTCCGGCCGCAGCTGGCACACCGACATCGTGAAGCCCGAATACGGATGCACCTTGCCGCCCGCCATGTCGGCCGAGAGCGTGGCCACGTGGAACTGGATGTCGGGCGTGGCTGCAATCGGGTTGCCGCTTTCATCCTTCAGCGCACGCATGAAGCAGCCGCCCTGGTTGATGCCCACCGCCAGCGGGCCGGTGCGGTGCAGCAGCCATTCCAGCCCCATGCCCATCTGGCGGAACCAGGAGTTGAGCTGGTCGTTGGTGGTGATGGGCTTGGTGCACTCGTAGCCGAGGCGTATCTGCAGATGGTCTTGCAGGTTCTCGCCCACGCCGGGCAGTTCGTGCACGACCGGAACGCCGAAACGATCGAGCAGCGCGCGCGGCCCGATGCCCGAGAGCTGCAGCAGCTGCGGCGACTGGATCGAGCCGGCCGACAGCAGCACCTCGGCGCGGCAGCGCGCGGTCTTCAGCTCGCCGCCTTGCCGGTACGTGACACCGGCGGCGCGCTGGCCTTCGAACACCAGCTTCTGCGCCATCGCCTCGGTCTCGATGCGCAGGTTGGGGCGGCGCTTCACGGCCGGCGTCAGGTAGGCCTTGGCCGTGCTGCAGCGCCAGCCCCTGTGCGTGGTCAGCTGGTAGTAGCCCGCGCCTTCCTGCGCGGCGCCGTTGAAGTCGTCGGTGCGCGGCACGCCTGTCTGCCCGGCGCCGTCGATGAAGGCCTCGATCAGCTCGTGCTTCGCGGCGATGTCCGAAACCCTCAGCGGCCCGTTGCCGCCGTGGAAGGCGTCGCCGCCGCGCTGGTTGCCTTCCGATTTGATGAAGTAGGGCAGCACGTCGTCGTAGCCCCAGCCGGCGTTGCCCAGCGCGGCCCAGTGGTCGTAGTCCTCGCGCTGGCCGCGGATGTAGATCAGCCCGTTGATCGCGCTCGATCCGCCCAGCGTCTTGCCGCGCGGCCAGTAGATGCGCCGGCCGTTCATGTTCGGGTCGGGGTCGGTCTCGAAGCGCCAGTTGTAGGTGGGGCTCCACATCGTCTTGCCGTAGCCGATGGGCAGGTGGATCCACAACGAGCGGTCGGCAGGCCCTGCTTCGAGCAGCAGTACGCGCGTGGCCGGGTCTTCGCTCAGCCGGCCGGCCAGCACGCAGCCGGCCGAGCCGGCGCCGACGACGATGTAGTCGAACTCTTCTTCAGGCATGAAGGGGTCCTGTAGGGGCCTGTGGGGTCCGGGAGTGGAACAATCGCTTCGCTCGGCCGCATCCTAGGCCAATGATTTTCGGAACGCAATGTTCCATTTTTAAGGTTTACCCGCATGCCCCGTTCCGCGCGCACGCCTGCCGCAGTGATCTCAGCAGTGATTTCTCCAGAGGAGGCGGAGTCCGCTTCCGGCTCCGGTTCGTCGGCCGAGCGCAGCCTGCGCCTGCTGGCGCTGCTGGCCAACGAAGGCCGCGCGCTCACGCTTGCCGAACTGGCCGCGCAGCTCGGCCTGCCCAAGGGCACCGCGCACCGCATCTGCACCCAGCTGCTGGCCACCGGCTTCCTGGCGCGCGATGTGGACGAGCGCTCGTTCAGCGTTGGCCCCGCGCTGCGCAAGCTCGCTTTCGACACGCTGAACCACGGCGTGGTGCGCGGGCTGCGGCACGAGGTGCTGTCGGAACTGGTGCGCCAGGTGGGCGAAACCTGCAACCTCACCACGCTCGACGGCGCGCAGGTGCTCTACCTCGACCGCGTCGAAGCGCAATGGCCGCTGCGGCTGACGCTCGACGTGGGCTCGCACGTGCCGCTGCACTGCACGGCCAGCGGCAAGTTGTTTCTCGCGCAGATGCCGAAGAAGGAACGCGATGCGCTCATCGACAAGCTGCCGCTGGAACGCATGACGGCCAACACCATCACCAAGGCCGCTGCGCTGCGCACCGAGTGCGAGGCGATTGCGAAGAGTGGTTACTCGTGCGACCGCGAAGAGTTCATCGCCGGGTTGGTGGCCGTGGCCGTGCCGGTGTGCGATGCGGCGGGCGCGGTGCGCGCCGCGCTGGCGGTGCATGCGCCGACCGCGCGCATGTCGATGGACGATGCAGTGAAGCGCATCGATGCGCTGAAGGCGGCGGCGACGAAGATGAGCGGGCTGCTCTGAGCTTGCCGGCCTGCTCTTACTCTTCGTAGCCGATGTCCAGCCTCACCATGGCGCCGACGCTGTCGATTCTTTCCGCGCGGAAGTAATAGCGCCCGCGGTAGCTCTCGAAATGAAGGGGAAGGGCGACGGGTTCGTCCCAGCTCGTCAGCGCGAAGCCCTGGTCGCGCAATTCATGCAACAGCGCATCCAGGCGCTGCGGATCGGGGTCGACGCGAATGTCGGCATCGGCCGGCGATGTGCCTTGCGGGTCGTGCAGCCATCGCGCGAAGCTGCCGATCAGGGTGAAGACGTGGCCCTGTGCGCGGAGGGCGTCGAGCAACCGGGCTGTGCCCTGCAGGTCGATGCGCGCGCGCTGCTTGCGAAACACCAGCGCGTATTCGTGGCGGCGATCCGTGCGCGCTGCGAAAGCTTCGCTGTCGGCGGTCGCTTCGCCCTCATGCGGATAGATCAGCACGCGCTCTTCCTCCATGGTGAAGAGCGCACCGAGGATGCGTGCGAGATCGAAAGCCAAGGGTAGAACGCGGTCGCCGAGGCGAATGTTCTGCACCATCGCAATGCAATGGCCGCCTTCGCGCAAGCGCGTGCGAACGGCGTGGAACACGTTGCGCAGGCCCTCCAGGTGCTGCGCATAGCTGCGGCTGTCGTAGAGCTGCGAAGCCGTGGAGGCGCCCGACCACTGGCATCCGAAATAGGGCACGTTGGTAAGGCAAAGCTCGAAGGGCTGCAGCGCGGTGGTGTCGAGCGTGTCGCATGAGCCGTGCAGCAGGGTGATGTCGCTGTCGCCGATGCCGTGGCGCGCCAGCCGTTCGTGTATGAGCTGGATGCGGTCCGCGTCGATTTCGCAGCCTGCCGCCAGCCGGTTTTCCAGGCGCGCCGCAAGCAAGGTCGTGCCAAAGCCCGCGAAGGGATCGAAGACCGTGTCGCCGCGCTGCGAGAACTGGCGCACGAACGGTGTCATCTGCTCGACCCACCCGCAGTCGCGCGCGCCCAGCGGGTCGCGCGCACGCAGGTCGTCGGGCAGGCGGTGGAGCGGCGACTCGTGGTCGAGCATCAGCCAGCTGTGGCTAGGCATCGGCATGCACCTGCATCGAACGGGTGTCGAGCAGCACGTCGCGCCCGGGCTCCCAGCCGGCGCACAGCCGTCCATCGGGAAAGTAGACCAGCTTGTAGATGTCTTCGGTCGCATGGCGCGCGTGCATGGCGCCGTAGTCGGAACTCTCGAAGATCACGGACAGGCCATTCGCGGTGCGCAGGCGCAGGTTCCAGAAGTAGTAGCCCTCGGTCAGGCTCTCGACAGTCCATCCGCGCGAGACGGCGGCGTCGTCGAGGCAGGCTGTCAGCAGCGCGTCCATTGGCACCCGCTGGGCGTGCAGGTAGCGCGCCGTGGCGTTGTCCCGGTAGCTGCCGTCGAGCCGGGAGAACTCACGGAAGACGACGGTGCCTGCGCCGCAGCGCTGCTGCGCCCACGAGAGATAGGCCGAGACGTCCCGTGGCTGTGCGACGCCGCTGCGCTGAAGAATGCACACCAGGCGCAACGGCATCGCATCGGCCAGTTGCCGCGCAGTGCGTTCGAATACCACCTGATCGCTGATTTCCAGCCCGGGCCTGAAACGCATGATGGCCTGGTTGGTTGCACCTTCGTGGTGGTGGCGGGACAGCTCCAGCCAGCTCAGTCCGAAGTCCTGCAGCGCACGCGTCAGAGTGGCGCCGCCTGCCTTGGCAAAGCCGGCACCGTTGGTGTACAGCACGCGGTCTTCGACGCGCGGGCCGTCGCTTGCTTCGGCCGCGGCCAGCGTGGCCAGCAGTTGCAGCATCCAGCCGGCGTCGTCGCTGGTCTCCAGGCCCGAGAGCGACCACGAGAGCGGCACGCCGCGCAAGGCCCGAAGCGCACGGGCAAGACCGTCGAAGTACGTGCCGTCGGGCCGCAGCCGGGAGGCCGGCACACCGCCATCGGCCTTGCGAAGATTTTCCGAGCAGAAGCCGCAGCGCGCCGAGCATGGCTGAACGGCCGCATAGGGCGTGAACGTCAGGGGTTGCGCAAGGCGCCGCCGGACACCGCCAATGGTGTGCGAGTGCCAGCGCGCCGCCTGCCGTGGGTCGGGCGCACGCAGGTTGACCTGTGCGGCAGCGGTGCGAAGGCGCTCGAAGAACGGAGAGCTTGCGCTGCGTGGCAGATCGGCGACGGCCACGCTGTCCATGGGGACGATGGGCGCGCGCGTGGCACTGTCGCGGGGCGTTGCGGAAGGCATGTCGGGCGGGGGAGTCAGGAGTCGATGCAACCGCAACGATACGACACCGCGCCGCGCGCGTTGAACGAGAATCTGCCGCTCACCAACCGGGAGAAGCAACGCCATGGCGAATGTCGTCAAAACCATCCGCAACTTCAACGCCGGTCGCGACCCCGAACGCCTGGCGATGAAGTACGAGAAGCTGCGCTCCAGTCCGTTCGTCTTCCTGCGCGGCACCTGCCACCTGTTCTACGACCGCCTGCCGGCCGATGCACTGTTCACCAGCAAGGCGCCGACCGCCTGGCTGTGCGGCGACGCCCATCTGGAGAACTTCGGCAGCTACAAGGGCGACAACCGGCTCGCGTACTTCGATCTCAACGACTTCGACGAAGCGGCCCTCGCGCCGGTGACGTGGGAACTGGTGCGCTTCCTCACGAGCATCCTGGTGGCCGGCGACAGCCTGCGCGCCTCGCGCGACGATGCGAATGCGCTGTGCAAGGTGTTTCTTGAAGGCTATGCCGGCGCATTGGCGCTCGGCAAGGCCCGCTGGGTGGAGCGCGACACAGCCAGTGGCCTGATCCATGAGCTGCTCGCGAAACTCAAGGCCCGGACCCGGCCTGAGTTTCTGAACAAGCGCACCGAACGGAAGAACGGTCGCCGAAGCATCCTGCGCGACGGCGAGCATGCGTTGCCAGTCGACAAGGTCGGGCGTGAACGGGCGAAGAATCTGATCGGCGCATTCGCGGCAACGCAGGACAACCCCGACTTCTTCAAGGTGCTCGACGTGGCGCGGCGCATCGCCGGCACCGGCAGCCTGGGCGTGGAGCGCTATGTTGTCCTCGTCAAAGGCAAGGGATCGCCCGACGGAAACTACCTGCTCGACCTGAAGCAGGCACCCGTGTCGTCGCTAGTGCCGCACCTGAAGAAGATCAAGCAGCCCGCATGGCCGTCGAATGCGCACCGCATCGTGGGGCTGCAGCGCCGCATGCAGGCCGTGTCGATGGCCTTCCTGCACCCGATCGTCGACGGCAAGTCTTCCTACGTGCTGCGCGACCTGCAGCCCAGCGAAGACCGGGTGACCCTCGACGTGCGCCACACCGGGCTCGACCAGGTCCGCGACGTGATCGGGGAGATGGGGCAGATGATGGCCTGGGCGCACCTGCGCAGCTCAGGACGCCAGGGTTCGGCCATCGCGGATGCGCTGGTCGACTTCGGCGCTTCGGCGAAGTCGTGGCGGCGCGACCTGCTGGATGCGGCGCACCAGTGCGCGGCGCAGGTCGAGAGTGACTGGGAGGTCTACAGCGAGGCTTATGACGCGGGGGCGATGGTGCCTGCGAAGGCGAAGCCCTAGCCGTGCTACTCCTATGAACTCAATGACTGACAACGCGCCCAAGCCCTCAAAGCCTCTGCCTGAAAAGAAATACTGCTTGCGGAGCGAGTCGAATGGCGACGACATCGTCCTATTCTTTGATTCGGTCGAGGGGCTGCCCGACGGGTGTATCGAAAAAGAAGGCACCGAGACCGAAGACTTGCTCCTTGTCATCGAAGGCATGGAGGCGCCGAAAAATTGCCCGGCGTTGAGAGAGGGGGCTGTCTACACGATCTGCAGAGTCATCGGTGATATCGAGGTGGACGTCGCGGGAATCCATTGCAAGCAACTGCTGCATCGCGCGGGAGCGCGTCACCATTGGCTCATCTCGGTTGGCTGGGCCCGCATGCCGCTTGCTCTTATCCTGGATGCTTGGCTGGGCGGCGTTCCCGTTGGGTGGCGTGCGCTGAATCCGTTGTACAGGCCCTCGTGGATCGAGGCCTGCATGAAGTTGGCTGCATCTCGAAACTGGCGGCAGGTACTGGTAACAGAGCGTGTGGTGCTGAGCGTGACAGGGTTGCAAGCAATAGAAGACTTTTATTGCCATCTGGGGGAAGCGCTCTTTGGTGATTGGGGTTATGCGGGTAACAGCAACCTCGATGCCTTCGAGGAAGTGCTGAGAGCCAACCAACCCGAGCGCATCCTGTTCTGTATTCCGGACGAGGCTGGGTTTGACGCGTTCCTTGCGCGAACTACGGGCAGACCAGACTACGCCACTGTCTTCAAGCAGATCGTCATTGAGGCCGGAGCTCGTCTGAGCACGGCGTGTTAAAGCTGGAGGGTTTACAGCGAGGCCGTTGAAACTAGGCGTGGTCCGGACTTCGCCTGCACCGGGCGGCTGACGCATCTACCCGTTCGGCACCTGAGCATTTCCGCGCCCGTGAGGGGGATGGCTCACCCGATCAGACCCACCACCGACCGCACCACACTCACCAGCGCCAGCGCAATCAGCAGGTTCAGCACATGCCTCCTGAACTGCTCCGGCGACACCCCCTTGAACGAACGCTGTCCGTACCAGATGCCGGCAAGCATCGCCGGTGCCAGCCACAGCGCCCACTTGAGCGTGTCCGGCCCCAGCAGGTTGCCCGACGCATGGGTTGAAGAAGGCATCAGCGCCGCGCAGATCAGCGACACCACGTCGCTGAACAGCAGCAGCGCAATCAGCGTGGCCCGCAGCGCGGCCGGTGCCATCTTCGCCGTGCTGAGCAACACCGCGATGGCGATGCTGCCGATGGCCGCCACGCCATTGATGAAGCCAGAGGCCAGCCCTGCCGCCAGTCGCACGCCGCGAGTGGGCACCAGCGTGACGTGCGCGCCGCCGCGCAGCAGCAGCGCGGCCGCCATCAGCAGCGCGCCGATCAGCAGGCGCAGCGGCGTCTCGGGCAGCCATGCGAGCAGCGCCACGCCGACGGGAATGCAGATCAGGTTGCCCAGCATCAGCCAGCTGAGCCAAGGCATGTCGACATCGCGCGCAATGCCGCGCAGCTGGCTCAGGCTTGCCAGGATTTCGAGCATGAAGATCGCGGGCACGACCAGCGCGGGTGACACCACCAGCGACATGCCCGCCACGGTGATGGCCGAGAAGCCGAAGCCCGCGAAGCCGCGCACGATGCCCGCCGCGAAAACCACGCACAGGCTGTAGACCAGCGTTACCGGCGCCAGCGGCGGCACCAGCAGTTCAGCCGCCGTCATGCCTCGAAAAGCGGCAACAGCTTCAGGCGCTGCACCTTTCCAGAGGGACCGCGTGGCAGGTCTTGCACGAAGCGGTAGTGGCCGGGCGCCTTGTAGCGACCGAGCGCGGTGGCGCTGAACTCGCGCAGCTCGTCTTCGGTGCAGGCGCGGCCTTCGCGCAGCACGATGCACACGCCGATCTCCTGGCCGTAGTGGCGGTCGGGCACGCCTACGGCAGCGGCTTCGAGCACGGCGGGATGTTGCAGAAGGGCTTCGTCGATCTCGCGCGGCGCGATGTTCTCGCCGCCCTTGATGATCAGCTCCTTGATGCGGCCGGTGACGAAGAAGAAGCCGTCCTCGTCGCGATGGCCGAGGTCGCCGGTGCGCAGCCAGCCATCGGGCGTGAAGCTCGCGCGGGTGGCTTCCTCGTTCTTGTAGTAGCCGAGCATCACGTTGGGCCCGCGGATCACGATCTCGCCGGTCACGCCGGTGGGTACGGCTGCGAGCGTGGCATCGACCACGCCGGCCATGCAGCCCGACGCGCGGCCCACCGAACCGAGCTTGCGAGCGGCCGGGTCCATGGGGTTGGAGAACGAAGGCGCTGCCGTCTCGGTGAGGCCCATGGTTTCGACTATGCCGATGCCGAACGTCCGCTCGAACGCACGCAGGTGCTCGGGCGGCAGCGCAGCCGAGGCCGAGCGGCAGAAGCGGATGGCCAGCGTCTGCGCCAGCGGCGGCTTCGGGCCTTCGAGCAGGTACGAGATCATGGTGGGCACGACGTTGATCCAGCTGCACTGCGTTTGCGTGGCCTGCTCCCAGAAGCGGCCGGCCGAGAACTTCGGTGGCATCGCCAGGCTGCCGCCGTGCGCGAGCGGCGCGAGCATGGTCACGGCAAAGGCGTTGATGTGATACAGCGGCAGCACGGCGAGCACACGGTCGGAGGGGCGCAGCGCGTGCTCGACGCTGATGGCATGCGCGTTGGCCGCGAGGTTGCGCTGCGTGAGCATCACGCCCTTGGGCATGCCCGTGGTGCCGGAGGTGTACATCAGCAGCGCGACGGCATCGGGCGAGGGCGGCGGTGTGTCGACGGCCGGTTCTTCCTCGTCGGGCAATGCATCGCCTTCGGGGTCGACCACGACCAGCGTCACGGGCCGGTCGAAGCCTTCGACGATGCCGCGCACACGCTCTTCCCACTCGGGCGCAACGCAGACCACACGGCAGTCGGAGTGCGAGAGCACATAGCGCATCTGTTCCGGCTGCGAGAGCAGGTTGACCGGGTTCACGCAGAAGCCGCCGTGCATCGCGCCCAGCAGCAGCCGCAGGGTCTGCAGGCCGTTGGGCATGACGACGGACACCGTGTCGCCGGGCTGCATGCCGAGGCCGCGCAGCACGGCCGCCACGCGGCGGCAACCGGTCGCGAGCTCGCCGTAGCCCAGGTGGCGTTCGGTCTCGGTGGCGCGGGCATACACCGCGTGCGGCTGCTGCCGCGCCTGTTGCTCGATCAGCGCATGAACCGTTGTTGCAGCCGCCGTCATGCTTACTTCGCGCCGTGCTCGGCGAAGAAGGCGCCGAAGATTTCTTCCTCGCTCGGCACCTTCTCCGGAATCGGCCGCGACACGCGCGTGATGTTCAGGTAGTGGCGGTAGTTCATGTTGTCCGAGAAGTTGTTCTTGCCCCAGGTGCCGCAGCCCATCGACAGCGAGAACGGCAGGCCGTTGTCGAAGCTGCCGCCGGTGGCAATGCAGTGCGCCTGGTCGACGATGACGCGCGACACCGGCAGCGTGAGGCCCAGCGTGAGCGCACGTTCGGGCACCGCGCTGTGCAGGCCCACCGAGTGGCCCGCGCCTTCGTACGCATAGATGCGTTCGACGGTGGCCATGGCGTGCGCGAAGTCGCGCGCCGCATACACCGCGAGCACCGGGCTCAGCTTCTCGCCCGAGAACGGATGGTCGTGGCCCACGCCGTCTTCGGCCACCATGAGGATGCGCGGATCGGCATCGGCAATTGCCAGCCAGGCGGCGCGGTTGGCGCCGTCGATGGCGGCCGCCCGCTCGGCGATGGTGCGTGCCGACTGGCCGATGACGGCGGGCGAGAGCTTGCCTTCGGGCCACATCAGCGCCTGCAGCGTGGCCTTCTGCGCGTCGGCGAGCATGACGGCGCCGCGGTCTTTCAGCGCGGCGAGCGTCTGCGCGCGCACCGCGTCGACGATGACGAGGCTGTTTTCCGACGAGCAACTGGTCGCGTTGTCGAAAGTCTTCGAACGCACGATGCGGTCGGCGGCTGCGGCGATGTCCGCCGTTTCGTCGACGATGCCCGCCACGTTGCCCGCGCCCACGCCGAAGGCCGGCGTGCCGCTGGCATAGGCCGCGCGCACGTTGGCCTGCGAGCCGGTTGCGACCACCAGGTCGCACAGGCGCATCAGCTCGGCGGTCGATTGCTTGTTGACCGGCGAGGGCAGCAGCTGCACCAGGTCGCGCGGCGCGCCGATGCGGTCGAACTGCTGGTGGATGAATTCGATGAGCCGCGCCGCCGTTGACCAGCCCTTGGGCGATGGCGCGACGATGACCGCGTTGCGCCCCTTGAGCGCATTGATGATCTTGTTGGCCGGCGTGGCACCCGGGTTGGTCGATGGCGTGACGGCGCACACCACGCCCACGGGCCGAGCGATCTCGACGATGCCGCGCACCGGGTCTTCTGCGATCACGCCGACCGATCGCGCGCCGTGCAGGTCGCGCAGCAGGCCGAAGGTCTTGCGGTGGTTCTTGCGCACCTTGTCCTCGACGTTGCCCACGCCGGTGTCGGCCACGGCCAGTTCGGCCAGCTCGCGGTTGCGCGCCGGCTCGATGATGGCCCAGCCGGCCGCGACCACGGCGGTGTCGACCTGCGCCTGCGACCAGGTTTCGTAGATGCGCTGCGCGGCGCGTGCGCGCGCCACGAGTTCGGCGATGGGGGAAGAGGGGGCTGCGTTTTCCATGAGTCTGTCCGTGTCGATCAATCGACCTTGATGCTGGCTTCCTTGGCGAGCTTTTGCCAGCGCACGAGTTCTGTGGTGACGACCTTGCCGAGTTGTTCGGGTGTGCCGCCGACGCCTTCGCTGCCCTGTGCGAGCAGCTTGTCGCGGATGTCCGGTTCCTTCACCACCGTGTTGATCACGCGGTTGAGCTTGTCGATGGCAGGCTGCGGCGTCTTCGCGGGCACGAACACGGCGTACCACGAGTCCACGTCGAAGTCGGGCACACCGGCTTCCTGCATCGTCGGCACGTCGGGGAAGGCCGCGCTGCGCTTGGTGGTGGACACCGCGAGCGCCTTGAGCTTGCCTGCC
Organism: Variovorax sp. YR266; assembly: GCF_900107295.1. Taxonomy (NCBI): domain Bacteria; kingdom Pseudomonadati; phylum Pseudomonadota; class Betaproteobacteria; order Burkholderiales; family Comamonadaceae; genus Variovorax; species Variovorax sp. YR266. The sequence continues at coordinate 37,225 of NZ_FNPM01000023.1, forward strand.
TTCACGAACTGCGCGGCCGCCGGAATCGACACCCACAGCAGCGGCACCTGCCCGCCCATCACGTCGGTTACGGCAGGGCCGCCGCCACGGTAGGGGATGTGCGTCATGTGCGTGCCGGTGCGCAGCTTCAGCAGTTCGCCGGCAAGGTGCCCGGGCGAGCCGTTGCCCACAGAGGCGAAGGCGATGCTGTCGGGCTTGGCCTTGGCCAGCGCAATGAGTTCGGCCACGGTGTTGGGCGCGAACTGCGTGTTGGCCACCAGGATCTGCGGCAGCGAGGCGACCATGCCGACTGGCGCGAAGTCTTTGGCGGTGTCGAAGCTCAGCTTGGCGTAGATGGCCGGATTGATGGTGTGCGAAGACAGAGTGAACAGCACCGTGTAGCCGTCGGGCGCCGACTTGGCAACCACCTCGGTGCCGATGGAGCCGGCTGCGCCGCCGCGGTTGTCGATCAGCACCGGCTGGCCCAGCAGCGTTTGAAAGCGCTCCTGCACGATGCGCGCGATCACGTCGGTGCCGCCGCCGGGCGGGTAGGGCACGATCAGGCGGATCGGCTTCGTCGGGTAGTCGCTGCCGTTCTGCGCCTGTGCGGCGAAGGGCGACGACAAGGCGGCGAGAGCCAGCAGCCCGGCGTGCAGCCAGGGGGCGAAGAACAACTTCATTCCGATCTCCTTCTCTTTGTGATGGGCGTCGGCGGCAACGGCACGGCCGGTGCGGCGTTCAAGCGATAGCCCAGCGTGACGCTGGCGTCGCGCGCGCAGGCCATCAGGTGATCTGCCAGCCCGCGTGCCTGTGTGCGCGCAAAGCGGATCGAGGGCACGCTCATGCCGACGGCCGCCACGGCTTCGCCGCGCGCATTGAGCACGGGCACGCCGAGGCCGCAGACGCCGATGCGCCACTCCTCGCGGTTCTCGGCATAGCCGCGGGCGCGCGAGCGTTCCAGTTCGCTGAAGAGGGCGTCGAAGTCGGTGATGCTGTTCTTCGTGTGCGCGACCAGCGTGCCCAGGCGCTCCTGCAGTGCCGGCACGTCGAGCGCGGCTGCAGCGAGCAGCGCCTTGCCCGAGGCCACGCAGTACGCCGCCGCACGACCGCCGATGCGCGAGTACGCGGCCACGGGCAGCGGGCTGTCGAACTTGTCGAGGTAGACGATCTCGGCGTCGTCCAGCACTGCGAGGTGGATGGTCTCGCCCGTGGCCTGAGCCAGCAGCGCGAGGTGGGGCCGCAGCAGAGCGCCAATGTCCGATGCATCGGACACCATGGCTCCCAGCTCGAACAGCCGCAGGCTTGGCCGGTAGGCGCTCGTGTCCGGGTCTTGCACGGCCCAGCCGCATTCGACCAGCGTCTGCAGCGTGCGGTGCGCATTGCTGCGTGCCATGCCGAAGGCCTGGGCCAGTTCGGTGACGCGGCAGTCGCGCTGCTGGCGCACCATCCATTCGATGGCGGCGAGGCCCTTGGCAAGCGTGGAGTCCATGAGGCTTTCTATGGGATATCCGATGTTCCAAATATTGGAACTGCGTTCCCGGATGTGAAACGCAATGTAAGAACGCTGGGTGCCCTTTGTCAATCAGGGACTTGGATGTAATGCCAAACGCCTCAGGTTGCAGGCCTCAGCGGCGATGGCGCCCGGCCATGAGTTCGATCACCTCGCGGAAGATGGTGTTGCCACTGGAGGCGGCCAGGTCGAGCACATGGCTGCGGCTGTAGTAGGGGCTCAGGTCGAGGCCCACGCCGATGCCCGCAATGGCGATGTCGCCGCGCTGCTCCTGGCGCGCGACCACGTCGCGCAGGTGGTGGTCGAGGTAGTGCGCGTCGTTGGCAAGATGCGTGGCGCTGTCCATCGGCGAGCCGTCGGAAATCACGAGCAGCAGCTTGCGCGCCTCGCTGCGCTGGCGCAGCCGCATGCACGCCCAGTCGATGGCCTCGCCATCGATGCCTTCGCGGAACAGATCAGCTTTCAGCAGAGCCGCCATCGCGGGGCGCGCGCGCCGCCATGGTGTAGCAGCACTCTTGAAGACGAGGTGGCAGCGCTCGTTGAGCCGGCCCGGGTGCGGCGGCCGGCCGGCGCGCACCCATTCGCGCTGCGGGCGCCCACCGTTCCACGCGCCGGTGGTGAAGCCCAGCACCTCGCTGGTCACGCTGGCCTGTTCGAGCGCACGCGCGAACACGTCGGCCATCATCGCGACCGACTCGGCATGCTCCTTCATCGAGCCCGAGCAGTCGATGAGAAAGGTGACGATGCAGTCGGCCACCGGCTCCATGCGCTCGGTGCGGAACAGGCGGCGCTCGGTAGGCGAGGCCACGAGCTGCGCAAGGCGGCGGCCGTCGATCAGGCCTTCTTCCTGGGCACCGTCCCAGCCGTCGCGCTCGGGCTCGGCCAGCAGGGTGCGCAGTTCACGCGCGAGGCGGGCGATGTTCACTCCCTGCGCGGCGATGCGGCGATCGAGCTTCTCGCGGTGGTCGGCGAGCACTTCCTTGCGCGCGAGCGTGGCGGCGTCGTGTTCGCGGTCGTAGGCGTTGGAGAAGACGCGGTATGCGCCGCCTGCGTCGTCGAGCACCGCGCTGCGGCCCGACTCGGCGGTGGTGAAGCGCTCGACGATCTCCTGGTCCATGTCGGCCACGAGGCTGAACACGCTGCGCTTGTCGTCCACATGCGGGTCGCGCGCGGCGTTGCTGCCCTCTTCATCGGCCTCGTGCAGCATCGCGGCGACGGTGCGCGCGATGGCACGGGCGTGCACTGCGTAGGCGGCCTGGTCGGCGCGATCCTTGCGCAAACCTGCCAGCGCATGGCCGATCAGCGGTGCGAGCGCGAAGCGCGTGGCTTCGAGCATGTCTTCGGTTTCTTCCACCACCTGCTGGCCGCTGACGCGGGCGCGGCAGATCTGCGCCACGGCGTACAGCAGCAGCCCGCGCGCGGTGTCGGTCAGGCCCGAGTGATGAAAGGCGAGCGACCACTGTTCGTGCCGGTGCCGCAGGTTGTGCCGCATGCCGGCCATGACTTCGGGCGCCATCGCCTCGACGCGGAACTGCTCGAGCATTTCGAACAGCATGCGTTCGACCGGCTCTTCGGGGCGCAGGCTTTCGTGCAGTGCTGCGTCCGATTCGGTGAGCCGCAGCGCGAGCCCGTCTGCTACGCCACGGAACGAAGCGAAGTCGTCGGTGTCGGGCGAGGGATGCAGGTGCGGCGCAAACCACGGCAGCGCCACGCGGCCACGGTGCAGCCGCCGACCGCGAAAGTGCAGGTCGCTCTCGCCGCTGAAGGCGCGCACCACGCCCGCGCAAAGCTCCGCGACCTGTTCTTCTTGCCGCACGCGGCGCTGCATCGCGCTCGCGGGTTCGGCATTCATTCGCGCGGGCCTGCAGAGAGCTGGTGCGACTCCTTCAGTTCGCGGTCGAAGCAGCGCTGGAAGTATTCGGCGACCAGGGGCCGCTCGGCGTCGTCGCACTTGTTGACGAAGGACAGGCGAAACGCCAGCGCCGGGTCCTTGAAGATCTCGATGTTCTCTGCCCAGGTGATCACGGTGCGTGGCGACATCAGCGTAGAGAGGTCGCCCGCCGCGAAGCCCTTGCGAGTGAGGTCGGCCACCGCCACCATCGACGCGACCAGCTTCGTGCCCGCCTCGTCGGCCAACGATGGCACGCGCGCCTGCACGATGGCGATCTCTTCATCGGCCGGCAGGTAGTTGAGCGAGGCCACGATGTTCCAGCGGTCGATCTGCGCATGGTTGAGCCGCTGCGCGCCGTGGTACAGGCCGTTGAGGTTGCCCAGGCCCACCGTGTTGGCGGTGGCGAACAGGCGGAAGAAGGGGTGCGGCCGCAGCACTTTGTTCTGGTCCATCAGCGTGAACTTTCCGTCGCGCTCCAGGATGCGCTGGATGACGAACATCACGTCGGGCCGGCCCGCGTCGTACTCGTCGAAGACCAGCGCCACGGGGCGTTGCAGCGACCACGGCACGATGCCTTCCTGGAACTCGGTGACCTGCTTGCCTTCGCGCAGCACCACTGCGTCCTTGCCGACGAGGTCGAGCCGGCTGATGTGGCCGTCGAGGTTGAGCCGCACGCAGGGCCAGTTCAGCCGCGCCGCCACCTGCTCTATGTGCGTCGACTTGCCGGTGCCGTGCAGGCCCTGCACCATCACGCGCCGGTCGCGCGTGAAGCCCGCGAGGATGGCGAGCGTCACGTCGGGGTTGAAGCGGTAGACCGCGTCGACCTCGGGCACGTGGTCGTCACGTTCGCTGAAGGCTGGCACCCGCAGGTCGGTGTCGATGCCGAACACATCGCGCACGCTGAGCATCCGGTCGGGTCGAAGGTCGGCGGTATCGGTCATGGCGGCTTTCGGGGAATGTGAGGTTCTTCAGGCCTGCGCGCGATCGGGGGCCGCGTCGGCATCGATGCGGCTCAGCGCCTGTGCGGCGCGTTGCAGGGCGGGCAGCAGCGTCTTCGCCTTGGCGGCGTCGAGACGCATCACCGGCGCCTGTACAGCGATGCACAGGTTGGAAGGCGCGTCGTCGCCCGAAGGCACCAGCGTGGCGATGCACAGCAGGCCCGGCAGGAACTCTTCGTGGTCGATGGCGTAGCCGTCCTTGCGCACGCGCTGCACTTCCTTCTCCAGCGCCTCGGGGTCGGTCAGCGTCCGGGGCGTGTACGGCTCCAGCGGCGCGTTCGACAGCAGCCGGCGGCGCTGCGCCGCGCTCATCTGCGAAAGAAAGATCTTGCCGCTGGCCGAGCAGTGCACCGGCACGCGCGAGCCCGAGTGCAGGTAGAAGCGCAGCGGCGCGGCGGTTTCCACGCGGTCGAGGTACACGACCTCGCTGCCCGAAAGGGCGGTGAGGTTGCAGCTCTCGCCGATCTCTTCCACCAGCTGGCGCAGCACCGTGTGGCGCGCACCGTGCAGGCTGTCGTTGAGCAGCAGGTTCTCGGCCAGCCGCCGCAGCCGCGTGCCGATGCCGTAGTGCCGGCCGTCGCCTTCGCGCTGCAGCAGGCCCGCGCCTTCGAGCTGCTGGAGCATCCGGTGCAGCGTGGGTTTTGGCAGGCCGGTTTCTTCCACCAGGCCCTGCAGCGAGTAGCGCTGGTCTTTCGCGGCCATGACTTCGAGCAGCGCGAACAGGCGCATGGTGGGCGTGTCGCCCGCCGGCTCCTGCGCTTCAGGTGAGAGGCCTTTGACGATCTTCATGGGGCCGGATCATATTCTTTTTACGAAAAACAAGACAATACGTTCCGATTTTTGTAAATTGTTTGACGCCGCGGCGATGCCGACCTATATTCCGCCGGAATGAAATCCGGAACGAGAAGTTCCGACTTTTGACGCGCAACCACTGCCCAATTTCCTTCAGGAGACGCCTTCCATGAGCCAGAAGCAACCCGCAGCACCCACACGCGAAGCCGTCACCGGCGTGCAGAAGATGACGCCCTCCGAGGCCTTCGTAGAGACCATGGTCGCCAATGGCGTGACCGACATCTTCGGCATCATGGGCTCGGCCTTCATGGACGCGATGGACATCTTCGCGCCCGCCGGCATCCGGCTGATTCCGGTGGTGCACGAGCAGGGCGGCGCCCACATGGCCGACGGCTATGCGCGCGTGTCGGGCCGTCACGGCCTTGTGATCGGCCAGAACGGCCCCGGCATCAGCAATTGCGTGACGGCCATTGCGGCCGCCTACTGGGCGCACAGCCCGGTCGTGATGATCACGCCCGAGACCGGCACCATGGGCATGGGCCTCGGCGGCTTCCAGGAGGCCAACCAGCTGCCGATGTTCCAGGAGTTCACCAAGTACCAGGGCCACGTGAACAACCCCAAGCGCATGGCCGAGTACACGGCGCGCTGCTTCGACCGCGCCATCTCCGAGATGGGCCCCACGCAGCTGAACATTCCGCGCGACTACTTCTACGGTGAGATCACCACCGAGATCCCGAAGCCGATGCGCGTGGAGCGCGGCGCGGGCGGTGAGAACAGCCTGAACGCGGCCGTCGAGCTGCTGGCTTCGGCGAAGTTTCCGGTCATTCTCTCGGGCGGCGGCGTGGTCATGGGCGATGCGGTGGCCGAGTGCCAGGCACTGGCCGAGCGCCTGGGTGCGCCGGTGGCCAACGGTTACCTGCGCAACGACTCCTTCCCCGCGAGCCACCCGCTGTGGGCCGGCCCGCTGGGCTACCAGGGCTCCAAGGCCGCGATGAAGCTCATCGCGCAGGCCGACGTGGTGCTCGCGCTCGGTTCGCGCATGGGCCCCTTCGGCACGCTGCCACAGCACGGCATGGACTATTGGCCGAAGGACGCGAAGATCATCCAGGTCGAGGCCGACCACACCAACCTCGGCCTCGTGAAGAAGATCACCGTTGGCATCCACGGCGACGCCAAGGCCACGGCCAAGGAACTGCTCAAGCGCCTGCAGGGCAAGACGCTGGCCTGCGACGCCAGCAAGGCCGAGCGCGCCGCGAAGATCAAGGCCGAAAAAGCCGCGTGGGAAAAAGAGCTCGACGAGTGGACCCACGAGCGCGACCAGTTCAGCCTCGATGCCATCGAAGAAGCCAAAGGCGAGAAGACACCCACCGGCGGCAGCTACCTGCATCCGCGCCAGGTGCTGCGCGAACTCGAAAAGGCCATGCCGCCGCGCGTGATGGTTTCGACCGACATCGGCAACATCAACGCCATTGCCAACAGCTACCTGCGCTTCGAGGAGCCGCGCAGCTTCTTCGCGCCGATGAGCTTCGGCAACTGCGGCTACTCGCTGCCGACCATGATCGGCGCCAAGTGCGCGGCGCCCGATCGTCCGGCCGTGGCCTATGCCGGCGACGGCGCCTGGGGCATGAGCATGGTGGAAATCATGACGGCCGTGCGCCACGACATTCCGGTGACGGCCGTGGTCTTCCACAACCGCCAGTGGGGCGCGGAGAAGAAGAACCAGGTCGACTTCTACAATCGCCGCTTCGTGGCCGGCGAACTCGAAAGCGAAAGCTTCGCAGGCATCGCCAAGGCCATGGGCGCCGAGGGCATCGTGGTCGACAAGCTCGAAGACGTGGGCCCGGCGCTGAAGAAGGCCATCGACATGCAGATGAACGAAGGCAAGACCTGTGTGATCGAGATCATGTGCACGCGCGAGCTGGGCGACCCCTTCCGCCGCGACGCGCTGTCGAAGCCGGTGCGCTTCCTCGACAAGTACAAGGACTACGTCTGAGCCATTCCATGACCGACTCGCTGCTGACGCTGAACGCGGGTTCTTCGTCGATCAAGGTCGCATTGTTCGATGCGGCTGGTGACGGCGCTGCCTCGCTGCCGGCGGCGCGTTGGTCGGGGCAGGCGGATGGACTCGGCGCGGGCCTGAAGGCGCGGCTGCGTGTACGCGATGCCCAGGGGCAGACGCTGCACGATGCGGCGCTCGATGGCGCGCAGGCTTCGCATCAAGGCGCACTTGCGGCTTTGCTCGAATGGCATGCGCAGCAGGCCGATGGCCGGCGCATCGCGGCGGTGGGGCATCGCATCGTGCATGGTGGTGCGGACTTCGTTGCGCCGGTGCGCATCGATGCCTCGGTGCTCGATGCGCTCACCAAGCTTGAGCCATTGGCTCCGCTGCACCAGCCGCACAACCTTGCGGGCGTGCGCGCTGCAATGGCAGCGTTCGAAGGTGTGCCGCAGGTGGCGTGCTTCGACACGGCCTTTCATGCGGTACAGCCCGAGGTCAACCGCCGCTTCGCGCTGCCACGTGCGCTGCATGACGCGGGCGTGCGGCGCTATGGCTTTCACGGCCTCTCTTACGAATCGATCGTCGCGCAGTTCGCCGGCATCGCGCCCGAGTTGGCGCAGCGTCGCGTGATCGTCGCGCATCTCGGCAATGGTGCGTCGATGTGCGGCATCGCGCAGGGCCGATCGGTCGCGACGACCATGACCTTCTCGCCGCTCGACGGGCTGACCATGGGCACGCGCTGCGGCCACATCGACGCGGCCGTCGTGCTGTATTTGATGCGCTCGCATGGCATGTCGGCCGACAAGGTCGAGGCGCTGCTGTTCCGCGAATCGGGCCTGCTCGGCATCTCGGGCGTGTCGAGCGACATGCGCGTGCTGGAAGCATCGGCCGAGCCTGCTGCGGCCGATGCCATCGGGCACTTCGCCGAGCAGGTGGTGCAGCACATGGGCAGCCTCGCGGCCGCGCTGCGCGGTGTCGACGCCATCGTGTTCACCGGCGGCATCGGCGAGAACGCGGCCCCGCTGCGTGAGCGCATCCTCGAAGACTGCGAATGGTTGGGTGTGAACGTCGATGCGGCCGCCAACCGCAGCGGTGCCGCGCGGCTCACCACGGCCGAGAGCCCGGTCAGTGCCTGGGTGCTGCGTACCGACGAAGAGGCGGTGATCGCGCGGCACACGGCGAACGTGCTGCGCGCTGCTGGCTGAGGGCTTTCTAGCGAGCCGACGAAGCGCGCGGCACGCTGGCGCCGCAGTGGCGCAGGAAGTCGGCCGTCGCGCGGCCTAGCAGCTTGTCGCGGTGCATCACCGTTGCCAGCCGTCGCGTGCCTGCCGGTAGCCGCGTGCGCAGCTCGATCAGATGGCCGTCTTCCAGCGCCTGCGCCACCGTGTAGCGCGACAGGCACGCCAGCCCGGTGCCCGAGGCCACCACACGCTTGATCGCCTCGGTGCTGCCCAGCTCGAAGCCCACGCGCACCTGTTCGAGGTTCTGGATCAGCCATGCGTCCGTTACCTGCCGTGTGCCCGAGCCATGCTCGCGCAGCACCCACGTGGCTTGCGACAGCTGCTTGTGCGTGGCGACACGGCCCGCCAGTGCATGGTTGGGCGCGGCGACGATCACCAGTTCGTCTTCGCGCCAGGCGCGCACCACGAGGTCGGGATGCGTCTGCGGGCCTTCGATGAAGCCGACGTCCACGTCGAAGCCCGCGACCGCCTGAATCACGTCGTGCGTGTTCGCGATGTGCAGGTGCACCTGGCTCTGCGGATGCAGGTGCGTCCATTGCGACACCTTCTCGGGCAGCAGGTACTCGCCGATGGTGAAGCTGGCCGCCACGCGCAGCGGCGCCGCATGCTCGCCGCTGAACAGCGCCTCGACCTCGCCCGCCTGATCGAGTAGCGCCTGTGCCTTGGGCAGCAGCGCGCGGCCGTTCTCGTTGAGCACCAGCCGGCGCCCGAGCCGGTCGAAGAGCAGGGCGCCCACCGAAGACTCCAGGTCGGCCAGCGCGCTGCTCGCGGCCGATTGCGAACGCGCGATGCGGTCGGCTGCGGCGCGGGTGCTGCCTTCGCGCGCGGTGGCGACGAACACTTCCAGCTGCCGCAGGTTGAGGCGCAGGCGCTGGCTCGAAGTCTGACTCTGACTCTGAAGCTGATCTGTTTTTCCGGTCATGGTGAGCGATATTCTCTGCTTTTTCGTTTGATCGAGGCTGCATAACATCGCACGGACCCCGCCTGAAAACAAAGGACCGCCAGTGTTCAGCTTCCTGTCTCGCGAGCCGGTGCACGACCCGCTGGTCGCGCCCACGCCCACGGCCGACACCACGGTCAAGACCACCACCTGCTACATGTGCGCCTGCCGCTGCGGCATTCGCGTGCACCTGCGCGAAGGCGAAAAGGGCCCCGAGGTTCGCTACATCGACGGCAACCCGAACCATCCGCTGAACCAGGGTGTGATCTGCGCCAAGGGCTCGTCGGGAATCATGAAGCAGGTGTCGCCGGCACGTATCACGCAGCCGCTGCTGCGCAAGGCCGGCAGCGAGCGCGGAGCCGGCGAGTTCGAGCCCATCAGCTGGGAGCGCGCCTACGACATGCTGACCGAGCGGCTCGGCAAGATCCGCGCGACCGACCCGAAGAAGTTCGCGCTGTTCACGGGGCGCGATCAGATGCAGGCGCTCACGGGCCTGTTCGCGCGGCAGTTCGGCACGCCCAACTATGCGGCGCACGGCGGCTTCTGCTCGGTCAACATGGCCGCGGGAATGATCTACACCATCGGCGGCAGCTTCTGGGAATTCGGTGGGCCCGACCTGGAGCGCGCCAAGCTGTTCGTGATGATCGGCACTGCCGAAGATCATCACAGCAACCCGATGAAGATCGCGATCAGCAAGTTCAAGCGGGCTGGCGGTCGCTTCATTTCGATCAACCCGGTGCGCACGGGCTACTCGGCGATTGCCGACGAGTGGATTCCGATCAAGCCGGGGACCGACGGCGCGCTGTTCATGGCGCTGCTGCACGAGCTGATCGGCAATGAGCTGGTGGACCACGCCTTCCTCAAGCGCTTCACCAACGCACCGCAGCTCGTGGTGCTCGACAACTGCGAGCGCGAAGGCCTGTTCGCCTTCGACCCCGAGCGCGGCCCACCGGGCGACGGTCGCAACCCGCACAACAAGCTGGTGTGGGACAAGGCCAGCGGCACGGTGATGCCTGCGTATCCCGAAGGCATTGCCGACGGCTGCGATCCGGCGCTCGAAGGCCACTACACGCTGGCCGACGGTACGCGCGTTACGCCGTCGTTCCAGTTGCTGCGCGAGCGCGTGGCAAGCTGCACGCCCGAGTGGGCGCAGGCTATCACCGGCATCGACGCGGCGCGCATTCGCAAGCTGGCGCACGAGATGGGCGAGACGGCGCTGCAGCAGGCCTTCGAGCTGCCCATTCCGTGGACCGATGCATGGGGCAAGCACCACGCCACCACGCAGGCGCGCCCCGTGGCCTTCCATGCGATGCGCGGGCTGGCGGCGCACTCCAACGGCTTCCAGACCGTGCGTGCGCTGGCCGTGCTGATGAGCGTGCTCGGCACCATCGACGCACCGGGCGGCTTCAGGCACAAGGCACCGTATCCGCGTCACATCGTGCCGAACTACCGGGCCTTCAACGACCCCGGAATGATCCAGCCGAACACGCCGCTCAATGCCGCGCCACTGGGTTTTCCGGCCAGCCCGGAAGAGCTGGCGATCAACCCCGATGGTTCGCCGATCCGCATCGACCATGCCTTCTCGTGGGAGCACCCGTTGTCGGCGCATGGGCTGATGCACAACGTGATCACCAATGCGGCTAAGGGCGACCCGTACCGCATCGACACGCTGCTGATCTTCATGGCCAACATGGCGTGGAACTCCAGCATGAACACGATGGCGGTGCGCGAGATGCTCAACCGCAAGGACGAGAAGGGCGAGCACATGATTCCCTTCCTCGTGGTGTGCGACGCCTTCCAGAGCGAGACAGTGGCCTTTGCCGACCTGGTGCTGCCCGACACCACGTACCTCGAACGCCATGACGTGATGGGCATGCTCGACCGGCCGATCTCCGAGTTCGATGGGCCGGTGGATTCGGTGCGCGTGCCGGTGGTGCCGCCGACGGGGGAGTGCAGGCCCTTCCAGGAAGTGCTGATCGAGCTGGCTTCGCGGCTGAAGTTTCCGGCTTTCACCACGCCGGAAGGCGGGCGCAAGTTCACGGGCTACCCCGACTTCGTCGTCAACTTCGAGCCGCAGCCGGGCATCGGTTTTCTCATGGGCTGGCGCGGCAAAGACGGCACCGAGCACCTGCGTGGCGCGCCCAATCCGAAGCAGTGGGAAGCGTATGCGCAGAACAACTGCGTGTTCCAGTACCACATGCCCGAGACCATGCACTACATGCGCAACTGGAACCGGGAATACCTGGACTTTGCAAAAGACAAGGGCTGGCGCCAGCGCAACGACCCGGTGCAGCTGGCGCTGTACTCCGACACGCTGCAGAGCTTTCGCCTTGCGGCGCAGGGCAAGAGCCCTGGGCGGCAGCCGCCCGATGCGCTGCGCGAGCGCATCGACAAATACTTCGACCCGCTGCCGTTCTGGTATGCGCCGCTCGAAGAGGCTGCGACCGATCTCGATGCCTATCCGCTCAATGCGCTCACGCAGCGGCCCATGGCGATGTACCACTCGTGGGACTCGCAGAACGCATGGCTGCGGCAGATACACAGCCACAACTACCTGCACGTGAATCCGCTGACCGCGCAGGCCGCGGGCATCGCCGATGGCGGCTGGTGCTGGGTCGAGAGCCGCTGGGGCAAGGTGCGCTGCATGCTGCGCTACAGCGAGGCGGTGGAGCCTGGCACTGTGTGGACGTGGAATGCCATCGGCAAGGCAGACGGCGCATGGCAGCTGGCGCCTGGCGCCGACGAGGCGCGCAAGGGCTTTCTGCTGAACCACCTGATCAGCGAGGAACTGCCCTGCGCCGGCACTGCGAGCGGGACCATCAGCAACTCCGACCCGATCACCGGGCAGGCCGGCTGGTACGACGTGCGCGTGCGCATACGGCCGGCCGAACCGGGTGAGCCCGAAGAGAGCTACCCGCAGATCGCGAGCATGCCGGCGGTGCCCGGGGTGCTGGGCAAGGCGGCGAGCGTGTTGACGTACTTTGCGGGGAGGGGGAAGAAATGATGCAGTGGTTGAAGGACTTGATGTCGTCGGCTCCGGTCTTGCCCCCTCTCCCGCAAGCGGGAGAGGGCTGGGGTGAGGGCGGCGGCGCTGGGGCTGGAAGCCTTGCCGTCATGAAGGCCGCTGCACCCTCACCCCAACCCTCTCCCGCCAGCGGGCGAGGGGGCAACACAGTGCGCGCGGCACAGGGCGAGACACTCGCCAAGCAACTCGCCCTCGTCATCGACCTCAACGTCTGTGTCGGCTGCCACGCCTGCGTCACCTCGTGCAAGCAATGGAACACCTCCGGCAGCGCAGGCCCGCTCGCCGACGAGCGGCCCTATGCCGCCAACCCCACCGGCACCTTCTTCAACCGCGTGCAGACCTACGAGGCCGGCGCCTTCCCGGTCACTGAAACCATCCACTTCCCCAAGAGCTGCCTGCACTGCGAAGACCCGCCCTGCGTGCCCGTGTGCCCCACGGGCGCGAGCTACAAGCGCAAGGAAGACGGCATCGTGCTGGTCGACTACGACAAGTGCATCGGCTGCAAGTACTGCGCATGGGCCTGCCCTTACGGCGCACGCGAGCTCGACGAAGAGCGCCAAGTCATGACCAAGTGCACGCTGTGCGTGGACCGCATCTACGACGAGCAACTGCCGAAGGAAGACCGCAAGCCGGCCTGCGTGAAGGCCTGCCCCACGGGCGCGCGCATCTTCGGCGACGTGAAGGACCCGGACTCCGAAGTGTCGAAGGCCATCCGCGAGCGCGGTGGCTACCAACTGATGCCCGAGTGGGAGACCAGCCCGGCCAACCAGTACCTGCCGCGTCACATCACGCAAGCCACGCAAGCCCCGCAGGCAACGGACGCGCGGGAGTAGCCGGATGCATCCCGCGTTCTCGATTCTTTTCTTCACCACGCTGGCCGGCGCGGCTCAGGGGCTGGTCTTCACGCTCGCGCTTGCGGCGCTGTTCGGCCTTGCGCTGGCACCCGGCTTCCTGACGTTGGCGCTTGGTGTTGCCGAAGTGCTGCTCGTGGCCGGGCTTGCCGCATCGTTCATGCACCTGGGGCGCAAGACTCGTGCGTGGCGTGCAGTGCTGATGTGGCGCACCTCGTGGATGTCGCGCGAAGTGATCGTGCTGCCAGCCTTCATCGCGCTGGTGGGGCTGTGGTGGCTGTCGCTGATGCTGGGTATCGGCGCGCCGTGGTCGTGGCTGCTGCCCGTGCTGGTGCTGTGCGGGGCCGTCGCGCTCTGGTACTGCACCGCGATGATCTATGCCTGCCTGCGCTTCATCGAGGAATGGGCGCATCCTCTGACTATCGTCAACTTCACGCTGATCGGGTTGTCGTCGGGGCTGGTGCTGGCCTGTGCAATGGCGGCTTTGAGCGGTGAGGCGCGCTTCGTGCAAGTCTTCGGGCCGTGTGCGCTGGTTGCCACGCTGGCAGCGTGGGCTGCGCGCGGGCAGGCGCTCCGGCGCAACGCGGGCATCCGCCACAAATCGACGCTGCAGTCGGCCACTGGCATCCGCACGCAGAAGCTGGTTCAGAAGTCGATGGGCATGTCGGCCGGGTCGTTCAACACGCGCGAGTTCTTTCATGGCGCATCGCTGGCTGCGCTGAAGAACATGAAGCTCGGGTTTCTGCTGCTGGCCTTCGTGTTGCCGGCGTTGCTTTTGGTGTGGGGCCTTGCGAGTGCAGCGGTGTTGCCGTGGTTGCTCGCGGTGCTGGTGCAGGCGCCGGGCCTGCTGGCCGAGCGCTGGTTCTTCTTCGCGCAGGCGAAACACCCGCAGAACCTGTACTACCAGGTGGTGTCTTAGCGAGCAACAGCGTGATCACGCTCGGCCCGAGAAGGCAGGCCTGCTTACCTGCGTGATGGAAGCAGCGTCGACAGCGCATCTGCTTCCTTCTTCATGGCCAAGGCCAGAGCGGTGCCGGCCGCACCGGCCAACTTGTCAGACAGGCCAGTGGCGACAAGTGTGTGCGCTACCCGCCCGGAGGCATCGAGCAGCGGCACGGCAATCACCGTCACGCCGCTCATGTAGTAGCCGCGATCGATGCTGAAGCCGCGCTTGCGGATCTGCTCGACCTCGCGCTTCCAGGTGGCAAGATCGATTGGCTTGTCCCATCGCAGGGCCTTGAAACGCTTTTCGATCTGCGGCCACGTCTCGCTGCTGAAGGCCGCCACCAGGCGCCCCGTGGCACTGACCAGCGCAGGGAAACGACTGCCGACATCCACATGCAGGCGGAAGGGAGCGTTGGAGCGCGACAAGGCCAGCACGACCATCGGCTCCATGTCATGGGTTTCGACGCCGATCATCGTTACGTTCCACTCGTTGGCCAGAACGTCGAGTACTGGTTGTGCGAGGCTGGCGAAGCTGCTGCTTTCGATCGCGCTGCGGGCCAGGCTCAACATGCCGGTTCCCAGCGAGTAGCGCTTGGTGTCGCTGTCGATCTTGACCAGGTCTTCAACGATGAGTGCACGAAGAATATGCAGGCAGGTGCTGGGGACGAGTTCGAGTTCATCGGCAATGGCCTTGACGCCCATCGCATGCGCGGAGCGCCCGAGAAGTCGCAGGATCGCGATGGCCCGCGTGACGCCGGGCACCGGCCTGACACGCACGGGCTTGGTGGGCTTGGCGCCTGTTTTCGTTGACTTCGAGGCGGAAGAGGAACTGGACTTCATGGGGCTTGCGATTGGCGGGCGCAAGCTTATCCCAGAAGGCGCGCGGCGAACCAGGCCAGCCCAGGTGTTCCCGATAGCGGCGAGAGGGTCGGTCAGCGCAGTCATGGTGTCCATCGGTCCTAGTCCGCCTTCATTCCCGACGTCTTGATGATCGGCTCCCACTTTCGGCGCTCGCTCTGCACGAACTCGGCGAGCTGCTGGCGCGTGCCGCCGCCCGGGTCGAAACCGTACTCCAGCAATTGCTGGCGGGTCTCGGGCTTCTTGAGAATCCGGTTCATTGCTTCGTTCAACACGTCCAGCGTGGCCGAAGGCGTGCCGTGTGGCGCGAAGAGCGCGTTCCATGCGATGACCTCGAATCCCGCATAGCCCTGTTCCGCCACCGGCTTGATGCCCGGGACGAGCGCGCTCGGCACCGCAGAGGTGACGGCCAGAGCGCGCACGTGGCCTGCCTGCAGCTGCGAGCGCAATGCAGTGGGGGTATCGATCAGCAGCGGCAACTGCCCGCCGAGCACATCGGTCATTGCACTGCCGGAGCCCTTGTACGGCACCTGGAAGATCTGGAGCCTGGAGCGCTCCTTGAGCAGTTCGATGACCAGGCGGGCGCTCGTGCTCGGTGTCGCGATGTCCGCGGAGCGAGGGTCGCTCTTGAGCGCACTCACCAGATCGCCGATGGATCGCATCGGCGACTTGGCGTTCACAACCAGCACCATCGGAAAGCTGCCCGTCAGAACGATCGGTTCGAAGTCCTTCTCCGTCTTGATGCGCTGGCCGGCATAAAGGTACTGGTTGACCGCATGCGTGGCATTGGTCCCCATCGTGAGCGTGTAGCCGTCGGGCGGCGCGTCGGCGGCAAGCTCGGTGCCGAGATTGCCACCGGCGCCCGGCCGGTTGTCGACGATGACCGGTTGCCCCAGCTCTTTGGCCAGCAGGTTGCCAAGGTAGCGCGTGGCGATGTCGGTGCCTTGCCCGGCCTGGTAGGCCACGATGATCCGGATCGGCTTGGTGGGGTAGGTCTGTGCCGGCGCACCGTGCGAACAAAGAGCGATTGCGCAGCCCGTGGCGAGCAGTTTCCAAAGTCTCATTTTTGTCTCCTGTGAAGGCATCGTCGGTCCGGGCCTGACGCCCTTTTCGGGTCTGTGTCACAGGCCTGACCTCCGTTCGGAGTGTTGTGATTCGACGGCACACCACGGTCGGACGGGTTGAATCAAGTATCAAAGTCGCGGATGAAATTGTCAAAGAAGATGCAAATTTGTACTAAGACAAAATCAATTTTGCACTTTCATGAGCGCCTGCGCGACCAGAACCTCCTGACCCGCAGCCTGCAGCTGGCCGCGCATGAACAGCAGGCTCGAGGTGCGGCGCACCAGCTGCGCTCGAGCTTCCACGAGCACGCCGGCTGCTACCGGCGCCAGAAATTGCGTGTCCAGCTGCACCGTCACGCAGGGCATGCGTGAGGCGGCCTCCCAGGCCACGGTGCTGATCGCGTGATCGGTCAAGGTGGCCAGAAGGCCACCGTGCACGACACCCGCCGGGTTCAGATGAGCGTCGGTCGACCAGACGGCGTAGACCCAGCTCGTGCCTTCGCGCCTGGTCCATAGCGGTCCGGCGGTCGACATGAAGGCGCCGGCTGTGCGGATGCGACGCCAGCCTGCAGCGGCAAGGTTCTCGAATGGATCGATGGGTTCTTCCATGGCATGAGAGGTGTTCGTTGGAGGATGTCGAAAGTCTTCTTTCTACCGCAACTGAATCTGAGGTTTTGTCTATATACAAAATAGAGTCGTATTTGACAATGAAACATCGTGAGTCGCATAGTTCAGGCATCGCAAGAGGACCTGAACTGATGACCCACCTGACCGACTACACCTCCTTCTCAGACGCACAGTCGCATTGCTCGACGGAGACGCTCTGGGCGCTTTTCGACGGCGACCGGCAGTCGTTCAACATCGCCTACGAGTGCGTCGACCGCCATGCGAGCGAAGGAAAGGTGGCCATCGTGGTGGCGTATGCGAATGGCAGCGAAGAGGTCATCACGTTCAAGGCGCTGTCGCGCCTGTCGAATCGCTTCGCCAATCTGCTGGTGGCGCGTGGCGTCCAGCCCGGCGATCGCGTCGCGGTCATGCTCGAGCCCTCGCTGGCCTTCTACGTGGCGATCTTCGGCGCGATCAAGACGGGCGCGATCGCCGTGCCGCTCTTTACGCTCTTTGGCCCGGACGGCATTCGCCTGCGCGTGGAAGACTGCAAGCCGAAAATTCTCGTGACCAATGCCGAGAAGGCGCCGGTGTCCCAAGGCATCGACGGTGTCGAGGTGCTCGTGGCCGATGGCGGCTTCGTGCAGAGCCTGAGTGCGTTCCCCGACACCTTCGAGGTTCGGACAACGGCCGAGGACTACGCGATATTCCAGTACACGTCCGGCACCACCCGCGAATTGCCGGCAGCCGTCAAGCACAAGCAGCGCGCACTCGTCACGTTGATGCTGGCGGCGCTCTACGGCACCGGCGTCCGGCCCGGTGACCGCTTTTTCTGCCCGTCGTCTCCTGCATGGGGGCATGGGCTCTGGCACGGCACGTTGGCGCCGCTGGCGCTCGGGGTGACCATCGGCGCCTACTCCGGAAAGTTCGATGCGGCACGGCTGCTCAAGGCCCTGCAACACGGCCGCTTCAACAACATTTCGGCCGCGGCAACGCACTTCCGGATGATGCGCAACTCAGGTGCCGCGGACAAATACAAGTACTACCTGGAAAAGGTTTCCTTCACCGGCGAGCCGATGGACAGCGAAACAGAAGATTTCGTCCGCGCCACTTTCGGGCGACCTGTGTGCAGCATGTACGGCACCACCGAGATCGGCGTGATTCTCGTGAACTACCCCGGCGCTGTGGATTTCAAGGTGAAGCCCGGTTCGCTCGGCAAGCCCATCCCCGGAGGGCAGGTCGATGTTCAGGACCCGGAAGGCAAGACATGTGCACCGGGTGTCGTGGGCGAACTCAAGATCTGGCGCAACGACGCCTGGGTGCCCACCAAGGACCTGGGCAAGGTCGACCAGGACGGCTACTTCTTTCACGCTGGCCGGGCCGACGACGTGATCATCTCCGCGGGCTGGACCATGAGCGCGGTGGAGATCGAAGACGCGGTGCTCAAACACCCCGACGTGCGCGAGGCCGCTGCGATTGGCGTAGCCGACGAACTCCGGGGCCAGGTGGTGAAGGCCTTTGTCGTCACGGAGCGCGAGGGCAGTGATGCCTTCACCAAGGAAATCCAGGACCTCGTGCGCAGCCGACTGAGTCAGCACGAGTATCCGCGCCACGTGGTCTTCGTGTCGGACCTTCCCAAGACACCCGCCGGCAAGGTGCATCGCAAGGTCCTGCGAGACCGCGAGCGGCAGCCCGCGAGCGTCTGACCCCTTTATTCCCCAACCCTCTTATCTACAACCACCAGGAGACCAACGATGTCTGTGCAAAGCGAAAGAACCTTCCCGAAGATCACCGAGCGCGGCCTGGACGAATTGCGCGAGCGCATCGGCCAGAAGATCGAAAACACCCAGGAGCCATGGTGCTACGAAGCCACGCGCGACAACATTCGCCATTACGCACACGGCATCGGAGACGACAACCCGCTCTGGTGCGATCCGGCCTATGCCGCAAAGACGAGGTACGGCAGCGTCGTGGCACTTCCGAGCTTCCTGTTCTCGACCAGCCGGATCGTGTCGGGCTATGTGGGTGGCCTGCCGGGTGTGCATGCGATGTGGTCGGGCGCCGACTGGACCTGGCACAAGCACGTACTGCGCAATGATGAGATCCGCACCGAGGCCTACCTCAAGGACCTGGTCGAGCACCAGACGCGTTTCGCGGGCCGCGCGGTCCAGCAGATCTATCACGTCGACTTCTACAACCAGAAGGGCGACAAGGTGTCCGAGGCCGACAGCTGGTGCTTCCGCACCGAGCGCGATCATGCCCGGGAGCAGGGCACGAAGTACAAGGAAGTGCGCGCACGCACGCCCCGGCAGTACTCGCCCGAGGAGATCCAGGAGGCCTTCAAGCTCTATCGCAACGAGGAAGTGCGCGGAGCGACCCCGCGCTACTGGGAAGACGTGGTCGAAGGCGAGGCGCTGCCTGTGATGTTCAAGGGCCCGATGACCGTGACCGGCTTCATCGCCTATGCGCAGGGCTGGGGCGGCCTTTATATCCGTGCCAACAAGATGGCCTGGAAGCTGATCGATGCGCATCCCGGCGTGGGCATTACCAACCGCTTCGGCATTCCCGACGTGCCCGAGCGCGTGCATTGGGAAGAAGACTTCGCGCTTGAAGTGGGCGCACCGGGCGCCTACGACTACGGCCCGGAGCGCACTTCCTGGCTCACGCATCACCTGACGAACTGGATGGGCGACGACGGCTTCCTGCGCAAGGCCAGCTGCAAGATCCGCCGCCACAACCCCGAGGGCGACATGCTGTTCATCAAGGGGCATGTGAAGCGCAAGTACGTCGAGGACGGCAAGCATCTGGTCGAGATCGAGCAGGAAGCGCGCAACCAGGACGATGAGCTCTCCGTGCTCGGTTCCGGCGTGGTTGAATTGCCCAGCCGCGGCTAGTATTTGCGGCCGGAAACAAAAAAAGGCCAACAAGGAAGACAAACGATGCGTGGTGCGCTCAGCGGCATTCGGGTAGTGGATCTGTCGCGCGTGCTGGCGGGGCCGATGTGCTCGCAAATGCTCGCGGATCACGGCGCGCATGTGATCAAGGTGGAGCCGCCCGGTGGTGACGACACCCGCACGCTAGGGCCGCCCTTCGACCGGCACGGTGACGCGTCCTACTTCAGCGCGATAAACCGGGGCAAGCAGTGCATCAGCATCGATCTTTCGAAGCCGCCGGGACGGCGGATCCTCGAACGGTTGCTCGAGGAGGCCGACGTCCTGATCGAGAACTTTCTGCCCGGTACGCTGGAAAAATGGGGAATTTCTTACGAAGGGTGGATCAAGGAGCGCTTCCCGCGTCTCATCCACTGCAGCATCAGCGGCTTTGGCGCAGACGGCCCGCTGGGTGGGCTGCCCGGCTATGACGCGGTGCTGCAGGCGCTGTGCGGACTCATGAGCGTCAATGGCGAACAGGCGAGTGGCCCGACACGGATCGGCGTGCCCATCGTCGACCACCTCACCGCCTACACCGCGCTGTCGGGCATCCTGCTTGCGCTGCAAGGCCGCAACGTCTCGGGCCAAGGGCAGCACGTGGAGGCTACGCTGTTCGATGCGGCGCTGAGCCTGCTGGTCCCGCATGCGGCCAACTACTTTCAATCGCATCAGGAGCCGGGTCTGCTCGGCAGCGCCCATCCCAACATTGCGCCCTACGACCGCTTCACGTGCGGCGACGGCGAGATATTTCTCGGGATCATGAACCGTGGCCAGTTCGAGCGCTTCTGCGGCGTGGTCGAACGACCTGACCTTGCGGTGGACGAACGCTTCGCCGACAACGCTGGGCGTCTGCAGCATCGGGATGCCCTTCGGGTCGAGATCGAACACGCCATCTGCCACCGCGCGCGCAAGACGCTGTGCGATGCGTTGATGGCGGCGGGGGTGCCCGCGGCGCCTGTGCATTCGGTGTCGGAGGCCTTTGCCCAGCCTCACGCAAAGCATCGCGAGATGGTGGTCGCTCGCGATGACTACAAGGGAATCGGTCTTCCTGTCCGGTTGCACGGCACGCCAGGCTCGCCGGGCGCGAGTCCTCGGCCTTTCAATTCAGACGCCGTCTGCGTCCTGGAATCGCTCGGATTCACCGCGCTTGAGATCGAGCAACTGTTTGACGACGGCGTCGTGCCCGCGCCGAACACGGCCATTCCCTTTGC
Source organism: Variovorax sp. YR266 (assembly GCF_900107295.1). NCBI lineage: Bacteria > Pseudomonadati > Pseudomonadota > Betaproteobacteria > Burkholderiales > Comamonadaceae > Variovorax > Variovorax sp. YR266. Next base: position 58,065 of record NZ_FNPM01000023.1, read on the forward strand.
TTAGGCTTCGAAGTTCAACGTGAGCCCGGGCGTCGGCCAGTCATCGATGGCAATCAGCCTCCCGCTGCCCGAGAGCGTGACGTAGGCCGTGCGCCGGTCGCGCCCGCCGAAGCAGATGTTGGTGGTGTAGCGGTCGGGCAGCGGCACATGCTCGACGGTGCTGCCATCGGGCGACACGATGCTGATGCCGCCGTGCAGCAGCGTCGCCACGCAAAGGTTGCCAAGTGCGTCGACCGCCATCGAATCGAAGCGCTGGTAGTGCCCGCCCGGCGAGGCACAGAGCATGCGGCCGCCATGCGGCGAGGGCCAGCCGTCCTTGCGAACGCGGCCCGGCGCGGTGATGTCGAAGGCCCAGACGCGGGCGCCCTCGGTCTCGGCGTAGTAGAGCGTGTTGCCGTCCGGCGAAAGGGCGATGCCGTTGGGCGTCATCACCGGCCGGGCGATGGTGCTTGCGGCGCTGCCGTCGGCATGGCCGTAGAAGAGGCCACCGCGGTCCATGTCGCGCTCGCGCACCTTGCCCAGGTCGGTGAAGTAGAAGCCGCCTTGTGCGTCGAACACGATGTCGTTGGGGCCGCACAGCGCGCCGCCTTCGACTGTTTCGTACAGGCGCTCGGCGCGGCCGGTGGCGAGGTTCACGCGTTCGATGCGGCCGCCCGAATAGTCTTCGGCCTGGCCGACCGGCCGCAAGCAGCCGTCGGCTTCTGTGTGCCACTTGAAGCCACCGTTGTTGCAGACATAGACCGCACCATCGGGCCCGATGGCCGCGCCGTTCGGCCCGCCGCCGAGGTCGGCAACCACTTGCACCAGTCCGTCAGCACGTACGCGGGTGAGCGTGCCACGCGCGATCTCGACCAGCAGCACCGAGCCATCGTCCATGGCGATCGGGCCTTCGGGAAACTGCAGGCGGGTGGCGAGTTCGCGAATGTGCATTGGAGGGCCTCGGTGATCGATCCTCTTACTTTTTCGGATTCTGCATGCGCGCGATGATCTTGGAGGTCTCGTTGCCTTCCTCTCGACCGTCCGCGTAGCGGCGCATGTAGTCGAAGACCTTGGCTTGCGAAACCTTCACCATCTGGCCCGCGTGCAGGTTGGGTACCTCGACCGGTTCGTTCTTCAGCAGGCCTTCGATGACGTCGCCGTTCCAGCGCGCGACTTCGACCCACATCCATTCGTTGCTGCCGCTGCGCGTGGTGAACGGTGCCTTCACGAGGATGTATTCGCCGGGCTGCAGGCCCTTGGCGAAGGCGTCGCGCAGCTTGGGCAACTGCGCGTTGGCCGCCTTGCTGGCGGCGAGCAGTTCGTCGTTGTGCTTGAGCCGCGTGACGCTGTCTTCGTCAGCACCGAAGACCGAGACCAGCATTGCGGTCTGCTGCGCATAGCGGTCGGGGCCCTTGTAGCGATTGAAGCGGATCTCGTACAGCCGGTTCTGCGGATCGCCGCTTTCCCATGTGCCGTTGACCAGCGAGAGCTTTGCCACCGCTGCGGCATTGGGCTTCAGGTGCGTGAGCTGCGGGTCGCGCGCGGCAGCGTGCTTGAGTGCGCGCAGGTCCAGGTCGTACTGGCCGGGCTGCGCCAGCGTGGCGCCTTCGACCATTGCCTGCGAGAACATGTTGACGAGATTGCCCATCGGGCGGTTGCTCGACCACGAGAAATCGCTCACCACCACGTCGGGCAACCCGAACTTCGACATGCCGAGCGTGATGGCCCGCACGAGGTCGCCGCTGCGGTAGGCATGAATGGTCGTGTGCTGCGACATGTCGGGCACGCCGCCGGCCCAGGTGTCGATGCGCCGCTTCTGCCATTCGTCGGGCGAAAAGACCTCGCGTGTTTCTTCGTCCCATAGCAGGCCGTTGGTGTCGCGCGCGACCTGCAGTGTGAGCTGCAAGGCTTTCTGCATGGCGGCCGAAGACTGCTGCGCCGGGTGCGCGAAATCGATGATGAGTGCCTTGTCCGCGGTCTGCAGGGCTTCGGCCTGCTCGCGCGAGATGCCGCGGCCGAAGCGCTGCAGCATCTCCATGCTCGGCGCGCGGTACTCCTTGAGCACAGTGGTGGTGTTCCAGTTCGCGAAGACCACGGGCTCGGTGGCCGTCGCTGGCGTGGGTGCCGCCTTCAGCAGCTTCGGGCTGCCGCCGAGCTTGGCGAGCCGGCTGCGCAACGCGGCCATCGGGTCGGTAGCCGGGGCCTTGGCGTAGTAGATGGCGAACTGGAAGTGGACGGGGCCAGTCTGCTGCGGCGAGCCGGCGGGCACCGGGGCGCCTGGTACGGCCTTGGCTGCGCTTTGCGCAGTCGCTGGTGCCGCGGTCGGCGTGGCCGCGAAGGCGACGGTACCGGCAGAAGAAAGAACCAGCGCGGCGAGCGCGAGGCGGGGGAAGAAGGCGGTCGTCTTTGGTGAGGGCATGGTCAGGACGTCTTCGTTGCTGCGGATGCCGGCATTCTCCACACGGCCCGGCCTCAGCTTCGCCGGCCCCCCGTCGCGCGAGGCTTGCCCGGCGTGCCGGGCAGCAGGTGGTCGAGCGGCAGCGCCGTTTCCGACTTGATCTCGCGCAGCACGATGCTCGAACGCACGTGCGTCACGCCTGGCAGGCTGAACAGCACCTCGTGCAGGAAGCGCTCGTAGTGCTTCATGTCCGGCACGGTCACGTTCAGGATGTAGTCCGCGGGCCCGGTGGCCGACACGCAGCGAATGATCTGCGGGCTCGCGGCCACGGCCTCTTCGAAGCGCTGCACCATCGCCTCGCTGTGGCGGTCGAGGTTCACCTCGGCCACGGCAGACACGTGCAGGCCCACCAGTTCGGGGTCGACCAGTGCCGTGTAGCCGCGGATGACGCCGGCTGTTTCCATGTCTTTTATGCGCTTCCAGCAGGGCGTGGGCGACAGGCCGATGGTGTCTGAAATCTGCTGCACCGTCTGGCGGCCATCGTGCTGCAGTGCAGAAAGGATCTTGAGGCAATGCTCGTCAAGGGAAAGAGAATCGACGTTCATGGCAAATTCCGAGAAGATTATTCTTCAAACAAGGGTCTGCGCCAGTGTATTGAAGAAGCACTTCCCTGGTGTGTCGCAGAACAATTCCGGGCATGAACGCCCCACACGACACAGCCGCACTCAGACGGCCCGGCTACCAGCTCTCCGACAACCTCTGGGCCCCTTCGGGCTCGGTCTTCATCACCGGCACGCAGGCGCTGATCCGCGTCCTGGTGATGCAGGGCCGGCGCGACGCGCAACGCGGCCTGCACACGCAGGGCTTCGTCAGCGGCTACCGCGGCTCGCCGCTGGGCATGGTCGACCAGGCCATCTGGAAGGCCGGCGAGCGCTTCAAGGAAACGGGCATCCGCTTTGTGCCGGCCGTCAACGAAGAGCTGGCGGCCACGCAGGTGCTGGGCACGCAGCGCGTCGAGTCTGATTCGGAGCGCACCGTCGAAGGCGTGTTCGCCATGTGGTACGGCAAAGGGCCGGGCGTGGACCGCGCGGGCGATGCGCTCAAGCACGGCAATGCGTATGGCTCGTCGCCGCACGGCGGCGTGCTGGTGGTGGCGGGCGACGACCACGGCTGCGTGTCGTCGTCGATGCCGCACCAGAGCGACCACGCCTTCATGGCATGGCGCATGCCGGTGATGCAGCCCTCGTGCGTGGCCGAGTACCTGGAGTTCGGCCTGTACGGCTACGAGCTGTCGCGCTACTCGGGTGCCTGGGTCGGCATGGCGGCGCTGTCTGAAGTGGTCGAGAGCGCCGGCACGGTGGACCTGGACGTGATCAACGAGCGCGTCGAGGCCTGGGAAGACGCCGATACCGTGAGCGCCGCCACCGGCCACCACGCGCCGCCTGACGGCCTGCACTACCGCTGGCCCGACCTGCCGTCGCTACGCATCGAATCGCGGCTCGAAGACAAGCTCGCGGCGGTGGCTGCTTTCACCAAGCGCAACAGCATCGATCGAGATGTGATCGTGAGCCCGCACGCGAAGGTGGGCATCGTCACCTGCGGCAAGGCGCATCACGACCTGATGGAAGTGCTGCGCCGGCTCGAACTCTCACCGGAGCAACTGGCCCGCGCCGGTGTGCGGCTCTACAAGATAGGCCTGAGCTTTCCGGTCGAGCAGACACGCATCAAGGCTTTTGCGCAGGGGCTGGAAGAGATCCTCATCGTCGAGGAGAAGGGCGCAGTAGTCGAAACGCAGCTGCGTGACATCTTCTACAACGCGCCAGCGGATGCGCGGCCTGTGCTCGTGGGCAAGCACGATCGAGACGGCCAGCCGCTGGTGTCGGCGCTCGGCGAGCTGCGCCCATCGCGGCTCATCGAGCTGGTTGCGCACTGGCTGGCCGTGCACTTTCCCGACAACCACGACCTGGGCGACCACCTGCAGCACGTGCGCGACTTCACGCCGCCCGAGCTGCTCGGCAACGCAAGCGATGCGGTCAAGCGCGTGCCGTATTTCTGCGCGGGCTGCCCGCACAACACCAGCACCAAGGTACCGGAGGGTTCGACGGCGCGTGCCGGCATCGGCTGCCACTTCATGGCCAACTGGATGGACCGCAGCACGGCAGGGCTGATCCAGATGGGCGGGGAGGGCGTCGACTGGATCTCGCACGCGATGTTCACCAAGACGCCGCACGTGTTCCAGAACCTGGGCGATGGCACGTACTACCACTCGGGCTACCTCGCGATCCGGCAGGCCGTGGCGGCCAAGGCAACGCTCACCTACAAGATCCTCTTCAACGACGCGGTGGCGATGACTGGCGGGCAGCCGGTCGATGGCGTCATCAGCGTGGATGCCATCGCGCGGCAGGTCGAATCGGAAGGGGTGCGCAAGGTCGTCGTCGTCAGTGACGAAATCAGCAAGTACGACGACATCAAGGACCGCTTTCCGAAAGGCACCGAGTTCCACGATCGCGCCGCGCTCGACGACGTGCAGCGTCGCCTGCGCGAGATGCCTGGCGTGACGGTGCTCATCTACGAACAGACCTGCGCGGCCGAGAAGCGCCGCCGCCGCAAGAAGGGCGAACTGGCCGACCCGCCCAAGCGCCTGTTCATCAACGAGGCTGTGTGCGAAGGCTGCGGCGACTGCACCGTGCAAAGCAACTGCGTGGCCGTGCTGCCGCACGAAACGCCGATGGGCCGCAAGCGCAAGATCGACCAGACCAGCTGCAACAAGGACTACTCCTGCGCCAAGGGCTTCTGCCCCAGCTTCGTGGGCGTGACGGGCGGCAAACTGCGCCGCAAGAGCGGCGCGCTGGCGGCCGGGCGCGATGCCTTCCTGCATCGGGTGGCCGCATTGCCGCATCCGGCGGAGCATGTGTGGACCGGCCCCTACGACCTGCTCGTGACCGGTGTGGGCGGCACTGGCGTGGTGACGGTCGGCGCGGTGATCGCCATGGCGGCGCACCTGGAAGCCAAGGCCGCGAGCGTGCTCGACTTCATGGGCTTCGCGCAGAAGGGCGGCTCGGTGCTGAGCTTCGTGCGGCTGGCCGATTCGCGCGAGCGGCTGCACCAGGTGCGCATCGACACGCAACAGGCCGATGCGATCCTGGCCTGCGACGTGGTCGTGGGTGCGTCGGCCGATGCGCTGCAGACCGTGCGGCACGGACGCACGCGCGTGCTGGCGAACATCCATGAGATTCCGGTGGCCGAGTCGTTGCGCAATCCGGATGCGGATCTGCATGTGGATCTGCTGCTGGAGAAGATGCGCTTCGTTGCCGGCGAAGAGCAGGTCGAGACTTTCGACGCGCAAAGCCTGGCTGAAGAGTTCCTGGGCGACACGCTGGCGGCGAACATCGTCGCAACCGGCTACGCATGGCAGCGCGGACTGGTGCCGCTGAGCCTGGAGGCGCTGATGCATGCGATCGAGCTGAACGGCGTGGCGGTGGCGGCCAACCAGTCGGCGTTCTCGCTGGGGCGGCTTGCTGCGGGTGACCCTGCGGCGTTGGATCAGTTGCGCGCTGCGCCTGTCGATGCGCATGCATCAACGACCGATGAGCGCCCGTTCGATGTGTTGCTCGCCGATGCACGCCGGCATCTGACCGGCTACCAGAACGCCGCATGGGCGGCTCGCTTCGAGACGCGCATCCGCGGCCTGCAGGCGCGCGAGGAGGCACTGCCGGGCGGCGATGCGAGCCTGCCTTTCACGCGCAATGCGGCGCGCAGCCTGCTCAAGCTCATGAGCTACAAGGACGAGTACGAGGTGGCGCGCCTGTACACCGATGGCGCGTTCATGCAGAAGCTGAAGGAGCAGTTCGAAGGCGAGTTGAAGCTCGAATTCCACATGGCGCCGCCGCTGGTTTCTCGTGCGGCACACGGGCAGGCACCCGCCAAGATCCGCATCGGCGGCTGGATGCTGTCTGCGATGCGATGGCTGGCGCTTGGCAAGCGGCTGCGCGGCACGGCTTTCGATCCGTTCGGGCGCACTGGCGAGCGGCGCGCAGAGCGTGAGTTGATCGCGCATTTCGATGGCCTGCTCGAAGCCGTGGCTGGCGAGCTGTCGGCCGGCAATCAGGCAACGGCCGCGCGCATTGCTGCGTTGCCGCTGTCGATTCGCGGCTTCGGCCACGTCAAGCTCGCGAACCTCGAAGCCGCGAAGCTGCGGGAGGCTGAGTTGCTGCACCGGTTTGCACCGGCGCGCTATCCGAAGCCGGAGCGTGCTGTGGAGGCGGGGCAGATCCGGGGGATTGCGATCGTGGCCGGTGCGCGCTGACCCTGGCTGCTCAGCCGACCGCCTTGATGAGCTTGTCGCGCCCCGCCTTCGCCAGCATGGACGCGACGGCGCAAGAGGCGAGTCGTGCGGGTTCGGAATCGGCGCGGCTCGTGAGGATCACCGGCACCTTGGTGCCCAGCACGATGCCTGCTGCATAGGCGCCACCGAGAAAAGTGAGGCTCTTGGCGAGCATGTTGCCCGCGTCCAGGTCGGGCACGATGAGCACATTGGCGCGGCCCGCTACCGGCGAGGTGATGCCCTTGATACGCGCGGCCTCGGCGTCGATGGCGTTGTCCATCGCGAGCGGGCCGTCGAGCACCGCGCCGGTGATCTGGCCGCGGTCGGCCATCTTGCACAGCACTGCGGCATCGAGCGTTGACGGCACTTTCGGGTTGACGGTTTCAGTTGCCGAGAGCACGGCAACGCGCACCGCCGGCATCTGCAGCGCATGCGCGAGATCGATGGCGTTCTGCACGATGTCGACCTTCTCTTCGAGCGTGGGCGCGATGTTGATGGCCGCGTCCGAAATGATCAGTGGCTGCGCGTGCCCGGGTATGTCCATCACAAAGCAATGACTGATGCGGCGCGAGGTGCGCAGGCCGCCTTCGCGGCGCACGACTGCGCCCATCAGTTCGTCGGTGTGAAGGCTGCCCTTCATCAATGCGTCGACCTCGCCGCGCAGTGCCATCGCGACGGCGGCATCGGCTGCGGCATGGCTGTGCGGTGCGTCGACGATGGCGATGCCGGAGATGTCGGCGCCTATCTCGTGCGCCGCGGCTTCGATCTTTGTGCGCGGGCCGACCAGCGTAGGAGCGATGAGGCCCAGTGCCGCAGAGGAGAGTGCTGCTTCGAGCGACACAGCGTTGGCGGGGTGGACCACTGCAACGCGCAACGGAGGCAGGTTGCGCGCGGCTGCGATCAGGCGGTCGTAGTGCGGATGGGCTGCGAGGGTCGAAGACGCCATGCGGGCTCCTGGAGGTGAAGGGGAGGGAGTGTGTTGCCGCAACGGTACTTGAAAAAAAGTTGATCGAGGCAGTTGACGATTGTGTAAAGACTATTTACAGTCCAAACCCAGTCAACGCCAACAGGACACACATCGTGAAAGCCGCACAGATCCGCATCTACAGCACTTGCCCCGCATCGGGCAATGTGTTCGTGCGCGTCGCATCGCATGCCGGCCTCAGCTTTGGTCTGCTGCCGTCGTTGCAGCAGCTCGATCAGTCCCCGTATTCCATGCAGAAGCCGCAGACCAATCTGTGGTCGTGCGATTACGAGGATCAGGTGCAACCGGGTGGAGGAAGCGCATAGGCGCAGACCTCCCAAGCTCTCTCGAAAAGAGGCCCGGACACCGCAAGGTTCCGGGCCTCTTTGTTTTTCTTCTCACTCATTTCTCAAGCAGCGATCGTGCTGCATGACACCGGGCTTCGGCCTCTTGAACGCTCTTTAAAAATTCGCAAGCACCGAGGCGAGACCGGCCACTGGAACGGATCGTCGCCTCACAAATTTTTCATTCAGCCCTGGTGACGCAATTGGTAGACGTGTCCGCCTTAGAAGCGGAATTCTGGGAGTTCGAGTCTCCCCTGGGGCACCAACTTTTCTCTGGGTGTAGTGTCAATCTGGTAGACGGCCTGCCTTGGACGCAGGAGGCTGCAGGTTCAAATCCTGCCACTCAGACCATCTCTTTTCTTTGTCTTTTTTTCCACGCGTGTGTAGCTCAACTGGCAGAGCACTGGACTCCAAACCCAACGGTTGAAGGTTCGACTCCTTCCGCGCGCGCCATCCCTTACCGGCCCTTCGCCTAGTGGTCCAAGGCACCGGGTTTTGATCCCGGCATCCAAGGTTCGAATCCTTGAGGGTCTGCCAGCTCTTCTTTCTCTTTCGTTCCGCTAACTCAGTGGCCAGAGTGCCTCCCTGTCCAGGAGGAAGCCAGGGGTTCGACTCCCCTGCGGAACGCCATACTCGATCGAACGCAAACGCCAAAGGAGCAGCGAAGCATGAAACCCGAAGTCCAACCGAAAAAGATCGTCGTACTCTCTGGCTCCGGTGTGAGTGCCGAAAGCGGCCTGCCCACGTTCCGCGATGCCAAGGGCCTGTGGAACACCTACTCGTGGCAGGAGCTCGCAAGCCCTGAAGGCTGGCGAAAGCACCCCGAGGCGGTGCTGGCCTTTTACAACGAGCGGCGAGCGAAGGCGTGGCAGGCGCAGCCGAACGTCGCGCACCTTGCCATTGCGTCGCTCGAGTCGGCGTATGAAGTCGTGATCGTCACGCAGAACGTCGATGCACTGCACGAGCGTGCGGGTTCAAGCAACGTGCTGCACGTGCACGGGCAACTCGCGTATGCGCGCGGCACGTCGGAGCCTGAACCCAGGCGCTACCGCATCGACGGCGAACCCATTGCCATGGGCCAGTTGTGCGAGGACGGCACGCAACTGCGGCCTGACATCGTGTGGTTCGGCGAAGCAGTGCAGCACTTCGACGAAGCTGAGCTGCATGTGGCCACCGCGGCGCGCGTGCTGGTGGTGGGTACGTCGCTCACTGTCAACCCCGCCGCATCGCTTGTGCGGTACGCGGATCGCTCTGCGCAGAAAGTGCTGGTTGCGCTCGACATGGAAGACGTGCCGTACGGATTCACCTTCCTGCAAGGCAAGGCCACCGACGTGGTGCCGGCCTTGGTGGCAAGGTGGCTCCACGAGGCGAGAGCCGGCACGTGATTGCTCGGTAGCGCTGCTCCAACCCAAGCCCGTCATCGTGTCGATGACGGGCTTTTTTATTGATCTTTCTTGTTCGAATCGATCAGCGCATCGTGCAGGCAGTGTCTGTAGTTCTTTCTCCGCATGCCGTTTGGCACTGGTCGTGCGCAGGTGCCTCGCTTAAGGTACGTGCCTTGCGAACCCGATGTAGCGCGGACCGCCAACACCTCGCAGACCCTTTGGCTCATTGCATCTTCGAGAGATGAGGCGGTTTAAAACTTATTGTTTTGTTTCGGACGTTTTCTGAAGAAATAGACAAAAAAGATCCGTGCAACAGATCGATAAAGCAGGAAAAGTTTGTTAAAAATCGGGCCTTCCGTTGCGTACTTGTTTCGATTTGATCGAATGGAAAGTGGGCACGAATGGATTCGAAGGCGCGATGTAATGCGAAAGCGTTGCGCCTGAAAGATGGGGCGACCCCCGCTGTGTCACCAGCGCTGGCGCCATCCGGTTGCGATTCGCTGCCGTCCTCCTGCAAGTGGAGGGCGGCTGGTTCCACGGTGTCCTCGATGGGCACGCAATTTCTGAGGGAGTTGATCTCATGGCAGTAGACATGTTCATGCGCGTTGAAGGCGCAAACGGCGAATCGAAGGACTCGAACCACAAGGAGTGGACGGACATCAAGTCGTTTGCGTGGGGAGCAACGCAGCCTGGAAACATGGTCAGCGGCGG
>NZ_FNPM01000024.1:0-66195 GCF_900107295.1 Variovorax sp. YR266
CCGCCGCTGACCATGTTTCCAGGCTGCGTTGCTCCCCACGCAAACGACTTGATGTCCGTCCACTCCTTGTGGTTCGAGTCCTTCGATTCGCCGTTCGCGCCTTCAACGCGCATGAACATGTCTACTGCCATGATTAACCCCCAAAGTTATATGTGCCCGATTCCGGGACACCGTTGAATTAGCTGCTGTCCTTCTTGTTGGATGGCAGCTTCGAAACCAGCCGCAACGACACCGTCAGCCCTTCGAGCTGATAGTGCGGCCGGAGAAAAAACTTGGCGGCGTAGTAGCCCGGGTTGTCCTCGATGGCTTCCACCTGGACTTCCGCCGCCGCCAGCGGCTTCATTGCCTTCGTGTCCTGCGACGAGGTGCCGGGGCTGCCGTCGACGTAGTTCATGATCCAGTCGTTGAGCCAACGCTCCATGTCCTCGCGCTCGCGGAACGAACCGATCTTGTCTCGCACGATGCACTTCAGGTAGTGCGCGAAGCGGCAGCAGGCGAACAGATACGGCAGGCGCGCCGCGAGGTTCGCGTTGGCCGTTGCGTCGGCGTCGTAGTACTCAGCCGGCAGCTGCAGCGACTGCGCGCCAATGAATGCGGCAAAGTCGGAGTTCTTGCGATGCACCAGCGGCATGAAGCCGTTCTTGGCGAGCTCGGCCTCGCGCCGGTCGCTGATGGCGATCTCGGTCGGGCACTTCATGTCCACACCGCCGTCGTCGGTCGGGAAGGTGTGCGTGGGCAGGTTCTCCACCGCACCGCCGGACTCCACGCCGCGGATGGAAGTGCACCAGCCGTACTGCTTGAACGAGCGGTTGATGTTCACGCCCATTGCATAGGCCGAGTTGGCCCAGGTGTAGCGGCTGTGCGCGGCCGAGTCGGTCTCTTCCTCGAACTCGAATTCGTCGACCGGATTGGTGCGCGCGCCGTATGGCAGGCGCGCCAGGAAGCGCGGCATGGCCAGGCCGATGTAGCGCGCGTCTTCCGAGTCGCGCAGGCTGCGCCATGCGGTGTGCTCGGTGTTCTGGAAGATCTTGGTCAGGTCGCGCGGGTTCGACAGCTCCTGCCACGAGTCCATCTGCATCACGGTGGGCGATGCGCCGGCGATGAAGGGGCAGTGCGCGGCCGCGGCGATCTTGGCCATTTCGCTGAGCATCTCGACGTCGGGTGGGCTATGGTCGAAATGGAAGTCGCCGATCAGCGCGCCGAAGGGCTCGCCGCCGAACTGGCCGTACTCGGCTTCGTAGATCTTCTTGAACAGCGGGCTCTGGTCCCAGCCGATACCCTTGTGGCGCTTGAGCGAGCGCGCCACTTCACGCTTGGACGCGCACATCACGCGGATCTTGAGCTGCTCGTCGGTCTCGGTGTTGTTCACGAGATAGTGCAGGCCGCGCCACGCGCCTTCGAGCTGCTGGAAGTCCTCGTGGTGCAGGATCTGGTTGATCTGCTCGGAGAGCTTGCGGTCGATCTCGGTGATGATGGCCTGCACCGTGCGGTAGGCATCGTTGGAGACGGTGACGGTGCTTTCCAGCGCCTGCACGGCCAGCGTCTTGACGGCGTTCTCGACCGCCTCGCGGGCCTGGTCGGTCTTGGGCTTGAACTCGCGCTGCAGCAGGTCGGAGAACTCGTTCGGCTCGAGCGTTTCGACGGAGGCGGGTGCGCGCGCGGCGGTCTGTTTGGGGGCGGTGCTCATGATGATGACGGTCCTTGCTGCTCGTGCTCGCGCTTACTCGGAAGAGGTCCCTGGGTTGCCGGGCGTGCCGGCCTTTTCGTTGGCGGCTTCCACTGCCTTGGCGACGGCCGGGTTCGGCGCCGAGGCCAGCGACTTGAGAAGCCCCGGGTTCTGCAGTGCCTGCGCTATCAGTTGCTCTGCGCCGTTCTTGCCGTCCATGTAGGACAGCAGGTTCGACAGCTCGGTGCGCGCTTCGAGCAGGTGCTGCAGCGCGCCGACCTGGCGGGCGATGCGCGCGGGCGAGAAGTCGTCCATGCTGTCGAAGGTGATGTCGACGTTCATCTGGCCGTCGCCGGTGAGCGTGTTGGGCACCTGGAAGGCAACGCGCGGCTTGATGGACTTCATGCGTTCATCGAAGTTGTCGATGTCCACCGCCATGAACTCGCGCTCGCCGAGGTCGGGCATCGGGTCGACCTGCTTGCCCGCGAGATCGGCGATGACGCCCATCACGAAGGGCAGCTGGATCTTGCGTTCGCTGCCGTAGATCTCGACGTCGTATTCGATCTGCACACGCGGCGCGCGATTGCGCGCAATGAACTTCTGACCACTGTTTCTGACACGGTTGTCTGCCATAAGCTTCCTCTTGAATCTGTAATGCGTGTGGGTACGACCCCGGCAGTCCTGCCGGCCAGCGGAGTCCGCGACGGCCTCCGCCTTCTTCTTATTACGTGCTGCCCCCACTGTTCAGCGGGCGTCCAGCAAGGCTTTCTATCTTTTGCAATCCCTCGGGCACAAGCTCTTCGATGATCTGGAAGAAGTTGAGATCCAGCAGCCGCTGCGCTCTGCGAATCAGCATGGGCGCCGGATGACTGGGTTCCGTGCGCTCCATGAACTGGCAAGCTTTTTCCAACAACACTTGCACATCATCACGAGTCGATATTTCAATATCTTTAATAGGCACCGTGCGTAGGCCAGCACCACCATTTGCATTGCCGGCAGCAGCACCCTTCGCAGCCGGCTCGGCAACTCCCGCCCCTTGCGGATCGGCTCCAGAGTGGGCTTCGCCAGCCCCGCCCCCTTCGCTCTGCGCCTGCTCGGGCAACAGCTGGGCCACGGTGCGCAGCGAGCGTTCGAGCCGCGAGAAATCAGGCGCCCAGCTTTGACCTAGCGCGCGCTCGCAGGTCTCGCGTATGCGCTGCAGCAGGTCGAGCGCAGCACGCAATGCCACCACCGGGGGCGCCGCCTTTTCCTGCGCACGCCGCGCCGCGTCCCGCAGCCGGCCGATGCCGCCCGGGTAATCGATCTGATGGTCGGTCTTGCTCGAATCGAGCAAGGCTTCGACCTGTCGCAGGCTCATTGATGCGCCGCCGTCTTCGAGCAGCCTTGCATCGCGAACACTGCGCCCCAATCCCTCGGCCTCGGCCAGCGCGGCCAGTGCATTCATGCGCGGCAGCGGGTCTTCGAAGCCATCGTCGACAACGCGCGGATGCACGCCGTCCCAGAATTTCTGCAGCACGGCGTCGACGAGTTGCAACCCATCGACATAGCCGGGCAAGCCACGGTTTTCGGTCCAGGCCAGCGTGAGGGGCACCAGCACCCGCAGGTCGCGCGTACGTGTGCACAGCTGCTTCGCGATGCGCTCCACGCGGGCCCAGTCGGGTGGCTCGGCGGGGATGATCGTCGAGCCGAATTGCTGCTCGCGCTTACCGGTTGTTGCTTGGTGCAACGCCATGAAATCGGGGTCGTATTCCAGGTCTTCACCGCACGGATGCGAGCCTTCCACAGGCAACTGCAATAGATCGATTTCGCTCGGCGACAAACCTCTTCTCCCTGTTCAACCGTTTCGTAACAGCGGCAATCTTGAGGGGAACAAGAGGCGCGGTCAACAGCAACAGATTGCAACACGACGCATATGAATTACTAAGGAGTACAACTCCTTTTGAAATTCAAACGGAACGTCTACATGCGAATCACAGCAGACCGCGTTCACTCAAATTGCGCATCAACGCACTGATACCAAAAGTCCACATCGGCGCCTGGTCCGCGTGCACAACGCGATTGACCAGGGCGCCGAGTTCCGGTGCGGCAATGCACACTCGGTCGCCCACGACGTGGGTGAATCCTTGCCCAGGCCCATGACGGTCTTGTGTCGGCGCGAACATCGTTCCAAGAAACAACATGAAACCATCAGGGTAGGCGTGATGCCTACCCACGGTCTGCGCCACGAGGTCGAGCGGATCGCGACTGATCTTCGACAGCGAGCTCGAACCCTCGAGCGTGAAGCCCTCGGGGCCGGTCACTTCCAGCGCGACGGTGATGCGGCGCACGTCCGCAATGCCGAAGTGCGCATCGAACAGGCGGATGAAGGGGCCGATGGCGCACGAGGCGTTGTTGTCCTTGGCCTTGCCGAGCAGCAGCGCGCTGCGGCCTTCGAAGTCGCGCAGGTTGACGTCGTTGCCCAGCGCGGCGCCAAGCGTCTCGCCGCGACTGTTGACGGCTAGCACGACCTCGGGCTCCGGGTTGTTCCACACCGAGCCCGAATGAATGCCGACGTCGGCCCCCGTGCCCACGGCGGAGAGCACCGGGGCCTTGGTGAAGATCTCGGCGTCGGGGCCGATGCCGACTTCGAGGTACTGCGACCACGCGCCCTGCGCGATCAGCACTTCCTTGACCTTCATGGCCTCGGGCGAGCCCGGCACGATGTCGGCAAGGTTGTCGCCGAGCACGCCGCCGATGGCCGCGCGCGTGGCCTCGGCCTTCGATGCGTCGCCGCGCGCCTGCTCTTCGATCACGCGTTCGAGCAGGCTCGCGACGAAGGTGACGCCGCTGGCCTTGATGGCCTGCAGGTCGCAGGGTGCGAGCAGCCAGGGCTTGCTCGTGTCGCGCGCGGTCTCGTCACTGTTGGCAAGGACTTCGTCGAGTGCAGCGATGCGCGGTGCGCCCTGCAATGCATGGCGAACGGCTTCTGCAGGCCCTTTCTTGCCCTCAAGCAGGTCGCTCATGGTCGGCGCGAGCGCCGACAGGTCGTACAGGTCGCCGTCGTGCACGGCCACCAGCACGGGGCCCACGTCGGGTTGCCACAAACGGCCGACGAGGGTGGCGCGTTCGGCGTCGCGGGGCAGGCTGGAAGAGATTGAAAGATCGAGCGGCATGGCGTGGTGTCTCCTTGGATGTGTGCGCTACGTTGCATCGTAGCGGCGCACAGCGGATTGCGACGCGGCCGGCTCTTCTCTTTCTGGTGTCAGTGTCCCGGCGCGGCGCGCACGCGCGCCACGTCGGCAGGCAGGTTGGCCCACGCAGGCTCCTGCGGTGCGAAGCGCGTGCGCATGTAGCCGGCAAGCTCGGCGATCTGCCGGTCGTCGAGCACTTCGCGGAACGCGGGCATGAAACCGATGTCGCGGCTCGCGGGCTCGCGCACGCCGTCGAGGATGGTGCGCAGCAGGTTGTCTGGCCTCGCGCTCGTGAGGTTGCTGTTGAGCGCGAGCGGCGTGTTCACGCCAAGCAGCGTGGGGCCGTTGCCGTCGTGGTGGCAGGAGGCGCAGGCGCTGTCGAACATGCGCTGCGCGGGACCGGACAACTGGCCCTGCGTGCGTGCGGCGTTATCGACCGCTTGCTGTGCCACGACAGTCGGTTGCACGGACGGTGCTGGATTGAACGAACCGAGGTAGCTTGCCATCGCGCGTACGTCTTCATCCGGCACCTGCGCAAGCTCGCGCACCACCTCGGCCATCGGCCCGCCGGCGATGCCATGGCGCTGCGTGTGGCCGTGGCGCAAGTAGCGATAGAGCTCGTCGGCGTCCCACGGCACCGCTGACTTCGACAGGTGCGTGAGCGCCGGTGCTTCCCAGCCATCGATCATGGCGCCCGACAGGAAGGCGCTGCCGCCCTGCTCCGCGCCGAGCGCATTGCGCGGCGTGTGGCAGGCACCGCAATGACCGAGGCCGTTGACGAGATACGCGCCACGGTTCCATTCCGCGCTTTGCGTGGCCACGGGCTGCATCGGCGTCGGGTCATGGAAGAGTGCATTCCAGCCGGCCATCAGCGGCCGCATGCTGAACGGGAACTTGAGCTCGGACTTCGGCGTTTCCGCACGCACCGCAGGCATCGACATGAAGTACGCATAGAGCGCCTGCAGGTCGTCGTCGCTGGTCTTCGCGAATGCGGTGTAGGGGAACGCGGGGTACAGGTAGCGGCCGTCGCGCGAGACGCCTTCGCGCATCGCGCGCTGGAAGGCGCTGAAGGACCAGCGGCCGAGGCCCGTCTCGGGGTCGGGCGTGAGGTTGGTCGTGTAGAGCGTGCCGAAGGGCGTTTCCATCGCGCGACCGCCCGCATTGGGCGCGCCGCCAGGGGCTGTGTGGCACACGGCGCAGTCGCCGGCGGCGGCGAGCACACGACCGCGTTCGATGGTGGCCTGGCTGTAGACCGGAGCGGTGAGCGATACGGGCGCGATGGCGGAGCGCCAGCCGAGCAGGCCGGCGACAACGCCGATGCCGCCGACGACGAGCGCGGCGCCGTTAGCCCACAAGCCCTTGCGGCGCGGCCAGAGTGCATTGCTCCTTCCCCCTCTGGGGGAAGGTTGGGATGGGGGCACGACGGCGTCACCAGGCAACCCCCGGTTCAATTCCGCCAGCACCGTCTCCGGCGTAAACGGCGGCGAGCGAAATCGCACCCCCGTCGCATCGAAGATTGCATTCGCGATCGCCGCAGTCCCCGGCACCGAAGACGACTCTCCGGCCCCCAGCGAAGGTTCGCCGGGCCGGGGCATGTGCATCACCTCGATCACCGGCACTTCGCGGAAATTGATGATCGGGTAGCTGCCCCACTCGCGGCTCGCGACCACGCCCGAAGGCAGCACGCCCGGCAGCTGCGCACCTGTCGCCGTGCCTTGCTGCTGCTGTTGCGGCGCGAACCGCACCTGCTCCTTCAGCGCCCGGCTCGTGGTCTGGATCACATTGCCGTGTATCTGATGCTCGACCCCTGCCGGGTTGATCATCAGCCCCGCGTCATGCCCCACCACCACGCGGCGCACATGCACCTCGCCGGTCTTGCGGTTGACCTCGACGTCGGCCACCCACGCGGCCCACGCGGCGCCGAAGCCCGGCCACTTGCTGTGGATGTAGCGGGCGTACGCAAAACCCTGCCCGAAGAGGATGTCGCCCCCTTCGCCGAGCCCACCGTCCGCGTTCTCCTGCGGCCCGGTGCGCATGCGCCAGCCGGCCTTCTGCGCGGTGGCCTGCACCAGCTCGACCGCGCGCGGATCTTCCAGATGCCGCAACCGGAACTGCACCGGGTCCACACCCGCAGCAGTCGCCAGCTCGTCGATGTACGACTCGTGTGCGAACGAACTGGGCAGCGCCGACACGCCGCGCAACCACGAGGCGCGCACGATCGGCGCCATGTCGTTGACCTTCACGCGCAGGTTGTCGTACGTGTAGGGCGGGCGGGCGGTGCGGTCGCCCATCTCGAAAGCCTGCGCCACCGGTTCGATGGTGCGCGTGAGCAGCAGCGCAAGCGTCGGCGCGCCGTTCGACGGATAAGAGGTTTCGAAGTCGTATGCAGCGACGCGGCCGTCTGCCATGAGGCCGCCGTCGATCTCCATGAGCTGCGCGGCGCCCTTGGGCTCCCACGCATGCTCCTGCTCGCGCGTGAGCTGCACGCGCACCGGTGCGCCGACCGCACGGGCGAGCAGCGCCGCATCGGCGGCCACGTCGTCGGCGCCATTGCGGCCATAGCAGCCAGCAGCTTCCATGCGGACCACGTCGACCTGAACGTCCTCCACGCCCATGAGCTTCGCGAGATCGGCGCGCAGCACGTGCGGGTTCTGCGAGCCGGCCCAGCAACGCAGCTGCATGCCGCTGCCGTCGGCCGGCTGCCAGTCGGCGAGCGCGCACGAAGGGCCGATGGAGGCATGCATCTGGTACGGCCACACGTAGGTGCGATGCATCGGCTGCGCGGCGGCGGCAATGGCGCCATCGACATCGCCTTCATCGACCAGCAGGCGCTGCGTCGACGGGTTGTCGCGCAGCGCCTGCGCCAGGTCGCCCAGGTCGGGCATGCCGGGCCACGACTTCCACGTGACGTGCAGTTCACGCAAGGCCTGCTCGGCGTGCTCCTCGCGCTCGGCCACGATGCCGACGAAGTCGCGGATCACGACCACGGCGCGGATGCCGGGGATGTGCGCAATCGACGATTCATCGACCGCCTCGAGCGTGTTGCCGATGAACTCGCCATGGTCCGCACCCGCATACGGTGGGCGCACCACGCGACCGTGCAGCATGCCGGGCACGCGCATGTCGTGCACGAACACGAGCTCGCCTGCCAGCTTGGCCGGAATGTCGACGCGCGCCTGCCGTGTGCCGACGACTCGGTAATCGGCGGGGTTCTTGGGCTGCGCCTGCGGATCTAGCCGCAGCACGGTGCGCTGGCCGGCAACCAGCTCGGCATAGCTGACGTGTCGGTCCGGCGCTTCGGTGGTTCGCACCACGCCGTTATGCGCCTGCAGTCCATCGACGGCCACGCCAAGCCGTTCGGCCGCGCGCGCCGTCAGCCACGCGCGCGCCTGCGCAGCGGCAAGCCGCATCGGCTGCGCATGGATCTGGATCGACGCGCTCGCGATCGTCGCGCCCTGGTTGGGCGCGCGCGCGGTGTCGCCGAGCATCACGCGCACGCAGGGCATGCCGAGGTCCAGTTCCTCGGCCACGATCTGCCCGAGCGCGGTCTGGATGCCGGTGCCCAGGTCGACGTGGCCGTTGAGTGCCGAGGCGCTGCCGTCGTCCCACACGGCGAGCAGGATCTCGTCGCCTTCGATCGGGTTGCCGGCAATGAACGCGGGCTGGCCCTTGGCGGGCGGCGGTGCGAGCGGGGTCTCGCGCACCACCAGCAGCACGCCATTGGCCGACAGGAACTCGGCGCGTGTCCGCGGAAGATCGGCGCGTCGCGTCATGTGGCCGGATGCGCGCGCATGCGCGCCGCCGCTCGTTGCACGGCGTCGAGAATTTCGATGTGGGTGCCGCAGCGGCACAGGTTGCCCGAAAGCTCGCTGCGGATGCGCGCATCGCTCGCATCAGGATCGCGCGCAAGCAAGGCCGCCGCCTGCATCACCATGCCGTTGAGGCAGTAGCCGCACTGCGCGGCCTGCGCGTCTTCAAAGGCGGCCTGCACCGGATGCCAGTCGCCGCGCGCGCCCAGCCCTTCGAGCGTTGTGATGGATCGCCCCGCCACGCCACGCGCGGGAATCACGCACGAGCGCGCCGCCACGCCGTCGACGTGCACCGTGCACGCGCCGCACTGTCCCAGCCCGCAGCCGTACTTGGGGCTGTTCAGCCCCAGGTCGTTGCGCAGCAGGTGCAGCAGCGTTGCTTCGCGCGGCACGCCCTCGATCGATTGCGCCTGGCCGTTGACCAGCAGGTGCAGCGGCTCAGCGCCGCAACTGGCCGTCACGGGTGTACATCTCCAGGTCCACGAAGGTCGAGCCGTTGTGGTTCTTCGCGCTGTACTCGACGGGGAAATCGCCGATGCGCGTGCTGCCGATGCTTTCGAGCCCGGCGATGAAGCTGTCGCGCGTGAGTGTCTTGCCCGCGCGGCGCAGGCCCTCGACCATCACGCGCGCGACGATGTAGCCTTCCAGCGCGGTGTAGCTGTCGATCTTCTCGCCGAACTCCGCGCGGTCGCGCTGGTAGTCGGCCACGATGGGCATCCGCTGCGCCTGCGGCGGCGGCACGATGCTGGCCGTGACCAGCCCCGCGAGCTTGCCGTCGAGCCGCTTGGCCGAACCGGCCGCGTCGGTGATGCCGACCGACAGCGTGTACAGCGGCGAGCCCACGCCGTTCGCGCGGTAATCGCGCATGAACACTTCGACCATGCGCCCGGCCATGATCATCACGACCGCGCCAGGCTTGGCTTCAGACAGACCGGTGACGACCTGCTTCGCGTCCTCGGCCGTGATGGCCAGCGGGAAGGTCTTCAGCACCTTCACCTTGTGGTCGGCCGCCAGCTCCTCGCAGGTGGCGAGGTTCGACTTGCCGAAGGCGCTGTCCTGGTAGACCACCGCGATCGACTGGATGCCGATGGTCGAGAGGTGGCTGATGATCTTGCGCAGCTCCAGGTCGTAGCCTGCGCGCACATGGAACAGGTAGCGGTTGACCTTGGTGCGGAACGAGCTGGTGCCCACCAGCGGTGCGAACATCGGCACGCCCGCCTTCTCGGCCAGCGGCATCGCGGCCGCGAGGTTGCCGGTGGCCACGTAGCCGGTGAGCGCGAAGACCTTGTCCTCGTCGATCAGCTTCGCCGTGTTGACGGCGGTCTTTGCGGGGTCGTATGCGTCGTCGTAGGTGACGAGTTCGATCTTGCGACCGTTGACGCCGCCCGACTTGTTGACCCGGTCGAAATACAGCTTGATGCCCGCGCGGTAGTCGACGCCGAAGTCTTTCGCCGGCCCACTGAACACGGCCGACTGGCCGATGCGGATGGTGGTGTCGGTCACGCCGTTTTCCGCGCGTGCCGAACGCAGCAGGCCGGGGCCGAGGGCCAGGGCCGCACTGCCCGCCACCATGGCGCGCCTTGAGATCGAAAGCTTCATGCGTCGTGTGTCTCGTGTTTTCTTGTTGTTCGTCGTTGTTCTTCGCGGTGCGGTCTCAGGCGGTCTGGATGTCGGCGGACTGTATGCGCTTGACGCCCTTGGCCGTCATCTGCTTCCACGCCGCGGCCAGCGAGCCGTTGAGATCGATGCCGCGCGTGGCGTCCTCGATCACGTAGGCCTCGAAGCCGGCCTTGCGCGCATCCATCGCGGTCCACGCCACGCAGAAGTCGGTGGCCAGGCCGGTGACGTACACGGTCTTGATGCCGCGCGCCTTCAGGTAGCCGGCCAGGCCCGTGGCCGTCTTGTGATCGGCTTCCTCGAAGGCCGAGTAGCTGTCCATCTCCTTGTGGAAGCCCTTGCGGATGATCAGCTGCGCGGTGGGCACCTTCAGCTCCTTGCCGAGCGCGGCGTCTTCCGTGCCCTGCACGCAGTGGTCGGGCCACAGCACCTGCGTGCCGTAGCTGAGCTTGGTGGTCTCGAAGGGCTTCTTGCCGCTGTAGGTGCTCGCGAAGGATGCATGGCCCGCCGTGTGCCAGTCTTGCGTGACAACGATGTTCTGGAACGCGGGCGCCAGTGCGTTGATGACCGGAATGACTTCGTTGCCGCCCTTCACCGCCAGCGTGCCGCCGTCGAGAAAGCAGTTCTGCACGTCGACCACGATCAGTGCGGCCTTGTCGCCGGGCTTGATCTTGCCCGCCGCGAAGGCGTTGAAACCGACACTGCCCAAACCGCCAACCAACCCGAGGGCGGCGGCGGATTTCACGAGGGTTCTGCGATGCATGGCGTGGACTCCGATGGGTTGAAGGAAAAACTCAGACGCTCAAATAGGCGCGGCGAACTTCGTCGTTCGCCGCAAGCTCGGCCATGGTGGCGTGATAGCGGATCTGCCCCTTCTCGAGCACATAGGCCCGGTCGGACACCAGTTCGGCGAAGTGCATGTTCTGCTCCGACAGCAGGATGCTCACGCCCTGCGCCTTGAGCTCCAGGATCATGTTGGCCATCTGCTCGACGATCACCGGTGCCACGCCTTCGGAAGGCTCGTCGAGCAGCACGAGGTACGGGTTGCCCATGAGCGTGCGCGCCACGGTCAGCATCTGCTGCTCGCCGCCGCTCATGCGCCCGCCCGGACGGTTCGGCATTTCGCCGAGGTTGGGGAACAGCTTGAACAGGCGCTCGGGCGTCCACAGCGGTGCATCGGTACCGTCGGCCCAGCAGCGCGCGGGCTGCTTGCCGACTTCGAGGTTCTCCATCACCGTGAGGTCGGTGAACACGCGGCGGTCTTCGGGCACGAAGCCCAGGCCCAGGCGCGCTGCGTGGTGCGGCTCGCTCCTGGAGATGTCGTGGCCCAGGAAGCGCACCGCGCCGCGGCGCTTGGTCAGCATGCCGATGAGCGTCTTCAGCGTGGTCGACTTGCCCGCGCCATTGCGGCCCATGAGCGCGACCACTTCGCCGCGACGCACTTCGAGGTCGACGTCATAAAGGATCTGCGCGGCGCCATACCAGGCGCACAGGGCCTTGGCCTGCAGGAGGGGTTCGTGTGTGCTCATGCGGCGACTCCAAGGGCTGCGGCTTTCTCTGCGATCTTCTCGAATGTCTTGCCGCTGCCGAAGTACACCTCCTGCACCTTCGGGTGGTCTCGGATTTCGAGCGGCTTGCCCTGCGCGATGAGGCGGCCGCGCGCCAGCACGATCATGCGGTCGGCATACGCGAACACCACGTCCATGCTGTGCTCGGTGAAGAGCACGGCCATGCCGCGCTGGATGACGAGATCTTTGGTCAGCGCCATGAGCGAGTTGCGCTCCTTGGGCGCCATGCCGGCGGTGGGCTCGTCCATCAGCAGCAGCTTGGGGCTGTTGGCCATCGCGATGGCGAGCTCGACGCGCTTCACGTCGCCGTACGCCAGCACGCTGCAGGGCCGGTCGGCCTGCGACTTCATGCCGACCTGGTCGAGCAGCGCCAGTGCTTCGTCGCGCTTGTGGTCGGCCGCGCGGCGCCACATGGAGAACAGCTTGCCGTCGTGCGACAGCAGCGCCATCTGCACGTTCTCGACCACGGTGAGCGAGGCAAAGGTTTCGGCAATCTGGAAAGTGCGGCCCACGCCCTGGCGCCAGATGGCGCGCGGCTTCTGGCCCACGAGCTCGTGTCCGTCGAACAGGATCGAACCCTGGTCGGCCTTGAGCTGGCCGTTGACCATGTTGAAGGTGGTCGACTTGCCGGCGCCGTTGGGGCCGATGAGCGCGAGCAGTTCGCCGGCATGCAGCTCGAAGCTGATGCCATCGACGGCCTTCACGCCGCCAAAAGACTTGCCGAGGTTCTCGACCTTGAGCAGGGGTGCGTTGGAAGTGGTCGTCATGCCTTGGCCTCCTTCGCCTCGGCAGCCACAGGCGCCGCATCGGGCTTGGCGCGGCGCAGCAGCTTGTCGGTCAGCTGCTTCGCAAAACCTGCAATGCCCTGCGGGAACAGCAGCACGAGGATCAGGATGATGGCGCCGAGCGTCGCGCGCCAGTAGTCGGTGTTGCGCGCCACGGTGTCGTGCAACCAGCTGAAAGTGACGGCGCCGACCACCGGCCCCGCCAGCGTCTGGATGCCGCCCAGCAGCACCATCACCAGCCCGTCGACCGACTTGTCGACGCTGAGGCTCTCTGGCGAGATGCTGCCCTTGGAGAAGGCGTAGAGCGAGCCGGCCAGCCCGGCCGCGGCGCCCGCGACGACGAAGGCCGTCCACTGCATGCGCTTGACGTCGATGCCGATGGCGTCGGCGCGCAGCACCGAATCGCGGCCCGCGCGCAGCGCATAGCCGAAGGGCGAGAACAGCACGCGGCGCAGCATCATGACGCCGGCGGCCACGAGCACCAGCGTGAGCCAGTAGTAGGTGCGCTTGTCCGACAGCCACTCCGACGGCCACACGCCCGTGAGGCCGTTGCTGCCGCCGGTGAACGAATCCCACTGGTAGACGATGGCCCAGGTGATCTGCGCGAAGGCCAGCGTGAGCATGGCCAGGTACACACCCGACAGCCGCACCGCGAACCAGCCATAGATGAAGGCGCCGATGGCCGCGACGAGCGGAGCCACGATGAGCGCCACTTCCATCGGCAGGCCGCTGGAGCGCACCAGCAGCGCGGCGCCGTAAGCCCCGAGGCCGAAGTAGGCGGCATGGCCGAACGAGTGCATGCCGGCCGGCCCCATGATGAAGTGCAGGCTGGCGGCGAACAGCGCGGCAATCAGCAGGTCGATCATCAGCACCGTGGTGTAGGGCGAATCGGCGGTGAGCAGCGGCATCGCCATGAGCACCACGCCGAGCGCGGCGACCAGCCACAGGTAGCCCTTGCTCGCGCGGCGCAGCGGCTCCTCGGCCATGCCCACGTAGCGGCTCGGCGCCTGCGGCCGGCCGAACAGGCCCCACGGGCGCCACACCAGCACGATGGCCATGACGATGAAGTCGACCACCAGCGTGAGCTTCGAGAAGGACACGCTGTAGCCGAAGATTTCCACCACGCCGAGCCAGATGCACACGGCCTTGATCTCGGAGATCAGCAGCGCCGCCGCATAGGCGCCCGGAATGGAGCCCATGCCGCCCACCACCACGACCACGAAGGCCGCGCCGATGGTGTTGAGGTCCATCGCGAGGGTGGCCGGCTCGCGCGGCAGCTGCAGCGCACCGCCCAGGCCCGCGAGCATCGCGCCGAGCGCGAACACCGCGGTGAAGAGCCAGGCCTGGTTCACGCCCAGCGCGCTGACCATCTCGCGGTCTTGTGTGGCGGCACGCACCAGCGTGCCCCAGCGGGTGCGCGTGAGCAGCAGCCACATCAGGCCGAGCACGACCGGGCCGACGACGATCAGGAACAGGTCGTAGGTCGGAAACTGCCGGCCCAGGATTTCGACGGAACCCGACAGGCCCGGCGCGCGCGGCCCGAGCAGTTCGTCAGGCCCCCAGATGTAGAGCACCGCGTCCTTGATGACAAGGACCAGTGCGAAGGTCGCCAGCAGCTGGAACAGCTCGGGCGACTTGTAGATGCGGCGCAGCAGCACCATCTCGATCAGCGCGCCGAGAATGCCGACCGCGAGCGCGGAAATCACCAGCGCGGGCCAGAAGCCCATGCCGCCGCCGAGCTTCTCGACCAGCGTGTAGGCCAGGTAGATGCCGACCATGAAGAAGGAGCCATGCGCAAAGTTGACGATGCGCGTGACGCCGAAGATCAACGAAAGGCCGGCCCCCACGAGGAACAGCGACGAAGCCGACGACAGCCCGGTGAGGAACTGAAGCAGCAGGGACGAGAGGCTCATGGGTGCAAGCGTTCCGAAAAAGGATCAGGGTCAGTCTGCGGCGCGCGACTTCTTGACGTCGGCGGCGGAGGGCTGGAACTTGGCGCCGTCGAAGTAGGTGTAGTCGACCATCACGCCCTTGCCGTTTTCGTTCTTCGTCTTGCCGACGAAGGCTCCCATGGTGGACTGGTGGTCTTCGGCGCGGTAGCTGATCTTGCCGAACGGCGTGTCGACCTGCAGGCCCTTGAAGGCTTCGAGGAGCTTCGGCGTTTCGGTGCTCTTGGCCTTGGCGGCGCCGGCCGCGACCGACTTGATCATGCTGTAGCCGACCACCGAGCCGAGGCGCGGATAGTCGTTGTACTTGGCGTGGTACGCGAGGAAGAAGGCCTTGTGCTCGGGCGTCTGGATGCCATACCAGGGGTAGCCGGTCACGATCCAGCCGTTGGGCGTTTCGTCCTTCAGCGGGTCGAGGTACTCGGGCTCGCCGGTCAGCACGCTGACGACGGTGCGGTCCTTGAACAGGCCGCGGGTGTTGCCTTCGCGCACGAACTTCGACAGGTCGGCGGCGAACAGCACGTTGAAGATTGCGTCGGGCTTGGCATCGGCCAGCGCCTGGACCACGGCGCCTGCGTCGACCTTGCCCAGCGGCGGCGCCTGCTCGGCGACGAACTCGACGTCGGGCTGCGCGGCCTTCAGCAGCGCCTTGAAGGCAGCCACGGCCGACTGGCCGTATTCGTAGTTGGGGTACACGACGGCCCAGCGCTTCTTCTTGAGCTTGACGGCCTCGGGCACGAGCATCGCTGCCTGCATGTAGGTGCCGGGACGCAGGCGGTAGGTGTATTCGTTGCCGCCCTGCCAGGTCATCTTGTCGGTCAGCGGCTCGCCGGCCAGGAAGAAGATCTTCTTCTGCTTGGCGAAGTCGGCCACGGCCAGGCCGGTGTTCGACAGGAAGGTGCCGGTGAGCACGTCGATCTTCTCGCGCGCCACCAGTTCTTCGGCCACGCGCACGGCGTCGCCGGGGTTGGCGTTGTCGTCGCGCGTGATGAGCTCGATCTTCTTTCCGTTCACGCCGCCCTTGGCGTTGATTTCTTCGACGGCCAGCTCCATGCCCTTCTTGTAGGGCTCCAGGAAGGCGGGCTGTGCCTTGTAGCTGTTGACCTCGCCGATCTTGATCACGCCCTGCGCATGCGCGGGAACGAGAGCAGTGGTCAGCGCAGCGAGGGCCGCGGCGCTGAAGACGTGACGCAATGGGTTCATGGGGAAAGCTCCTTGAGATCGAATGAGGAAAGAAAACACCGTGATTGGGCGAGAGCGA
This sequence comes from Variovorax sp. YR266, assembly GCF_900107295.1. Classification (NCBI taxonomy): domain Bacteria; kingdom Pseudomonadati; phylum Pseudomonadota; class Betaproteobacteria; order Burkholderiales; family Comamonadaceae; genus Variovorax; species Variovorax sp. YR266. Next base: position 15,823 of record NZ_FNPM01000024.1, read on the forward strand.
AAGACAGCGTCAGCGAAGACCGTCTTCGCCCTTGATTTCATGGGCCTGCAGGCCGCCGATGCGCGGCAGCGGACGGCCGCTGTCGGTGACGGCAACCGCCACCACGATCTCGTTGGCGCGCGGTGCATCGCTCACGCGGGCTTCGATCGCGTCGAAGTGACTGCGCACGAAGGCTGCGTCCTTGTGGCCGAGCGGCACGTCGATGGCGGTGCCCAGCGTGCCTTGCTTCTTGGCCGAGGGCACGAGTGCGGCGCCCTTCTCGACCGCAACGCGCAGCGGCGCGCCCAGCTTGGGATGCAGGATGGCGGCGGCGTGTTCGAGCTCGCCGCGCTCGCCGACGATGGCGGCCTTGCCGTAGCTCTGCGCCTGGCCGGGCTCGATGCCCAGAGCCTTCACGGCCTTCTGGCCGAGCAGCGCGCCGAGTTCTTCGCCGATGGCGATCAGCTCGTCTAGGTTCTCGCTGTAGCGACCGGCGTAGGGGTTCTCGATCACGGCGATGGCGACGGCGCGGCGCGTGGGCGGCGTGACGTCCTTGCCCATTTCCTTGCGGGTTTCATCGACCTGGATGACGAGCTTGCGGATGTTGGCGGTCATGTTCTGTGTTCCTTGTCTTGTCTCTGTGCGGGTCAGCGCAGGCCGTCCCACTTGCTGATGTTCTCTGCGAGCAGGCCGCCGACACGGGCATGCACGCGGTAGCCCGTGCTCATCGCGAGGATGAAGACGATCTCGTCCGCAGCCGGCGCGCCAGGCACTCGCACTTCGATGGCGTCGAACTGGCCGCGCACGTAGCTGGCGTTGATGTTGGTCAGCGGCACATCGAGCGCGGCGCCGGGCGGGCCGACCTTCTTGGTCGAGGGCACGATGGACAGCGCATTGCCGGGCTGGCCGGTTTTCTCTTCGGCCGTGCCTGCGGTGTAGGCAACGCGGCTGCCCTTCCAGCCGAGCAGCTCGCGCATTGCGTAGCCGCCGGGCACGTGCCACAACGCGCCGTGCTCCAGCTCGCCATCGGCGCCGACGATGGCGCCCTTGCCGTAGGTGGCGATCTGCTCCAGCGGCACGTCCATGGCGGCGTGCAGCTTGTGCGCCATGTCGACGCCTACGGGGTCGAGCAGCGCCATCATCGGCAGGATGTCGGGCTCGTAGCGGCCGGCGAACGGATTGGTCAGCACCGCGCCGATGGCACCGCGCACCAGCGGCGTTTCGGCGCGCGGTCCGAACTCGTGGTGGATGTGCTCGACATGGGTGAAGACGCGTCGGATTTCGATCATGAAAAAGAACCTTGCTTTTCGTTAAGCAAATACTGAACCAACTGCTTTCGGCAGCTCGGTCTTGAGCGCCTTCGAGCATAAGGGCTTGACAAGTCGCCACTGCCCCTGACAAACGAGTAGAGCGGCCCACACAAGCCCGCCTTTTTGCAGGACCTTGGCGCACACCACGCCCGTATCGAGTGCGCTGCGCACCTGCTCGGGGGCCAGCGTGGGTACGCCGACGGTGACGAGGGTGTCGCCGAGGTCGCTGTCGTCCTTGCATTCGTTCGCGGGGCGGCGCGCGATGGCAGCGTCGTCGACATCGACGGCGTTGGCGATCACTGTCGCCGCCGCATCGGCCTGCGCTGCCGTGGCGGCCAGGACCGTCACGCTGTCGGCGATGCCCAGCGAGAAGCTGCGCCCGCGCCAGCCGCTGGTGGCGACGCCTCGCACGGGCTGGTCGGCGTGCAGCTCGAACTGGCCGTCGGTGGTGAGGATGCCGCTGCCACCATCGACATGATCGCGCCAGTCGAAGCGCGCAAGGTCGGCGAACACGCCCACGCGCGCCGATTGGCCGGGCGCGAAATGCAGCGCAATGTCGCCGCCGTTGTTGATCCATGCGCGCTCGATGCCAGGGCGCTCGTAGAACGCGATCAGCTCCTGCGCGACCGAGCCGGCCACCGCCGCCATCGGCGTGATGAACATCGGGGAGAACGCGGCGCAGGCGTCCCACATGCGGCGCGCCACCACATTGCGCGGACGCATCTTGTCGGTGACGGGCAGGCGCAGCAGCGGCAGCTCGTGCACCAGTTCGTCGAGCACGTGGACGAAGCGCGCCCACGCGGCGTCGTGCGCGGCCGCGACGGCGTACGGGTCGCCATGCGCCTCGGCCACGATGTCGATCGGGCCGTGGTTGAAATGCCAGCGGTTCTTGTCGAGCGCTGTGCGTTGGGCGGACATGATCAGCCCAGCATGGGGGCGTGGCCGAGCGGCCACGGATTGGCGTCGTCCATCGCGAGCCATTGGCGTGCGAGCGGTGCGCCGTCTTCCTGCCACGCACCGCGCGCGAGCGCCTGTTCGAGCGGGAAGATGTGTTCCATGTGGCCGCCGAGCGCCTCGTAGTCGTCGCGCCGCATGCTGAACTCGATGGGCGCGACGATGGCCGGCGTGGGCACGGTGCCGAAGCTGTTGTCGGGCATGCGCATGACGTCGGCCATCACGGTGATGCCGCCGCCGGGCCACACGTATGCCGGTGCGCCGCCGCAGGTGACGTTGACCAGCGCGCGCTTGATGGCACGCGTGAGCAGCACCGGGTTTTCGGTGACGCCCGCGCGCAGGCTTCCGCCCGCGCCGCCGAGGAACAGCACGGTGCACAGCGAGGGTTCGCAGTTTTCGCCGATGCGGTCGACGATGCGCTTCACCTCCGCAGGCATGGGCTGCTCGACGGGCTTCAGTGCATCGTCGAGCACGTACCACTGCGCGTGCTCGCCGGTGGTCGAGGTCATGAGCAGGCGCAGGCCGGGGCGCGCGACGCCCTCTTCCCAGCCCTCGATGATCGCGAGCGGATCGGCGATGTCGGTGCCGCCCCAGCTGTTGCCCGGGTTCGCCACCTGGAAGTAGCGCCCCGGCGTGGACTTGCGTCCCAGCATCTGGATGCCCGAGGGCGCCATGTCGAGGCAGCGGCCAGCCTGGTGCTCGGTGAGCACGCCGGTGATGTGGTCGTCGACCACCACCACCTCGTCGGCCACGCCCGCGAACTGGCGCGCGAAGATGCCGACCGCCGCGGAGCCGCAGCCCACGCGCATGCGCTGCTCTTCGACGCCGTTGACGATGGGCGCCTTGCCGGCCTGGATGACGAGGGTGGAGCCGCCGTCGATGGTGCACTCCACGGCCTTCTTGTTGCCCAGCAGCTGCATCAGCTCGGCCGTCATGCGGCCTTCCTTCTTGCTGCCGCCAGTAAGGTGGTGCACGCCGCCGAGCGAGAGCATCTGCGAGCCGTACTCGGCCGTGGTGACGTGGCCCACGACTTCGCCACGATAGCGCACGTTGGCCTGCTCGGAGCCGAGGAAGCGGTCGGTGTCGATCTTCACCTTGAAGCTGCAGTAGCTGAAGATGCCTTCGGTGACGACGGTGACCATGTCGACGCCCTGGGCCTTCGATGCAACGATGAAGGGCGCGGGCTTGTAGTCGGGGTAGGTGGTGGACGAGCCCACGCCGGTGACGAAGACTTCGTCGGCGTGCAGCAGGTCGCCGTTCCAGTCGGGCTCGGCGGGGGCCGGGACCGTTTCGGCGCCGGTGCGATTGAAGGGCACCAGCGCAGGCGCTTCGCTTTCGATCGTCCGGCGCAGCAGCACCACGGGATCGACGCGCACCAGCACGCCTTCGCGGTTGGCATAGCGGTCGCAGGCGCCGGTGCGGCCGTCGGAGATCTGGCACAGCACCGGGCAGGCGTTGCACTCGACCTTGGCAGTGCTCATGCGCTCGTTGCGCGGCGGCGCCTTGCCGAAGGCGCCGCTGCCGGCTTCAGCCACCACGGGCATGTCCATGCCGGGGAGGCCATCTGTCTTGGTGTGTTCTGTCATCGGGCAATCTCGTGGGCGTATGTGGGCAAATCCTGGCTGTCGGGGTTTGCAACAAACGTGCCGTCCGCCAGCTTGTGCACCGACTTCCGTTTGTGTAGCATTCCCTACACTTTCATGTTGCGTTCACTACATTCGCAGTCAATGTAGCAAACAGGCCCGATGCTTGCAATGGTGTTTTCTCGCGATGTTCATCGGGGTTTTTACGACCAACGACAATGGAGGGTTCGGAGCCGGCCGGCGGTTTTCGCCCCAAAGGCGTGCACGCCGGCTCAGCCAACCTCCCCTGTTACCAACCAACTCTTGAGTTCCGTATGAGTGCATTCAGCGAAGAACGCGTCCTGAGCGTCCACCACTGGACCGACCGCCTGTTCACCTTCACCACCACGCGCGACCCGGCGCTGCGCTTCTCGAACGGTCATTTCACGATGATCGGCCTGAAGGTCAACAACAAGCCCCTGCTGCGCGCCTACAGCATCGTGAGCCCGAACTACGAGGAGCATCTCGAGTTCCTGAGCATCAAGGTGGAAGAAGGTCCGCTGACTTCGAAGCTGCAGCACATCCAGGTGGGCGACACCATCATCGTGGGCCGCAAGCCCACGGGCACGCTGCTGATCGACTACACGCTGCCGGCCAAGCGCCTGTACCTGTTCGGCACCGGCACCGGCCTCGCACCGTTCATGAGCATCATCCGCGACCCGGACACGTACGAGAAGTTCGAGCAGGTCATCCTGGTGCACGGCGTGCGCCAGGTCGACGAGCTGGCCTATCACGACCTCGTGACCGACCACCTGCCCAAACACGAGATCCTCGGCGAGATGATCGCCAAGCAGTTGCTGTACTACCCGACCGTCACGCGCGAGGAGTTCCGCAACCAGGGCCGCATCACCGACCTGATCGAGAGCAACAAGCTCACCGACGACCTCGGCCTGCCGCCGCTCAACGTCGAGGAAGACCGCGTCATGCTGTGCGGCAGCCCCGGCCTCTTGGTCGACCTGAAGCACATCCTGGAAAAGCGCGGCTTCAAGGAAGGCAACACGAGCACGCCGGGCGACTTCGTGGTCGAGCGCGCGTTCGCAGAGAAGTAATCGGCATCTCGCGCGCCCGATGGCCGACAGCCGCTCCGCACCCAAGACCAAGCCCCAGCGTCGCACGGGCGTGCGCGAGGCGGCCGCCCAGGCCACGCGCGACAGCATCCTGAAATCGGCGACCAAGGTGTTCGCCAAGTACGGCTACGACGGCGGCAGCGTGGAGAAGATCTCCAAGGCCGCGAAGTCGTACGACCGGATGATCTATTACTACTTCGGCAGCAAGGAAGGCCTCTTCATTGCGGTGCTCGAAGGCATCTACCAGCGCATGGACGACGCCGAGGCCGCCATCGCGCTCGACGCCTCGCGGCCGGTGGAAGCGCTCACCGAGGTCATCCGCTTCGTGCTGGGCTACTACCGCAAGAACCCCGAGTTCGTCACGCTTTTGAACACCGAGAACCTGCACAAGGGCCGGCACATTTCGAAGTCGCTGCGGGCGCGCGAGTATTCGTCGCGCGCGGTGGCGATCATTGCGGAAATCCTCGCCAGCGGCGCGGCGCAGGGCCTGTTCCGCAAGGAACTGGTGGCGCGCGACATCTACCTGCTGATCGCGTCCACGGGTTATTTCTACACCTCCAACCGCCACACGCTCACCGCCTTCCTCGGTGAACCGCTGGAGTCACCGGAGGCGATCACGCACTGGGAAGACTTCGTGATCGAGACGCTGCTGCGCACGGTGCGCGCGGACGCGGATACAGAAGCGGACGAGCCGCAAGACAACACACCACCCCACGAGGACACATCGAAATGGCAGAAATCGCAGCCGGCGGCAAGTCGGGCAAGGTCGTCATAAAGAACATCGGGCTGCTGCTCTCGGGCGACATCGACAAGCCCATCCTCGACGCCGACACCATCGTGGTGAACGACGGCCTGATCGTCGCGGTCGGCAAAGAGAAAGACTGCGATCTCGAAGGCGCGGCGACCGTCATCGACGCGAAGAAGACCTGCGTGGCGCCAGGCCTGATCGACAGCCACGTGCACCCGGTGTTCGGCGACTGGACGCCGCGCCAGGGCCAGATCGGCTGGATCGACTCCACCATGCACGGCGGCGTGACCACCATGATTTCTGCCGGCGAGGTGCACCTGCCCGGCCGCCCCAAGGACATCGTGGGCCTGAAGGCCCTGGCCATCACCGCGCAGCGCGCCTTCGACAACTTCCGCCCCGGCGGCGTGAAGGTTCTGGCGGGCGCGCCCGTCATCGAGAAGGGCATGGTCGAGAGCGACTTCAAGGAACTCGCCGAAGCCGGCGTGGGCCTGCTTGGCGAAGTGGGCCTGGGCTCTGTCAAGGCCGGCTACGAGGCGAAGGAGATGGTGGCCTGGGCGCGCAAGTACGGCATCCAGAGCACCATCCACACGGGCGGCCCGTCGATCCCGGGCTCGGGCCTGATCGACAAAGATGTTGTGCTCGAGGCCGACGCCGACATCATCGGCCACATCAACGGCGGCCACACTTCGCTACCGGAAGCGCACGTGTGTGAGCTCTGCGAGAAGAGCTCGCGCGCCATCGAGATCGTGCACAACGGCAACGAGAAGGTGGCCATCGCGGCGGCCAAGGCGGCGCTGGAGCTCAAGTGCCCGCACCGCGTGATTCTCGGCACCGACGGGCCCGCGGGCTCGGGCGTGCAGCCGCTGGGCATCCTGCGCATGGTGGCAATGCTGTCGTCCATCGCGAACATTCCGGCCGAGCTGGTGTTCTGCTTCGCGACCGGCAACACGGCGAAGATCCGCAAGCTCAACTGCGGCCTGATCGAGGTGGGCCGCGACGCCGACTTCGTGTTCATGGACCGCGCGCAGCATTCGCCCGCGCCGGGCCTGCTCGAAAGCGTGCAGCTCGGCGACATTCCGGGCGTGGGCATGGTGATGATCGACGGCATCGTGCGCTGCGGCCGCAGCCGCAATACGCCGCCCGCGAATGAAATCCCGGTGGTGGTTTCCGGCGCGCACTGACACGCGCCACGACACCCGGCGGCCTCAGCCGCCGCGGTGCGAGCGAAAGACCAGGTAGCGCGCCGACAGGAAATTGGCGCTCATGCCGGCAAGGCTGCCCAGCGCCACGCCCAGGGCAGCGGCCCAGTGCCCTTCGACGCAGTGCAGCGTCAGCACATAGGCGCCGTAGTTGAGCACCGCGCCGGCGGCCATGGTCGCCAGATAGCCCAGGTACTCGCGCCAGAGAGAGCGGCCGGCCGATGCGCTGGCCGCGAAGGTGTAGCGGCGGTTGAAGGCCCAGGTGGTGGTCGCCGCTGCAAGAAACGACACCACCCGCGCGCCGTACCAACCCAGCAGCGGCGCCAGCAGATACAGCACGACCACGTCGACCACGAGCCCGATCACGCCGACGAGGGCGAAGGAGAGGAACTCGCGTCCGATCTTCATCGTGAAGTGCGTGTGCCGCGGGCCGCCTGCTCGCGCACGCTAGGAATCGCGAGGTAGCTAAGCCGCTTGGCCTCCCGTCGCCCCAGCGTGATGGCCTGCATGACAACGCCGCACACGAAGGACAGCATGGCAGCCAGCATCGCACCCGTGGCCAGCACCGCCGTGGGGAGCCGGGGCACCAGGCCGGTGTGCATGTAGGTCATGACGAGCGGCAGGACCAGCGCGACCGACATCAGCACCAGCAGCCCCCCGATGATCGAGAAGAACTGCAGCGGCCGCTCGCTCACGAACAGCTTGCAGATGGTCTTGAGGATGCGCCAGCCGTCGCGGTAGGTCGAGAGCTTGCTGACCGAGCCTTCGGGGCGCGTGCTGTAGGCGGTGCTTTCCTCGGCATAGGGCATGCGCAGTTCGAGCGCGTGCACGGTGAGTTCGGTTTCGGTCTCGAAGCCCCGCGACAGCGCCGGGAACGACTTGGCATAGCGCCGCGAGAACACGCGGTAGCCCGAGAGCATGTCGCTCAGGCCTCCGCCGAACAGCTGCGCCACGGCGCCCGTGAGCATGCGGTTGCCCAGGCGGTGGCCGGTGCGGTAGGTATGCGCGTCCAGGCCGTCGTCCACGCGGCTGCCGACCACCATGTCGAGGTTGTCGCTCACCAGCCGGTCGATGAGCCGGTGCGCGGCGCCGGTGTCGTAGGTGGCGTCGCCGTCGACCATCACGTACACGTCGGCATCGACGTCGGCGAACATGCGCCGCACCACGTTGCCCTTGCCGCGCAGGGTCACGTGCGTGACGATGGCGCCGGCCGCGCGCGCCACGGCGGCCGTGTCGTCGCTGGAGTTGTTGTCGAAGACGTGGATCTCGGCCTCTGGCAGCGCGGCGCGAAAGCCCGCCACCACCTGGGCGATGGCGAGCGCCTCGTTGTAGCAGGGGATCACCGCGGCAATGCGCAGGCCGCTGCTGCCGTGGGTGGCGGGGAAATTGGCGTCGGTCATGGTGCGGCGGGAAGGATACGGTAGACCCGACTGCCGTCCTTCTCGTACTCGACGGCGAAGTACTTGTCGAAGTCGACGCGCGCGCTGAATACGGGCACCACGCTGTCCGGCAGGACGACCGCGACAAAGCCCAGGCCACCGAGCTTGCGCGCGAGATCGCCGCCCGACAGGCGCCCGAAGTCGGTGTAGCGCCATGGTCCGAGCGTGTCGCCCCAGATGGGGTTGGGGCCGTAGTAGATCGCCTCGTTCAGCGCGATCTGGTAGACGCGGCCGGTGGCAGTGCGGCGCAGGTAGTCCATGACTGCATAGCCCGGCACGTGCTTGCGCAGCACGGCATCGCGGGCTTCCGGGGTGATCGAGACCATCGACACCTTCACCGCGGTCTGGCGCACCGACACGGCGGCCAGCACGGCCAGCAGCAGCACGAGCACCCAGTCGCCCGCGCGGGCGCCGGAACGCGCGGTGTCGCGGCTCATCGAGCCCGTCGCGACGGTGCCGGCATCCTGCGTCTTCTCCTTCGCACCGAACATGCGGCGCAAGCCCGATGCGGCCCAGCCGAACAGCACCTGCCAGCCGATGGCCGCGATGGCGGCCAGCATCGGGAACGAGGCCGTCAGGTAGCGCGGATAGCGCGAGGTCACGACCCAGACCACCACCGAGTACAGGCAGAACCAACCGGCGGCGCGCACGGCCGCGGAGCGCTTCCACAGCACGCTGAACGGCGCGAAGAACACGGACCAGATCAGCGCATTGGGCAGTTCGGCATGCACGCGCACGTCCGCCACCTGCTGCACGTAGTCGGCCGGGGTCCATTCGGTGAAGCCGAACACGCGCGCACCGATAGGGTTGAACGGGTCGCCCGTCATGACAGCGTTGCGCGCGTACCAATAGAGGCAGGGAATCAGGAAGCAGACGAACACCAGCGCCCATGCCTGGGGCCGCCGCTCGTGGCGGATGACGAACAGCGCCACCAGCGGCAGGAAGATCAGCGCCTGGTACTTCGAGCCCGCGGCCACGCCGAGGCAGAACGCAGCCACGCCGAGCCAGCGCATGCCGCCGTGCACGGGCTTGCCGGGCTCCGACTCGCGCCACCACCACAGCGCCACGCAGGCCGACAGCACGAACAGCGCCACGCCCATGTCGATCAGCGCGTTCGAATAATCGCCGAGCCCCAGCCAGATGGCCGCGCCGATGCAGGCGGTGAGCCGGTTGGCGTGCAGGATGCCGAGGCGGAAGATCATCACCACCGACAGCGCACCAGCCAGCGCATTGAGGAAGTGCGGCAGCACGTCGTCGCCGACCTGCAGTGCGGCGGCGTAGAGCAGGTTGTAGTTGTACGGGAACCAGGGATAGCGCAGCCAGTCGTGAATGCCCAGCGAGCCCTGCAGCGCGACCTGGCGCGCATACGGCAGGTGGTACATCAGCTCGTCGAAGGCGATCGGCGGCGCGAGCGGCGCTACCAGCGCGGGCAATGCAACCAGGGCCAGCGCGATCATCGCGACGCGTTCGAAGTAGGTCCACGGCGCGGCGGGTTCGTTCGCGCGCAGGGCACGCCGCTCGCGCAGCCACGACGGCAGCTGGATCGCCGCCGCAACGAAGCCCGCCACGACAAGCGCCACGGTCGCGCCCATCTTGAAGGCCCCGAAGATGGCCAGCGCCTGGAACGCACAGATGAAGAGGCCAACGCCCAGCGCAACGGCCATGGCGGCTTCGAGCCCAGCGTCGCGGCGCGGCGGCGGGGCCATGCGGCCCAGCAATGCGCGGCCGTAACCCCAACAGCTGAACACGAAAACCGCCAGTGCCGCGTAGTGCGCGGCTGCAAACATCAGCTTCTGAATAACAACTCCCGGCGCCGGGCGGCCGCGCCGGCCGGCAGGTTCAAAGATTGGGCGCCAGCAGACGCTCGAGATCGGACTCGCTCTCCTTGCGCCGCGCGGCCTGGTCCTGCAACTGATCGTGTCCGATCTTGCCGACGTTGAAGTACGTCGAATCGGGGTGGCTCAGGTAGAAACCACTCACGCTGGCGGCGGGCATCATAGCGAGGCTTTCCGTCAGGGTCATGCCAATGTCCGCGCAGGCCAGAAGGTCGAACATGGGGCGCTTCACGCTGTGGTCGGGGCAGGCCGGGTAGCCGGGCGCGGGGCGGATGCCACGGTACTTCTCCGCGATCATGTCGTCGTTGCTCAGGCTTTCGTCGCTCGCGTAGCCCCAGAGATCGGTGCGCACGCGGTGGTGCAGCGACTCGGCGAAGGCCTCGGCCAGCCGGTCGGCCAGGGCCTTGAGCATGATGGCGGAGTAGTCGTCGAGGTCGTCGATGAAGTACTTCTCTTTTTTCTCGACACCCAGGCCGGCGGTGACGGCGAACATGCCGACGTAGTCTTTCACGCCGCTGTCCTTGGGCGCGACGAAGTCGGACAGGCAGCGGCTGGGGCGCATCACGCCGTCGATCATCTGCTTTTCAGTCTGCTGGCGCATGCCGTACCAGGTGAGCGCGACCTCGCTGCGCGACTCGTCGGTGTACAGCTCGATGTCGTCGTCGTTCACCGTGTTGGCGGGCCAGAAGCCGACGATGCCGCTCGCGCTGAGCCAGCGGCCTTCGATGAGGCGCTTGAGCATACGCTGGCCGTCGGCGTACACGCGCACGGCCTCGGTGCCGACGATCTCGTCCTTCAGGATGGCGGGGAACGGACCGGCCAGGTCCCAGGTCTGGAAGAACGGGCCCCAGTCGATGTACTTGGCCAGATCGGTGAGGTCGAAGTTCTTAAACACGCGCCGGCCAATGAACTTGGGCACCGGTGGCAGGTAGTTCACGAAGTCGATGGGCGTCTTGTTGGCGCGCGCCTTGGCCAGCGGCCACATCGGCACCTGCTTCTTGTTGGCGTGCTGCTGGCGCACCTTGACGTAGTCGGCGTTGATCTCGTCGATGTACGCGGTGGCCTGGTCGGAGAGCAGGCTCTGCGCCACGCTCACGCTGCGCGAGGCGTCGGGCACGTAGACCACGGGACCTTCGTAGTGCGGCGCGATCTTCACGGCCGTGTGCACGCGACTGGTGGTGGCGCCGCCGATGAGCAGCGGAATCTTCTTGATGCGGAAGTGATCGTCCTTCTGCATCTCGCCGGCCACGTACTGCATTTCTTCGAGGCTCGGCGTGATGAGGCCCGACAGGCCCACGATGTCCGCCCCCTCGACCTTCGCCTTGGCCAGGATCTCGTGGCACGGGACCATCACGCCCATGTTCACCACTTCGAAGTTGTTGCACTGGAGCACGACGGTGACGATGTTCTTGCCGATGTCGTGCACGTCGCCCTTCACGGTGGCGATGATGATCTTGCCCTTGGTGCGCACGTCGCGGCCCGCGGCCTCGTCCTGGCGCTTTTCTTCCTCGATGTAGGGAATGAGGTGGGCCACGGCCGACTTCATCACGCGCGCCGACTTCACCACCTGCGGCAGGAACATCTTGCCCTGGCCGAACAGGTCGCCCACGATGTTCATGCCGTCCATCAGCGGGCCTTCGATCACGTGCAGCGGGCGGCCGCCCTTGGCAAGGATCTGCTGGTAGGCCTCTTCCGTGTCTTCCACGATGAAGTCGGTGATGCCGTGCACCATCGCGTGCGACAGGCGCTGGTTGACGTGCACCGGGTTCTCGGGCGTGCCGCGCCATTCGAGCTTCTTGCTGTCGTCCTTGGCGCCGCTCTTGGCGGTTTCGGCCACTTCGACGAGGCGCTCGCCGGCGTCGGCGCGGCGGTTGAGCACCACGTCTTCGACGCGCTCGCGCAGTTCGGGTTCGAGGTCGTCGTACACGCCGACCATGCCGGCGTTAACGATGCCCATGTCCATGCCCGCCTTGATCGCGTGGTACAGGAACACGGTGTGAATCGCTTCGCGCACCGGGTCGTTGCCGCGGAAGCTGAAGCTCACGTTCGAAACGCCGCCCGACACCTTGGCGCCCGGCAGGTTCTCCTTGATCCAGCGCACGGCGTTGATGAAGTCGACCGCGTAGTTGTCGTGCTCCTCGATGCCTGTAGCAATGGCGAAGATGTTCGGGTCGAAGATGATGTCTTCGGGCGGGAAGCCCACCTCGTCGACCAGGATGCGGTAGGCGCGCTCGCAGATCTCGATCTTGCGTGCGTAGGTGTCGGCTTGGCCTTTTTCATCGAAGGCCATCACCACGGCGGCGGCGCCGTAGCGCTTCACCAGCTTGGCCTCGTGCTTGAACTTGTCGACCCCCTCCTTCATGGAGATGGAGTTGACGATGCCCTTGCCCTGGATGCAGCGCAGGCCGGCCTCGATGACTTCCCACTTCGAGCTGTCGACCATCACCGGCACGCGCGCGATGTCGGGTTCGCTGGCGATGAGGTTCAGAAAGCGGACCATCGCGGCCTTGCTGTCGAGCATGGCCTCGTCCATGTTGATGTCGATCACCTGCGCGCCGTTCTCGACCTGCTGGCGCGCCACGGCCAGGGCTTCTTCGAACTGGCCGTTCAGGATCATCCGCGCGAAGGCCTTCGAGCCCGTGACGTTGGTGCGCTCGCCGATGTTGACGAACAGCGTGCCCTCGCCGATGGCAACCGGTTCGAGGCCGGACAGCTTCATGGGAGGGGGCATTGGGGAAGACATGGTTTGACTCGAGGGCAAAAGCGGTTATTCGTGCGCGGGTTGGGGGAGTCTATCGCCCTCCCCCAAGCAGATAGCGTGCAAGGAGTAAGTCTGAATCATGAAAGGGTAAGTCCGAATCGATAGCGAATCCCTGATTTCGCAGAATAAAAAGAGCACGCTCGTTCTTTTTTGCGTGCATCCCCAAAACCGATCCAACCCAATTGCAGGGAGTTCCGATGATTCGACTGAAGACGATTCTGGCTTCGACGGGCAGGAAAAGCGGTACGGCGCGGCGCTCTGCCGGCGCGCTGCTGATGTGCGGCGTGCTGGCCTTGGCGCCCCTGGTGCAGACGGCCCAGGCCGCCAGCAGCAAGACCGCGCAGACGGCCTACCCGATCGTGCTGGTGCACGGCATGCTGGGCTTCGACACGATCGCGGGCATCGACTACTGGTACGGCATTCCCGGCGAGCTTCGCGCCCAGGGCGCCAAGGTCTTCGTCGCCGAAGTGGCGGCCACCAACAGCAGCGAAGTGCGCGGCGAGCAGCTGCTCAAGCAGGTCAAGGACGTGCTGGCGCTCACCGGCGCGAGCAAAGTCAACCTGATCGGTCATTCGCACGGCGGGCCCACGGCGCGCTATGTCTCGGGCGTGGCGCCGGAGCTTGTGGCCTCCGTCACGACGGTTGGCAGCCCCCACAAGGGCAGCAAGGTGGCCGACGTGCTCGGCGACACGCTGCCGGCCGGCAGCCTCAGCCGGACCGTGGTGGTCAGCGCCGTCAACGCGTTCTCCAGCCTGCTCGGCATTCTCTCGGGCAACAACACGCCCCAGAACGGGCTGGGCGCGCTCGATTCGCTGAACACCGTGGGCTCGGCGAAGTTCAACGCCAAGTTCCCCGACGGCGTGCCCACCACGGCCTGCGGCAACGGGGCCGAGCTGGTAAACGGCGTGCGGTACTTCTCCTGGTCGGGCACCCAGCCGCTGACCAACGTATTCGACGCCTCCGACTACCCGCTGTCGCTGCTGAGCGCGGTCCACGGCGAAGCCAACGACGGGTTGGCATCGGCCTGCAGTTCGCATCTGGGCACCTACCTTGGCAGCTACCGGCAGAACCATCTGGACGAGGTGAATCAGCTGCTCGGACTGCGCGACCTCTTCTCGGTGAGCCCGGTGACGCTGTACGTCAACCAGGCGGCGAAGCTGAAGCAGCTCGGCCTCTGAGGAGTCGATGTCCCCGAAGCTCCTGCGTCCGCTGGCGGCGATCGCGGTGGTAGTGGCCGCAGGCGTGGCGTGGTGGCAGCTCAGCGCGCCTGAAGCGCCTGTGGTCGCCGCGTCTTCGGTGCCGCCGGCCACCAACCCCGCGGCGGCGGAAGCATCCGCCATCGCGCTGCGCAACAACGGCCATGCCCCCGACCCACTGCTGACGCCCGACCTGCTGCGCATCTTCGAGCAGATGCTGAACGACAGCCAGGCCAGGGACAAGGAAGGCCTGATGGCCGAGATGCGCGCCAAGATCGACAAGTACCTGCCGCCGGAATGGAGGGTGCGCGGGCTGGGCCTGCTGGAGCGCTACATCGACTATCGCAACGCGCTAGAGGCGCTGCCGGCGGCCAGCATCGGCGACCCTGCCGGGCTGCGCAGGATCCTCGATGCGCGCGCGGGCATCCGGGCACGCTACTTCGCGCCGGAAGAGGTCGAGGGCCTGTTCGGCGCCGAGGAAAAATTCGACCGCTTCAGCGTCGAGAAGCTGGAAATCGAGCGCAACAAGGATCTGACGCCCGAGCAGAAGCGCGAGGCGCTGGCACAGGCCGAGAAGAACTGGCTTACACCCGAGCAGCTCGCCGACCGGGCTGCCACCACGGCGCAACTCGGCGTCGCCGAGCAGACCGCGGCGCTGGAAGCACGCGGTGCGAGCCCCCAGGAGCGCTTTGCCGAGCGCTCCCAGCAGTACGGCTACGAGGCAGCGCAGCGGCTGGCCACGCTCGACCAGCAGGAGCAAGACTGGCAAAGCCGACTCTCGCGCTACGCCGCGGCCGACGAAGCCACGCGGGCGCAGCTGCAGGCCCAGCTCTTCACGCCGCAGGAGGCGCTGCGACTTCAGGCCGCGCTGGAAGTCCGCGCCGCCAACGACAGGAAGAAAGCGCCCTCTACGCCGTGACCACCGTGCTGTTCGCCGCCGCAGAAGCCGGCAGGCCGAACACCCGGTCGAAGGCCCAGTTGAAGACGAAGGTGTAGACCAGGAAGAAGATCACCAGCCCCAGGTCCATCACCAGTGCCTGCCAGAGCGACACGCCCAGGCCCCAGGCGAACATCGGCACCAGGAAGGCAACCAGCCCGCCCTCGAAGCCGATGGCGTGGGCGATGCGGCGGCGCAGGCTGCGGCCGCGCACGACCTGGCGCGACTCCCAGCGCTCGAACAGCGAATTGAAGACCAGGTTCCAGATCACCGCGACGACCGAGGCGGCCACCGCCAGCACGCCCGAATGGCCGAGGCCGGCGTCCGTCATCAATGCCAGCCCGGCGCTGGCAGCGACGATGGCGATGCCCTCATAAAGGCTGATGTAGACGATGCGACGTTGAATGCCTTGCATGACTCTTCTCTTGGTTTCGTTACTGCGATGACTGGACTTTATGTGTCATCCGCTGATATAAAAAGTTAACTTGTTTCAGTTCTATTGATAGGTCGGGTGCCATGGCTTTTTCCAGCGACAACGTCGAAGTCTTCCTGGCCGTGATCGACCACGGCTCCTTCTCGGCCGCCGCCCGGGCGCTGCACAGGGTGCCGTCGGCCGTGAGCATGGCCATCGCCAACCTCGAGGCCGAGCTCGACCTGCCGTTGTTCGACCGCAGCGGCCGCGAGCCCCAGCCCACCGCCGCCGCGCGCTCGCTGGAGCCGCAGGCGCGGCTGCTGGCGGCCCAGCTCAAGCAGCTGCAGGTGCAGGCGCTGGCGCTGACCCAGGGGCTGGAAGACCGGCTCACGCTGGCCATTGCGCCCGAGCTGCTGGCCGCGCGCTGGAGCGGTCCGCTGGCCGAACTGGCACGGGAGCATCCGCTGCTGCAGGTCGAGGTGCTGGCGGCCCCGCAGGCCGACGCACTGGCGCTGCTCCACAGCGGGCGCGCGCAGCTGGCGTTGGTGTTCGAGCGCCCGAGCCTCGACGGGCGCGAGGGCTTCCAGGAAGTCGGCAGCGACCTGATGGTGGCGGTCATCGCGCCGGACCACCCCGTTCTCGCGGCCAACGGCGGCCGGCTGCGCGAGGACCATCTGACGAACACCCGGCAGATCGTCGTGGCCGGGCGCGACCTGACCACCAGCGACCCGCGCTTCGTGTTCGCGCGCCATGTCTGGCGCACCGACAACGCACTGGCCGCGCTGAGCCTGATCACCGCCGGGCTGGGCTGGGGCTGGCTGCAGCGCAACTTCGCAAAGCCGCATGTGGCGGCGGGCGCCCTGATCGAGATTCCGTTCGAGAACCTCAGCAACGGGCTGGACCTGTGGGTGGACGTGGTGTGGTCACGTGAGCGCCCACTCGGCCTGGGAGCCCAGCGCTTCGTGAAGTTGATAGCGAAGGACCGGGCAGCCGCCGGTGAGTGCAGCCCCAAGACCGGCGGCGATCAAGGCGACTAGACGACTGGTCTAATAGCCGCTAGAGTGCGGGCCATGAACGCGATCGCCCCCACTCCCGACGTCCGCCAGCACATCCTCGACGTGGCCCATCCGCTGTTGCTGCAAAGGGGCTTCACCGGGGTCGGACTGGCCGAGGTGCTGACGGCGGCGAAGGTGCCGAAGGGCTCGTTCTATCACTACTTCGGCTCCAAGGAGGCCTTCGGCGAGGCCGTGCTCGAAGCCTATTTCACCGAGTACCTGGGGCGTACCGACGCGTTATTGACCGAGGCACCGGGCACGGCCGCGCAACGGCTGATCGGCTACTTCGACGACTGGCTCGATTCGCAGACCGGCGACGATGCGCAGAGCCGCTGCCTCGTGGTCAAGCTCGGCGCGGAGGTCTGCGACCTGTCCGAAAGCATGCGCGCGGCGTTGGCGCGAGGCACCCGCGGCATCACCGACCGGCTGGCGCGATGCATCGAAGCCGGCCGGGCCGACGGCTCGTTGCAGGCCGCGCCGCAAGCAAAGGAACAGGACGCGCAGGGAATCGCCGTCGCGCTCTACCAGCGATGGCTCGGCGCCAGCCTGCTGGCCAAGATCACCCGAGACCGCGCCTCGCTGGACATGGCCATGCGCGACACCCGGCAGCTGCTGGGCCTGTCTCCGGACACCTGAAAAAGCCTGGAGCGGGAGGCATACGCGCTCCCGCTTTTTTTCGGCCATGAACTAGACGACTGGTCTATTCGCCTCCGCAGATCCGCATCCCCAACCATTACAGGAGCCACCAGCCCATGCCTCAAAGCGACATCCTCAACCGCCGCATCGTCCTTGCCGCACGCCCGCGCGGCCTGCCGACACCGGGCGACTTCCGCCTCGACGAGACTCCCGTCCCCACGCCTGGCGAAGGCCAGGTGCTGCTGCGCACGCTGCATCTCTCGCTCGATCCGTACATGCGCCAGCTGATGGACGAGGTCGCACCGGTCTATGCGGCCTCGGTGCCGCTGGGCGAGCCGATGCCGGGTGGCACGGTGAACCGCGTCGCCGCCTCAAAGCACCCGCAGTTCCGCCCCGGCGATCTCGTGCTCGGCAACGCAGGCTGGCAGGACTACGCGCTGTCCGACGGCCAGGACCTGCTCCCGCTCGGCGAGATGGCGCAGCCTTCGCTGGCGCTGGGCGGGCTCGGCATGCCTGCCTTCACCGCCTACGTCGGCCTGCTCGACATCGGCCAGCCGAAGCCGGGCGACACCGTTGTCGTGGCCGCGGCGACCGGCGCGGTCGGCTCGGTGGTCGGGCAGATCGCCAAGCTCAAGGGCGCGCGCGTGGTCGGCATCGCGGGCGGCGCGGACAAGTGCCGCTACGCGGTCGAAACGCTCGGCTTCGACGCCTGCCTCGACCGCCATGGCCCGGAGTTCGCATCGCGCCTCGCGGCCGCGTGCCCCAAGGGCATCGACGTCTACTTCGAGAACGTCGGCGGCGCAGTGTTCGATGCGGTGCTGCCGCTGCTCAACATCGGCGCGCGCGTGCCGGTGTGCGGGCACATCGCCGACTACAACAACGAGAAGCTGCCGTCCGGCCCGAACCGGCTGCCGCTGCTGATGGCGGCGCTGCTGCAGAAGCGCATCCGCATGCAGGGCTTCGTCATCCTCGACCACTACGGCGACCGCTTCGACACCTTCCGGCGCGAGATGAGCGAATGGGTCGATGCCGGCCGCGTGACGCTGCGCGAGGACCGGGTCGACGGGCTGGATAACGCGCCGGCTGCGCTCATCGGCCTGCTGGAGGGGCGCAACTTCGGCAAGCGCGTGGTGCACGTCGCCGAGGGCTGACGCACGCGCCTTCAGGGCCGGTGGCCACCTCCATGGCCGCCGCCGTGTCCGCCACCGCCATGCGGGCGTTCGCCGCCGCCCCCACCGGGCCTCGGCCGGCCGCCGGGGTGTGGATGTGCCACGCCGGGCGGAGGCCCGGGACGAAAGCCCGGCTGCGGCCGCGGCGGCCTGATGCCGGGATCGTGCGGCGGGCGGAATCCAGGTCCGGGTGGTGGGCGAAAGCCAGGCCCCGGCGGCCGGAAACCCGGCCCCGGCCGCCACGGGTGCGGCTGCCATCCCGGCCTCACCGGCGGCGGTGGACGCCAGCCCGCCACGGGTGGCGGAGGCGGCCGGCCAGCCCACCAGCGCCGGTCGCCGTACCACGGCCGGTCGCGGTAGTAGTCGGCCCAGTAGCTGCCGATCGCGAAGCCGATGATCGGCACGCCGATCACCGCGCCGTAGGTGGCCAGCGGCACGCGCTGCTCCTGATATGCGTAGTCGAGGTTGCGCGACCAGACCCAGCCGCGCCCGCCGTCGGGCAGCACCACGTCGCACCAGCCATAGCCGCTCGTGCAGCCGACCACGTCGAGCGGCTGGCCCGGCCCGAGCCGCGCCACCAACGGATAGTCACCCGAAGGCCCGGCACGCATGTTGACCGCGCCACGCGTGAAGGCCTGTTGCGCCGCGGCCGCGAGCGGAAGCAGCAGTGCCAGGGCGCCGATGCCGATCCAGCGCGGAACGAGTGTGTTCATGGGTAGGCTCCTTGCGCCCCAGCGTAGGCCGGGGGCCGAGAGCCTGTCAATCGGCCGCGGGCGCGACCGGAGTGGTGCTTACGCGGCTTCCTTGTAGAAGCCCGCGTTGTTGCTGCCCAGCACGCGGCCTGCCACTGGCGCCACAGCCTTGCCGATGGCCGCGATGTGGTCCGGCGTGGTGCCGCAGCAGCCACCCACGATGTTCACCAGCCCCTCGGCCGCGAACTCGTGCAGCAGCCGCGAGGTCACGTCGGGCGTCTCGTCGAAGCCCGTGTCGCTCATCGGATTGGGCAGGCCCGCGTTCGGGTAGCAGCTGATGAAGGTGTCGCCGGCCACGCGCGCCAGCTCCTGGATGTACGGGCGCATCAGCGCCGCGCCCAGCGCGCAGTTCAGGCCAATGGCCAGCGGCTGCGCATGGCGCACGCTGTGCCAGAAGGCGGTGACGGTCTGGCCGCTGAGAATGCGGCCCGAGGCGTCGGTCACCGTGCCGCTGATGATCAGCGGCAGGCGCTGGCCGCTGTTGTCGAAATACTCGTCGACCGCGAACAGCGCGGCCTTGGCGTTGAGCGTGTCGAAGATGGTCTCGACCAGGATCACGTCGGCGCCGCCTTCGACCAGCGCCTCGGTCTGCTCGTAGTAGGCCGCGCGCAGTTCCTCGAAGTTGACGTTGCGCGCGCCCGGGTCGTTCACGTCGGGGCTGATGCTCGCCGTCTTGGGCGTCGGGCCAAGCGC
This sequence comes from Variovorax sp. YR266, assembly GCF_900107295.1. Lineage (NCBI taxonomy): Bacteria > Pseudomonadati > Pseudomonadota > Betaproteobacteria > Burkholderiales > Comamonadaceae > Variovorax > Variovorax sp. YR266. The sequence goes on from NZ_FNPM01000024.1 coordinate 35,587, forward strand.
GCCGGCCACGAAGCGCGGCTTGTCGGGCGTGCTGAACTTGTCGCAGGCCGCGCGCGCCAGCTTGGCGGATTCGAGATTCATCTCGCGCGCCAGGTGAGCCATCTTGTAGTCCTCCTGCGCGATGGTGGTCGCGCCGAAGGTGTTGGTCTCGATCAGGTCGGCGCCGGCCGCGAGGTAGCTCTCGTGGATGTCGCGGATCACGTCGGGCCGGGTGAGCGACAGCAGCTCGTTGTTGCCCTTGATGTCGCGATCGAAGTCCTTGAAGCGCTCGCCGCGGTACTGCTCCTCGGTGAGCTTGAAGCGCTGGATCATCGTGCCCATGGCGCCGTCGAGGATGGCGATGCGCTTGGCGAGGATGCCGGCCAGGGCTTGGCCGCGGGTGTAGACAAGGGGCTTCATAACCTCCGATTGTAGAAACCAGCCCATCGCCCCGCTCTGCCCCGGGACTTGGCCTTGTCCATGCCTTGCCGGTCTGGCAAGGTTGGACGCAGGCACCCGACGCTTTCATCTCCATGCAAGAAGACATCTTTCAGGTCGGCAACGCGCACTTCGCGTTCACCGCGCAATCCTCGGCCAGCTTCGTCGACGGGGGCATGCAGTTCCAGCTGCACACGGCCCCGGTCGCGTTCGATGCGGCGCTGCATGCACCCGCCTTCCAGCCCGACGACGTGGACAACCCCTCGCAGGGCTTGATCGCGCCGCAGTTCGGCACCTACGGCGCGTTCTTCTTCCACGACAAGACCGGCGAGCCGCTGCGCATCGTGCAGCTGCCGCAAAACCAGCCGGCCACCTTCGACTTTCACCTGTACGAGCGCGGCTTCGCGCTCGACAGCTTTCACGGCACGGTGACGCTGACGCCTTCGTCGGTCGAGCTGCGCGGCACGATGCGTTCGCGCTACGACGACAGCAAGAGCGTTCCCATCCACGTCCGCAAGGCTTTCGAGCCGGGTGAAGTGACATTGCAGCCCCACACGTACACCAGCCTCGAGGAGGCTGCCGAGGTGCCGCCCGAACGGGTGCGGCGGCTGCTTGTCCGGCAACCGTGGCAAGGCGACACACCGAAGATCGAGGCCTTCCCGCCCGAGATCCTGCGCTTCAGGAACCTCGAGTTCCTGTCGCTGCAGTTCATGTCGCCGGCGCACGCGCCCTTCACAGCCTTGCCGGACGAATTCTGTTCGCTCTCGTCGCTGAAGGAGCTGTTCGTGCGCGGCTCGGCCATCGAGCACCTGCCCGAGAACTTCGGTGCGCTCGAGCAGCTGGAAGCGCTGTTCCTGCAGTACGGCAAGCTGCGCGACCTGCCCGACAGCATCGACCGCCTCTCGCGGCTGCAACGGCTGGTGCTGCCCGGCAACGCACTCGCCACGCTGCCCGAATGCGTCGGCCACCTGCCGGCGCTGACCTTGCTGAACGTCGAGAAGAATCCCTTTGTGTCGCTGCCGGCGTCGCTGAAGAAAATCAAGAAGGTCACGCTCGAGAACAAGCTCAAGGCGCTGTATCTCGACATCCGCTATCGCCCGGACATCGACGTGGCGGTGGCGCCCGAAAGCTTCCTGGCGCGCAGCAGCGCGGAACACGCCGCGATCCTGGAAGCCGCCTGCGCCCGGCACAAGCTCAAGCGCTATCTGCCCGCGCTGCTGCGCCTGGCCCGCAACACCGTGCGCTACCGCACCACCGAGCCGGAAGACTATGCGCAGAAGGGCAACACGCGCTTCGGCGGCGCACCCGACCTTCCGCCGGACATCGAATTTCCCCGTGCGGAAGACGGCACGCACTGGCGCTTCTATGCGCAACTGCGCCTGGCCGACGTGGCCGGGTTGCAGCCCTGGCTACCGCGCGACGGCATGCTCTACTTTTTCGGCGAGGACCAGGAGGAGCTGCAGAAGCACCGGGTGATCCACTCGACCGCCGCCGCCTCGTCGCTGCAGACCTACGTCTACCCGGACGACGCCACGTTCGAGAACGGCGACGCGTTTCCCGGCTTCAAGGCCGTCGCCACTGCCACCGTGTCGGTGCCGAGCCTCTACAACGCGGGCGACCGCCTGACCGGCCGCGACGCGGTGCTGCAGAACATCGAGGACGACGACAAGCTGCAGAAGGCCTACTGGGCACTGCAGGAAGAGCTTTCGGGCAAGAGCGAGGACTGCCACCTCGTCAACGCACACGTGTTCACGCAGCACGAATCGCCCGAGGAGCAGGCATCGGCCGAGCGCGGCGGCCTGCCTGGCGAATGGATCAACCTGCTGATGCTCGAGTCGGACAACCGGCCCGGCTTCTGCTTCTGGGATGCGGGCACGCTGAGCTTCAGCATCCACATGAAGGACCTGGCACTCGGCGATTTCTCCAGGACTTTCGCGAGCCTGGAAAGCAGTTGAGCCTGCGGTCGCTCAGCGCGCCGCGCGCGATTCGGCGAACGCCAGCACCGCCTCGATCATGCGCCGCACATGCGGCTGCACGCCCGCCGCCACCTCGGGCAGATAGTCGAAGGGCAAGGCCTCCTGCATGTAGCTGCTCTGCGTCATCTCCAGCTGCACCGCGTGCACGTTCTGCGCAGGGTTGCCGTAGTTGCGCGTGATGTAGCCACCGGTGAAGCGGCCGTTGAGCACTCCCGTGTAGCCGGTGGCGCTTTCGGCGATGCCCAGCAGCGTTTGCGCCAGCGCCGGGTCGCAGCTGATGCCCTTGCCGGTGCCCAGGTTCAGGTCGGGCAGCTTGCCTTCGAAGAAACGCGGCAGCACCGAGCGGATGGAGTGCGCGTCCCACAGCGCGGCCACGCCATGCTGCGCGCGGATGCGCGCGAGTTCTTCGGCCAGCTTCGCGTGATAGGGCTGCCAGATGGCATCGCGGCGCTCGGCGGTTTCCGCATCGCCCGGCAGGTCGCCGGGGTTGGCATACACCGGCGTGTCGTCGAAGGTGTCGACCGGGCACAGGCCGGTGACGCTCTGGCCCGGGTAAAGGCTCGCGCCATCCGGCGGACGGTTGAGGTCGATCACGTAGCGCGAATGCGTGGCGACCAGTACCGAGGCGCCGAGTTCGTCGGCGAAGTCGTAGAGCCGTTCGAGGTGCCAGTCGGTGTCGGGCACATGGCGCGCTTCCTCCGTGAGGCGGGCAGCCAGCGCGGGCGGCACGTGCGTGCCGACGTGCGGCATCGAAATGAGCAGCGGGCGCGTGCCCTGGCGGAAGCGGAATGGCGGTTCGGCGGTGGTGAAGGCCATGGTGGGGTCAATCCTTGAGTAGTTGAGTGCGCGCGGCCACGAAGGCGGCCCCGGCTTCGTCGTGCAGCGCATGGCGGCCGGCCGAGACGCGCGCCCGGCCCGCCACCCAGACGGTGTCGACGGCCGAGGTGCGATGGCTTGCGAAGACGTGGGCCGAGAGCATATCGGGCGCAAGCAGGCCCTGCAGCGCGAGGCGCGAGGCGTCGAGCACGGCGAAGTCGGCCTGCTGCCCCGCTGCAAGCCCACCGACGGCGCGGGCCGATGCCTGCGCACCGCCCTGCACCGCTTCGAGCGTGAGCGCGGTCGCCACATGCGGCTGCGCCGCGCTGGCACCGACGTTGCGCTGGCGCTTGGCCAGACGCTGGCTGTATTCGAGCATCAGCAGCTCTTCGGCCGCGTTGACGCTCGCGTGGCTGTCCGAGCCCACGCCCCATGCGCCGCCGTGGCTGCGCCATTTGGCGAAGTCGAAGATGCCGTCGCCGAGGTTGGCTTCGGTCGTCGGGCACAGGCCCGCGACCGCGCCGCTCTGGGCCGCGTATTCGTACTCGGCGTCGTTCATGTGCGTGGCGTGCACGAGGCACCAGCGTGCATCGACCGGCGCGTGATCGAGCAGCCACTCGACCGGGCGCAGGCCGCTCCAGGCCACGCAGTCGTCCACTTCCTTCGTCTGCTCGGCGATGTGGATGTGGATGGGCGCGGTGCGGTCGATGGCTTCGAGCCCCGCGATCGCATCGCGCAAGCCTTCGGGCGGCACTGCGCGCAGCGAATGTGGTGCCAGGCCGAGCCGGGCGCCCTGCGCGTCGCAAACCGGCTTGAGCGCTTCGAGCAGGCGCAGCATCGAATCGGTCGAGCGGATGAAGCGGCGCTGCCCCTCGGTGGGAGGCAGATCGCCGAAGCCGCCGGTCTGGTAGAGCACCGGCAGCAGCGTGAAGCCGATGCCGGCCTTCTTCGCCGCGCGCAGCAGGGCGAGGCTCAGCGTCGCGTCGTCGGCATACGGGCGGCCGTCCACGTCGTGATGCACGTACTGGAACTCGCACACGCTGGTGTAGCCCGCTTCGAGCATCTCGGCATAGAGCCAGGTGGCGATGGCTTCCATGTGCTGCGGGCCGAGGCGCGCGGCAAAGCGGTACATCAGCGTGCGCCAGCTCCAGAAGCTGTCCTGCTGCTCGGCGCGGTGTTCGGTAAGGCCGGCAAAGGCGCGCTGGAAGGCGTGTGAATGCAGGTTGGGCATGCCGGGGATCACGGGGCCGTTGGTGGCTTGCGTGTCGGCAGGCCGTTGCGCACCGGACTGAACCTGCGTGAGCTGGCCCGCATCGTTCCACGTCAGCAGGACGTTTCTGGCCCAGCCTTCGGGCAGCAGCGCATCGGCTGCAAAAAGCGTTTGTGTCATTCCTTGGCTCCGATGGCGATGCGGCCCTGCCGCACCACCGCGCGCACGGGCTGCTGGCCGAACCAGTAGGCGAGTTCGGCGGCTTCGCGCACGTTCCACAGCACGAAGTTGGCGGGCATGCCTGGCGCGATGGCGCCGTGTGTGTCCTGCAGGCCCAGCGCGCGCGCGGCATGCACAGTGACGCCGTCGAGCGCCTCGGGCACGGTGAGGCGGAACAGCGTGCAAGCCATGTTCACCATCAGCAGCAGGCTCAGTGCCGGCGAGGTGCCGGGGTTGTGGTCGGTGGACACCGCCATCGGCACGGCCGCAGCGCGCAGCGCGGCGATGGGCGGCAGGTGCGTGTCGCGCAGCGTGTAGTACGCGCCGGGCAGCAGCACGGCCACCGTGCCCGACTTGCGCATCGCCTCGATGCCCTCGGCCGACAGGTGTTCGATGTGGTCGCACGAGAGCGCCCCATACCGAGCGGCCAGTGCCGCGCCGCCCATGTCCGACAACTGCTCGGCATGCAGCTTCACCGGCAGGCCCAGCGCCTGTGCGGCCTTGAAGACCTGCTCGGTTTCCTCGAGCGAGAAGGCGATGCGTTCGCAGAACACGTCGACCGCATCGACCAGCCCTTCGGCGGCCAGCGCGGGCAGCATCTCGTTGCAGACGAGGTCGATGTAGTCGCCGCTGCGGTCTGCGTATTCGGGCGGCAGCGCGTGCGCGCCGAGGAAGGTGGTGCGCACCGTCACGCCATAGGCGTCGCCCAGGCGCCGCGCCACGCGCAGTTGCTTGCGCTCGTGTTCCAGCGAAAGGCCGTAGCCCGACTTGATCTCGATGGCGCACACGCCGTCGGCCAGCAACTGTTCGAGCCGCGACGCGGCCTGCGCGAAGAGCGTGTCTTCATCGGCCTCGCGCGTGGCGCGCACCGAAGAGACGATGCCGCCGCCAGCCTTTGCCACTTCTTCGTACGTGGCGCCCGCAAGCCGCATTGCGAATTCGTTGGCGCGCTGGCCGCCGTAGACGAGGTGGGTGTGGCAATCGACCAGGCCCGGCGTGACGAGCGCGCCGCCGCCGTCGTGCAGCGCAAGGCCCGCGAACCCTGCCGGCAGTGCGCTGCGCGCGCCGACCCAGCGGATCGCGCCCTGCTCCACCACGATGGCAGCTTCCGCCCCGGCATCGGTAGCGAGGCGTAGACCGGTCCAGAGGCCGTCGGCCGAAGGGAATTCGTTGGCGGGTTTCATCGTCTTTCCTGTCTTTGCTGTTGCAGGTTACGCCGGCGTGATGCGCACTGCGAGCAACCGTGCATCGGAGCCCTCGGGTACCGCCTGCCAGGCCTGCGCTGCGTCAGCCCACTGCAGGCCCTCGCCATCGCGGAACGCTTCGTCGTTAAACCGCCACGCGCCGCGCAACGCCAGCAACACGCCATGCGGCGCGGCGTCGATGGCTGAAACGCCATCGAGCACCAGCACCTCGGCGCGCCACTGGCCGCGCCGTGTCATCACGTTGAAGTCGTTCGACGCACCGCCGAGCAGCGTGCAGTCGATGGCCTCGTCGCCGCTGAAGGCGAAGGGCCGGTGCGGCACGTCGAGCCGATGGTCGATGCGCCCGTCGTGCGTGAAGAGGCGCACGCCGTCGCCCTCCAGCAGCGTGATGCTGCGGTCGACACCGACGAACACCGAGAACGGCCCCGCCGCTGCGATGGTGGCGATGCTCACGCGCCAGCCGAAGCTGTCGAGCCCCGCGCCCTGTGGCCAGCTGGCGATTTCCTGCGTGGTGCCGCCGCCGTTCTTCCACGGCGTGACGGGCAGCGCGGCGCGCGAGAAACGAAGCACAACGCTCATCGCATCAACCCGCCCTGGCGCAGCCGCTGCTCGAAGTGCCGCAGCACCAGCGTCATGGTGCCGGTCAGCACGAAGTACACGACCGCGATGGCCAGGTACACCTCCAGCGAGCGGTAAGACACGCTGATGATCTTCTGCCCTTCATGCATCACGTCGTGGATGGTCAGCAACGACACCAGTGCCGAGTTCTTGATGAGCGCGATGAACTCGTTGCCCAGCGGCGGAATCATGCGCACCACCGCCTGCGGCAGCACGATCTGGCGCATTGCCACGCCGGGCGTCATGCCCAGCGACTGCGCCGCCATCGTCTGGCCCTTGTCGATCGACTGGATCGCGCCGCGCACGATCTCCGACACGTATGCGCCCGAGTACACGCCGAGCCCCAGCACGCCGCACAGGAAGGCCGGCAGCAGGATGCCGAAGTGCGGCAGCCCGAAGAACAGGATGAACAGCTGCACCAGCAGCGGCGTGCCGCGAATGGCCGCCACATACGCGGTGCACACGCCGTAGAGCCAGCGCCGCTTCGGGTTCAGCCGGCCGATGCCGACCAAGAGGCCCAGCACGCAGCCCAGCGCCAGCGCGCAGGAGGTGATCTCCACCGTGACCAGCGCGCCGCGCAGCAGGTCGGGCCAGCCCTCCCAGACGGGCGAGAAATCGAAATCCATGGCCCGCTTACTTGGCGTTGGCGCTGAACCACTTCTTCACGATCTGGTCGTAGGTGCCGTCGGCCTTGAGCTTCTCGATGGCGCCGTTCACCGCCTTGGTGAGTTCCGGCGTGTCCTTGCGGATGGCCATGCCGTATTCCTCGGTGGTGATCTGCTCGGGCAGCACCTTCAGGCCGCCGCGCGTGCGCACGTACTGGTAGGCGGCGGGCTTGCCGGTCACGGCGGCGTCGGCACGGCCGATGTCGACGAGGTTGAACATTTCCTGGTTCTTCTCGACTTCCATCAGCTGCACCTGCGGGAATTTCTCCTTGGTGTACGACACCGACTTGGTGCCCACCTGCACGCTGACCTTCTTGCCGTTGATGTCGGCCGGCGTCTTGATGGCGGTGTTGCCGTCCTTCACCATCACCACGAGGCCGCCCGCGTAGTACGGCACGGTGAAGTCGACGACCTTCTTGCGCTCGTCGGTGATGTAGATGCCCGAGACGGCCATGTCGAAGCGTTTGGAGATCAGGCCCGGCACGAGGCCCTTGAAGTCGATGTCGATCCACTCGATCTTGCGGCCCAGCGTCTTGCCGATGGCCTCGACCAGCTCCACGTCGAAGCCGGTGCGCTTGCCGTTCTCCACGAACTCCATCGGCGGGAAGGTGGCGTCGGTGGCCACGCGCAGCGGCTCACCCTGCGCCTGGGCAGCGCCGGCGAAACCGAAGAGAGCGAGGCCGGAGAGTGCGGCGGCGGCAACGCAGATGAGGGAGCGACGGGTGTTCATGGTGAAAGGCTTCCGTGGGAGTAAAGAAGAAAAAAAGCAGCGCGCGACTACTGCAGGGCGCGAGAGATGCGGGCCGCCGTGACGACGGTCATGTGGAGCAATGCAGCTTCCATGCCCTCGACGCGCGTGAGCGGCGCCATGAGCGTGATCGCGCCGCGCAGGCGCCGCCCCGAGGCGAGCACCGGCGCGCTCGCGCCCCACACGCCGGCATCGACCTCGCCGTGGGTCACGGCATGGCCGGCTTCGCGGATGGCATCGAGTTCGGCGGCGCGCTCGGCGCGGCGTTCGGGGCTTTCGCCGAGCCCGTCGAGCAGGGCATCGCGCTGGTCGAGCGGCATGTGGGCCAGCAGGCACTTGGCGCTGGCGCCGTCGCGCGCCGGCACGCTGCGGCCGCGATCGAAGGAGCAACGCAGCGACTGCTCGCTGTCGATCATCTCCAGGCACACGACGCGCTCGTTCACGGCCGTGACCAGCGCCACGCTCTCGTGCGTCTGTTGGGCCAGCACGCGCATGTCGGCGCGCGCCGCCATCACGAGGTCGGAGTTGCCGTCGAAGCCGGTGGCCAGCTGCACGCTCACCGGGCCCGGTGAGTACCGGCCCTCGGACTCCATCACGAAACCCCAGCGGCGCAGCGTGGCGATCTGCCGGTACAGCGTGCTCTGCGACAGGCCAGTGGCCTGCACCAGCTCGGCCGCCGTCATCGCCGCCTTGCTTTGCGCCAGCACCGACAGCACGAACAGCGCGCGGTCGTTGTGGGCGGGAGCTTCAATCGGGGGCGTCATCGGAGGCAATCGCTGGAGGTCGAAAGTGGATGCGGCGTGCAGTATCTTGCTCGCCGTTCTCACTTCCAAGCCTTGATTCCCACTCGATGGGAATGAGCGCGTTTTTTCTTTCTACCTTCGTCTTAACCCACCAGCAGCGGAAAGCGCGCGTCGTCCATGGGCGCGCCCGCCGGCAGCGTGTCGGCCAGCCCGGGGAAGTCGGGCGAGGTCTTCCAGCTGCGCGGCGCATGGCGGATGTCGTCGCCCAGGAAGCGCACCGAGAACACGCGGCGCCGGTTCGGCCCCTCGACCCCGGCGGCCGCATGCAGCGTGAGCATGTGGAAGCAGACGAAATCGCCGGGCTCGATGTTCCAGCCGACGATGGGGAAGCGCTCGCGCGCGCCCTCGATGTCGGGCAGGTCCTGCAGGCTGCCTTCGGGGAACCACTTGGCGTGGTTGTCCATGAAGGTGCGCGGCATCAGCCACGGCCCCTTGTGGGAGCCGGCCACGAACTCGAGCGTGGCGGCGCGCGACACCGGATCGACCGGAATCCACATGCTGACGTTCTGCTCGCCCTCGATGTTGTAGTAGGGCTGGTCCTGGTGCCAGGGCGTGCGCTGGCGCGTGCCGGGCTCCTTGACCAACAAGTGGTCGTGGTACAGCCGCACGGTCTGCGAGCCCATCAGGCGTTGCGCCAGTTGCGCGAGCGGTGCTTCGAAGATGAAGCTGCGGAAGGCGTCGATGTCCTGCCAGTTGCAGAAGTCCTCGAAGAAGCGGCCCGGGTCGTCGGGCCGGCTCGCCACCTTGGCGCGCGGGCTGGGCGCGGCGAGGTTGGCTTCGATGCCGTCCTTCAACAAGGTCAGCTCATCGGCCGTGAGCAGCTGGCGGATGCAGACCGCGCCGTCGCGCTGGAACTGCGCGACCAGCGCGTCGTCCACGCGCGCCTGCACGCGGCGCTGCAACTCCCGGGCGTCGGGAAGGACCGCGCCCGCCATCACTTCACCATCGGCAGCTTCAGGCCCTGCTTCTTCGCGGTGGCGACGGCGATGTCGTAGCCCGCGTCGGCATGGCGCATCACGCCGGTGGCCGGGTCGTTGAAGAGCACGCGCTCAATGCGCTTGGCCGCGGCATCGGTGCCGTCGCACACGATCACCACGCCCGAATGCTGCGAGTAACCCATGCCCACGCCGCCGCCGTGATGCAGGCTCACCCAGGTGGCGCCGCCCGCCGTGTTGAGCAGCGCATTCAGCAGCGGCCAATCGGACACGGCATCGGTGCCGTCCTTCATGGCTTCGGTCTCACGATTGGGGCTGGCGACCGAGCCGGTGTCGAGGTGGTCGCGGCCGATGACGATGGGCGCCTTCAGCTCGCCGTTCTTCACCATCTCATTGAAGGCCAGGCCCGCGATGTGGCGTTCGCCCAGGCCCAGCCAGCAGATGCGCGCCGGCAGGCCCTGGAAGGCGATGCGCTCGCGCGCCATGTCGAGCCAGCGATGCGTGTGCTTGTTCTCGGGGAACAGCTCCTTGATCTTGGCATCGGTCTTGTAGATGTCTTCCGGGTCGCCCGAAAGCGCCACCCAGCGGAACGGGCCCTTGCCTTCGCAGAACAGCGGGCGAATGTAGGCCGGCACGAAGCCCGGGAAGTCGAAGGCGTTCTTCACGCCTTCGTCGAACGCGACCTGGCGGATGTTGTTGCCGTAGTCGACCGTGGGGATGCCCATGGCCTGGAAGTCGAGCATGGCCTGCACGTGCACGGCGCAAGACTTGGCTGCTGCCTTCTTGAGCGCGTCGTGCTGCGACACGTCTTTCATGGCGGCCTGCCATTGGGGCACGCTCCAGCCCGAAGGCAGGTAGCCGTTGATGAGGTCGTGCGCGGAGGTCTGGTCGGTCACGAGGTCAGGCTTCAGGCCGCCGGCCTGTCCTGATTTCACGCGCTTGACCAGCTCAGGCAGGATGTCAGCCGCATTGCCGAGCAGCGCGATCGACACGGCTTCCTTTGCGTCGCAATGCTGCTTGATGAGCTCGAAGGCATGGTCGATGTCGCGCGCCTGCTTGTCGACGTAGCGCGTGCGCAGGCGGAAGTCGATGCTCGACTGCTGGCATTCGATGTTGAGCGACACGGCGCCGGCCAGCGTGGCCGCGAGAGGCTGCGCGCCGCCCATGCCGCCGAGGCCGGCCGTGAGGATCCACTTGCCCGCGAGGCTGTTGTTGTAGTGCTGGCGGCCGGCTTCGACGAAGGTTTCGAAGGTGCCCTGCACGATGCCCTGGCTACCGATGTAGATCCAGCTGCCGGCCGTCATCTGGCCGTACATGAAGAGGCCCTGGCGGTCGAGCTCGTTGAAGTGCTCCCAGTTGGCCCACTTCGGCACGAGGTTCGAGTTGGCCAGCAGCACGCGCGGTGCGTTCTCGTGCGTCTTGAACACGCCGACGGGCTTGCCCGACTGGATGAGCAGCGTCTCGTCGTCGTTCAGCTCTTTCAGCGACGCGAGGATCTGGTCGTAGCAGGCCCAGTTGCGCGCGGCGCGGCCGATGCCGCCGTACACCACGAGGTCTTGCGGGCGCTCGGCCACCTCGGCGTCGAGGTTGTTCTGCAGCATGCGGAACGGGGCTTCGGTGAGCCAGCTCTTGCAGTTGAGCTCGCTGCCGCGTGGGGCGCGGATCACGCGGGTCGGGTCATGGCGCGGGTCGGTGGCATCAGGGTTGTTCAGGGCGAATTTCTCGGGAGCGTTCATGGCGTGGTTCTCCTAATCGGGGTGTTTTTACGAGTGACTGGGCAGGATGTCGAGCAGCGCGGCCGGCAGCTCGGCCTTCAGCGCCCACTGGCGCATGGCTTCGATGTCGGGGGCGAGATAACGATCGCGTTCGAGGAAGGCGACCTTCTGACGGATGGCGGCGAATTCGGCTTCGACCAGCGGCGAACTCTTGAGATTGCGCTTGAGTTCGATGCCTTGGGCGGCGGCCATGGCTTCGATGCCGACGACCACGGCCGTGTTGTTGACCATGTCAGCCAGGCGTCGGCCCGCGAAGGTAGCCATCGAGACGTGGTCTTCCTGGTTGGCCGAGGTCGGCAGGCTGTCGACGCTGGCGGGGTGCGCGAGCGACTTGTTTTCCGAAGCCAATGCCGCCGCCGTTACCTGCGCGATCATGAAACCGGAGTTGAGGCCACCGTCGCGCACCAGGAACGGCGGCAGGCCCGACAGGCCCGTGTCGAGCAGCAACGCGATGCGGCGTTCGGCAATCGCGCCGACTTCGCTGATGGCCAGCGCAATGATGTCCGCTGCAAAGGCAACGGGCTCGGCGTGGAAGTTGCCGCCCGAGATCACCTCGCCGGTGTCGACGAACACCAGCGGGTTGTCCGACGCGGCATTGGCCTCGATGACCAGCACGCGCGCGGCGTGCGCGAGGTTGTCGAGGCAGGCGCCCATCACCTGCGGGATGCAGCGCACCGAGTACGGGTCTTGCACGCGGCCGCAGTCGGCGTGCGAGGGAACGATCTCGCTGCCTTCGAGCAGCGTGCGCACCGCGCCCGCCACGGCAATCTGGCCGAGCTGGCCGCGCGCGGCGTGGATGCGCGCGTCGAAAGGCTTGATCGAACCCTGGATGGCTTCGAGCGACAGCGCACCCGACATCAGCGAAGAGGCGAACACGTCTTCCGCGCCGAACAGGCCGAAGAGCGCGAGCGCGGTCGAGACCTGCGTGCCGTTGAGCAGCGCGAGGCCTTCCTTGGGGCCGAGCACGAAGGGTTCGAGGCCGATGCTGCGCATCGCCTCGGCGCCGCCGACAACCTTGCCATCGGCCAGGGTCGCCTGGCCTTCGCCGATCAGCACGCAGGCCATGTGCGCGAGCGGCGCGAGGTCGCCGGAAGCGCCGACCGAGCCCTTGCACGGAATGCTCGGCGTGACGCCCGCGTTGAACAGGGCCAGCAGCGCATCGACCAGCGCGGGCCGCACGCCCGAATGGCCGCGCGCCAGGCTCACGGCCTTGGTCGCGAGGATCATGCGCACCACCGGCGCAGCCAGCGGCTCGCCCGTGCCCACGCTGTGCGACAGCACCAGGTTGCGCTGCAGCTCGGCCAGGTGGTCGTTGCCGATGCGCGTGCTGGCGAGCTTGCCGAAGCCGGTGTTGATGCCGTAGACGACCTGGTCGTTCTCGACGATGTGGCGCACGGCGGCTTCGGCGCGCAGCATGCCGTCGCGCACCGACGGATCGAGCGCAAGTTGCACGCCGCCGGCCTGGATGCGTCGCAGCATCGCTAGATCGACCTTGCCGGGCATGAGGGTCAAAGTGGCATCTGGAGTGGCGGTGTGATTGCTTGGCATGTGAACCTGTCTATACAAGTAGTTGCGAGAGAAAACGTAGGTCTCTGAGGACGAAAAAAACTAGCCGAAGCTCGGGTTGCCGTCGGCTTTGAAACGGCTGCCCAGGCTGTAGCGTGAAGCGGGATGCAGGCAGCGCACCCAGGTCACGGGCGTGTTGCGTATCCACGTGCGGCGCGTCAGCAGCAGGCAGGGGTCGGTGGGTGCCATCGCGAGCCTCTGCGCCTGTTCCAGGTTGGGCAGCACGGCATCGACGACGTGTTCGATCTGGTCGAAGGGCACGTTGCGCACCAGGTATTCGCTGGGCGGCATGGCGGTGAAGTCCTGCTCGAGGTAGTCGGGCACGACCTGCGGGTTGACGTAACGCTCTTCGAGCTGCACCGGCGTTTCGTTCTCCAGGTGCAGGCAAGCGCTGTGGAACACCGAGTCGCCCGCGCGCAGGTCGAGCCACGCAGCCACGTCTGGCGAGGCGGCGATGCGCTCGACCTCGATCATTTCGCAGCGGTAGTCGTGCCCGCGCTGGCGGATTTCGCTGGCGATGTTGGCGATCTGCAGCAGCGTGGACTGCGGCTTGTTCTCGGCCACGAAGCTGCCGACGCCGGCCACGCGCACGATGCGGCCCTGCTCCACCAGCTCGCGCAGCGCGCGGTTCACCGTCATGCGGGCCATGCCGAACTGCGCCACCAGCTCGTGCTCCGAAGGCAGGCGGTGGCCGGGCGGCCACGTGCCGTCCTGGATCTTGCGGGAGATGTGATCCTTGACTTGCGCGTAGAGCGCGAGGGTCGGCAGGTCGCGTTTCATCGTTTCGGTCAATGCTCCGCCGCTGCCATCGACTCGGCGCGAATTTCTTCCGTCAGGCGCGCCTTGATGTCCATGAATTCCGGCGAGGTCTTGATGGTGTAGCTGCGCGGATGCGGAAAGTCGACCGCGATCTCGGTCTTGATGCGCCCCGGCCGTGCGCTGAACACCGCCACGCGGTTGGCCATGAAGATCGCCTCGTCGATGTCGTGCGTGACGAACAGCACCGTCTTCTGCGCCGACTCCCAGATGCCGAGCAGCAGCTCCTGCATCAGCACGCGGGTCTGGTTGTCGAGCGCGCCGAAGGGCTCGTCGAGCAGCAGCATCTTGGGGTCGTTGGCCAGCGCGCGCGCAATGGCCGTGCGCTGCTGCATGCCGCCCGAGAGCTGCTTCGGAAAGTGGTTCTCGAAACCGCGCAGGCCTACCTTGGCGATGAAAAACTCGCTGCGCTCCTTCTGGTCGGCCTCGCTCATGCCGCGCTCGCGCAGGCCGAAGCGGATGTTCTGCGCCACCGTGAGCCACGGGAACAGCGTGTAGCTCTGGAACACCACGCCGCGGTCGGCGCCCGGGCCATCGATGCGCTCCCCGTCGAGCAGCACCTGGCCGGTGGTCGGAAAGTCGAGCCCCGCCACGATGCGCAGCAGCGTCGACTTGCCGCAGCCCGAGGGGCCGAGGATGGTGACGAAGTCGTTTTCCTTCACCTCGAAGTCGATGGGCTGCAGCGCTTGCGTGCGTTGCCCCTTGGTGCCGGTGAAGACGCGTGACACGCCCTGGATGGAAAGTTGGTTCTTCGTCACAGTGCGGCCCATGCAAACAGACGGCGGTTCAATGCCTTGAAGGCGAAGTCGGAAAGGAGCCCGATGACGCCGATCACGATGATCCCGAAGATGATCTGGCCGGTGTTCAAGAGCGCCTGGCTGTCGGTGATCATGTGACCGATGCCCGACGAAGAGCCGATCAGTTCCGCCACGATCACGTACGTCCACGCCCAGCCCAGCACGAGGCGCAGCGTTTCGGCGATGCCCGGCGCGGCGCCCGGAATGAGCACGCGCGCCACGATGCCGCGGCTGTTGGCGCCCAGCGTGTAGGCGGCCTCGACGAGGTCGCGCCGCGCACCGCCGACGGTAACGGCCACCATCAGCACGATCTGGAAGAACGAGCCGATGAAGATCACCAGCAGCTTCTGCATTTCGCCCAGGCCCGCCCAGAGGATCAACAGCGGAATGAAGGCCGAGGCCGGCAGGTAGCGGCAGAACGAGACAAAGGGCTCGAAGAAGGCCTCGACG
This sequence comes from Variovorax sp. YR266, assembly GCF_900107295.1. Taxonomy (NCBI): domain Bacteria; kingdom Pseudomonadati; phylum Pseudomonadota; class Betaproteobacteria; order Burkholderiales; family Comamonadaceae; genus Variovorax; species Variovorax sp. YR266. The sequence continues at coordinate 50,603 of NZ_FNPM01000024.1, forward strand.
GTCTTCCAGGTGCCCATGGCAATGCCCAGCGGCACAGCGAACACCGCCGCCAGCAGGAAGCCGCCGAACACGCGCCACACAGTCATGCCGATGTCGCCGATGAAGCCGTACTCGGTGAAGAGGAGCCAGCCCTCCTTGACCATGGTCGGCGGGCTCGCGAGGAAGGTCGGCGGCACGAAGCCGCCGAGCGTGGCAATGGCCCACACCAGCACGAAGACGACGAAGAACGCGAGCCCCAGCAGCACGCGCGCACGCGCGCCGATGGGTTCGAGCGGTGCGAACGCGCGGCGGCGCGCAGGCGCGACGACCGGCGCCGCTGCGGGCCTGGGGGCAGGCGCCGCGGCCACCGCGGCGGACGGCATTTGCGACATGGTCTTACTTGACGAAGCTTGCATCGAAGGTCGCGGCGAAATCTTCAGGCGCCTTGCGGATCACGCCGGCTTCCAGAAGGATGGGCGCGGCTTCCTTCATGAAGCTGGTGAGTTCGCCCGCGAAGAATTTCTGGTTGGCAGCCTTGTCCTGCCAGCGCAGGAAGGCCGACGACTTGGCGAACTGCTCGCCGCTCTGCTTCACGGCGGAGCCCATGAGCTCATTCGACTTCTCCGGCTCGGCCTTGATCATGTCGAGCGCCTCGAAGTACGACTTGGTGAGCGCGGCGGCGGCCTTGGCGTTGGCCTTGAGCCAGGTGGGCGCGCAGCCGACGGTGTCCATCACCATCGGGTAGTCGAGCGTGGTGGCCAGGATCTTGCCGGCGGCGGGGTTGGCGCGCACGGTCGAAAGGTACGGCTCGTAGGTCATGGCGGCGTCGTTCTGGCCGGCCACGAAAGCCTGGGCCGAAGCCTGCGGCGACAGCGTGGTCGTCTTCACGTCCTTCAGCGTCATGCCGTTCTTGTTGAGCATCCAGGCCAGGCCGAAGTAAGGCGCGGTGCCGGGGGCGTCGACGCCGATGGTCTTGCCCTTGAGGTCGGAGAACTTGGTGATGTCGCCGCGCACCGCGAGGCCGTCGGCGCCGTAGGACTTGTCCATCTGGAAGATCTGCACGATGGGCACGCCGTTGGCGTTCCAGGCCACGTGCGTCTCGACCGTGGTGGCCGCGCACTGAATGGCGCCGGAAGCGAGGGCCAGGTGGCGGTCCTTCTGCGGGATCATCTTGAGTTCGACGTCGAGCCCGTTCTTCTTGAAGATGCCGGCCTTGTCGGCCAGCGAGAGCGGCGCGAAGCCGGTCCAGCCCGACATGCCGAGCGCAATCTTCGTCATGTCCTGGGCGGCGGCCGTTCCGGCCATGCCCGCTGCACATGCGCCCACTGCAACCAGCGAGGCGAACTTCACAACTACCGTCTTCTTGACCATGGGTACTCCTGGGTCTGTTTCTTTGGAAAAGGCTCGGCGGCGGGCCCGATGGCCGGGTAACGCACGCCTCGCATTGTTGCCAAGCGCCCCAACTTGTATATACAGGATAACCCGAAAGGTCATTTTTGGTGCACTTCCTTGGGAAATGCACCGCTTTGCTGTCTAGACAAGGGAGGCCGCGGGACGGGGATGACCATCGCAAACCTCGTGCCACAGTCATATCGACGGGGCTGGGGGACAATCGACGGCCCCCCCCCTTTTGCCCTCTGCGCCTCCTTTCCGACCTCCCACCGCTCGCTGCCTGTGTCCTCTCTCGCTCCCCACCCCATCGACGTCTCCGGCAGCAGCGCCCCTTCCGACATCCTCCACGAGGTCTTCGGCTATGCGCAGTTCCGCGGGGCCCAGCAGGACATCGTCGATCACGTGGTGAGCGGTGGCGATGCGCTGGTGCTGATGCCCACGGGTGGCGGCAAGTCGCTGTGCTATCAGATTCCCGCCATCGCGCGGCAGCGTGCGGGGCGCGGCGTGGCAATCGTGGTGTCGCCGCTGATCGCGCTGATGCACGACCAGGTGGGCGCGCTGCACGAGGCCGGGGTGAGCGCGGCCTTTCTCAACTCGACGCTCGACTGGGAGCAGACGCAGGACGTGGAGCGCCGCATGCTGCGCGGCGAGATCACGCTGCTGTACGCGGCGCCCGAGCGCGTGAACACGCCGCGCTTTCTGTCGCAGCTCGATTCGCTGAAGGAGCGCGGCAAGCTTTCTCTCTTCGCCATCGACGAGGCGCATTGCGTGAGCCAGTGGGGCCACGACTTCCGCCCCGAGTACCGCGCGCTGACTGTGCTGCACGAGCGCTACGCGGGCGTGCCGCGCATCGCGCTCACGGCCACGGCCGACGACCTGACGCGGGCCGACATCGTCGAGCGGCTGCAGCTGGAGGACGCGCGCCAGTTCGTCTCCAGCTTCGACCGGCCGAACATCCGCTACACCATCGTCGAGAAGAAAGACGCCACCACGCAGCTGCTGCGCTTCATCGAGCGCGAGCACGAGGGCGATGCGGGCGTGGTCTATTGCCAGTCGCGCAAGCGGGTGGAAGACGTTGCCGTGACGCTGCGCGACGCGGGCATCAACGCGCTGCCGTACCACGCGGGCCTCGATGCGGCGGTGCGACAGAAGCACCAGGACCGCTTCCTGCGCGAGGAAGGCATCGTGATGGTCGCGACCATCGCCTTCGGCATGGGCATCGACAAACCCGACGTGCGTTTTGTCGGCCACCTCGACATGCCGAAGAACATCGAGGGCTACTACCAGGAAACCGGCCGCGCGGGCCGCGACGGCGGCCCCGCCGACGCCTGGATGGCCTACGGCCTGCAGGACGTGGTCAACCAGCGCCGCATGATCGACGAGAGTCCGGCAGGCGAAGAGTTCAAGCAGGTGATGCGCGGCAAGCTCGATGCGCTGCTCTCGCTGGCCGAGGCGAGCGACTGCCGGCGCGTGCGCCTCCTGGGCTACTTCGGCGAGAAGAGCACACCCTGCGGCAACTGCGACAACTGCCTGAACCCGCCGCAGGTGTGGGACGGCACCGATGCCGCGCGCAAGCTGCTGAGCACCATCTACCGCGTGCAGCAGTTGAGCGGCATCAGCTTCGGCGCGGGGCACATCATGGACATCCTGCGCGGCAAGCCGACCGAGAAGGTCAAGCAGTTCGGCCATGAGCGCGTCAGCACCTTCGGCATTGGCGCGGAGTTCAGCGAGGTGGCGCTGCGCGGCGTGCTGCGCCAGCTGATTGCAACCGGTGCGCTGGCGGTGGACGCGGAGGCGTTCAACACGCTGAAGCTCACGGAAGGCTCGCGCGCGGTGCTCAAGGGCGAGGCGAGCGTGACGCTGCGCGAGTCGGTTTCGTCACCGGCCGAGCGCAAGCCCCGGCGCGAGAAGGTCGCCAAGGGCGCGCCATCGCCGGCTGCTGCCAAGCTCGACGACATGGGCAAGAAGCGCTTCGATGCGCTCAAGGCCTGGCGAGCCGAGGTGGCGAAGGAGCACAACCTGCCGGCCTACGTGATCTTCCACGACGCCACGCTGGCAGCCATTGCCGAGCGCGCGCCCGCGACGCTCGAAGACCTGCAGGGCATCAGCGGGATCGGCACCAAGAAGCTCGAGGCCTACGGCAGCGAGGTGCTTCGCGTCTGCGAAGCCTTCTGACGCCGGAGCATCTTCGAGGGGAACCGCATTGGACACCCGCCAGATGCGCTGCGTGGTCGCGATCGCCGAGGCGGGCAGCCTCACGAAGGCGGCCGAGCGGCTGGGCCTGGCGCAGCCAGCGCTCACGCAGACGCTGAACCGGCTCGAAAAGGAACTCGGCACACCGCTCTTCACGCGCTCGCGCCGCGGGGCCACGCTCACCGACGCGGGCCTGGCCGTCATCGACGACCTGCGCGCCAGCCTTGCCTATGGCGACACGGCCGCAGAGCGCGCCCGCGCGATAGGCGCCGGACGCGCAGGCCGGCTCACGATCGGCTTCGTGACGCATGCGGTCTACCAGGTGCTGCCGAACGCGCTGCGCCGGCTGCGCGCCGAGCATCCGCAGCTCGACGTGGTGCTGCGCGAGATGAGCAATGCCGAGCAGGTGGCGGCGCTGGAAGGCGGGCGCATCGACATCGCGCTGCTGCATCCGCCGGTGTCAGTCACGGCCCGGGTGCACGAGCTGCGGCTGGGCGAGGAGCCGATGATCGCCGCGCTGCCCGCCGCTTGGCCACTGGACGACGACGGCTGCGTGTCGCTCGCCGACATCGCGCGGCACGGGCTGGTGTGGTTTCCGGAGCAGCAGATACCCGCCCTGCGCGCGCAGCTGCTGGGCGCGCTGCGCCGCGCCGGCCACGAGACGCGCGTGGTGCAGGACGCCAACCGCACGCTGACGGTGCTGGCCTGCGTGGCTGCGGGGCTGGGCTGGTCGCTGCTGCCGCGCTCGGTGCGCGCACTGCAGCACGAGGGCGTGCGCTATGCCGAAGTGCGCGATGGCGCGGGGCTGCCGGCCTTCGAGCTTTCGGCTCTGTGGCTGGCGCGCTCGCGGCCGACCTTCGCGGACACCTTCGCTGCCATGCTGCGCGGCTGAGGCACGGCCCCGATCAATCCATCTGGATCTTGTTGTCCTTGGCGAGCTTGGTCCACTTGGTGATCTCGGCACGGCGGAAGCCGTCGAGCTCGGCGGGGCTGGAGCCGATCACCTCGGCGCCCAATGCTTCGAGCCGGCCGCGCACCTCCGGGTCCTTGAGCGTGGCCGCGAGTTCCTTCGAAAGCCGCTCCACCACCGGCGCGGGCGTGCCGGCCGGCACGAACACCGCATTCCATTCGTAGACCTCGTAGCCGGGCAGGCCGGCCTGCGCCACCGTGGGCAACTGAGGCAAGGCGGGCGCATGCGCCTTGCCGGTCACCGCCAGCGCGCGCAGCTTGCCGCCCTGGATGAAGGGCAGGCTCGAAGCCATGCTGGCAAAGAACACAGGCACGTGCCCCGACATCACGTCGGTTAGCGCGGGGCCGCCGCCCTTGTAGGCCACGTGCGTCATCTGGACGCCAGCCATCGAGGCGAACAGTTCGCCCGCCAGATGCTGCGCCGAGCCGTTGCCCGACGAGGCGTAGTTGATGCCGCCCGGCTTCGCCTTGGCCTGCGCGATCAGGTCGGCCACGTTCTTCATCGGTGCCGACGGATTCACCACCAGCACGTTGGGCACCTTCACCAGCAGGGACACCGGCGCCAGTTCGCGCAGCGTGTCGAAGGGCATCTTGCGCAGCGCGGGGTTCTGCGCGTGATTGGAAGCGTCGAGCAGCACGGTGTAGCCGTCGGGCGAACTCTTGGCGACCAGGTCGCCTCCGATGGCGCCGCCGGCACCGCCGCGGTTGTCGATCACCACCGACTGACCCAGCTTCGCCGACAGCTTGGGCGCAACGATGCGCGCCACGGCGTCGACCGTGCCGCCGGGCGGATAGCTCACGACCAGCCGCACGGGCTTGGCCGGCCACGCCTGGGCCTGCGCGCTGACGCCGCCCATCAGCAGGGCCGCGCCCGCGAGGGCAAGGGGAATGGCACGCAGCAGGCGCGCGCGAGAGATTTCGTTGGTCATTGGTCGATGTCTCCTGTATTGAACTTGAACAAGCGGGCCGGCGTGTCGACCAGGATGCGGCGGCGCACAGCGGCGTCGGGCACCCAGTCGGCCAGAGCCGCGTGTGCGGTGGCGAAATCGGCGATCCCGCGGTGCTGCGTGTGCGGCCAGTCGCTGCCCCACACGAGGCGTTCGGGGCCGAAGGACTTCAGCAGTGCCTGTGCGGCGTCGTGCGCGGCCGTGGCTGCGGTGGCCACGGGCCAGTTCCGGTAGGCGGCCGACAGCTTGACCCAGATGCGTTCGCAGGCCGCGGCGGCAAGCAGCCAGGCGAAGCCTTCGTCAGCGATGGCAGGCGCCGACGCGGGGCGGCCGAAGTGGTCCACGACCAGCGCGCATCCGGCGTCGAGCACGGCCCGTGCGGCCAGCGGCAGGTCGCGCGATTCGCGATGCAGCTCCACATGCCAGCCCAGCGCATGCACGCGGGCGAAAAGCCGCTGCCAGTCCGGCCGCAAGAAGTCGGGCAGCGGCATGCCCACGATGTTGAGGCGGATGCCGACGACGCCGGCGTCGGCCATCGCCTGCAGCGTGGCGTCTTCCACCCGCGGATCGACCACCGCGACACCGCGCAGGCGAGCGGGGCTGGCGCGCAGCGCATCAATCAGGAAGCGGTTGTCGGTACCGAGGAAGCTGGGCTGCACCAGCACGCCGTGCGAGACGCCGTGCGCATCGAGCAAGGCGAGGTACTCAGCCAGCGTGGCGTCGTAGTCGGGCGCATGCCGGCGCATCTCCGCCAGGGGCAGGCCGCGCACGAACACATGGGCGTGGCTGTCGATAGCGGTGATGGCGGAGAAGGGCACTGCGTTGTCTCTGTCGGATTCGTTGTGCGTCCGCGGGGTTGCGGACGTGGGCGAGTATCCGAAGAGCAATGCCTGTTGGGAACGTGTCTCCCGGTTGCGTTTGGATAAGCGCGGCTTATGGCGCTCAGTTCGCTGTCGGGGGCAGCGTGATCGGCACCGGCCGCGTCAGCAGGTCGACGTACAGCTCGAAGAAGCGCGCGTTGTCGAACTTCTTCACCACCGTCATCTTCTGAAGCGTCGCCCCCGCCGGCTGCGAGGTGTAGCCGATGGATTGGCCGTTGTTGGCGGCACCGGGCTTGGCGATCACGTCGACGTAGCGGTCCACGGTCTGCGTGGCGTAGCTCGGGTCGATCAGGTAGGCCAGCGTGAGGGTGTCCCAGATGTTCTGCGTGTAGTTCGGGTTGGTCTCGAAGCCGTTCTTGCCGTCGAAGCCGTAGCCGTTGAGCTTCTGGAACACGTCGGTCACGGCCGTGGGCTTGGCGGCGTGCGCGATGCGGTCGTAGATGGGCTTGGTGAGGAAGACGGTGTCGGTCACGTCCAGCGGCACCACCACCTGCGGGATCGGCAGCCGCACCACGAACTGCGCGGCGTCGGGGTCGAACCACCAGTTGAACTCGGCAGCCTTGGTGGTGTTGCCCGGGACATCGATGGCGCCGCCCATGTAGATGATCTTCTTGATGAGCGGGACGATCTCCGGGTTCTGCTTCACCGCGAGCGCGATGTTGGTGAGCGGGCCGATGGCCAGGATGGTGATCTCGTTCGGGTTGGCCTTCACGGTGTCGACGATGAAGTCGACCGCGCTCTTGCGCTGCACCACGGTGTGCTGGGCGAAGCCGTCGGGCGAGGGCTTGAGGTCGGCGTCGGTCTTGGGTTCGGGGCCGCCCCAGGCGCCGAGGTAGCCGTCGCCGCCAGCGCCGGCGGCCATTTCGGCTTCCACGTCGGCGAAGGTGTGGTTGAGCGCGTAGTTCGCACCCACGTAGATGCCGATGTTGCCGCCCACGCCGAGCCGCTCCACCGACATCAGCGCGTCGGACACGCCCTGCTTGAGCCACTGGTTGCCCGAGACCACGCTGATGCCCATGACCTGCACCTGGCCCGTGGCCTGCAGCTGCGCGGCCATGACGCCGAGCTGGCCGTCGTCGCTCATGGTGTTGTAGTCGCTGTCGATGATGATCTTCTGCGCGCTGGTGGAGCCGCCCGATCCGCCGCCACCGAAGCCCGGACCGAGGCCGATGCCGCCGCCTCCATCGCCACCTCCGCCGCAGCCCGCCAACACCGTGATGACGGCGAAGAACATCGCCCCGATCCATTTGCGCATCTTCTTCTCCTGAAACTAGGAATTTGGTTTTCAGGCTTCGACACCGAATACCACTGAAATACAAACGTTTGCGCAAAGCTTTGCGCAAACGTTTGCCAACTCTAAATGGCGAGCCACGGGTGTGGCAAGCGCCATGGCCTAGGGGTTTTCCGCGGGAACGGAGAGAAGGGTCAGCCCGGGTTGGGCTGGGGGTCGATCAAGCGGTTCTCGCGCAGCGGCGAGCGGCCCGGCATATAGGGTTGCTCCACGTCGGCCTGCTCTGTCTTCTCCAAGCCCGAGGCGGCGGACTTGGCCGACCCGGCCGGGCAGGCGCCGGTGCTGCGCAGCGTGAGCGCCGCGGACAGCCGCGCCTCGTCTTTATCGCCGAGCTGATGGCTGAAGTCGTCGGCCACGGTGCAGCCGGGGTTGGGCGTGAAGCCGTCGCCGTAGTCGCCGTAGCCCTGCTGGTTCACGCCCTTGAACTGGATCGCGAAGTAGGTGGTGCCGCAGTTGTCCTGCGGATAGAAGCCGTAGGGCTTGCCGCAGGTGGTGCCGCCGACGAGGTTGACAGTGACGCCCACGCCGCGCAGGCTGTTGACGACAGACTCGCTCGCCGAGCACGTGTCTGGGCCGGTCAGGACGGTGACGCGCGAGAGGCCGAGCGTGGGCAGGGCCTGACCGCTGCGGCTGGTGGCGGTGAAGGGCGTGAGGGTCTGCGCGACTGTCAGGTGGAACGGGTTCTTGTCGTTGAAGGCAAGTTGCTCGAAGGTCTTGCCCGCGGTCACTGACGGCGACGAGATCATGTAGGCCAGCCGGCTGGCAATGAGCAGCTGGCCGCCGCCGTTGTAGCGCATGTCGAGCACGAGGTCCTGGATGCCGGCGCCCTGCTTGAAGGTGTTCACCGCAGAGATGAGCTGCGCCTCGGAGGTCGTGATGTGGTCGTTGAACAGCAGGTAGCCGACGCGGCCGCTTCCGGTGTCGATGACCTGGACGTTCTGCACCGGCGTGCTGGTGATCTTGGCCGCCGTCAGCTGCACGGCAGGCTGCGCCGTGCCGCCCACCTCGAAGGTGAAGGTGTGCGATTCGCCGATGGCCTTGGGCGACAGGGCCGCGTTGATCGCGTTGACGTTGGCGGTGCCGGTGCTGCTGACGACGTTGATGCCGTCGATCGTGAGGATCTTCGCGCCGCGCTGCAGGCCCGCCGTGGTGGCGGGCGAATTCGGCTCGACGAAGGCGATGCGGATGTCGCGCGGCGGCGAGCTGCGCACCGACGCCGTTTCCATGCCGTAGCCGGCCGACACGCCGCCCTGCGACAGCTGGCGGTACACCTCGGTGTCGTAGGTGAAGTGAAAGCGGTCCTTGGCGCGGCCCGAGTTCGTGGTGGCCGTGGTCTTGAGCACGTTGAACCAGGTGATCGGCGTGGCGTAGTCGGCGGCCTTGAGGGTGGTCGGCACCTCGCCGTACCAGAGGTAGGTTTCGTCGATCCAGCCGCGCACCCAGCTTTTCTCGTTGTCGAGCGTGCCGCTGTGGTCGGGGTAGGCCGTGCCGGTGTCGGGGTTGATGCCGCTGCGCGGCGCGGCGCACAGGCCGGCGACCGTGGCCGAGGCGACGATGCCGCTGCCGCCGTCGCCGCTGGCGGGCGGCGGTGTGGTGGTGCCGGGCACCAGGCCGATCGGCAAACCACCGCCGCCTCCTCCACCACCGCCGCCCCCACAGCCCGCCAGCAGGCAGGCCACGGCGAGCGCAGCGCTTGCTGCTGCAGCCCATGTGCCAGGAGGCGGCAGTTGCCGCGCGTCATCGACCTTGCGAAAGCCCATGTGTTCCTCCTTGTTCTTCCTCACAGCACCGTCTTCTTCGTCCGGCTGCTGCCATTGAAGCCGGCTACTGCAGGAAGCCCATGCCGCGCGATTCGCGCACTTCAGGCTTGATGCGGTGCTCGGCTTCGAGCTGGTCGAGAAACTCGGTCGCGGAAAACTCCGCCGCGAGGATATCGACCTGTCGTTTCACCGCCGCGAAATCCCCCGGGCACAGCTGTGTCAGCGGTGCCAGCCGCGAGCGCATGGCGCTCGTCATGAGTGCGGCGTCGCCGGCGAGCGCCTCGGTGATGAACATGCGCTCCCGCTGCGTGGCGGTGAGCGGCATGAACTTGATCTTGAAGGTGAAGCGCCGCAGCGCAGCCTGGTCGAGCCGGTCGAGCAGGTTGGTGGTGCAGATGAAGACGCCGTTGAAGCGCTCCATGCCCTGCAGCATCTCGTTGACCTCGGTGACCTCGTAGGTGCGCTGCGCGCCGCGCCGGTCCTGCAGGAAGCTGTCGGCCTCGTCGAGCAGCAGCACGGCCTTTTCATTCTCGGCCTCGCGGAACATGGCGGCCATGTTCTGCTCGGTTTCGCCGACGTACTTGCTCATCAGGTCGCTGGCCTGCTTGACGATGAGCGGGCGGCCGACGGCCTTGGCGATGTGTTCGGCCAGCGCGGTCTTGCCGGTGCCTGGTGCGCCGTAGAAGCACAGCGTGCCGTGGCCGCGCGCCTTCAGTGCCTCGACGATGCGCGGGATCTCGAAGCGGGTCTCGACGTTGAGCATGTCGAGGTCGTAGGTGGTGACGCTGCGGCGCTCGCCGCGGCCGGTGTCGAGCGTGCCCAGCGCCAGGTCGGCGTTGCGCAGCTGGCGCTCTATGAGCGCTTCCATCGATGCGTCGTCGGTTCGCGCGAGCCCTGCGAAACGCACTGCCGTGCGGATCTGCGCGGGCGTGAGACCCTTGCGCTCGGCCAGCTTGGCAGTGAAGGCCTCGGACACAACCACGCCCTCGAGCGTTTTCTTCACGAGCTGCTCGCGCGCGCCGGGCGGCGGCGACTTGAGCTCGAGGTGATAGGCGAAGCGGCGGCGGAAGGCCGGGTCGATCTGCTCGATGCGGTTGGTGACCCACAGCGTGGGCACGGGGTTGGCCTCGAGGATCTGGTTGACCCAGGCCTTGCCGCTGACGCTGCCACTGGTGGGCGCCGGAATCTGCTCGGCGCGCGCCATGAATTGCGCGGCTTCCGTGCTGATGGGCGGGAAGACGTCTTCGACTTCGTCGAACAGCAGCGCGGCCTGCGCGCTGCCCTTGAGGAACACCTGCGCGATCTGCAGCGAGCGGTAGCGGTCGCGGCCGCTCAGCGAGTTGCCATCGCGGTCTGCGTATTCGACTTCGAAGAGTTCGAGTCCGGCCGCCTGCGCGACGACCTTCGCGAGTTCGGTCTTGCCGGTGCCGGGCGGGCCGTAGAGCAGCACGTTGACGCCGGGCTCCTTGCGCGCGACCGCCGCTCGCAGCAGAGTGACGAGCATCTGCGCATCTTCCTGCACGAAAGAGAAGTCGTGCGGCGTGAGCGCGCTCTTGGCCGAAGGCCGCGTGAACACGGCCATCAACTCGTTGTGGTCGCGGTATTCGCGCATGAGCACGGGCGGCAGCTTCTCGCTGACCTTCATGAGATCTGCGAGGTCGGTGATGTTGTGCTCGGAGATGAGGTTCTCGACGAGCCCGATGCGTTCGAGCCGCGAGCCCGCGCGCAGGGCCTCGCCCACTTCGCTTGCGTTAACGCCCGCGATGTCGGCGATGGCCGCATAGGCCTCGGGTGCGTTGTTGACCTTGAACTCGACCAGCAGCGAGCGCAGGTCACGCTGGTAGCGCGCAAGCGTGCCGTAGAGCAGCAGCGCGCGCTCGGCCTTGTTGAGCTGCAGCAGGCCTGCGAGCGCATCGATGTTCTTCTCGACCAGCGTCGACTGCTTGCGCAGTGCGTGCGTGAGCCAGTCGCGCGTGACGGCCAGCACCGAGAGCAGGTCCTTGGGCTGGTCCTTGGCGTATTCGTCGAGGTAGAAGAACAGCGTGCCCTCTTCGTACGGGCCGCGCCACACGCCGTGGCGTTCCAGCAGCGTGCGGCCGTCGAAGTCTTCGACGCCCTTCCATGCTTCGTTGCCCGCGCAGCGGCGTCCGAGGAATTCGCGCAGCCGCTGCAGCACCGCCGCGGGCCACACCAGGTGCCGCCCCGTGAGCGACAGGAGGCCGTTGATATCGCGCCGCACATTGAAGCGCGGCCCCTGCTTGGCTGCGAGCGTGAGCACGAAGTGCGAGCACATGAGCTCGAGCACCGGCGCCTCCTTGAGGCCGGGCGACGGCAATGCCTGCCCGCGTACCGCAGCAGCCACTACATCGACACCCGCACGCTTGGCCATCAGGCAACCTCCAACGAGGACAATCTCAATCTCGGAGCGACCATAACGCAGACTTTTAGCTTCGGGAAGGCCAGTAAACGGGAAAAACCCTGATGGTGCGATTCCAGCCACAATGCGCGCCATGATCGGAATCCAGGAAATCGAGCGCGCCGCGGCGCGCCTGCAAGGCCAGGTGCTCAACACGCCGTGTGTCGAGTCACGCACCCTGTCGGAAATCGTCGGCGCTCAGGTGTTCCTGAAATTCGAGAACCTGCAGTTCACATCCTCGTTCAAGGAGCGGGGGGCGTGCAACAAGCTGGTCGATCTTTCCCAGAACGGTACACGCGGAGTGATCGCCATGTCTGCCGGCAACCATGCGCAGGGTGTGGCCTATCACGCGCAGCGCCTCGGATTGCGCGCCCTGATCGTGATGCCGCGCTTCACCCCTGGTGTGAAGATCGAACGCACGCGCGGCTTCGGCGCCGAGGTGGTGCTGCACGGCGACACGCTGGAGGCGGCGCGGACCCACGCTTTCGAGCTTGCACAGCGCGAAGGGCTGACCTTCGTGCATCCCTACGACGACGAGGCAATCATCGCGGGCCAGGGCACGGTGGCGCTCGAGATGCTCGACGCCGTACCCGACCTGGACACGCTGGTGGTAGCGGTGGGCGGCGGCGGGCTGATCGCGGGCATGGCGGTCGCCGCGCGCGAGCGCAAGCCGGGCATCGAGATCGTCGGTGTGCAGACCACGCGCTTTCCGGCGATGGTCAACGCCATCAAGGGCACGCACCACGTGCAGGGCAAGAGCACGATCGCCGAAGGCATTGCGGTCGGCACGCCCGGCGTGCTGACGCAGGAAATCATCGCGAGCAAGGTCGACGACCTGCTGCTGGTGGACGAAGGCGACATCGAGCAAGGCGTGCTGATGCTGCTCGAAATCGAGAAGACGCTGGTCGAAGGCGCGGGCGCGGCGGGGCTGGCGGCGCTGATCCGGCACCCCGAACGCTTCAAGGGCAAGCGCGTGGGGCTGGTTCTGTCGGGCGGCAACATCGATCCGCTGCTGCTAGCGGCCATCATCGAGCGGGGCATGGTGCGGGCTGGGCGGCTGGCCCGAGTGCGTGTCAGCGCACGCGATGTGCCGGGCTCATTGGCGCAGATTACGGCCACTGTGGCCGAAGCGGGCGCTAACGTCGACGAGGTTCACCATCAACGCGCCTTCACGATGCTGGCGGCGCAGAACGTCGACGTCGAGCTGGTGCTGCAGACGCGCGGGCGGGCCCATCTGGCCAGCGTGCTGGCCGCGCTGAAGGATGCGGGCTTCGAAGCCGAAGAGCAGCATTGAGCCGCAAGATCAACCCCGACAAGCCTGATTCAGGGGCTCGCATCCCCCTAGACCGGCCCTGGGCTACCCGCCGGTAAAATGCTATCAGTTTGTCAATTGAGCCTTCGAGGAATTTCCCGATGTCCAACCCTACTCCCGTCGAGCCGAGCCACGCTGCCGCTGTCGAAAAAGACGCTGTCGAATCGGTCGTTCACCTGATGCCGCTGGTACTTCCGCTGGCCGGCGGCGTGCTGATGCTGCTTCTGGCATCGATCGCGGTCTTCTTGGCCTGACGCTGACAGGCACTGTCGCCTTTGTCTGCGGGCGGTGCGGCCCGCACTGACGCAATCTCCCGAAGCGAAACGTTTTCTCAAACGGACCTCCGTGCCTGAGCAGGCACAGCGCCCCGTTCGGAAAGACGATTTTTCAACTTAGGAGATTTTCCGATGAACGCACCCACGATGCAGGGCCTCAACATTCAGGCGCCCTCATACGTCAAGAACGCGAAACTGATTGCCTGGGTGGCCGACATGGCCGCGCTGTGCAAACCCGAGGCCATCCACTGGTGCGACGGGAGCAAGGAAGAATACGACCGCCTCTGCCAGCAACTGGTCGACGCCGGCACCTTCAAGAAGCTCAACCCCGCCAAGCGCCCCAATTCGTTCCTCGCGGTGTCCGACCCGAGCGACGTGGCGCGCGTCGAAGACCGCACCTTCATCTGCTCCGCGGAAAAGGAAAACGCCGGCCCCACCAACAACTGGATGGCACCGGCTGAAATGCGGGCGACGCTGCACCCCCTGTTCGACGGCTGCATGAAGGGCCGCACGATGTACGTCGTGCCGTTCAGCATGGGCCCGCTGGGCTCGCCGATTGCCCACATCGGCATCGAACTGTCCGACTCGCCTTATGTGGCCGTCAACATGCGCATCATGACCCGCATGGGCAAGGCCGTGTATGAGGTGCTGGGCGCCGACGGCGACTTCGTGCCTTGCGTGCACACCGTGGGTGCGCCGCTCGAAGCCGGCCAGAAAGACGTGGTCTGGCCCTGCAACAAGACCAAGTACATCGTTCACTACCCCGAGACGCGCGAGATCTGGAGTTATGGCTCCGGCTACGGCGGCAACGCGCTGCTGGGCAAGAAGTGCTTCGCGCTGCGCATCGCTTCCAACATGGGCCGCGACGAAGGCTGGTTGGCCGAGCACATGCTCATCCTGGGCGTGACGAGTCCCGAAGGCAAGAAGTACCACGTGGCGGCTGCGTTCCCCAGCGCTTGCGGTAAGACCAACTTCTCGATGCTGGTGCCGCCTGCCGGCTTCGAAGGCTGGAAGGTCACGACCATCGGCGACGACATCGCCTGGATCAAGCCCGGCAAGGACGGCCGCCTGTACGCCATCAATCCTGAAGCGGGTTACTTCGGCGTGGCGCCGGGCACCAACATGCTGACCAATCCGAACTGCATGGACAGCCTGCATCACGACGTGATCTTCACGAACGTGGCACTCACCGATGACGGCGACGTGTGGTGGGAAGGCATGGAGCAGGACACCAAGACCCTGCCCGAGCATCTGACCGACTGGCAAGGCAATGACTGGACGCCGCAGATCGCCAAGGAGACTGGCGCCAAGGCAGCCCACCCGAACTCGCGTTTTACCGTGGCGGCCACGAACAACCCCGCGCTCGACGACGCTTGGGACGACCCGAAGGGCGTGGCAATCGACGCCTTCATCTTCGGCGGTCGGCGCTCGACCACCGTGCCGCTGGTGACCGAAGCCCGCAATTGGGTTGAAGGCGTCTATATGGCTGCGACCATGGGTTCAGAGACCACTGCCGCCGCCGCCGGCCAGCAAGGCGTGGTGCGCCGCGATCCGTTCGCGATGCTGCCGTTCATGGGCTACAACATGAGCGACTATTTCCAGCACTGGCTCAATCTCGGCAAGAAGCTGGAAGCCTCGGGCGCCAAGCTGCCGAAGATTTACACGACCAACTGGTTCCGCAAGGGTGCCGACGGCAAGTTTGTCTGGCCAGGCTACGGCGAGAACATGCGCGTGCTGAAGTGGATGATCGACCGCGTCGAAGGCAACAAGACCGAAGGTGTGGAACACATCACCGGTGTGAGCCCGCGCTATGAGGATCTGAACTGGACGGGCCTGAACTTCAGCGCCGAGCAATTCGCCACGGTGACCAGTATTGACAAGGCAGCTTGGCAAGCGGAGTTGAAGCTGCACGCGGAACTGTTCAAGCAGCTGGAGCACCATCTGCCGACGGAATTGCCGGAAACCAAGGCTGCTATTGAGCAGCGCCTGGCCGCCTAATCACACTGGTTGCGCCAACAAAAAAAGCCCGATGGATTCATCGGGCTTTTTTTGTTTCTGCGCATTTGAATATTTGCAAATTCCAAAAGCAAAAACCCCCAGTCATTTCTGACTGGGGGTTTCTGGGCTGTAAGAGCCTGACGATGACCTACTTTCACACGGGAACCCGCACTATCATCG
>NZ_FNPM01000025.1:0-36519 GCF_900107295.1 Variovorax sp. YR266
GGGCATTCATGGCGAGTGCCATTCCACATGCTGCGCCAGGTCTTCGACATCTGATCGTTCAGCTGCGGTCAAGAGGGCCGTGAGCTGACGCTTACAGCTTTTCGAGGATCCGCGCTAGAAAAGCGCATGCCTGAACCTCGCGGCCGTCGCCACCCTCTGTTCCTCCGGCTGACCAAGCCGATCGATCCTGTCTACCCAGATGCCGTGACGCCCGTGGCCTGGGACGACGACGAGCTGCTGGAGGAAGCGGAGGGTGACAGATCGCGCCGATGGTGATGCTGTCGGCTTCGTATCTTTCAGCCTGCAGTGGGTCGTCGATGCCTTCGCGGAAGCGGATGAGAAAGTCGAGTTGGAGGTGGAACTCGACCAGGCGTGGATAGCCCCGGCTTTTCGCAGACGAGGGTGGGATGAGACGGCGGTGATCGCCATTGCGGAAGCCGTCAAGCGGCACATCGACCACGTTCAGGCAACGACGCGGTGGCCACGAGATTTCATCGCTCAGCTTGAACTGACGGTGTGCGCCGATCTCTACAGCAAGAGCGGAGAGGCTCTGCTCAGCAAGTGTGCCGACTACGTCGCGATGCAGTTCGAGCTCTACCCGGCGCCGCAGCGACTGGAGGTGTCGAGGATCGTGCTAGACGGGCGGTGGTAGTCGTTCGATGTCGCGCTGTCGTCCGAACGTTGGTCGCACCGCGTCTAGAGGCGTACTGCTCAGGGGCGTTGGTTATCCCTGGTAGGACCGAACCCCGGCGGGCAAGACGTCCTCTTCCCCTCGACTTCGCTGACCGTTTGCTGGGCGGGAAGTACGGGGACTCGTATGAGACAGGTCCAAAATCTGAGCACAACAAGATCAGAAAATGGGGCGACCGCACATTTATCGATCCGCCGAAAAAGGATGAAGCAAATGACTGATGTTTTTCTTGTCCACCACGTGCATCAACTTTCTGATGGCGAAGAGGACGTCAAGTTGCTTGGAGTTTTTTCGTCAGAAGAGAAAGCGACGCTCGCAATCGATAGTGCCCGCAAGCTGCCAGGTTTCTCGGAAGCGCCTGATGGCTTCAGTATCGACAAGTATCAGGTTGACAAGAGAACGTGGACAGAGGGATTCATCACGATGCAATGAGCCAGTCGCTAGCTTTGAACATCGTCTCGGATGGGCGGTGACAAAAAAGCCGCCCGCAGGCGGCCTTCCTTCGGCAAATGGATGCAGGTCTATGGGCCTCACCCAATGCCGGACTCGACGTAAAGAATTCTTCGGGCTCGGTGTCCCTTGTGCTACGTGCGCCTGTCCTCTAGAACTCGAAAGGTGATGTTGTCGCCCGACACCTGCTCAATCGACATCTTCAGGTTCCGGAACGTGATGGTTGAGGCGTTGCGTGGATAAGTGAGGTTCTGAAAGAACGCCACGCGCGCCAAGCCTTCAGGGCTGAACTCGCGATAGGTAAGGTTGATCGCGCTGTCCGTGATGCCGGTGAACAATATTTCGTAGTTAACGAATCCCTTGTTGGTGTTCACCCTCGTCTTGGGCTGGCGAATGAGTGTGCCATCCGGTGGGGAGATCTGCAGTGTGTAGATCACCATGACGTGATCGCCGTTCATACCGGGATTGGTGGCAACAACTCGCGGAAGGAGCTTTCCATCATCGCCGAGAAGGGCCGCTTGGTATTGGATGGGATTGGATTGATTCGCGACTACTTGGTAGTCTTTCCCCTCAACAGCCATGCGCCCCTTTACTTGGTAGCTCTGCCCTTCTAGGA
The DNA here is from genome assembly GCF_900107295.1 of Variovorax sp. YR266. Lineage (NCBI taxonomy): Bacteria > Pseudomonadati > Pseudomonadota > Betaproteobacteria > Burkholderiales > Comamonadaceae > Variovorax > Variovorax sp. YR266. The sequence continues at coordinate 1,758 of NZ_FNPM01000025.1, forward strand.
AAGCAAGGTTCACCGGGCCGCCGGTCATCGTGAATGACTTGTTGGGCGTGGCGGATGGCTCTTCGAAAGAGTCCTCCCAATAGTCCTGGACCTTCACCATGGGGTCGCCGACATTCACGGTGAGCGGTTTGCCAACCTCGTAGTTGCTCTTCAGCACGTGTTGATTGCCCAGGTTCCGCACCCCCTCGGGTCGCAACGGCGCAGTACATGCTGTCAAGGCCACGACCGCGGCCAAGATTCCAAATGCCTTCATTTCCTCTCTCCTCTCAGGCTGCTGACTATAACTTTTCGTTACAGCGCCTGCTTGGGCAAGAACCCTGCTACTTGTGGGGAGGAGAGAAGAACCGCTCGATGTCCGCGATGGTCTGCTCGATGAGCGCTGTGTCCTCCGGATGCTCGACCAGATCGACCAGCAGGTTGGCCAAATTCTTTCGAAGAGTCGGCCGCTGCTGAGCGGCGATCTCGGCCAAGTACTCCACCAGCGCCCGCACTGACGGCTCTGCATCAGCTCCGACGAGCTTGAGCGGCGACCGCTCGGTCTTCGGCCCCTTGCCGGTCTCCAGCCATTCCGGGGAGACGCGTAGCGCCCTGGCTATGGACACGAGTTCCCGCGGCCGCTGCCTGAAGCCCGATTCGATGTTCCTGATCGAGCTTTGGGACACGCCCACTTCTTCTGCCAGTTGCACCTGGCTCCAGCCTGCGCGTCGGTGGACGCAGCAGTGGCGGCAAGGGCAGCCACTACGTGGGCGGCCGGCGCAGGTAGACCAACTGGGCCCGAACGAGGGGCGAGCGGGAGGAGAGGCCTTGGGATGCCTCTCACCTTGAGCCGCTCTGCCACGTCTCGGGGCCGAGTCTGGCGACCATGGATGAGAGCCATGAAAAAGCCCGCACGAGGCGGGCAAGGGTAGCCCTAAGGAGGGAGGAGGAAGAAAACAGCGGGCTACCGAAGTGAATTCTATTGTATTAATTCCGGACCGGGCCACATCCTTGGTGCTCTCGCCGCATTTTGGTGCGAACAGGTTTCACTCACTTCTCACACGAATCGAAGCCCTGAATCCGAAACCCGCATGGATAAAGGCCTCGCGGGCGATTCTTCGAGGGTTCAAATCCCCTCAGCTTCACCGTATTCTTCAAGGCGATCCCTGCTGAGACGTTCCCTGCGTTATCAGGCTCCGGGACTCAGTAGCACTGAAACAAAACACCTTGCTCCGCAGGCGCCTTGCCAAGCCAACGCGGCGTCTTGCTTCGCGCGTCGCAATAGTCCGAGGCTTGAACGTAGGTCATGGCACGCAGTACGCCTTCGCGAACTTGCGTCACCTCGTTGGGGGGGGTCGAGCAGCCGGTGAGGACCAGGGCAAGCGGAAGCAGTGTGCGCCAATTCATCGGGGCATTCTAAGTAAGACCACCGGGATCGTTCGAACTCCGCCCGCGGTCGGGATAGAGATACTGAAGTACTTACCGGACTGGCCGAACAATTGCCGCGCCAGTTGCTCCGGATCTTCGCCCTTGTGCTTTTCGTAGAGCACGGGCCCCCAGATGATGAAGCCGTCGATGCTGAGGCTCCTCGGGGAAGGCTCGATGGCCTTCCATGCATGTGCGAACTTCGAGATCCAGGCCAGCGCTTCCTTGAGCGCATGATTGGGCGGGGTGGTTGTTTCCTCGGTAAGAGACATGGCGGCATCCTTTGTTAAAAGACTGTACAAATATACAGTAGACTATGCCCATGGACACATCGTTTTTTCCACCCATCCGAATTTCTCCTTGACGGGTAAACCGTCCCCCGCTGGTCAACCTGTGCGGGGGCCTTGATGCATGCCAAGCAGATAGGCTTTCAAGCCCAGCCTCACAGCTGGGCTTTTTTTATGCGCGGTTCGCGAGGCCCTGTGCAAGCCCGCTTTTTTTCGCCGGAACGCGGGGCTATAGTCGGCCAGCACTGTCACATTGCAGTCACTGCAGTTTCCAGCTGCCTGCCCAGATCCCGATAAGGACGCCCGTGCCGGATTCCCTGACTTCCGAGTTGACCAGCTATTACGACACGGTGCCCTATGACTCGCATCCGTTTCCACAGTCAGCGATGGAGCATCTGGAAGCCCTGGCATTTCTCTTCGGGCTCGATGCTCCGCCTCCCGCGAAGGCCCGTGTGCTGGAGCTCGGCTGCGCGGCCGGCGGCAACCTGATTCCCTTCGCGGCACGCCACCCCGAGGCGCGTGCAATCGGCATCGATCTGTCGCCGGTGCAGGTGGCGCAAGGTGCGGCGGCCATCGGGCGCGCCGGGCTGTCGAACATCGAGCTCAAGGCCTTCAACCTTGCGGACATCGACGCTTCGTTCGGCCAGTTCGACTACATCATCTGCCACGGCGTCTACAGCTGGGTGCCAGGTCCGGTGCAGGACGCGATCCTGCGCATCTGCTCCGAAAATCTCGCGCCCACCGGCGTGGCCTACGTGAGCTACAACGTGTACCCGGGCTGGAAGGCGCGCGAGATCGTGCGCGACGCGATGATCCTGCGCGGCGGTCCGCGCGACACGCCGGAAGAAAAGCTGTCTTACGCGCGCGGCATGCTCGACTTTCTCGAGCAGTCGGCCCGCGCCGACAGCGTGCTCAAGAAGACGCTCGAAGAGGCGATGCCGATCGTGCGCAATGCCAACAGCTCGTACCTGCTGCACGAGTTTCTCGAGCCCTGCAATGCGCCGTGCTATTTCAAGGAGTTCGTGGCGCGAGCGGATGCCCACGGCCTTGCCTACCTGTGCGACGCTGAGCCGTCCACGATGTTCGTGCAGAACTACGGCGACAAGGTGCGCGATCCGCTGCTGCGCGAATGCGGTGGCAGCCAGATCATGATGGAGCAGTACCTCGATTTCCTGGTCAACCGCACCTTCCGCCAGACCCTTCTGGTCAAGCAGACGCAAGCGGCGCACATCCGCTACAAGCTGGACCCCGCGCGCATCCGCTCGCTCGAATTCGCCGGCATCTTCAGGGCCGACGACGGTGGGGCGCTCATGCTCGATGCCCGCGAGCAGCCCTGCAGCGCAATGCGAGGCCTGAAGGTCACGCTGCGGTTGCCGGTGCACAAGGCGGTGGCGCAGTTGCTCGACACGCGTTATCCGGCATCGATCTCTGCGTCGGCCCTCATCGAGGCCGCCTCCGGGCTCACGGGTCAGCCGCAGGCCGCCATCGAATCTGCCGCGATGGCGATGCTCGAGGAGCTGCTGATCCTCGGCGCCCTGCGCATCCGGCGCACGCCGGTGTTCGCGGCCGACGTGGTCTCCGGTTTGCCGCAAGCGCTGTCCGCGGTGCGAGGCGCTTCGGGTCTTGCGTCGGGCGTCGGCGCCACCGCCAACACCTGCAACCAGTGGCACGAGCCCGTGGTGCTGACGCTGCTCGAACAGAGCCTGCTGCCGCTGCTCGACGGCACGCACTCGCACGACGCGCTGGCCGAGCACCTCGAAGCGGAGGTTCGAAGCGATCGCCTGCGTTTCGTCAAGGACGACAAGCCGCTGACTGACCCGTTGGCAGTCAGGGAATTCGCCCGCCAGCAAGTCTCGCTGGCGCTCGACGGCCTGCGCCGCAAGGCGCTGCTCACGGGCTGACCCGTACGTACATCACCGTTTTTCTTCAACACACTCAAAGAGGAGATACCTGCATGCAACAAATTCACTGGACCCCGAAGCTGCGCGCTGCCGTCGCGGCGGTGCTCGCGCTGGCGGCGGCCGGCGCGTCGAATGCCGCATCGGTGGCGCCCGTTGCTGCCGAGCACGGCATGGTCGTGAGCGCGCAGCACCTGGCGAGCAAGGTCGGCGTCGACGTGCTCAAGCGCGGCGGCAATGCCGTCGACGCGGCTGTGGCCGTGGGCTACGCGCTGGCGGTGGTGTACCCCGCTGCGGGCAACCTCGGCGGCGGCGGTTTCATGACCGTGCAGCTGGCCGACGGCCGCAAGACCTTCCTCGACTTCCGCGAGAAGGCACCGCTGGCCGCCACGGCCAACATGTACCTCGACAAGGACGGCAACGTCATCAAGGGCCTGAGCACCAATGGCCACCTCGCCGTGGGCGTGCCCGGTTCCGTCTCGGGCATGGAGTACGCGCGCGAGAAGTACGGCACCATGAAGCGCGCCGACCTCATCGCCCCCTCGATCCAGCTGGCCGACAAGGGCTTCGCGCTGGAGCAGGGCGACATCGACATGCTGTGGACCTCCACCGCCGATTTCCAGAAAGACCCGGTCTCCGGTGCGATCTTCCTGAACAAGGGCCAGCCCTTCCAGGTCGGCCAGAAGCTGGTGCAGAAAGACCTGGCGAAGACGCTGAGGGAAATCAGCGCGAAGGGCCCCGACGGCTTCTACAAGGGCTGGGTCGGCAGCGCCATCGTGGCGTCGAGCCAGGCCGGCAAGGGCATCATCACCCAGGCCGACCTCGATCAGTACAAGACGCGCGAACTCGCGCCCGTCGAATGCGACTACCGCGGCTACCGCGTGGTGTCGGCGCCGCCTCCCAGCTCGGGCGGCGTGATCATCTGCGAGATGCTCAACATCCTCGAGGGCTATCCGCTCAAGGACCTGGGCTTCCGCTCGGCCCAGTCGGTGCACTACCAGATCGAAGCCATGCGCCACGCCTACGTGGACCGCAACAGCTACCTGGGCGACCCCGACTTCGTGAAGAACCCGCTCGACCGCCTGCTCGACAAGGGCTACGCCGAGAAGATCCGCGCCGTCATCGATCCGAAGAAGGCCGGCGTCTCCAAGGACATCAAGCCTGGTGTCGCGCCGCATGAAGGCAGCAATACCACCCACTACTCGATCACCGACCAGTGGGGCAATGCTGTCTCCGTGACCTACACGCTGAACGACTGGTTCGGCGCCAAGGTCACGGCCGCCAAGACGGGCGTGCTGCTGAACAACGAGATGGATGACTTCACCTCGAAGATCGGCGTGCCCAACATGTACGGCCTGGTGCAGGGCGAGGCCAACGCCATCGCCCCGGGCAAGCGTCCGCTAAGCTCGATGAGCCCGACCATCGTGTCGAAGGACGGCAAGCCGGTGTTCGTGGTCGGCACGCCCGGCGGCAGCCGCATCATCACGGCCGTGCTGCACACGATCCTGAACGTGGTCGACTACGGCATGAACGTGCAGGAAGCGGTGGACGCTCCGCGCTTCCACCAGCAATGGCTGCCCGACGTCACCAACGTCGAGACCTTCGCGCTGAGCCCCGACACGCGCAAGATCCTGACCGACATGGGCCACAACCTGGGTGTGCCGCAGCCGGCTAACCACCTCGCGGCCATCATCGTCGGCGCGCCTTCGCTGGGCGGCAAGCCGGTCGGCAACAACCGCTTCTACGGTGCCAACGATCCGCGCCGCAACACGGGCCTGGCGGCAGGCTACTGATCCTGCGGCAAACTAGAAGGCGGTCGTGCCCTTGTCGGCGCGGCCGCTTTTTTCATTTTTCATGCATCTGCAAGACATCCTCTATACCCAGGGCTTCGGCACGCGGCGCGTGTGCGCGGGCCTCGTCCAGCAAGGCCACGTGACCATCGAGGGCCAGGCTGTGACCGACCCCTTCGCCGATCTCGACCCCGAGGGTCTTCACTACACAGTCCAGGGCACCGCGTGGGCGTACCACGAGAAGGCCTACCTGATGCTGCACAAGCCGGCCGGCACCGAGTGCTCGCAGAAGCCCTCGACCTATCCGAGCATCTACACGCTGCTGCCGTCGCCGCTGCGCCTGCGGCCCAACAAGGGCGCGGTGCAGGGCGTGCAGGCCATTGGCCGGCTCGACCAGGACACCACCGGCCTGCTGCTGCTGACCGACGACGGCCAGTTCATCCACAAGATGGGCTCCCCCAAGCACCACGTGCCCAAGGTCTACGAGGTAACGTCCAAGCATCCGGTGGACGAGGCGCAGATCGCCAAGCTGCTGGCCGGCGTGGTGCTCGACGACGACCCGAAGCCCGTGCGCGCCGCCGCCTGCGAATCCGACAGCCCGCTGCACCTGCGGCTCACGCTCACCGAGGGCAAGTACCACCAGGTCAAGCGCATGCTGGCCGCGGTCGGAAACCGGGTCGAGGGGCTGCACCGCTCGCGCATCGGCGACCTGGCGCTGCCTGACGACCTTGCGCCGGGGCAGTGGCGCTGGCTGACCGCCGACCAGGTTGCCGCCCTGCGCGCGCCGGCCAAACCGGCCAAACCGCCGAAATAAGCGGAACAAAGCGCCCCCTGACGGTCAGCCAGTCCTAAGGCTCGACCGTTAATCTCGCCAAGCTCTCTCCCGGAACCTTCCCTTGCGACTCCCTGCTCGACCGAACGGCCGCATCGCGGCTTTCCTGTTTTCCTGTCTGACGGCCATGGCGGCATTCCCCGCCGCCGCCGCCGCGCCGGCCGAACTTCCCCCGATCTTCGTGCTCAACTCGCTGGACGCCAGCGTGAGCGTGATCAATCCCGTCGACTGGACGGAAAAACAGCGCATTGCCACCGGCAAGGAGCCGCACCACATCTACATGACGCCGGACGAAAAGTCGGTCATCGTGGCCAATTCGGCGGGCGATTCGCTGACTTTCCTGAACCCCCGCACGGCGGAAGTGCAGCGCGTGGTCTATGGCATCATCGATCCGTACCAGCTGCAGTTCTCGCGCGACATGAAGTGGTTTGTCACGGCCGGCAACCGCCTGAACCACGTCGACATCTACCGCTGGGACGGCAAAGACCTGAAGCTGGCCAAGCGCATCGCCAGCGGCAAGACGCCCAGCCACATCTGGATCGACAACACCAGCACCATCGCCTACGTGACGATGCAGGACAGCGACGAGATGATCGCCGTCGACCTGCCCACGCAAACAGTCAAGTGGCGCGTTGCCACCGGCACCATGCCGGCCGACATCTTCGGCGTGCACAACGACAAGACCCTGCTGGTGGGCCTGACCGGCAGCGACGGCGTGCAGGTGTTCGACGTGGCGGGCGCCGAGCCCAAGCTGGTCGGCAAGATCCCCACCGGCAAGGGCGCCCACGCCTTCCGCTCGGCCGGCGACGGCAAGAGCGTGTTCGTGAGCAACCGCGTGGCCAACACCATCAGCCGCATCGACCTGGCGACGCTGAAGGTCATCGCGACCTATCCCGTGCCCGGCGGTCCCGACTGCATGGACCTGTCAGCCGACGGCAAGACCCTGTACGTGACCTCGCGCTGGATCAAGAAGCTCAGCGTGGTCGACCTGGCCAGCAACAAGGTCGTGCGGCAGGTGAATGTCGGCCGTTCGCCGCATGGCGTCTGGACGCTCGATCATGCCAAGCGCATCTAGCCGCATCGGCGCGGCCCTCGCGCTGTCGCTGGTCGGAGTCGTGGCTCCCGTCGCCTGGGGGGCGACACCGGGCGCCACCTGCGAAAAGCCCGTCTACCTGACCTTCGACACCGGCCACATGGGCGTCGCTCCGCTGGTGGCCGACGTGCTCAAGCGGCAGGACGTGCGCGTCACCTTCTTCGCCGCCGCCGAGCGCACCCAGACCGATGGCGACAGCCTCGACGACCACTGGGCGCCCTGGTGGAAGGCGAGGGCGGCCGAAGGCAACGAGTTCGGATCGCACACCTACGACCACGCGTACTGGCGCGCCGACGTCAAGAGCACGCCGCCGAGCTTCCGCATCAAGCCCTCGGCAGGCCCGCAGGACGGCAAGGAATCGACCTGGAGCGCGGCCGAGTACTGCGCCAACATCCGCAAGTCGTCCGACCGGCTGGCCGCCATCACCGGCAAGAAGCCGCTGCCGCTGTACCGCGCGCCGGGCGGCAAGACCTCGCCCGCGCTGCTGGCCGCCGCCGAAGGCTGTGGCTACAAGTACGTCGGCTGGGCGCCCGCCGGCTTTCTCGGCGATGAGCTGCCGAGCGAGAAATTCAGCAACGCCAAACTGCTGACGCAGGCGCTCGACACCATTCGCCCCGGCGACATCCTGCTCGCGCACCTGGGTATCTGGTCGCGCAAGGACCCATGGGCTCCGGCCAACCTCGAGCCGCTGATCGTCGGGCTCAAGGCCAAGGGCTTCTGCTTCCAGACACTGCGCCAGCACCCGGACTTCCGCGCCTGGATTGCATCTCACCCCTGAACGAGTTTTCGCCGTGATCGATTGGCTGACAGACGCTTTTTCCGCCATGCAGGGCTGGTTCTTCGAGGCCGCCGTGCAGCCGCTGGTCTACGCCGTCGGCCTCGGCGGCTGGACCGAGGATGCCTTCGACGCGACCGGCTGGCTGCTGGTCGGCGTCATCCAGATCCTGGTGCTGCTGGCGATCATCGGGCCGCTGCAGCGCTGGCGATCGGTGGAGCCGGTGGTCGACCGCCACGCGATCCGCATCGACATGCTCTACACGCTGATTCACCGGCTCGGCCTGTTCCGGCTGGCGATCTTCTTCACGCTGCAGCCCTTCTTCGACGATGCGATGGGCAGCCTGCGCACGGCGGGGTGGGGCACCTTCCACCTCGACGAAGTGTGGCCCGGCGTGACCGATGTGCCGGTGGTCGCCTTCGCCATTTACCTGGTGGTGCTCGACTTCGTCGGCTACTGGATCCACCGCGGCCAGCACCAGTTCAACTGGTGGTGGGGCCTGCACTCGCTGCACCACTCGCAGCGCCAGATGACGATGTGGAGCGACGACCGCAACCACCTGCTCGACGACATCGTCCACGACACGCTGATCGTCATCGTGGCGCAGCTGATCGGCGTCGCGCCGGGGCAGTTCATCGCCTTCGTCGCCTTCACGCAGCTCAGCGAAAGCCTGCAGCACGCCAACCTGCGGCTGAGCTTCGGCGCCATCGGCGAGCGGCTGTGGATCAGCCCGCGTTTCCACCGGTTGCACCACAGCATCGGGCTGGGGCACGAATCGAACGGCAGGAGCACGCTCGGCGGCCACAACTTCGGCGTGCTGCTGCCTTGGTGGGACATGCTGTTTCGCACCGCCAACTTCGAGGACCGCTACGACCCGACCGGCATCCGCGACCAGGTCGAACCCAGCGCCGATGGCCGCGTGCGCGAATACGGGCGCGGTTTCTGGGCCCAGCAGTGGCTCGGCCTGAAGCGAATGGTCGGTCGCGGTTGAGGGGCTCCGGCCCCTGAACGGCTCGTCCGAGGCGTTATCCTCGCTGCTCAATGCGCCTGCTCCTCGACTCCTTCTGGCGCGCGGTCGCCTATTGCATGCTGCCGCGCGTGATCGTGCTGTCGCTGCTTCCTTTGGGGTTGATGGTGGTGCTGGCCGCGGGGCTCGGTTATTTCTACTGGGACTCCGCCGTGACCTGGACACGCGGCGCGCTCGATGCCTGGCCGCTGCTGTCGAGCTTCTGGGCCTGGATCGGCCGTCTTTTTTCGGGTGACGTCACTTTCGCGCTGGCGTCCCTGGTCGTGGTGTTCGCCGCCACGCCGCTGATCGTGGTGGTCTGCCTGCTGATCGTGGCCGGCTTCATGGCGCCTGCGCTGACCAAGCTCGTGGGCGAGCGGCGCTTTCCCTCGCTCGAGCAGAAAAAGGGCGCTTCGTTCTTCGGCAGCGTCGCGCGTTCGCTCGGCGTCACCATCCTGGCGCTGATCGCCCTCGTGGTGTCGATGCCGCTGTGGCTCATACCGCCGCTGGTGCTGATCCTGCCGCCGCTGATCTGGGGCTGGCTCACCTACCGCGTGATGAGCTTCGATGCGCTGGCCGAGCACGCCAGCCCCGAGGAGCGCGCCGCGCTGCTGCGCGCGCACCGGCTGCCGCTGCTGTGCATCGGCGTGCTGTGCGGCTACCTGGGCGCGGCGCCCAGCATCGTCTGGGCATCGGGCCTGCTGTTCGCCGCCGCCTTCTTCGTGCTGGTGCCGATCGCCATCTGGATCTACACACTGGTCTTCGCCTTCTCGGCGCTCTGGTTCGCTCACTACTGCCTCGACGCGCTCGCGCGGCTGCGTGCCCAGCGCGCGGTGGCCGAGGCATCGGCCGCCAACGGCACAACACCGGCCCTCGAAGCCGAAGAGGCCAGCAAGGCCGCTCTTTCCCAATGGGGTTCACCATGACACGCGCATTCGGTCTCATCGTCGTCGGTGACGAGATCCTTTCCGGCAAGCGGGCCGACAAGCACATGGCCAAGGTCATCGAGCTGCTCGCCGCGCGCGGCCTGCAGCTGAGCTGGGCCGAATACGTGGGCGACGAGCCCGCGCGCATCACGGCCGCGCTGGCGCGCGCCTTCGCCTCGGGCGACATCGTCTTCTCGACCGGTGGCATTGGCGCCACGCCCGACGACCACACCCGCCAGTGCGCCGCCAAGGCGCTGGGCGTGCCGCTGGCGCTGCACCCCGAGGCCGAGCTGCTGATCCGCGAGCGCATGCAGGACACCGCGCGTGAGCAGGGCGTGCCCTACGAGCCCAACCGCTCCGACAACGTGCACCGGCTCAACATGGGCGTGTTTCCGCAAGGCGCCACGCTCATCTACAACCCGTACAACAAGATCCCCGGCTTCAGCGTTGGCGACGTGCACTTCGTGCCGGGCTTTCCCGTCATGGCCTGGCCGATGATCGAGTCCGTGCTCGACGGCCGTTACGCCGAACTGTTTACCCGTAATGCCGTCGCCGAGAAGTCGGTGATCGTTTTCGGTGCCATGGAAGCCACGCTGACGCCGCTCATGCAGGCCATCGAGGCCACCCACGCCGGCATCAAGGTGTTCAGCCTGCCGAGTGTCGATCACCCCGAATACGGCCGCCACATCGAGCTGGGCGTCAAGGGTGACCCCGGCCGGCTCGATGCCGCCTATGTCCAGCTGATCGAAGGGTTGCACACCTTTGATGCCAAGCTTGGTCCAGAATTGGTGCGTTAATACTGAACGCACCATTTTGGTGAAATTCCGCCTTCATTTGGGGTTTGCGGCGGCCACTAAAGCCTCATCGAGTGAGGTGACAATGGCACAGAAACTGCATCCCTCGTCCCTGTATTCCTAACCACCATCCAACTCAGGAGAAACTGATGGCAAAGACCGTCGCCGATGTACTCAAGCTCGTCAAGGAAAACGAGGTCAAGTTCGTCGACTTCCGCTTCACCGACACCCGTGGCAAAGAGCAGCACGTGACCGTGCCGGTCTCGGCTTTCGATGAAGACAAATTCACCTCGGGCCACGCATTCGACGGCTCGTCCATCGCTGGCTGGAAGGGGATCGAAGCTTCGGACATGCAGCTCATGCCCGACCCGAACACCGCCAACATCGACCCCTTCTTCGAAGAAACGACGCTGATCCTGACCTGCGACGTGATCGACCCCGCCGACGGCAAGGCCTACGAGCGCGATCCGCGTTCGCTCGCCAAGCGCGCCGAGGCATACATGAAGGCTTCGGGCCTGGGTGACACCGCCTTCTTCGGTCCGGAACCCGAATTCTTCGTGTTCGACGGCGTCCGCTGGAAGAACGACATGTCGGGCTGCTTCGTGAAGATCGACTCCGAAGAAGCCTCGTGGAACACCGACAAGGAATACGAGCACGGCAACACCGGCCATCGTCCGGCAGTCAAGGGCGGCTATTTCCCGGTTCCCCCGGTCGACAGCTTCCAGGACATGCGCTCGGAAATGTGCCTGGTGCTCGAATCGCTCGGCATCCCGGTCGAAGTGCATCACCATGAAGTGGCCAACGCCGGCCAGATGGAACTCGGCACCAAGTTCAGCACGCTGGTCCAGCGCGCCGACTGGGTCCAGTTGCAGAAGTACGTGATCCACAACGTGGCCCACGCCTACGGCAAGACCGCCACCTTCATGCCCAAGCCCATCGTCGGCGACAACGGCTCCGGCATGCACGTGCACCAGTCGGTCTGGAAGGACGGCAAGAACCTGTTCGCCGGCGACGGCTATGCAGGTCTCTCGGACTTCGCCCTGCACTACATCGGCGGCATCATCAAGCACGCCCGTGCCCTGAACGCCATCACGAACCCCGGCACCAACAGCTACAAGCGCCTGGTGCCTGGCTTCGAAGCCCCGGTGAAGCTGGCCTACTCGGCCAAGAACCGCTCGGCCTCGATCCGCATCCCGTTCGTGGCCAACCCGAAGGGCCGCCGCGTCGAAGCGCGCTTCCCCGATCCGCTGATGAACCCGTACCTCGGCTTCGCTGCGCTGCTGATGGCCGGTCTCGACGGCGTGGAAAACAAGATCCATCCGGGCGAAGCCGCCAGCAAGGACCTGTACCACCTGCCGCCGGAAGAAGACGCGCTGATCCCGACCGTCTGCCACAGCCTCGACCAAGCCCTGGAATACCTGGACAAAGACCGTGCGTTCCTGACCAAGGGCGGCGTGTTCACCGATGCGTACATCGATGCGTACATCGATCTGAAGATGCAGGAAGTCACGCGCTTCCGCATGGCGACCCATCCGGTCGAGTTCGACATGTACTACTCGCTGTAATCGAGCGAAGTACAACCTCACCAATCCATTGGCGGGGATGTAATGAAAAAGGACGGCCACGGCCGTCCTTTTTCAATGGAGTGGAACATCTTGTCACTGGTGGCATCGAATTGCACGAAAATGCACCTTTGTCGCCGCCCTCCACCGATACACATGAAGACTGCTTCTCTCATTTTCCTGGCCGGTTCATTGATCGCGCTGCCGGCGCTCGCGCAGGAACGCGTCTGGCGTTGCGGCAACGAGTACACCAACAACGCCACCATCGCCCAGCAGAAGGGCTGCAAGGTCATGGAAGGCGGCAACGTCACGGTCGTGCAAGGCACCAAGTCTTCGGGCGGTGGCTCTGCGTCGTCCGGTGGCTCTTCCGCGGCGCGTGCGCCGGCGGGCAGCCCGCGTGTCGAAGGCGTCGACCAGCGTGCCCGTGACGGCGAGGCTCGTTCGGTGCTCGAGTCTGAGCTCAAGAAGGCCGAGGCGCGCCAGGCCGAGCTGCAGAAGGAATACAACAACGGCGAGCCCGAGAAGCAGGGCAGCGAAGGCCGCAATTACCAGAAGTACCTGGATCGCGTCGCCGAAATGAAGGCTGAGCTGGCGCGCAACGAGAGTGACATCGCCGGCATCCGCCGCGAAATCGGCCGCCTGCCGAACAAGCAGCAGCCGCAGTAGTCATGGTGTTCGGGAAGAAGGCGACCGGCGCCAATCCGCGCTTCCAGTCCTTCGACCTGCTGTCCACGCTGATCGCGGTGGTCAACAGCAACGGCTCCGTGCTGTTCGCCAACGCAGGCCTTGAAGACGCACTGGGCACCTCGCGCCGCACCCTCGAGGGTTCGCAGTTCGGCGCGTGTTTTCATGAGCCGCAGGTGCTGCGCACGGCCATCGACGGCGCGAGCAGCAACGACTTTGCAACGCTGCGCTACGAAGCCTTCCTGCGTCGTGTCAACCACGAGCTGATGCCCGTGCAGGTCACGCTTGCGCAGGGCGACAAGAAGGGCGAGCTCATCATCGAGATGTCGCCGCTCGAGCAGCAGGTGCGACAAGACCGCGAAGAGCGCCTCATCGACCAGGCGCAGGCCAACAAGGAACTCATCCGCAACCTCGCGCACGAGATCAAGAACCCGCTCGGCGGCATCCGCGGCGCGGCGCAGCTGCTGCAGATGGAGGTCGAATCGCGCGACCTCATCGAATACACCCAGGTCATCATCCACGAGGCCGACCGCCTGCAGACGCTGGTCGACCGGCTATTGGCGCCGCACCGCCGCCCGCACGTGGTGGGCGACGTCAACATCCACGAGGTGTGCGAGCGCGTGCGCTCGGTCATCCTCGCGGAGTTTCCGCGCGACCTGCACATCGAGCGCGATTTCGACGTGTCCATTCCCGAGTTCCGCGGCGACCGCGAGCAGCTCATCCAGGCCACGCTCAACATCACGCACAACGCGGCGCAGGCGCTGACCGAGCGCCGCGCGGCAGGCGACGCGCAGATCACTTTCAAGACGCGCATAGCCCGTCAGGTGATCTTCAACAAGCAGTGGTATCGACTGGCACTGGAATTGCATGTAATCGACAATGGACCGGGTGTGCCGGACACGATCAAGGACCGCATCTTCTATCCGCTGGTATCGGGCAGGGAAGGCGGGACAGGGCTGGGATTGACGCTCGCGCAAACTTTTGTGCAACAGCATCACGGCGTGATCGAGTGCGACAGCGTCCCGGGCCGAACCGATTTCAAGATATTGATACCGCTGCCCTAGCGCAGCCACCGGCAACAGAGGAGATGCATGAAGCCGATCTGGATAGTTGATGACGACCAATCGATTCGCTTCGTGCTCGAGAAGGCTCTATTGCGCGAAGACCTGCCCACGCGCAGTTTCACGAACACGCGCGAGGTGCTGGCAGCACTCGAACAGGCCGCCGACGACGATCAGCAAGGTCCCCAGGTTCTGGTGAGCGACATCCGCATGCCCGGCGGTTCCGGGCTCGACCTGCTCGACAAGATCAAGGCCAAGCACCCCGGCCTGCCCGTCATCATCATGACGGCCTTCTCCGACCTCGACAGCGCCGTTTCGGCCTTCCAGGGCGGCGCCTTCGAATACCTGCCCAAGCCCTTCGACCTGCCGCGTGCGGTCGAACTCATCCGCCGTGCCGTCGATGAAAGCCAGCGCGAGGAAGTCGCCGAAGAACGCATGGTCGCGGCGCCCGAAATGCTCGGCCAGGCCCCTGCGATGCAGGACGTGTTCCGCGCCATCGGCCGGCTTTCGCAGAGCAACGTCACGGTGCTCATCACCGGCGAGTCGGGCTCGGGCAAGGAACTGGTGGCGCGTGCGCTGCACAAGCACTCGCCGCGCGCCAACGGCCCCTTCGTTGCGATCAACACCGCGGCCATTCCCAAGGACCTGCTGGAGAGCGAACTCTTCGGCCACGAGCGCGGCGCCTTCACCGGTGCGCAAACCATGCGCCGCGGCCGCTTCGAGCAGGCCGAGGGCGGCACGCTGTTTCTCGACGAAATCGGCGACATGCCCTTCGACCTGCAGACGCGCCTGCTGCGCGTGCTGAGCGACGGCCATTTCTACCGCGTGGGCGGCCACAACTCGGTCAAGGCCAATGTGCGCGTCATCGCAGCCACCCACCAGGACCTGGAGCAGCGCGTCAAGCTCGGCGGCTTCCGCGAAGACTTGTTCCACCGCCTCAACGTGATTCGCCTGCGCCTGCCGGCACTGCGCGAACGCGGTGAAGACGTGCCCGCGCTCACGCGCCACTTCCTGCAGGTGAGCGCGCGTCAGCTGGGCGTCGAGCCCAAGCGCATTTCGGACGCAGCGCTGGCCAAGCTCGCGGCCTTCGGCTTCCCGGGCAACGTGCGCCAGCTCGAGAACATCTGCCACTGGCTGACCGTGATGGCGCCGGCCCAACTGATCGAAGCGAAGGACCTGCCGCCCGAGGTGATGGCCGTCGGTGCCGGCGCTGAGACTCTCCACGTGCCCGAAGCCGCGACCGTCGCGCCGACCGCAGCGGCCCAGCCCGTGGCGTCGCTGCCAGTTGCAGGCAGCGAATCGGCGCCTGCGCACGCCGTCTCCGAGCCCGCTGAAGCCCATGCGGGCGTGAGCAGTTGGGAAAGCGGCCTGGAGCACGAAGCCCAGGCCTTGCTCGCGGCCGGCCGCACTGATGTGTGGGACGTGCTCTCGCGCCGCTTCGAGTCGAGGCTGATCCTCACAGCCCTGGCCAACACGCGCGGCCGCCGCATCGAGGCCGCGCAGAAACTGGGCATCGGGCGCAACACCATCACCCGGAAGATCCAGGAACTCGGCATCGAATAAAAAAGGCCCCTTGGGGCCTTTTTTATTACCGGCTGGACTTATCCAGTCAGCCGTACCGGTGCAGAAGATCGCCCATCCCTCGTTCAAGTGATGCGCTGCTCCACCAATTGACTCACATTCCGGCCTGAGACCAAGGAGCATCCGGGCCCGCGCGCCGCGGGTACCGTCCACTCAAGCAAGGAGCGTAGCCATGTCTTTCAAGATTCTCTGCTGCGACGGCGGCGGTATCCGCGGCGTCATCACGGCGATGCTGATCCAGGACCTGGACAAGAGTTTCGGCATCGTCGCAAGTGCGAATGGTTTCGCCGGCACGTCCACCGGCGGCCTGATCTCGCTGGGCCTGGTGAACAACGTGAGCATCGACAAGATCGTCAGCGTCTACCAGAACGATGGCTCCACCATCTTCAAGCCCAACGGCTGGCTGCTGGACGCACAAGCCAAGCAGCAGGACCGGGCACCGGCGCAGTCGACAGAAGACCTGCTGGGCAGCGGTCCGGGCATCTTCAAGTGCCAGTACGTCAACACCGGCTTGCAATCAGTCGCCCAGCAACTGGTGGGCAGCGGCGGTGCGCTGTCCTCGGCGAGCCGCTTCGTGGCTGTCAACTCCGCGCGGCTGTGGGATGCGAACCAGAACAGCTGGGCGCCGTGCACCATCTCCAACGGCCAGAGCAACGCCTACCGCGGCATCAGCATGGTGGACGCCGCGCTGGCCACCTCGGCCGCGCCAACGTACTTCCCGCCGTACCAGATGGGCGACTTCGGCTACTTCGCCGACGGCGGCACCTTCGCCAACAACCCCTCGATGACGGCGATCGTGGAAGCAATCTACCAGGGCTGCGCCACCGCCCCGTCGGACATCGTGATGCTGTCGCTGGGCACCGGCGTCAATCCGGTGGGTGTGCCGCCCAGTTCCGTGTCCAACCCGCTGGACTGGGGCGTCACGCATTGGCTGTGGCCGTTCAGCGACGGCGTGGTGCCGGCTACTGCGCTGCTCAACCTCACCATGGATGCCACCGCGGAGCTGGCGGCGACCCAGGCCGGCCAGCTGCTCGGCAACAACTACATGCGCGGCAACGTACCGCTGGCCCAGCCGTTCGGCCTGGACGACTACAAGAACGTGGGCGAGCTGGTGAGCGCGACGCAGAAATACATCGAGGGCTCGCCCGAGTGGGCGGCGGTGCGCAGCTGGGTCCAGCAGAACTGGACTTGAGCGAGGCGAGCGACGCTGGCGGCGTGACTATCGGCTTCGCTGGCCCAGGGTCAGCGAATCGATCTGGAAATTTCCGCTCTTGTCCCAGAGCCAGGTATCCACGTACGTATGGGCGCCGAGCTTGCCGGGGTTCGGCAAAGGCGATGTTGCCTTGATCAGCTCCGCAATCATCGGCGGCACTTCGGGTGCATGGCTCGGCGTGCGGCTGAAATCGACCCTGATCACCTTGCCCGTGGCGTCGATGTCGGTTTCGACCACCACCACCGCATACACCAGCGGCGGAATCTTGCCCTTGTAGATGCGGCTCGCGTACTTGTTGTAGATGTGGCGCGCGCCGATCTTGCGGTAGGTCCGCACGGCCGGCGTCTGCGCGGTGATCAGCCGTACCGTCGGCACGTCGCGTCCGGACACGGTCTCGTCCGCAGGCGAGGTCGCGGCGCTCTTGCCGCCTTCTTCCGCCTTGTCGCCGGGCTTCAGCAGCGAGCAGGCCGTGAGCGTCAGCGCGACGGCCACGATTGCGAGGTTGCGTATTGTCATGGGCTCAGGCACCCTGCTCGAGATCGAGCACCACCGGCGCATGGTCGCTCGGCTTTTCCCATTTGCGCGGCACGCGGTCGATGATGCAGCCCTTCACGCGCGGCACCAGCGGCTGGCTCACCAGGATGTGGTCGATGCGCAGCCCGCGGTTCTTCTGGTAGCCCAGCATGCGGTAGTCCCACCACGAATAGCTCTTCTCGGGCTGCTCGAACATGCGGAAGCTATCCGTCAGGCCCAGGTCGAGCAGCGCCTTGAAGTGGTTGCGCTCTTCCGTCGTGTGATGGATCGTTTCCTTCAGGCCCACCGGGTCGAAGCTGTCGCGGTCTTCCGGCGTGATGTTGAAGTCGCCCAGCAGCACCAGGTTCGGGTTGGCCGCCAGCTCCTGGCGCAGCGAGTCGCGCAGTGCGTCGAGCCACTTCATCTTGTATGCGAACTTCTCGCTGCCCGGCTCCTGGCCGTTCACGAAGTAGCCGTTGACCACGCGCAGCGGACCCGAAGGCGTCTCGACCGTGGCCGCGATCACGCGCGACTGGTCGTCGCTGAAGTCGGTGATGTTCTTCACCACGTCGCGCACCGGTGCAAGGCTGAGAATCGCCACGCCGTTGTAGGTCTTCTGGCCGAACACCGCGGCCTCGTAGCCGGCCGACTTCAGCACCTCGAGCGGGAACTTGTCGTCGGTCATCTTGAGCTCCTGCAGGCACAGCACGTCGACCGGGTTGGCAATGAGCCAGTCGAGCACGTGCTGCAGGCGCGCAGTGAGGGAATTGACGTTCCAGGTGGCGATTTTCATGGGTTTGCTGACTTGTTGATTGCCAATGATCTTTGCGTCGCGCGCGGCGCAGCGCTGCATTTGGCCGGTCAGCTTAGCAAAAGCACTCGACCTCTCCGAGTGCAAGGCAGGTAAGTGGGCGCAACAGTAGTTCGGGGCAGGCAGGCGGGCACTCCGGGGAATGCTCCGGTTTCTTCGGCCATCGGCGCCCGGACGGCGAATGCGATGCGGCTACTCCGGCGCAGCAGCGGGTGCCTGGGATTCCTGCGCCTGCTGCAGGCTTGGTTGCTGCGGTGCGTCGACCGGAGCGGCCGGCCCGCATGCGCTGCGGTTCCTGATCGCGATGCCTTTGACGAGGTGGCGGGGCACGTGGTGTGTCCTTATCAACTGCGCCAGCGCCTCGCTGCGTGCTGGTTCGCATACCGGTAGAAACATGTGCAATGAGCTCATGGTGTCGTCCAGTGAACGCCAGAAAAGAAAGCTCGGATCTGAAAGAGGAGGGGAAGGCGGCCTCTGGCGTGGCCGGCGGACATTATGAGCGCCTGAATTCCGCCGTGCGCAATCGCCCTCCCGGCGCAGATGCCATCGATCGAATGACGCCTACAGCGTCTCGTTTTCCTTGAGCACGCCCGCCTTGCGCAGGGCGGAGTCCAGCCACTTGGCCGCCGTGTCGCCTTTCCTGATGGCCTCGATGCGTGCGGCTTCGTCCTCGACCTTCTGCTTTGCGGCCTGAAGAAGCGTCTCGACTCTTTCCCGCTCGACCACCACCACGCCGTCGGCATCGGCCACGACCAGGTCGCCTGCACGCACGGCCACGCCGCCCACGGACACCGGATGCCCGATCCGCCCCGAGGCCAGCTTCGTCGGGCCGTTGGGATTGGTGCCGACCGAGAAGACGGGAAAGTCCATCTCGTCGATCTCGACGCTGTCGCGCACCGCGCCGTCGATCACCACGCCGGCGATGCCGACCTGCCGGCAGGCGTTCATCATGATCGTGCCCATCAGGGCGGCGCTCTGGTCGCCCTTGCCGTCGATCACCAGCACGTCGCCGGGCTTTGCCAGCGCGATGGCGGCGTGGATCATCAGGTTGTCGCCCGGCCGCACTTCGACCGTGAGCGCACTGCCGACGAGCGTCATCCGGTGGCGCAAGGCCTGGATGCGGCCGTGCAGGGCGCCGCGGCGGCCTGCCACGTCGGCAAGGATGGCCGGCTGGAACGCCGAGGCCTGCCGGACCAGATCGGAGGGAACGCGCTCGAAGTCGCGAATGATGTCGGGTAGCTGGTTCATCGTCTGTCTCTCGTTCTTACTCGGCCTTGACGTCGGCGTCCTTCACCACGCGGCCCCACTTGCGCTTGTCGGCAGCCAGGAAGGCGCGGAATTGCTCGGGGGTGCTCCCTACGGGCTCCAGGCCGTCGGCAGCGAGCCGCTTGGAGATCTCGGGCATCGCCAGCACCTTGGCAACTTCGCGCTGGATGCGCTCGACCACGGCCGGTGGCGTGTTCTTCGCTGCGCAGATGCCTGCCCAGGTCACGGGGTCGAAGTCGGGAACGCCGGCTTCCGTCACGGTCGGAATGTCCGGAAAGGCCGCCAGCCGGCGCGGGCTGGCCACAGCCAGCGCGCGGAGCTTGCCGGCGCGTGCGTACTGCATCGAGCTGACGGGCTGGTCGAAGATCATCGAGACCTGGCCTGCAATGAGGTCCGTCATGGCCTGGCCAGTGCCTTTGTAGGCCACGTGAACGATGTCGATGCCTGCGCGGCTCTTCAGCATCTCGCCCGCAAGATGCCCGCCGGTGCCCGTGCCCGAAGAAGCGAAGTTGATCTCGCCGGGCTTCTGCTTGGCGTATGCAACGAGCTCCTTGACGCTCTTCACCGGCAGGGTCGAATTGACCAGCAGCATGTAGGGCGCGTTGACGACTTGCGTGACCGGTGCGATGTCCTTCTCTGGATCGAAGGGCATGCTCTTCAGGATGTACGGCTGGATCGACAGCGTTCCCGTGGTGCACATCAGCAGCGTGTGCCCGTCCGCAGGCGCGCCGAGCATCGCCGATGCCGCGATGTTGCCGCCGGCGCCGGGGCGGTTCTCGACCAGCACCTGCTGCCCGAGCCCTTCCGCCAGCTTCGGCGCGATCAGGCGCGCCACGACGTCGTTGGAACCGCCGGGCGAAAAGCCGACGAGGATCCTCACCGGTTTCGACGGAAAGGCATCTGCAGCCCACGCATGGGTGGCGCCAAGCCAGACGGTGCCCGCGGCAAGGGCCGGCAGCAGCTTCAGAAGAGGTTGGAGTTTCATTGCAGTTCCTGGTTGATAGCTTGGCCCGTGAGTTCGTCGCGCGCCCGCGCAATGCGGCGGCAACCTTCCAGCAGCTGCTCCGTGCTGGCGGCAAACGAAATGCGGAAATGTGTCGGCACGCCGTAGGCACTGCCTTGCAGCGCCGCCAGGTCCTGCGAATCGAGCAGGTGCATCACCCAGTCGTCGCTGCTCTCGATTGCGGCGCCCGTGCGTGTGCGAAGCCCGAACAGCGCGCTGCATGACGCGAAGATGTAGAACGCACCGTCGGGCGCTGTGCAATGGATGCCGTCGATGGCATTGAGCGAGGCAACCACCATGTCGCGCCGCTTCTCGTATTCGCGCCGGTTCGAGGCAATGGTGCCCTGCGGTCCCGTGAGCGCGGCGACGGCCGCAGCCTGTGCGATCGAGTTCGGCCCGGAGGTGCTCTGCGACTGGAGCTTGACCATCGCCTTGATCAGCGCCGAAGGCCCGGCGCCGTAGCCGATGCGCCAGCCCGTCATCGCGTAGGCCTTGGAAACGCCGTTCACCGTCAGCGTGCGGTCCTTGAGATCGGGCGCCACCTGGGCCATGGTGGCGAACTCGACGTCGCCATAGATCAGGTGCTCGTAGATGTCGTCGGTCAGCACCCAGACGTGGGGGTGGCGCCGCAGCACCTCGGCCAGTGCCTGGAGCTCGGCACGCGTGTAGGTCGCCCCGCTCGGGTTGTTCGGCGAGTTCAGCATCAGCCACCGCGTCTTGCCGGTGATGGCGCGTTCGAGGTCGGCAGGCTGCAGCTTGAAGCCCGATGCCGCCGGGCAGTCGACGAAGACCGGAATGCCGCCAGCCAGCAGGGCGATGTCGGGGTAAGACACCCAGTAGGGCGCCGGCACGATCACCTCGTCACCCGCCGCGACCGTGCACATGAGCGCGTTGAAGATCACCTGCTTGGCGCCGGTGCCCACGATGATCTCGCCCGGTGTGTAGGCCAGCCCGTTCTCGTTCAGGAACTTGCCGGCAATGGCTTCCTTCAGCACCGGCGTGCCGCCCACGTCCGTGTAGCGGGTCTGGCCGTCGGCCATTGCTCGGATTGCCGCTTCCTTGATGTGCCCGGGTGTCTCGAAGTCGGGCTCGCCCGCGGTCAGGCCGAGGATGTCCCGGCCCATCGCGCGCAGCTCGCGCGCCCTCTGGCCGGCCATGGAACTGGGGGATGGTTTGATTCGATTCAGGCGTGGTGCAATGTGAAGCATGCACGCAGTATCAAAGTCCGGCTGCCGCAGGACAAACGAGAAATCGGAGGAGCGCGGTATTCCTTTTTTTCCTGCAGAGCCATGGGCGTACATTCCGCTGGCATGAACTTCACTTTCAAGCAGCTGGAGGCCTTCCTCTTCAGCGCCAAGCTCCAGAGCTTCAGTGCCGCGGCGGTGAAGCTGCACACCACGCAGTCGGCCATCTCCAAGCGCCTGGCGGAACTAGAGGAGTCGCTCGGCGGCCCCTTGCTGCATCGCACCTCCCACGGCCTGGAGCTGGCCCAGGCCGGCCGGGAGCTGCTGCCGCTCGCGGAAGAAGCGCAACGGCTCTGGCAGCGCATCGAGCATGACATCAGCCTCGACAAGACGCTGCGCGGCACCTTCCGCGTGGGCGTGACGGAGCTGATTGCGATGACCTGGCTCACGCGCCTGATCCAGCTGCTGCAGAAGCTGCATCCCCAGGTAACGCTGGAGCCGGTGGTGGACGCGGGGCTCACGCTCTTCGAGCGCCTCGAAGCCAACAAGCTCGACCTGACCATCATGCCCGGCATCTTCTGGGGCCAGGCCTTCGAATCGATCAAGGTGGGGCAGGTCGACCAGGCCTGGATCGCGAGCCCGCGGCTCGACATTCCCGCGCGGGCATTGAAGCCGCACGAGTTTGCCGACTACCCCGTGATCGAGCAGCCTGCAGGCGCCTCGAAGAACAGGTTCTACGAAGCCTGGCGCGCGGAGCACGGCTTCCGCTTTGGCAAGGTCATGCTGACGAACAGCACGACCGTCTTGCGCGAACTGACGATCAGCGGCTTCGGCATCAGCCAGCAGGCGCTCGACTATGTGCGCCCAGACATCAAGAGCGGCTTGCTGCGTGTGGTGAAGAGCGACCCCATGCCGCCGCCGCTGGTCTACAGCGCGGTCTACCGGCGCGACAACTCCAGCCCCGCGCTGGCGCGCATCGTCGAGCTGGCCGTCAAGACTTGCGATTTCACCTTGCGGGCGAGCCAGCACGACGTGGCCCCGGCCCGCCCACCGCGGGGCTCGGGCGCGACGCTGAGGCAGCGCTCGCTGCGCCAGGGCGTGAAGACGCCCGCCAGGAAGACCAGGAAATAGATGCGGGGAGATGCGGGGCTACTGGGCTACTGGGCTACTGGGCCGCGTGCCCGTAGCAGGCCTTCAGGCCCGTGTAGTCGTAGTAGTGCGCCGTGCCCGCAGCCTTGGCGCCATCGCAGGCCGCCTTGAAGTCGGTTTCCTTCTCGTTGTAGAGCATGCGCACGAGCAGTTTTCCGCCACCGTCGGCGAACACGTCCCACTGCATGTTGGCCGCCATCGGCGAGACGTAGTCGCCGCGCCATGTGTTGCTGTCGTAGCTGAAGCTGGAGGCCTTGGGCACGCTCTGGTCCTCGCCCTTCAGGCCCATGCGCACCGCGAAGGGCATCATGATTTCCGCGTGCGTGAAGCGCAGCTTGGCCGCGTGCGAGCGGTCGCCCCTGGCGATTGCATCGACTTCGTTGAACATGTCGTCGACCAGGATCTGCGACATGCGCGAAGTGATGTCGCCCTTCTCCGTCATGCCGGGGCCCTTGTCGTAGAAGTCGGAGCCGTCGTTGAGCGCGGCGAAGAACTTCGCCTGCGCTGCCGGCATGTAGGCCGTGAAATCGACGCCGGCCTCGCTGCGCATCGCGGGTGCGATCACGTACAGCTCGTACAGCAGCGCGCCTGCGTCGCCGGGCGACTTGATCGATGTCTTGCCGTCGCCGCTCAGGCTGGGCGCGAACTTGCCGTCGTCGCTCGTGTAGCTGAAGCTGCCGCTGTTGGAAAAGCTGTACGTGCCGTTGGCGATCTTGTCGACGAAGCTCCTGGCGAACAGGCGCTCCAGCAGCAAGCGGCCGGCAGCCGCGGCCTCGGGCGTGACCGTAAGGCCGCTCTGCTTGGCGAGCAGGTCGGCATCGTTGCTCTTGTAGTTCTGGTAGGCCAGGCTGGCCTGGTAGGTCGTGTAGAGCGGATCGGTGGTGTTCGTTACCAGGTCGGTCGCCTTCACGAGCTTGTGGAAGTACAGCAGGAAGCGGTTGGTGCCCACCGGCTGGCTCACGGCCGTGCCGTTGTCGGGGTAGGGCGCCGGTGCCGGCGGATAGGTCAGCAGCGGCGCCAGCGCAGGCTGCACCGCCTTGAGCGACTGCACGAAGAAGTTGCCGCTGTCGACTGCGCGGTCGACGCCGGAGGTCACCGTCACGATCTGGCGCGGGGCGGAGCCGGCGTTGTCGCCGATCTGCTTCCAGTAGGCCGGCAGGCGCTGAACCAGCCTTGCCGCAAGCTGCGTGTGCTCGTTGATGCCAACCTGCGTCTCGTTGCCGTAGCCGGGCGTGCTGATGCCGGCCACGCCATAGCCGAGCAGGAAGTTGGCCTTCATGATCTTCAGCACGTCGGGCCCGAGCTTCTCGCCCAGTGGCGTGAGGGCGCCGTCGTCTTGTGCCTTCTTCCACATGTTGTAGACCGCAAGGTCGTACTTGAGGCCCGAGAGCCCGCGCGAGCCGTGGCGCGCAACCACCTCGGTGTAGACCGGCGAGAAGCCCGCGGGCGCCGCCTCGTAGGTGCTGACATCCTGCTGCGGGCGGTACGGCGCCTTGGTCTGGTAGTAGCGGTCGGTCAGGGCGGCGGCCGTTACCACCGCCTTGACGTCGTCAGTGTTCGCGGCCGATGCGAGCGCATCGCGGATGCGCTGCAGGCCTTCGTCGGAAGCGGCCTTGAGCGCGGCCTTTGCAACAGGGTCGCTCTCGGTGTTGATGTCACCGAGCAGCTTCGACGCGACCACGCCGACAGAGATCGCCACCTTGCCCGCAGCGGTCTTGAAGTCGAGCCCGTTGGCTTCCATCTCCGCGACCACCGCGGTCGATTCGAAGTCGACAACGCTCGGCGCTTCCTTCGGAGCACGCAGCACGAGCGCTGAAGTCACCGGCTTGGATGAGGGGATGGACGGATCGAGCTCGGTGGCATCGGTGCCGATCTCGGCCACGATGCCCGCGCCCGAGCCGGCAAGCGTGAAGCCGCCCTGCTTGTCCGATCGGGTGGACGGTTCGCCCGCATCGCAGCGGCCGTTGGAGTTGAGGTCCAGGCAGACCTTGGCGTTGACGAAGTAGCTGCCGACCACGACCCCGCTGGTGCTGGTGGTCGTTGTGCTGCCCGGCGTTGTGGAAACCCCGGCGGCCGGAGGCAAGACGAAAGAAGAACCGCTGTCTCCCCCTCCGCATGCAACCAGCAGGAGCGCCGAGAGACTGAGACAAGAAACCGGCACGAGGGCCAGGGCGCGGCGAAGCGGAGAAGTAGGCTGCATGAGAGTCACGGACGAGCGAAAGGGGTGGAGCTTTCAGCGCGTGCGTGACATGGCGGTGACTGACAGAGCGCAGCAGTAGGTGGTCAGGTCCTGGTCAGCTGGCCAGGCTGGCACTGACTACGCGCGATCAGTGCCGTCCGCTGCGCTGGATGCGGTGGCGCAGTTGACTGGAAAGCGTGTCCGCAACAATCACCATCACGGTGATGACGATGATGCAGGTGGCCGTCTCGGGATAGCGAAAGAGCTTGAGGCTGCTCACCAGCTCGAAGCCGAGCCCGCCGGCGCCGACCATGCCCAGCACCGTCGCCGAACGCAGGTTCACCTCGAAGCGATAGAGAACCACGGCGATCCACGCAGTGACGACTTGCGGCAGCACGCCGAACACGATGACCTGCAACGGCCGCGCGCCGGTCGCGCGCAAGGCTTCGAGCGGGCCCTGGTCGATTTCCTCGATGGCATCCGCGAAGAACTTGCCCAGCATGCCCGCGCCATGGAGCGCCAGCGCCAGCACACCCGGAAACGGCCCCAGGCCCACGGCCGAGACGAACACCAGTGCCAGGATCAGTTCGTTGATGCTGCGCACCACGTTCAATGCCTGCCGCGTGCTCTGGTAGATCCACCGGTTGCTCTGCAGGTTGCGCGCGGCCAGGAACGAAAGGGGAATGGCGGGTAGCACGGCCAGCAGCGTTCCCCACACCGCGATCTGCACGGTCTCGAGCGCGGGTGCGACGAGGCGGCTGAGGATGTTCAGGTCGGGCGGCAGGGTGCGGCCGAGAAAGTCCAGGATCTGCGGCAGGCCCGCTGCGAGTTCCGTCCAGCTGAGCTGGGCTCCGGCGGCGCTCCATTGCAGCGCCCAGGCCACGATGCAGAGTCCGATGAGCAGGTTGAACCAGCCCTTGCGGCCTTCGGGCAGCGGGCCGGTCCAGGCGTATCTGGTCGATGCGGGTTTCGTGTTCGTCATGTTCATCCTTGCGTGCCGGCCATCGAGGGCATGGCCAGTGCGGCCGGGTTGCTGGCTGCGTCCTTCCGGTCGACGGCCGGTTGCGGCATGTTGTAGATGCGATCGATGTCGTCCTGCCCCATGGCCTGCGGCACGCCATCGAACACGACGCGGCCTTGCGCGAGCCCGACGATGCGGTCGGCAAACTCGCGCGCGTAGTCGACCTGATGCAGGTTGCACAGCACGGTGATCCCCAGGTCGCGCGAGGCATCGTGCAGGTACTGCAGCACCTTGAGCGAGGTCTGCGGGTCGAGACTGGCAACCGGTTCGTCCGCGAGGATCAGCCTCGGTCGCTGCGCAAGCGCACGGGCGATGCCCACGCGCTGCATCTGGCCGCCCGACAGCGAATCGGTGCGTTCATGCGCCTTGTGCGCAAGGCCCACGCGGCCCAGGCACTCGTGCGCCAGCGCGATGTCTTCGCGGCTGAAGAAGTGCATCACCGAAGCGAGCGTCGACACCGCGCCCAGGCGGCCGGTCAGCACGTTCTTCAACGCGCTCAGCCGCGGCACCACGTTGTGGTGCTGGAAGATCATCGCGACACGCTGGCGCAGCGCGCGCGTGTCCGCGCACTGCACGGCATCCATGCCGTCGACCTTCAGTTCGCCGCCGTCCGCCACGGCCAGGCGGTTCACGCATCGCAGCAGGGTCGATTTGCCGGCACCCGACTCGCCGAGCACCACCACGAACTCTCCCGCAGCCGCGTCCAGGTCAACGCCGCGCAGCACGGCGTTGTTGCCGTACTGCTTGGTGAGCCGCCGGATGCGGATCACTTCATGCTCCGCAGATCGAGCTTGAGCACCTTGGCGGTGTCGCGAACGACGTTGTAGGCCGCGTCGTTCGTGGGCTGGAAGCCGTTCAGCACGCCCTGGTCGCCCCACGGCAGGTCCTTGACGTTGGCCAGGGCCTTCGCGATCTTCGCCTTCAGCGCCGGATCGAGGTCCTTGCGCCAGACCATCGGCGATTCGGGAATCGGGTTAGACGACCAGACGATCTCGAACTCGTCCGCTTTCACCTGGCCCTTGGCGATGGCGCTCGCGAGGATGCGGTCCGCCACGGCTGCGGCATCGACCTTCTTGTTGGCCACGGCGAGGATGCTGGCGTCGTGCGAGCCCGAGAAGATGACGCGGCTGAAGAAGGTCTCTGGGTCGTAGCCGGCCTGCAGCAGGCCCGCCTTGGGGAACAGGTGGCCGGACGCGGAGGTCGGGTCTACGAAGGCGAAGGTGCGGCCCTTCAGGTCGGCGGTCTTGGCGAGGCCGCTTTCCTTGCGCGCAATGATCACGCTCTTGTAGGAGCTCTGGCCAGTCTTCTTCGTGACGGCCACCGCGAAGGCTTCTACATCGGCGATCTGGTTGGCAAGCACGTACGAGAACGGGCCGAGGTAGGCCACGTCGAGCTTCTTGGAGCGCAGGGCTTCGATGACGCCGTTGTAGTCGGTGGCAACGAAGGGCTTGACCGGCATGCCCAGTTGCTGCTGCAGGCTGTCGAGCACCTGGCGGCTGCTCTCGATCATGGCCTGCGAGTCCTCGGCCGGAATCAGGCCGATGGTGAGAGGCGGCGCGGCCAACGCCGGCATGGCGGCGACGGTGGAAAGGGCGAGGGCGATCAGGCTTCGGCGCAGGCGAAAGACGGGGCTCATGGGTGGTGCTCGGTGGGGTGAAGGTTGGGAATTAGCGCAAGACTAAGAACGCCATGTGACAACGAAATATCAAATCGATCACGTATTTGTCACGCATCTATTGAGACAATCTATGGATGTCAGCAGCCAGACTCCGTGCTTTTCTCGCCGTGGCCCAGCACGGCAGCTTCAGCGCAGCCGCGCGTGCCGTGGGCCTGAGCCAGCCGACGCTCACCACCCAGGTCCAGGCCCTTGAGCGCCAGCACAACGTCGTGCTCTTCCATCGCCAGGGTCACCGCATCGAACTCACCAGCGTCGGCGAGCGCCTTCTACCCATCGCGCGGCAGATCGCTTCGCTGGAGCAGGACTCGTACAACCTCCTTCACGACAGCGGCGACCTCCAGTCCGGCGAACTCAAGCTCGGGGCGGTTGGCCCCTTCCACGTCATCGAGATGGTCGATGCCTACCGCAAGCGCTACCCGCGCCTCGACGTCTCTATCCGCATGGGCAATTCGTCCTCGGTGTTCAAGGACCTGGAGGAATACGCCGTCGACATCGGCGTGCTGGCGCGCTTCCATGAGGCGCCCGGCTTCAGTGCCACGCCGTATGCGCGGCACGCACTCATCCTGTTCGTGCATCGCGACCACCCCTTCGCGAGCCGCGGCCAGATCCGGCTGGACGAGTTGCACGGACAGCCGATGCTCCAGCGCGAAAGCGGCTCGAGCACGCGGCGCGCGCTCGACGAGGCTTTCCAGCGCGCGGGCGTCCGTCCGAAGCTCGCCATGGAAATCGGAAGCCGCGAGGCCATCCGTGAAGCGGCCGCGCGCGGCATCGGCATCGGTGCCGTCTCGGAGGCGGAGTTCATTCCGGACGAGCGCCTGCGCACCGTTCGCATAGAGGGCGACCCCGCCGTGACGCACACCTACCTCTATTGCCTCCAGATCAGGCGCGAGAGCCGCGTGCTCGCATCTTTCTTCGACGTGGCGCTGAAGCTGCGCAAGGGGCTGCAGCCTGCGGCTACCTGAGCGCTGAGGAGGCAAGCGACGGCATCGATCCTCCGCGAGCCTGCAGGCGGGCGTCGATCGCATCGAAGAACGACGAGATCAGCCGACTCTCCCGACGCTCGCGCAGGCAGCACACGTGAATGTGCGTGGAGACGACATCGCCTTCGATGCGCACCGGCCTCAGGCGCGGATCGGGCACGTATTCGGACTGCGAGACGGTGCCGATGCCAAGCCCCCTGGCCACGGCTTCGCGCAGCGCCTCGCGGCTTCCGATTTCCATCGCGACCTGCACGGTCACGCCCTGCGCGATCAACGCGTCCTCCAGCGCCTTGCGGGTCGTGGAGGCGGGTTCGCGCATCAGCAGCGGTTGTCCCGACAACTCCTTCAGCGCGATCGACTTGCGCTTGGCGAACGGATGATCGACGTGCACGAACACGATCACCGGGTACTGCGCGTAGAGCTGCGTGTAGTAGCGCTCGTCGGGAAACCGGCTTGCCAGCACGCCCACGTCGCTCACGTATTTGTCGAGCGCGTCGAGGATCACTTCGGAATTGCCCAGCGTGATGGAGATCTTGATGCGAGGGTGGACCGCGTGGTACGCCTCGATCATCTCGGTGACATGAAAGGGCCCGACCGCGCCGACCTTCAGCGATCCGTACCGCAGCTTGCCGCTGTCGTCCAGCAGCGAACTCATGTCGCCTTCGAGCGCGATCATGCGTCGGGCCAGGGGCAGCATCTCCAGCCCCAGCGCCGATAGTTCCACGCGCCGGCCGCGGCGGTGGAACAGCTCGGCACCGTATTCGCGCTCCATCATCTGGATCTGCGAATTGAGTGTGCTGTGGCTCATGCCCAGCGTGCGCGCGGCGGCTGTGAAGCCGCCCTCTTGCGCGACGGCGATGAATGCGCGAATCTGGTTGAGCGTCACTGCAGGTTCTCCCGGGCCACTGGGTCGTCTGAAAGGGCGCCATGATGCCGGGCGATCATGATGGCCGCGTGTAAGCCGCTGGCTACGTGGCCGCGACCCCCATGGCCGGATCGCTCACGCCGTCCTTGCCGGTCTCCAGCCGACCCGCGAAGCGCCGCTCGAAACTGGTGCCCATGGTCAGCGTGAAGTCGTACCAGCTGTTGGTGCCTGCGAGCGACCATGACGGCTCCACCTGCATGCCGGGCGCCACGGTGTAGGTCCAGGGGCCGTCTGTGCGGTACGCGTTGGCGCCGACCGTCACGGTCGCTGGGGCGTTGCCCATGTTCATGATCGTCAGGTACACCGAGTTGCCGCTGCTGTCGTAGCACACGCGAACTTCCGGGTTCGGCCCGCTCGCCAGCGCGCCCATGTCGCCCTTGAAGCGCCGGTGATAGCCGTTGGGCCCGAGCACCCACAGGCTGTACTTGCCCGCGTTGTCGGCCACCGCCGCCCAGGCGTCGGAAATCATCTTGCCGGGCTCCACGGTGAAGCGCCTGGGGTAGCGCGACAGGTTCAGCTCGTCGTACACATGGAACACGGCGCCTTGCGTGCCCGTGTTGCTGAACGTGAGCCACACCTGGCCGTTGGGCAGGTCGACGTTGGCGCTGGTGTGCAGGTGATACGGAAGCGCACGCGAAGGCCGCAGGGCGAGCGCCTGCGAAGGCAGCGGCACCGAACCCGCCGCGGGCACCGGCACGCCGGGCGCGGCCACCTGCTGCGACAGCGTGGCATCGGCCTGCGCCTTGGTCGGCGCCGTCACCAGCGCGGGCTTGGCCGCGTTCGGGTTGCGGAAGTCGAAGCACGACATCAGGTCGCCGAACACCGTGCGGCGCCACGGGCTGATGTTGGTCTCGCGCACGCCGAAGCGCTGCTCCAGGAAGCGCAGCGTCGAGGTGTGGTCGAACACCTGCGAGTTGACCCAGCCGCCGATGCTCCACGGAGAAATCACCAGCATCGGCAGCCGCACGCCGGCGCCGAAGGGCTTGCCGTCGGGCGTGCGCTTGCTCGAGTCGCCGGGCGGCGGCGGCATCGTGTAGTACTCGTTGGTGATGTCCGCCGTCGACTTGCCGGCATAGGTTCCGTCCGCGTTGCGCCACGGCGGGGCCGGCGGCGGCATGTGGTCGAAGAAGCAGTCGTTCTCGTCGAAGTTGATGATGAGCACGGTCTTGCTCCACACCTCCGGATTGGCGGTGAGCATGTCGAGCAGCGTCTGGATGTACCACGCGCCCTGCTGCGGAACCGACATGCTCGGGTGCTCGCTGTAGGGCCCCGGCGCAACGATCCAGCTCACCTGCGGCAGCGTGCCCGCGGCGATGTCGTCTGCCACGGCCTGCAGGTAGCCGCCGTCGGGCATGGTGTTGCCGAAGCCCTTGTACAGCGGCGACTGCGCTTCGATCGCAGGCGAGTAAGCCACATTCGGCGAGCCCTGCGACCGCAGTTGCTCGTCGACGGCGCGATAGGAAGCGAACGCCACCAGCTGGTTGTTGTTGCTGTTGTTGCCCGGCCTGTTGTAGACCTTCCAGCGCACGCCGGCGGCCTGCAGTCGCTCGGGGTAGGTGGTCCAGGTCAGGCCATCGGTGGAGGGCCCCAGGCCACCCCAGTTGGCGTTGGTCACGCAGGCCTGGCCGGCCACGTTCGCGCCGTTCGTGCCGCTCCACAGGAACATGCGGTTGGTGAAGGTACCCGTGTGGATCGACGTGTGATACGCGTCGCAGATGGTGAAGGCATTGGCCAGCGCCCAGTGGAACGGCAGGTCGGACTGCTGCAGGTAGCCCATCGAGATCTTGGTGTTCTTGGCTTTCGGCCATGCCGCCATGCGCCCGCCGTCCCATGCGGATTGCTGGTCGCCCCAGTCGTGCGCGCCGCCGACGCGCAGCGCGTTGCCCTTGGTCGCATCGAGATAGAACGGCTGCACTGAGTCGGCGGTGCCCTGCTGCAGCCACACGGGGTTGCCCGAAGCCATCGGGATGGTGAAGCGGTCACTGAAGCCGCGCACGCCGGGCATGGTGCCGTAGTAGTGGTCGAAGGAGCGGTTCTCCTGCATCAGGATGATGACGTGCTCCACGTCGTTGATGGTGCCCGTCGCGTTGTTCGCCGGGATGGCAAGCGCGCGCTGGATGGCGGGTGGAAACGGGCCGAGCGCGGCGCCGGCCGCGGCGGCGCGCAGGAAGGAGCGGCGGTTGAATGGAGTCATGGTTGTTGCGATCGACGTGCCCTCAGGGCGCGCAGTTGAGCTTCGAGTTCGGGAGCGTTGGCGGCAGGTCGGTGCCGGCGGCCGCGCAGCTCGCGCAGGGCGCCGCCACGATCGGAACCTCGGCAGGCGCCGCGCCGTCGCCGGTTGTTGTTGCGGCAGCGACGGGCAACTGCAGGCTGGCCCCGCCGCCATCGCTGCCATCGCTGCCGCCACCGCATCCGGCGATGAACAGGCACGCAATACCTGCTGCAAGGAAGAAGCAGAAGCTGGATTTCATGGTGCGCGCCTCCTCAGTTGACCGGCAGCGTCGACAACGGCTTGTTCGACAGGAAGATCGATTGCAGCTCGGCATCGGTCAGCACGCGGTTCCACATCGCCAGGTCGCCGAAGTGGTGCTGGTACGTGGGCGCGGTTGCGCACTTGCCGGCGAAGTACGGCGGCGTGACGGAGCCGTTGCACTTGTTCATCAGGAAGGTGCCGGTGCCGTCGTCGCCGATGCCCCACTGCGGAAACGGCGAGAGCTTGGAAAGGTCCACCGACCCCGTCGACTTGCCCACGGCCACGCGGTTGGTGGTGCTTGTCACCGGATCGAACACGTACATGTTCATGGTCTTGGCCACGCCGTCGACCGAGAAGGCGATGTACACCCAGCGGTTGACGGTGATCTGCGTGTAGGGGCTGGTCGGCCCGTCCGCGCGCACGCCCCCGCCGGAGCCGATGTTGAACGCCACGCCGCACTGGTTGCCCGAGCTGGCGAACAGGCCGATGGCAACGCCGGCATTGCCGCCGCTCACATAGCTCTTGTTGGAGACGATGGTCACGTTGTTGGTGGCAACGCACGATGGCGTCTTGAACCAGAGCCCGATGGTGAATTGCGGTGCCGTGCCCTTGGAGATGTCGAAGCCATCGGCCGGCGTGAGACGGTAGCCCTCGACGCCGTTGGTGTTGACGAAGTTCGTGTCCACCAGCAGGCCGTTGGTGCCCGCGAACGGACCCGGCACCACGAGGCCGGCTGCGGGCGGAAGGTCGCTCGCGGCGGGCCCCATCGTGCTGTGCGCCATCGCATCGACCGGCGGCAGTGTGGCGCTGAACGGGTAGTAGGAGACCAGTCCGTTCTTCAGCGTCGGCGCCAGCGGAACCGGCGGAACGTAGGACACGAGTGGTGAGAGCACTGCCCTCGACGCGGCGTCCGCGCCGTCGCCGGCCTGCACCGTGTAGCTGAGCTGGTACGTGCCCTTGGCGCTCAGCACTTGCGAGAGCTGGTTTTCGGTGTACGTGGCGGTGCCCGCAGGCAGGTTCGAAGCGATGACCTGTCCGTCGCGCATGACCGTGATCGCGCCCTTGGCCGGAGCCGTCCAGCTCAGCACCACGCTCGCGCTGGAGGAGTTGTTGTCGGCCACCGATGCGGTCAGCTGCGACACGGCCTGCGCGCCGGTCAACGGGCTGCCGTCCAGCGCGTAGGTCTTCGCGTCCGGTAGCGCGCCAAGGTAGCCGAGCACGGTCGGCGCAACGTCGGCGATGCCGGCGTTCGCATACAGGTCGGTCAGCTTCTGCGGCAGCGCTGCGCCGACGCCTTGCGTTCCCATGTTCGCGGGCTGGTTCAGGCCGATGAAGGTGCTCGACTCGGGCACCAGCGGCAGGCCGTCGTCCTGGCTGTTGGCGCTGAGCCCGTGGTTGCCGGTCACCACGACGAGCCACCGCGTGTTCGGGCGCTTCGACGTGGCATCGACGAGAGTGCCGACGGCCTTGTCGAGCTTGGCCAGCGTGCCCGCGTACTGCGTGGAGCCGAGTCCGAAGTCAAGTGCGGCGTCCTTCATCGCGCGGTACTGCGCGAGCACCGTCGCGTAGTCGCCGCCGATCAGTTGCGTGGCTTGCGTGGTCACGCAGTCGGTGGCGGTCGCATTGCCGGAGCAATCGGTGAGCGAGTCGAGGTAGCCGCTGTCGTGGTCGGAAGACAGCAATTGGGCCAGCCCCGACGAAGCGACGGCCGCGCCGTTCGGCCCCGTGTTCTTGCCCTTGGTCAACTGGAACACGGTGGCGCCGCGCACCGCCTGCTTCGGTGCTTCCGACATCACCTGGTGGCGGCTGGCCCAGGTGCCGGTGAGCAGCGTCGCCCAGCCGGGCGTGTCCAGCGTGGGCTGCTGGCTGGGCGTGCCGGCCATGCCGCCGCTGTAGGCCAGCCTCACTTCGAGCTTGGCGAGGTTCGGCAGCGTTCCGCCAGCGATGCCGCTCTGCACGGCGGCGTAGGTGGCGCCGTCGAGGTCGATGACCAGCGTGCGGTTGGCGAGCGGCGTCGATGGTGCTTCGGGCGACGTGGGGGCGGGTGATGACGGGGCCGGCAACGCAAGCGCTGCGCCGCCTGAACCGCTGCCGCCACCGCAGCCGCTCAGTGCGGCAACGAGCGCGGTCGTGAGCGCGAAGGTGCGCGTCCATCCGGTGGCGCACTGCCGCGCGCCGGTCGGGTCTGGTGCCTTGCGCGCCCGCATGGCGGCGCCTGGGGGAATGGCTTGGGGAATGAAGTGCTCGACTGACATTTTTTTCGGCTGCCTCTGGTGGGGGGAGTGGTCGAATTACAGAAGGGCGGGGTGACGTGCCAGCGACGAAAGCCCATGGGTATTTCGATAGTCCTGTCGGCTTTTTCGTCAGATCGAGGCGCATCCACGCGCGCGACTTCGGCGTCCCGGCAAGGGACGCAAGACGATGGAGAACGCGATACGGTGGGCGGCCAGGGCCTGGCTCCCGGTGTATCCGGGAGCAGGCCTCGAGCTCACCACGGCAACGAATAAGTCTTGGTGTTGGTAAAGCTCTTCATGGCCTCGAGCACGCCTTCCTTGTATCCGAGGCCCGAGTCCTTGATGCCCCCGAAGGGCGTGAGCTCCAGGCGGTAGCCCGGCACCTCGCGCACGTTGACGCTGCCCACGTTCAGCTCGCGGATGAAGCGCGTGATGTAGTCCAT
>NZ_FNPM01000026.1:0-35286 GCF_900107295.1 Variovorax sp. YR266
GACGACGAAGCCGCGCGCCATGCCTTCCGCGTGGCCAGCGGGCTCGATTCGATGGTGCTCGGCGAAGCGCAGATCCTCGGCCAGATGAAAGACGCCGTGCGCGCAGCCGAGACGGCCGGCGCGCTCGGCAGCACGCTGAACCAGCTGTTCCAGCGCTCCTTTGCCGTCGCCAAGGAGGTCCGCACCGCCACCGAGATCGGCGCGCACTCCATCAGCATGGCCGCCGCGGCGGTCCGGCTGGCCGGGCAACTCTTCGAAGATTTGCATCAAACGCGCGTGCTGTTCGTCGGCGCTGGCGAAATGATCGACCTTGCGGCCACGCATTTCGCAGCCAAGGAGCCCAAGTCGATCGCCATTGCCAACCGCACGCTCGAACGCGGCGAGAAGCTGGCCTCGCGCTTCGGCGGCGAGGCGATGCGGCTGGCCGACCTTCCCTCGCGGCTCGCCGAGTTCGACATTGTGGTGAGCTGCACCGCGAGCACGCTGCCGATCATCGGCCTGGGCGCCGTCGAGCGGGCGCTCAAGGCACGCAAGCACCGCCCGATGTTCATGGTCGACCTGGCCGTGCCGCGCGACATCGAGCCCGAGGTGAAGGCTCTGGAAGATATTTATCTCTACACCGTCGACGACCTCGCCCAGGTCGTGCAACAGGGCCAGGCCAACCGCCAGGCAGCGGTGGCACAGGCCGAAGTGATCATCGATGCCGGCGTGCAGAGCTTCATGCACTGGCTCGGCCAACGCGGCACCGTGCCGCTGATCCAGCAGCTCAACGCACAGGCCGACGAGTGGCGCGCCGCTGAAATGGCCCGTGCGCGCAAGCTGCTGGCCAAGGGCGAATCGGTCGATGCGGTGCTCGAAGCCATGTCGCGCGGGCTCACGCAGAAGATGATGCACGGTGCCATGGCCGAGCTGCACGCGGGCGATGCCGCCTCGCGCGAGCAGACGGCGCAGACGATCTCGCGCCTGTTCCTGCGCAAAGAGCGCAGCAGCACTGGCGGCTCTCGATGACCTGCAGCGCGGGCAATGCCTCCCGCTGGCGCTGCTCGTCAGCTTGGCGAACCGACCTGCGCCATCTACATTTCGCCATGCATCTGCCCAGCATCCTCTCCCAAATGTCAGCGCTCCAGCTCCTCTTGAGTGCTGCGCTCGCGATCTCGGCCATCGACACCGCGGTCGCTGCCGGCCCCGCATTTGTCGAAAAGTCATTGGGGTCGCAGACCGTGCGGCTGCCCGTACTTGCCGCGTTCCCTGCGGCCTGCGAAGAGAATCGGCCGCTCGCCGAGCGCGCAGCTTCCCTGGCGCCCAAGAGCTCGAACTTTGTCACCTGCTTTGTGCCAGCGGACAAGCTGATCCTGATTCGCGAGGGGAAGGTGGCCGATCTCTACCCCTATGTCACTGTCACCGTCGATCCACCTCATCCGAGTGGACCATTCACCTTGCGGGAGTTCCAGCAGTTGCGCCAGGCCACCCGCGCCAAGCTGGGAGAGCTCCGGTCAAAGTCCAACGACGCACAACGGCAACTGCAAACGCAGGACGCCAACATCGCCGCGCGCGGCGGCGACCTAAAGCGTGAAGACTACCAACAGCAGTTGTCCGGGTTCTTCGATGCCCCGGGGAAATTCGAGAGCTTTTCGTTCCTCGTGAACCGATCTGCCAAGGTATCGGAGGCTGGTGCGAGCACCACACTTTGCGAAATGAACGCTGTTACCACCATTCTGTATTCGGGTCGACTCCTGCGCGTCCTGGTGATTGATGACTGCAGCGGAGCGACTCCAGGCTTGCGCGCCCGGGAGATCACAGCCGCCTGGTTGACAGCGCTCTCGCGCCTGAATTCCGATCGCAATTGATCAGGATTTCGCGCACGAGCCGCAATGCATTGACGGACCGGGTCACCGCGAGACAACGCCCGAACATGACGACAACAGAGCCCTTGGTTCCGATCGTGCTTGCGCAAGACTCGTTTTCTTTCCCCTCCAAGAACCAACTGCCCTGCCGTCCGCGCCCCACGTCCAGCGTTCATTGATGCGGCTCGACCGCAATGGTTCTGTGAGGTTTTGAGTTTCGGGGCCGCCCCAGCGTGCACTTCGGGGACCGAGTTGCCCCTTGGTCTGGGTGATCAGTGAGATGCATACCTGGAATCAGAGGACTTGATGCTCTCGGCGCCGGAACTCATCCTCTGCGCCCTCCAACCTGTCACTACCGGGATTGATCGCAAGCCTCAGAAAAGGTTTCGAAGCGCCAGCAGGTGCACCAACAGCCAATTCGCCTGTTGGTCAACAAGCCGTTCATCAATCAATACCAGCACCGTTTGCCCGATCGCCAGTGTCGCTGAGTGCGTCGGACGATGCCACCAAGCGATGCTCTTGTGCGTAGGCTCGGACCAGCATTTCAACCGTGGAAGCCACGGAGCGATGTTCTCTCGCTGCGGCAAGCCTCAACAGCTGCTTGATGTCCGCGGACGTGCGGATAGTCACGGTCTCATCCTTCAGTCGTTTCATAGTCGCTTCGCCAAAGCCTTCTTGTGCCGCAAATGTACGGCACTCTTACGCAAAGATCGTTCCAGGAGACTGCCGTCGACAGGGCATGAGACCAGGGCCTTGCAGTGCATGTCGCGGATCGCTCTTGGCACCGGTTTCGCCCAGCCAGCCAAAAACATCGCATTCATCTTCAACCGCTTGGGCTGACTGAAAGGTATGAATGCAAAGCGATCAGCGCGATCCCGTCGCGGTCCACACGCGCCCCACCGGCTGCACGTATCAACGCGAACTGATGGCCATACGCCCCTTCAGCGCCGCAGCCCTGTACCAAGACCGCGACCCGCCTTCAATCGGCACGCGCTGCAACCGGGAGATTGCCATACCTGCAATGTTCGGATGTCACAGGGGGCGACGCGCTCTGGCGCGGTTCTACCCTTGCTGATCTACCTCGGAACAACCTTCCGCCAGTCGTGTTGCCGCCAACCCGCTGCATTCCCCCCGGATTGCCGTGAGCTCGCGCACGAAACCCAAGACACGAAGGGCACCGAGCTTGCAGCTCAACGCGTGCGCGGTAAGGAGGCATTCGAGTAGCCCTCCGGATCGTCGATCCACCGTTGAAGCGCACCGCGTGACCATCCACAAGCACGCCCTCCCAGATGCACAGGAGGCGGGAATTTTCCTTCCGCAATTCTTCGATACAAAGTAGCACGACTGAGCCCGGTGATACGTATCACTTCAGTCAGGCGAAAGAACGCGGGTACCACGATGGCCTGAGAGTCGACATCGTGGCGGGCAGCATGGTGTTCGACATGCATGACAGTTCCTCCAAGTGGAACCGAGCCTTCAAGCCGTACCCTGGCGCTTCGACGAAGGTCAACAATCTGGCTTGACGAGCCCGACAGAAGCAGAACGACACGCCTGGATCGGGTGAGAACGACTGTCTCACGCCATGGAGCAATTCAACGATTGCGATCCAGCAGGCAAGTCGCCCCTACGCCAAGAGACTTTCCCACATGGCATTCAGGCGAGCGTGCGACGTTGCCAAGCTGCGGTCAACTGGCAACTCTTACAGGTCTTTGTCCCGCCGCTGTCGGATGCAAAGGAAGGATCGAAGGCCTCCACGTAGAAGGTCTGCCTTCCTCCCGATGCGCAGAGAGACAGGTCAGCCCCTTTGAGCCAGAGCCTTCTCGATTTTCTTGTCGGTCTTATATTGGCTCAGCCCGTACACAGCCCAGATCGTCGCCGGCAGCCAGCCAATCAGCGTGATCTGGAGAATGAGGCAAATCACCCCGGCAATCGGCCTGCCTATGGTGAAGAATGTCAACCACGGCAGGATGAAAGCAATCAGCAAACGCACTTTTCTCACTCCTTCTTTGTTGGGCAGCCAACACGTCCCTTGAACATTCAGGCCTCGCGCCGATCGACGTCATGCGGTGCTGCTCTGCCATGAATTCTGAGTCACGGCGACACCTATTTCCTCGAATCTCAAGCCGTGCACCCGCAATGACCGACAGCTTGGGAGGCGACGCTCGCACTGATGAAGATCATAGTGTGAGGAGGCTCCAACCTCGGCTGTCGACACGAGTTCGATGTGAAGTGCTCTGGCCGTGCACCATTCATCCAGATAGCGGGGGAAGACACTTAATCCCTATGGCCCTGCCCCTCCATTCATTGTTGAGTCGTTGTCCCGGTGACATTGCCCCTTGACCTCACATCAACAAGAGCTGATTCTTCTATCGTGCGACGGCTCACCGAACGTGCGGCCCGCGCGATTTGGTATCCGCATGCTCCGCCACTCGGCTTCTCTCTGCCTCTCTCCAACGCTCGGCCATGCGCTGCGCGTCGGTCTGCACAGGAGGCATGCGCGCGACGAAACGCTCTACCTTGGCCGCCAGATCGGCTTCACCCTGTCTTCGCAAGAGCTCGGCCGTCGCCTGCCAGTCCGCCGCCACCTCCTGCCGGGTGCCCTGCATCGCCTCATTGCCCGCATCCAAGGTTCCCCGCCTCGACCAGAGAACCTGGAGCACGCTCTCGAACTTTGCACGCATGAAGGCCGAGGTCTTCGGCGGTCGATGCTTGGCCTGCTCGCCCGGCGGGAGCTCCCCAAACGTCCGAAGCGCGCGAAGTCGATGATGGATCGCATCTCTGTACGGCTTGCGGACCTGCCCTCGCACCTGACGCGGCGTCGCATTGGCCGCCACGCCCTGCTCGCGCATCAGCGCGGCGAACTGCTCCCGCCACTGCCGCAGCGTGTCCTTGCGGATGTACAGGCGCTTGCCGGGCTCGAACTCATGTTCGCACTTGACCACCAGATGCACGTGCGGGTGCGGCTGGTCGGTGTGCAGCACCATGGCGTAGCGGTGCTGCAACGCGAAGTTCTCGCGCGCGAACACGCGTGCTGCAGCCAGCACCTTCTGCGGCGGTGTGCCCGCCGGCATCGACAGCACGATGTTGTGGACGAGCTTGGCACGGGTGTCCTTCTGCCCCTCGGCCGGCTTGGGCTTGTACTGGCTCCTGCAAAGATCCAGTTGCCAGTCGGCCGTGATCTCCTTCGCTGCACCGCGGCCCTGCAGCGTCAGCCCTTCGTCGGTTTCCATCGGCAGCTTGCCGTGCCGGCCGATGTAGCCCAGGTGCGCCTCGACGCCGCCCGCATCCCGTCCACCGCCGGAGACCTTCACCATCACCTCGGGCGCACGCCCCACCGTGCGCTGGATCTGTGCGATCTGGTCGGCTCCGAAGCGCAGCGTGCCACTGGGCCCCCGTCGGCCATAGCTCACGATGTCCAAGGCCATGTCGCGCGATGCATCAGCCGAGCCGCGGCTGCTCCGGCCCAAGCGCACAGTCTGCTTAGGCATGGCCCATCTCGCTGCCGGTCTCCCAGCTGATGAGGTTCCGGCGCACGACGGCCGCCGTGGCTTCGCGTGCCACCTCGACTTCCCGCAGAACCAGCGCCATCGCATCGCCCAGGTCCGATGCCACCGGCGCCGCCAACGTGTTCGGCATGCCGAACCTTCGAAGCTGTCGCCCGAGCGCAGCCAGTTGTGCGCAGGTCACTCTGAGCTGGTCCAGCTCTTTCGGCGGCAGCACCGCCGAGCCGCGAACATGGTTGTGGATCAGCATGGACAGGTAGCTGCCAGTCTTCATCCCGCGGGCATCTGCCCGCTTTACAGCCAGCATCCGGTCGCCGGGACGAAGTCGCAGTGTGATGCGATCCGCTACGCCAAAGCCGCTTTCTGAATCGCCTGCGGACCGTGGTCCATCCGACCCGAGCGAGATTGCGCCATTGGTCTTGAGCACTTCGTCGACCATCTTCGCAAGCAGCCCCGACGCGTTGAGATGATGCCGCGCGGCCAGCGCGACGAAATACGCCCTCGCATCGGACGGCATCCGGGTACTGATCACGCAGCTTGATCGGGAGGTTTGGGCCATTGCAACGCCGTTGCAGTAAACAATGTCTGACGGCAGTCTATCCTGCCCTCATAGCCGTACAAGGACTTTGCCCTCGGAATTCCAGCGTCGAACTCCCTCGCCGTTTCGCCGCTCCCAGAGCGTTGCGGTCGATCGGTAGTTCGGAGCCTTCCATCGATGTTCGGCATGCCGAACATCGATGGAGCGAACTGGCACGGTCCAGTGGCAGCGAATTCACGAGCAAACCTCCAACTCAGTTTGCCCCCATAGCCACACAAGGACTTTGCCCTTGCCGTTTTGACGTCGTCCTGCGACCGCCGCGTTCAGGTTACCGAAACCGAAAATTCGTTCCGCTCGGAGAGAGTCCGCCCGCCCGATGCAAACATTTCCTCATGGCTCCATCAAGCAGAAGGCCTCCGCTGTTGCTGCCGTTCGAGAATTTCTCGGTGTTCGGCATGCCGAACACCGAGAAATAGAGCCTGACAGAGAGCTGAAACGGTACGTTGCGAATTCGCGGGAGAACCATCGAATGGGCATCCGCGTCGCCACACAGCGTGGCAAGGCCGCCAGGAACAGCCTACTCTCGCAGCGTGAACACCACTGAGAGGTAAGAGACCGGCTGTGTCTGAATGGACTCGATTCCATGCAGTGCGGTCGCATCGAACAGCAGTGAGTCCCCTTCCCTTACCTCCACGGTCCTGCCGCCATAGCGGTAGCTGACCTCCCCGGACAGAAAGTACAGGAACTTCAGCCCCGGATGCTGAAAGGTCACATAGGGATCGGCGCCGGGCAGCAGCGTGACCAGGTAGGGCTCGACGAACAAATTGCCCGACAGCAGGTGGCCCAGCAGCTCGTAGCGGTAGTCCGCCACCGCGCCAATGCGATCGACCAGGACACCATGTCCTGCACGCACATGGCAAAAGTCAGTGCGCCGCGCCTGATCACTGAAGAAACGCGAGGTTGGCACATGCAGCCCTTGCGCGAGGCGCTCCAACGTCTCCACCGAAGGCGAGACCAAACCGCGCTCAATGCGAGAAAGCATCGAGGCAGAAATCCCCGACGTCTTGGCCAGCTCGCCGCCTGACACCTCGGCCGCCATGCGCAGCGCCCTCACCTGCGCACCGATGCGAGCCGCAAACAGGCTGCGCACGACAGGTGCAGATTGCCTCTGGCGGACACGCGTCACCGAGACTGGCAGCCGCATAGGTCGGGCCGTTGGCAGAGGTGAGGCGACTTGTCGACGCGTCATTGGCTTCGTTGGCAGCGGTAAGAGCTTTGAATCTCGGCAACAGAGGCACCCCGCAGGAGGAGCGATGCATTGCGAAGTTGGAAACGCAGACTCATAACTCATTATGTACCATACAAGCGGGTGCATAAAGAAGTCCATGCAGCGAGATTCGTTGCATGCGATCGACGCAGGATCCCGCACTACTGAAAGCCTTTGCGGCCGAACTGAAGGCTCGGCGGGCGTTGCGTGGGTTTAATCAGGAAGAGCTTGGTTTTGCGTCGGGTCTCAATCGCACATTCATTGCCAAATTGGAGACGGCCACTACCAGCCCTTCATTGACCAGTCTCATCTTCTTGTGCAATGGACTCGAGGTAGAGCCGTCGGAACTCATGAGTTCCTTAATGAAGCGCTACAAGAAAGAGCTGCGGAACAAGTCGGCGGCCGAGTAGGAGATCTCGCTAATCATCCATGGCAATCGCTCCTCGGATTGAAGCCATCGTTGTAGATGCCGCTGACCGGCTCCGAGGTCAGAGCGCGTCGACGATCTGCTCCAAGGCCTGCTCAGCAGGTAAAGCGCAAAAGGGACAAGACTTTTCAGCCACTGCATTTCACCCGACCATCCGTTGGAACGACGCTCGATAGTCAATGGGCTCCAGATGAACCAAGTCTTCCAGGCTGCCCTTGAGGATGAAAAGCCTCGCTCCTCGCAAACGCAACCCTATCTCGCGGACCTTGGGACTGGCCCTCAATCTCTTCGAGCAGGGAGCGGATGGTGTTCCAGTCGCGTTCATATGCGAGCATTGGAAATGCTTCTCCATCTCGCTTTCCGTCGGCAGCGCCGGAACAATGACTTTGCCCATAGTGTCTGTTTCCCCTATCGCT
This sequence comes from Variovorax sp. YR266, assembly GCF_900107295.1. Taxonomy (NCBI): domain Bacteria; kingdom Pseudomonadati; phylum Pseudomonadota; class Betaproteobacteria; order Burkholderiales; family Comamonadaceae; genus Variovorax; species Variovorax sp. YR266. Next base: position 7,996 of record NZ_FNPM01000026.1, read on the forward strand.
CGACCACTTCTTGGGCGTCGCCGTCGTAGCGGTAGTGCACGATCTCGCCATTGATCAGGAGCTGGATCGCGAGTTCGATGCAAGGCAGCGGCGCGATGAACCACTCTCGCGGGGTATGGAGCTTTCCGGCCGAGTCGGCGACCTCCACTTCCAGGCAATACTTGCCGAAGAAAGCATGGAGCAGCGCCTCGAACTTTTGCGGGTTGAGGTTGTAGCACTGGTAGGCCGACACGACCTTCACAGCGGCCATCAAATAGGTCGGCTCCTGCTTGGCGTTTTTGATGCGGACCTCGACGGGTACGCTTGAAAAACCAATCTTGTATAGGTTCTGGATCGCCTTGATCTCAGGCTTCTCGCTGGCCGAGCTGAGCACGTAGACATAGCCAGTGGACTTGTCGTCCTCCTTGATGAGCTCGAGCTCTTCGAGAGCCTTGTCGTGGGAGTCGAGAATTCGCCGGCCCGCCGGGTCTTTGTAGAGCTCGGTCGCCAGGGACCGTAGCAGCATGTTCGACTCGGTGCCGTTCTCGAAGATGCACCGCAGCCGCGCGTTCACCTTCTTGTTCTTGAGCTCCTTTTCCCCGACCTCCGCGACATACGCGGTGACGCCGTTAAGGACAAAGAAGTGGCCGACCTTGATCTGCTGCTCGCCGGTGAAGGCGCGCATCTCGCGCACGCCAGCGGCCAGCTCCTCAAAGCACTGCGTGAACAGCGGCTCGAACTGCTCGAAGTCGTCGCAGGGCTTTCGCTGCGCGATCTTGTCCGGCATCGCGATGGTCGATGGAACGTGGCGCAAGTTGAAGATGCTTTCATCAGCGCCGCCCAGCAGCCCGAGGTCGTCGTCTTCAAAAATATCTTCCACCGACTCGACTGGAGGGCCAAGCAGTCCCAAAGAATCGAGTGGGCGCAGCGTCTCGGACTTCGACTTGCTCGCCCTGAATCCCGCCAGCCGGCTGTTGAGCTTGAACTCATGCATGTCGGCGTGCGTGGGCTGCGGCTCGCGCCCATACGTCTTGACGAAGTCCTCAATCTCTTTGAACGACGCCGCCAGCCGAACGTCCGCGGTCGTGGCTCCCGACCGAACTGGCTTCACTTTGAGTAGGTCTAGATCGTCGTCTTTGACGATCTTCAATAGGTCCTCAAGCTTCATACGCCCTGCTTCTGGCGCTGCACGCGGATATAGATGAGCGCCTCGCCCATCCGGGCTTCGAGCGCATCCGTAGCCTGGTGGCTTGGAGGCCGCCCGTGGATTTTGGTGAACTCCTTGATCTTTGGCCAGAGCAGAACCGCCTCTTCCGAGGTCATCACGATGCGCGTGGCCTCGATGGCCTCTTGAATCGTCTTCAAAACGCTGGCCGTCACCGACTTGGACAGGATTTCAAACGCCGCCTGGAAGGGGTTGATCTGATCGATCAGGTCGATGTGCAAGTCGTCGATGTTGACGAACTTGCCCGCCATCTTGATGAACCGCTGGTCGCCATCCTCCTTGAACTCGCCGCTCTTCAACACCGAGTCCGCGACGATGTGTTGGCGCACCGTCTCAACGTCTTCATCCGAGAGGTCGGGATAGCGAATCCTGATGATCTTGGGGATCAAGACCTTGTTGATGACCTCGGGGTCCACGTTGCCCGGCATTGCCTTGAGCATCGCGTCGTCTTGGAGGATGACCGCCTTCAAGTCATTGAGGTCGCCCTCGATGATGTCTTTGAGACGTTTCGACGATGGCTCTTTGAACCCGCTGATCTTGATCTCGCCAGGCCCGGCCTTGTCGTCCTCGGAGTGCTTGGTCTTGAACTTGAAGTTCGGGGCCAAGACTTGCTCCATCAGCAGCGAGCAAGTGATCGCCTTGAGCATGTTGTTCACGGCGAGCTTCACCAAATCGTCGTGCGCGTCGGGCTGGGCAATCAGGTTGGTGAACTGCGCATGCGACTTGTTCGGGCTGTCGCGCGTGCAGCGGCCAATGATCTGGATGATCTCAGTCAGAGACCCGCGATACCCGACGGTCAACGCGTGCTCGCAGAACGACCAATCGAAACCTTCCTTGGCCATGCCCAATGCAATGATCAGGTCCAAGTCATCAGGGGACTTGATGGTCCGCAGGTAGCCGACGATCTTGTCGCGAGCCTTAGGCTCATCGTGGACCAAGTCGGCAACTTTGAGTATCCTGCCATCGCTCTTGCGCTCAACCGTGATCACGCCCGTGTCGGGGTCTTGCCCCCTCACCGTCCCGATGGTGTCGAGGATGGTGTCCACCTCGTTGTATTTGTCTTGCGTGGACTCGCCGGAGCGCACGCTTGGGATGTGCAAGATCGTCTTCTTGTCGGTGTCGAGCACCTGTGCGATGGCCGACAGGTATTTGCGCTGGTAGAAGTGATACCCGATGCCCAGCGACTTGAGATAGGTGTAGCCGTTGAGCTGCTCGTAGTAGTTGTATGTGACCTTGACGAACTTGGCCTCATCCTCGGGCAGCAGCACCGGCACGCTGTCGCCGCGGAAGTAGGAGCCCGTCATCGCGATGACATGCGCCGTGGACTTCTGCATGACGCTGCGAAGCATGAAGCCGAGCTTGCTGTCCACGTCGGCCGAGACATGGTGGAACTCGTCGATGGCCAGGACGCAGTCGTTGAGCAGCTCTTCCTCGATGGCTTCGAATGCGAAGCGCAGCGTCGCGTGCGTGCAGACCAGAACTTCGCCAGCCCCCTCCAAAAAGTTCACGAATGCCTTGACTTTGCCTTGGTCGCCGCCGGGCGTGCAGAGGTTGTGCTCGGGTTGGACCACCCAGTCGGTGAAGAAGCCGTAATTGGAAAGCGGCGTCGAGGCGAACGACGATCCGATGGAGCGCTCCGGCACGGCGATGATGGCCTTGCGGACGCCTTGGCTCCTCAACTTGTCGAGAGCCAGGAACATCAGAGCTCGGCTCTTGCCAGAGGCCGGCGGCGCTTTGAGGAGCAGGTATTGCTCGTTGCGGGCCTCGTAGGCGCGGGCTTGCATCTCGCGCATGCCCATGTCATTGACCTTCGTGCTTTCGCCGGTCTGGGCGTAGGTCACTTCGACAATATTAGTCATGGGCTGCCTTCAGTTGCTTCTCGTATGCGGCGAACAGGAAACTCAGTCGCTCGGGATCGCTCTGGAATCCGTTCCTCTGGTAGGCCGCCTCAAAGTCCCGATCAAGCCTTTCGTGCGCGGCCTTCAGCGACGCAGGCATCTTCTCGGGGTCATACATCTCGGCGATGGTCAGCTCCGAGTGGGCTTCGCGCTCCGACAGGATGGTCAGCGCGTGCCCGGAAAGCCGCGTCGCCACAGCCTGGCTAAGCTTGGGCATCGGGAAGTTGTTGTAGGCGATGACGTTGGAATATCGGACTCGCGAATCGAGCGTTCCGCATGTCGCTTTGGTCCAGAGCAAGTGCATCCGCGTCGAGAGCATGGCGAAGATCGGCAAGCTGCCGTTGTAGACGACTTGCGCGGAATGAAGCGGGATCGATCCAGCGGGAAGCATGCCGACCTGCAGGTATTCCCGGCGCTCGGAGGTCGTGCAGGGGACCAAGATCATGTCGCCCGACGCGACCTTCCGATAGCGAAATTGATGGGAGCGATGGACCAAGGTGCGGGCGACATCGCCGCCCTTGACGCGAAAGGCCTTGACCGCATCGACGCGCTGCCGGATGCCGGGGATCGCCAGCGCTTCGTCGAGCTCGTCGTCCTCGATCCAAATACACCAGTTCTCCTCGCCGTAGAGAAACTCATTTCCGCCCGTCAAGCGTTTGAGGAATCGCTCCGCCTCTGGATAGCTCGCGACGAAATCGCGCTTTTCGTCGCGGTCCAGCTTCAGGTATCCACCCTCCAACGACATGTTGCCGACCACCATCTCCGGCAGCGATGCGATTGGGCTGTTTCGCTTCTCGACGATCACATCGTTGGCGTCGGTCAGATACGGGCTGATGTTGTTCACCTTTACGCGGTGCCCCTGCTGATACATCCACTTCGTCTGCATGTCGGCCCTCGCCAGACCGATGACTACACAGGTCACGCCCGCCGCGTTCTTTGCGTTGTTGCCCCACTTGAACGCTTCGACGGAGAAGGCAATGCCGACCCCGCATTCATAGATGCGCGGCCACAGCAGGGCCACTTGGTCGCCCTGGACAATCGAATTGGTCGTCACAAAGCCGCTGCGGGCCTGTGTCGCGCCTATGTATCGAGCGGCCAGCAAGAACCAGCAGGCGATGTAATCGAGATTCTTGTAGTTCGTAGAGCCCGCGAATGTCCTGGCGATGTCAGCCTTCTGCTGGGCGTCCTGCTTTTTGGAGCCCAGATACGGCGGGTTGCCCAAGATGTAGACCTCGTCGCCAGGCTCGGCGGGGCACACCTCGCGCCAATCCTCTTGAATCGCATTCCCGCACTTGATGTTGCCGCTCGGCTTCAAGGGCAGAAGCGAGGTGACGACGCCGAACTTTTTCATGAACGCCAAGTTCATCTGGTGCTCGGCCAGCCACATCGACAAGATCGCGATCTCGTGGGCGAAGTCGTCGAGCTCTACGCCATAGAACTGATTGAGCTGAAGGGCCGTGAGGCCGAAGTCGTTCTGCTTGTTGAGGACGCTGAGCTGGTTGAGGATTTCCATCTCCAGCTTGCGCAGTTCCTTGTAGGCGATGATCAAGAAATTGCCCGACCCGCACGCCGGGTCGAAGACCTTGATCTCGGTGATGCGGCGCTGCAGCTCTTGGAGCCTCTTGACGCTGGACTTCGCCTTCTCGAGCTCCTCGTAGAGCTCAGACAAAAACAACGGCTCGATGACCTTCATGATGTTGGCCTCCGAGGTGTAGTGCATGCCCATGTTTCCGCGCTGATCGACATCGACCACCGCTTGAAACATCGACCCGAAGATGTCGGGGCTGATCTCCGACCAATCCAAGTCGAGGCCGCACTGGATCATCAAGTCCCGCGAGCGCTTGGAAAATTCGGGAACCTCATGCTCCTCGGCGAACAGCCCACCGTTCACATAGGGGAAGCCCTTGAGGTAGGCGGGAGCGCTTTTCCGGTCCTCGGTGTTGAGCACCCTGAAAAGCTCTTGCAGATAGGCTTTGAGGTCGCTGCCGTCCTTGGCCGTGTGGGCTTGGATGCTGTTGCTAAACAGCTTCTCAGCGAATATCTCTGTGTCTTCGGCGAAGTAGCAAAAGAGGACTCGGGAGAGGAAGACATTCAGGCGATGGGAGTCCTCGCCATACAACGTGGGGTTGTCGAGCAATATGAGGTCATAAAGCTTCGCCATCTTCTCGGCAGCTTTGACATCCGCCGGGCTGTCAGACCTCTGCGTGGCCTTCTCCATGCCCGCCCAAGGCAGGAAGAAGTCGAAATGACTCGACAGGCTCACAAAGGGGATTTTTAGTGGGTCGCCGGTCTTGGCGTCAAATGCCGCCAGTTCGATGAAGTCAGTGGCGATGATGAAACGCGGCTTGTGCTTGGCGACCTCGTCAGCGGTTTTGGCCCGCTCCAACACCTCGTCGCAGTTCCCTGGGTCCGTGGCGATGAAGTAGACGTGGCTCTTCCACAGCACGACGCCTGCTTGCTTGGACAAGTTGTAGCCCGACGAGCCCGAAGTTTGAAGGCGGTTGATCGACGCCTTCGGCTTGCCATACGCAAGAAGCAAGTCGTAGATGAACGTGTCTTGCTTCGAGGTGAGCAAGACCTGTTTAACGTTCTGTTCAATCTGCGCAATGCTCATCCCGGCCCCATGTAAACGGGGGCCACGGCCCAATCAGCCCAGGCATCGCCTGCGGTCGAAAGTGCAGATGCCCCCAACGCTATTCTTGATTGCCAAGCCTGCAGGAGGCCTGCGAGCTCGGCTTGTGTTTGGACGCCGCGCCATCTTTCCCCCAACGCGTCCACAACATCCATCATAGAGCAGTCAAAACCGGCTTTTCGGCTCCAACCGTCCGGATTGGGCGCTCGCCGCGCGGAGGCGGCTGCCGGTGGCCCAGCCGTTAGGATTGATGCTCGCAAAATAGGCAAAACGCGTGCCGGTGCGAAGAGTTCAAGCATCGATCCAATTGGTAGGAGCAATGGTGGAATCAGTTCAGAGGAAGCTATATACCCGCATGAAACCTAAGCGTCCGAAGGAGTGTGACCATCAAGCGGAGGCGCCAAAAAGTGCCACGTCAGCTCACACGCACGCAGCTTGTCGAAAGCGGGCTGCCGTCGGCACGGTCAGTGCGCAGCATGCCGACTCACCCAAGTGCAGAAGTCCAGATGGGTACGGGGATGGGGAGAGCCAAGTGGCTCAATCCGCAGTCGATATGAAGTCTGAACGGGGCTAGCTGCATTCGCCATCCTGGCTGATGCAGAGTTGCCCGTCGCGGTCATCCGAGCATCGCGGGCCACATCCCTGCGCGCCCTCCTTCGGGTTCTCAGGCAGCGCGAATCCAGGCTTACCTAGCATCCCGCGCGGCTGCGCTTCGATCCAGTTCACAAACCGGCCGAGGAGAGGCGCGTTCGGCTGCCACTTATGCCCCTGCGTCCGATGCACCAGAGAGCGCAAACTCCGTGGCAACTCGATCGCATCCTTACCGAAGTATGTGTACTCGCGACCGATCAGCACGTTCTTGCCGCCAAGGTCCACATCCCGATTCCCGGGCCCGTGCACGCTTTGCCGCTGCTGCGGCCATGGTGGCGCCGAGTAATCGTAAATGCAATCGCCCCGCCTCCTGGCTCGACTCCGACTGGACATATCCGGGATCCGGTGCTTCCACTCCAAGGGCGCACGCCTATCGTATTCTTCCAACGTGATCGCTTCATCGACGCGCATCGCATAGATCATGTGGCCGGCTAATCCCGCAGCCGCCGAGCCTGTGCCCAGAATCCAATCACCGACGCGAGCGGTTCGGCGAATAGCTGGCTTGCAGATCGCCAGCGAGCACATGCCGTTGTAGGGGTTGGGAGCCGCTCCATCATCGACTCGAACAATGTACGAATAGAGCCTTGGGACTCTGTGGGCTTCCGACGCCGTCATATTCCGCCACTCCAAAAAAGAGATGGCGCTGATGCTACCTCCACGGACTCGCCCCTCCTGCCAAGCGGCGACCGACCTCCCAATAGCTCGCCGTCATCAATGAATTGACGCTCCGAGCAGCTACGTGCCTTGCGGCATCGAGCGACTCGACGATGCCACCTCGGATACCGGCATACCCGCTCGGCAAGGTCGCAGCGCTCGCCTTGGAGGAAGAAATTTCTTTCCTCATGACTTGATGTCCTCCGATTGATATCCGGCGAGGGTGTGCGATTGCAACGTGCCCACACTGCTCCCGGAATCGGTAATCAAGATCGGCAACGTTCCGGCAAAAGAGCTCGCCTGCACCACGCGCATCTCGCTTCCCCTTGCTGTCGCGAACTCCGTATCTGAAAGCATTTCCAACGTCTTCCCCGCAGCCAGGTCGTCCAGCAGATCCGCCCACAACTGGATCATCTTGCGCCGCTGATTCAAGAAAGTGGCGCGGTCATATGCGCTACCCAGTTCCTCATCGGAGCCATGCGCCAAATGCCGCTCAATCACCTCACGGTCGCACCCCAACAGCTCACGAATCAGGGTCCGGGCCGTGGCGCGGAACCCGTGGCCTGTGATCTGCTCCTTTGTGTCGTACCCCAGCGTGCGCAGCGCACTGTTGATGGTGTTGTCGCTCATGTAGCGCGTCTTCTCGGAACGCTTCGCCATGCTGCGGAAGATCGGTCCACTGGGACCAGTCAGCGAATGGATGTCGCGCAGGATTTCGACCGCCTGCGTCGGCAGCGGCACGAGATGAGCCGGCGTGCGCACATCGCGCTTCTTCCACTCCCGCAGCTTCATCTTCTCGGGCGGGCAACGCCACAGCGCCTGATCGAGATCCACATCTTCCCAGTGCGCCAACCGCAACTGACCAGGCCGCTGGAACAGCAAGGGCGAGAGCTGCAGCGCCGCACGCGTGATGACGTTGCCGTTGTAGGCATGCATGTCGCGAAGCAACTGACCGAGCTTCTGCGGGTCTGTGATGGCCGCATAGTGGCGAGTGCGAGGTGGAGGCAGGCCACCCGTGCGGCCGTTCACGAAGTTCCTGGCCGGATCCAGCGCGCCCACATCGACGGCGTACTGGAACACATGCTGCACCGCTTCGCGCACGCGCTGCGCCGTCTCCAGATTGCCGCGCTCCTTGATGCGGTGCAGACATCGGACCACCTCGGTCGGCAAGATGGCCTCCATGGCCAGCGCACCGACCCACGGGAAGATGTGCAGCTCCAGGTGGCGCATCACCTTCTCGGCATAGCTGGCCGACCATTCGCGGTCCTTCCGCGCCTGCGCATGCCAGGCGCGGGCGGTCAGCTCAAAGGTATTGAGGCGGGCAACGCGATCGCGCTCTTCCTCCACGCGCCTCGCCTCCCGTGGATCGACGCCATCGGCGCGCCTCTCGGCTTCGGCACGCGCCTTCCGGCGCGCGGCCGCAAGCGTCACCGCCGGGTAGTGCCCGATGCTGAGCTTGGCTTCCTTGCCATGCCGCTTGTAGCGATAGACCCACGCCTTGCCGGTCGGCCGCACGCGAAGGTAAAGACCGTCGCCGTCCGCCAGCAAATATTCCCTGTCACGCGGCGCTGCCGCCTTGATCTGAAGCTCGTTGAGTTGCCCCATGGTGTACCCAAAATCGACTGCGATTGAAAAGCAGTCTGGGGTACACCGTGGGGTACACGCAAGAACGGGATTTTGTGAGATTCGGTGATGCCGCTTGAGCCGCCTTTTCAGGCTAAGCCCTTGATCTACAAGGACTTTTGAGCTGACTTGGGATCTACCGAGAAAGAAAGATGGTGGCCTGGGGCGGAATCGAACCACCGACACGCGGATTTTCAATCCGCTGCTCTACCAACTGAGCTACCGGGCCATTGCATTTGTGTGCAGCCCTAAATTATACAGCGCTTCTGCGCCCTCTTGAAAGATCGACGCCAAGTTGTTTGAGCTTGCGGTAAAGATGGGTGCGTTCGAGGCCGGTTTTCTCGGCGACGCGAGTCATCGAACCGTTCTCCATCGCCAAGTGAAACTCGAAGTACGCCTTCTCGAAACCATCGCGCGCATCGCGCAGCGGGCGGTCGAGGTCGAAGCTCTGGGTCGATTGCGGGCCGGCGTCGACCACGGGCACGGACGCCAGCGAGGCCATCAGCAGGCTGTCGCCTGTCGTCGTGATGGCGGCTGCCTGGTTGCCGGTGACCGGCGCGGGCACCACGCCTGCCGCGGCGCGGCGTGCGCTCTCGCGCGCCAGGCCCTGCTCCACTGCCTTGAGCAGCTTCTGCATGGTGATGGGCTTCTCGAGGAAGGCGAAGGCGCCGATGCGCGTGGCGTCGACCGCGGTGTCGATGGTGGCGTGGCCGCTCATCATGATGACGGGCATGCTCAGCAGGCCCGCGGTGGACCACTCCTTGAGCAGCGTGACGCCGTCGGTGTCGGGCATCCAGATGTCGAGCAGCACGAGATCGGGCCGTGCGCGCTGGCGCGCAGCGCGGGCTTCGGCGGCGTTTTCCGCGAGCTCCACGTTGTGGCCTTCGTCATTGAGAATTTCGAAGAGCAGGTCCCGGATGCCCAGCTCGTCATCGACCACGAGAATGTTTGCCATGAGTGCTGCTTGTTGTTTGCGCTGGTGTCTGCAATGTATTGAGGGTCCGCTGGCCCATCCATCGCCTGTGCGACGACGGAGATTCGTGCGGCTCAGGCGGCGGAAGACTTCGAATCTTCGGTGTGAGCGACCGCTGCCCGCGGCTCGCCTGCCAGCGCGAATGATAGCGAGACTTGTGCCCCTGCTACAGCCCCATCGACGACGCGGTTGGAAAGCTCGATGCGCGCGCCGTGTTCGTCCGCGATTTTCTTCACGACGGCAAGGCCCAAACCAGTACCTTTTGTTTTCGTGGTTACGTATGGTTCGAAGGCGCGCTTCAAAATATTTTCGGCAAAACCCGGGCCGCTGTCCTGCACCGTCAGGCGCACGCGCTGCCCCGAATCGCCGAGCCGCGTGCGGATGACGACCTCGCCCGCCTTGCCCGTGCCGCTGGCGGCAGCTTCGGCGGCGTCCTGCGCGTTCTGCAACAGGTTGTGTATGACCTGGCGGATCTGCTGCGCGTCGCCCCGGATGGGCGGGCAGCGCTCGTCGAGTTCGGAGCGCAGCGTGATCGGCAGGCTCTCGGCGTTGTAGAGCTGGAGCACGTCGGTCAGCAAGGCGTTGAGGTCCACCGGCTTGAGGTCGGCCGCGGGCAGGCGCGCGTAGTCGCGGAATTCGTTCACCAGCCGCTTCATCGCATCGACCTGGTCGACGATGGTCTTCACCGACTTCACGAGCACGGCCTGTTCGGGCGGCGGGACCTTGCCCGAGAGCTTCATCTCGAGCCGCTCGGCCGAGAGCTGGATCGGCGTGAGCGGATTCTTGATTTCGTGCGCGAGGCGGCGCGCCACTTCGCCCCAGGCCTGCGCGCGCTGGGCCGAGACGATTTCGGAGATGTCGTCGAACACCAGCAGCCGCGCGGCGCCGGGCAGTTCCGCGCCGCGCGCGACGATGTTGATGGCGCTGTCCTGCTGCGGCAGGTCGGTGCCGGAGGCGTGCAACTCGAAGGCGTGCTGCCAGTGGTCGAGGCCGTGCTGCATGCGCTCGACGAGAAAGTCGTCGAACTGCTGCTGCACCTTGGCACCGAACTCGGCCAGGCCCGGCACATCGACGAGCGCCCGGCCCTCGTAGGCCGCGAGCGGCGCGCGCAGCACACGGGTCGCGCCCGGATTGGTAGACAACACGGTGCCCTTGGCGTCGAGCACGATCACGCCCGATGTCAGGTTGTCGAGAATGGTCTGCAAGTTGGCGCGCGCAGCGTCGAGCTGGCCCATGGTCTTCTCGACCGCGCCGCGGGCGTCGGCCAGTTGCTGCGTCATGACGGCGAACGAGCGCGTAAGGCCGCCGAGTTCGTCCTTGCCCTGCAGCACGGCGGTGGGCCGCAGGTCGCCGGCCGCCACCTGGCGCACGCCGTCTGCCAGCACGAGCAGCGGCCGCGCGAGCTGATTGCCGAACAGCACGGCCAGCAGCACCGCACCGAACACGGCGAGGAACAGGCTCAGCGTGAGCGTGCCGATGTACATGCGACGCAGGCCCTCGCGCGCGAGCGCCCGCTCCTGGTATTCGCGGTTGGCCTCCTGCACGGCGAGCGCGTTGGCGACCACGGCCGGCGGCAGCGGCCGCGTGACCTGCAGATAGCGCGGCGCGGTGTCGAAGTCGAAGCCCGGCCTCTGCACCATGGCGAGCGCACGCACGCTCGCGACTGGCGGGGTTGCGCCTGGCGCGGCTGTTTCGTCCAGCCCCTCGACGTGCGCGACGGCGCGCTCGGGGCGGACCTGGCGGAACTGCTGCACGGTTGGCCGCTCGGGGTTGAGCTGAAAACGCGAGGAGCCGGCGCTGGCCACGAGTTGCCCGTTGCCGGTCCACAGGATCACGTCGGTGGCCTCAAGCTGATCGCGGATGCGTTCCAGCACCAGGCCCGCGCTCGTGTCGGGCACTTGCGCCAGTTGCGCGCTGGCGCTGCGCGTCTTGGCAGCGAGGTCGTCGGACAGCGAATCGAGCGTGGCGCGCCCCAGGTTGAGGCCAGCATCGAGCGCGCCCTCGACCTTCACGTCGAACCAGCTCTCGATGGAGCGCGCAACAAACTGATAAGACACCACGTAGACCAGCGCCCCGGGCACCACGCCCACCAGCGCGAAGATGGCCGCCAGCTTGATGAGCAATCGGCTGCCGAACTTGCCCTGCCGCAGCCGCCGCAGCAAGCGGAAGGCAACCCAGCCGATCACCAGCACCAGCAGCACCGCCACCACGACGTTGATGCCGAACAGGCGCACGTAGTAGCGCTCGTACAGTGCGCGGTTGTTGGTGGCCTGCGCCAGCAGGAACATCAGCACCAGGCCGATGGCCGTGACCAGCGCGGCGCCGACACCAATGGCCCAGCGCGTGGCCCGCGCGCGGCGCGCGGCCGGCGTGGCCGCTGCGCCGCTGCGCCCGGAAGTGCTCACTTCTGCTTCTCCAGCGGGAGCTTGGCCGTGCGTTCGGCGGCGATGTTCCAGTCGGCCTGCCCGACCACGCCGATCTGGAACGGGCGCGGCAGCTGCGAGGTGTCGAGCCGGAAGCGGAAAGTGACCTGGTGCTGCGGGTCGTCGCCGATCTCGGCCACATCGCCCAGCCGCAGGCGGCCGATGCGCTTGATGGCGTCGAGCGCATCACCGAGGGTGTCGAAGTTCTGGTTCAGCGAGATGCCCAGGCCGGCCGCGCCGGTCATCGGCGCCGCCGACACATTGAGTCGCCAGCGCCGCGTGAGCGGCTGGTAGGCCAGCCGCATGTGGCGCGCGACCTGGGCGACCTTGCGATCGGTCCAGTACCAGCGCTCCTGGTAGAGCTCGGCCTCGGCCACGAAATAGATGGCGATGCCCTTGTCGAGCACCTCCTCCACCAAGGAGGGCAGCTCGAACTGCACGGCAGCGCTGAAGTAGACGCCGTCGTCGGACTGCTCGAGGCGCATCTGGGTGATCGACGTGCCGTTGCGGCCCTGGGCGGCCGCCGGGGCCGGCAGCAGCAGGACCATCCACATTGCCCAGGCCCAGAGCAGGACAGCCAGCAAGGCCGGCCAGCGCCGTTCAGTGCGGGCGCTTCTCAAGCAGGGCGTAGAAGAAACCGTCGTGGTCACCAGAGGGATTGTCCGGGACGCCACGGGCATTCGACCCGCTTTGGGGCAGCAAATGGCCTGGCGATGGCAGCAATCGTGCGTCGGTGTTGTGTACAAGAAACGCATCAATTTGTTGCGAACCTTCTTCGCGGAACACGGAGCAGGTGCAGTAAAGGAGCCGGCCCCCGGGCCGCACCAGCGGCCAGAGCGCGGCCAGGAGAGCGGCCTGTTGGGCTGCGAGCTGGGCGGTGTCGCTTTCGCGGCGCAGCCAGCGCACATCAGGATGGCGTCGCACGATGCCCGAGGCCGTGCATGGTGCGTCGAGCAGGATGGCGTCGAAGGACGTGCCGTCCCACCATTGGTCCGGACGCCCCGCGTCGGCGACGAGCACCTTGGCCTTGAGGCCGATGCGGGCCAGGGTTTCCTCGATACGGCGGCTGCGGACGGCATCGACTTCCAGGGCTGTCACGTCGATAGCGCCGGGGGCGGCCATTTCGAGCAGGTGCGCGGTCTTTCCGCCGGGGGCGGCGCAGGCATCGAGCACGCGCAGTGGCGCCGCCGCACCCGGCTTCGTCGGCAAGAGGCCTTCGAGCAGCAGCGGTGCGGCCATCTGCGCGGCGGCGTCCTGCACCGAGCAGGCGCCGTCGGCAAAACCGGGCAGTTGCTGCACGGGGCGTGCGCGCGTCAGCTGCAGGCCGCTGGGGCCTACGCGTATCGCACCGAGGCCAACGGCCTCCAGCTCCGCCAGATACGAAGCCACGGTCGATTTCTGAGCGTTGACCCGCAGCGTCATCGGCGCCTGCGCGTTGTCGGCGCCCAGCACCCGCTGCCAGTCGCGCGGATGGTCGCGCTTGAGGCGCTCGATCCACCAGCGCGGGTGGTTCCATTGCGCGACGGGTTCGGTGTCGGTGGCGGCCACGAGCTCGTCGCGCTCACGCAAGAAGCGCCTCAGACAGGCATTGATGAAGCTGGCCTGCGCCCGCGTGGCCGGGTTGCGCTTGGCGGCCTCGACGGCCTGGTCGACCAGCGTGAAGGGCTCGTAGGGTGCACGCTCGCTGTCCCACGCCAGCGCCAGCGCGGTGCACAGCAGGGCATCGGGCAGCGGCGGCGGCGTGCGCTTGGCCAGGTGGCGACGCAGCGCCTCGGCGCGGCCGAGCCAGCGCAGCACCTGGAAGCCGAGCGCCTGCACGCCGGGGCGCAGCGAAGGCTCGACCGCCTCGAAGGCAACCGAGCCCGAGGTGCCGGCGCGAATCGACGCCAGCGCCACCGCGGTCAGTTGCAGTTGGCGCCAGAGCGGAGGCTGCAGCGACGGCGCACCGTTGTTGCTGCTGGAGGAAGGATCGGAAGGTAGTTCTGACAAGTTGGGGCGATGGTAACGGGCGACCGTAAAGCCGGACGCCGTGCAATGGAAAGAAGAAAGAGCCGCGCCGGGCGCCGAACTCAGAGCAGCGGAGCGGCCGGACGCAGACGCACGGCCCATGCCACCAGCAACGCCGGAAACTGCGCGATCGCAGCGTTGTAGTGCCCCACCGCCTGATTGAACTGGCTGCGCGCGATCTCCGCCGCGGCCGAAGGCTCGGGCCACGCGATCGGCTCGATGGCGCTGGGCACCGTGGCCTCGGTCCCGGGCTGAAGTTGCGCCGGCCGCGACAGAGTGCCGTCGGCGTCGAACACCGTCACATCGTCCGGGTGCTGGCGTCGCCACGCGTTGATCCACACCTGCAGCGCAGTAGCCAGCGCGGCCATGACGCCAGTGTCCAGCGGGTGCAGCCGGGTCGCGCCGAGCAGGGTCGCGAGCTGGGTGGTCGCGGCCTGCAATGGCGCGATGGACGACAGCGACTCACCCGTCGGCGACGCGTCCACCGGTGGCGCGGCGGTGATGCTGGCCTGCACGAAGTCGAGCTGCTTGCCCAGGGCCGCATCGAGCAGGCCGTAGGCCTGCAGCACGGCCGCGCGCAAACGCACCAGCCGGTTGTAGGCACCGACAAACCAGAACAGCAGGACCGCGATCACGATCCAGCTGGTCAGCGATTCGGGCAATACGCTCATCGACGACAACGCCTCATCATTGAAAACACAAAGAAAAACGCCCCCCAACCGGAGGCGGTCGGGGGGCGTGGTGTACCGGTCATGGCCGGTGATGCTACCGAGTTATTCGGTCGCGGCGCCTTCGCTGGCGTCAGCCGTGCTGGCCGCTGCATCGCTGTCGGCGGAGCCTGCCAGTTCGGCAGCTTCCGATTCGGCGATGGCACGGCGCTCGGCTTCGTCCATGGCGTCCTTGACCTTGCGGGCCTGGTGGTAAGCCATGCCGGTGCCTGCGGGGATCAGGCGGCCGACGATGACGTTTTCCTTCAGGCCGCGCAGCTCGTCGCGCTTGCCCATGATCGCGGCTTCGGTCAGCACGCGCGTCGTTTCCTGGAACGAAGCAGCCGAGATGAACGAGTCGGTCGACAGCGATGCCTTCGTGATACCCAGCAGCAGGTTGGTGAACGTCGCGGGGATCTTGCCGTCGGCGCGCAGGGCGTCGTTGGTGTTGAGCATTTCGCTGCGTTCGACCTGTTCGCCGGAGATGTAGCTCGTGTCGCCGATGTTGTCGACCACGACGCGGCGCAGCATCTGGCGAACGATCACCTCGATGTGCTTGTCGTTGATCTTCACACCCTGCAGGCGGTACACGTCCTGCACTTCGTCCACGATGTAGCGCGCCAGTTCTTCCGAACCCAGCAGGCGCAGGATGTCCTGCGGGTCCGCCGGGCCGTCGACCACGGATTCGCCCTTGTTCACCACCTGGCCTTCGTGCACCAGGATGTTCTTTTCCTTCGGCACGAGGTCTTCCCAGACCGTGCCTTCCGGATCGGTGATCTGCAGGCGGATCTTGCCCTTCGTTTCCTTGCCGAACGACACGGTGCCGGTCATTTCGGCCAGCATGCCCTTGTCCTTCGGCGAACGGGCTTCGAACAGCTCGGCAACGCGCGGCAGACCGCCGGTAATGTCGCGGGTCTTCTGGCCTTCGACCGGAATACGCGCCAGCACTTCGCCGGGGCCCACGTCCTGACCGTCACGGATCTGGACCAGAGCGCCGATCGGGAAGCCGATCGTCACCGAGTGGTCGGTGCCCGGGATCTTCACTTCGGCGCCGGAGGCGTCGATGAGCTTCACCTGCGGGCGCACGACCTTGGCAGCGCCGCGGCGCTTCGGGTCGATCACGACCAGGGTCGACAGGCCGGTCACTTCGTCCACCTGCTTGGCAACCGTGAGGCCTTCCTCGACGTTTTCGAACTGCGTCTTGCCGGCGAACTCGGTAATGATCGGGCGCGTCAGCGGATCCCAGTTGGCAAGCACGTGGCCGGCCTTGATCTGCTGGTCGGCCTTGACCGTCAGGGTCGCGCCGTACGGCACCTTGTGGCGTTCGCGCTCACGGCCGTGCTCGTCATGGATGACGATCTCGCCCGAACGCGAAATCACGACCAGCTCGCCCTTGCTGTTGGTCACGTAGCGCATCGTGGCGTTGAAGCCGATCGAGCCGTTCGACTTGGCTTCCACGCTCGAAGCGATGGCAGCGCGCGAAGCGGCACCACCGATGTGGAAGGTACGCATCGTCAGCTGCGTGCCGGGTTCGCCGATGGACTGAGCGGCGATCACACCGACGGCTTCGCCGATGTTGATCAGGCCGCCGCGGCCCAGGTCGCGGCCGTAGCAGGTCGCGCAGATGCCGAAGCGGGTTTCGCAGGTCAGCGCGGTGCGGACCTTGACCTCGTCGACGCCTTGCGCTTCCAGCGCTTCGATGTTGTCTTCGTCGAACATCTCGCCGGCCTTCAGCAGCACCGAACGGTTTTCCGGGTGCAGCACGTCGTCCGCAGCCGAGCGGCCGAGGATACGGTCGCGCAGCGACTCGATCACTTCACCGCCTTCGACGATGGCGCGCATCAGGTAGCCGCCGTGCGTGCCGCAGTCCTGCTCGGTCACGACCAGGTCTTGCGTCACGTCGACCAGACGACGGGTCAGGTAGCCCGAGTTCGCCGTCTTCAGCGCCGTGTCGGCCAGACCCTTACGGGCACCGTGGGTGGAGATGAAGTACTCCAGCACGTTCAGGCCTTCGCGGAAGTTCGCGGTAATGGGCGTCTCGATGATCGAGCCGTCCGGCTTGGCCATCAGGCCCCGCATACCGGCCACCTGGCGAATCTGGGCCGCGGAACCGCGGGCGCCCGAGTCGGCCATCATGTAGATCGAGTTGAAGGACTCCTGCTCGACTTCCTTGCCGTGGCGGTCGATGACGCGTTGCTTCGACAGCTTGGCCATCATGACCTTCGACACTTCGTCGCCGGCCTTGCCCCAGATGTCCACCACCTTGTTGTAGCGTTCGCCGGAGGTCACCAGACCCGACACGTACTGCTGCTCGATCTCCTTCACTTCCTTGGCGGAGCGCTCGATGATGCCGTGCTTCTCGGCGGGCACCAGCATGTCGTCGATGGCGATCGAGATGCCGGCCTTGGTCGCCAGGCGGAAGCCGTTTTGCAGCAGCTTGTCGGCGAACACGACGGTCTCTTTCAGGCCGCACTTGCGGAACGAGACGTTGATGAGCTTGGAGATTTCCTTCTTCTTCAGCGCCTTGTTGATGTTCGAGAACGGCAGGCCCTTCGGCAGGATCTCGGACAGCAGGGCACGGCCCACGGTGGTGTCCACGAGCGAGGTCGACGGCGTGAATTCGCCGGTTTCCTTGTTCTTGGTGTATTCCGTGATGCGCACTGCCACCTTGGCGGTGAGTTCGACTTCGTTGGCGTCGAGCGCGCGCTGCACTTCACCGATGTCGGAGAAGATCAGGCCCTCGCCCTTGCCGTTGATGCGGTCGCGGGTCGTGTAGTACAGACCCAGCACCACGTCCTGCGAAGGAACGATCGACGGTTCGCCCGAAGCCGGGAACAGCACGTTGTTGGAGGCCAGCATCAGCGTGCGGGCTTCCATTTGCGCTTCCACCGACAGCGGCACGTGAACAGCCATCTGGTCGCCGTCGAAGTCGGCGTTGAATGCCGCGCAGACGAGCGGGTGCAGCTGGATGGCCTTGCCTTCGATCAGGATCGGTTCGAAGGCCTGGATGCCCAGACGGTGCAGCGTAGGAGCGCGGTTCAGCATGACCGGGTGCTCCTTGATGACCTCTTCCAGGATGTCCCAGACCACCGGCGTGCCCGATTCGACTTCCTTCTTGGCAGCCTTGATCGTCGTCGCGATGCCCATGGCTTCGAGGCGCGAGAAGATGAAGGGCTTGAACAGCTCGAGCGCCATCAGCTTCGGCAGGCCGCACTGGTGCAGCTTGAGCGTCGGGCCCACCACGATGACCGAACGGCCCGAGTAGTCGACGCGCTTGCCCAGCAGATTCTGGCGGAAGCGGCCGCTCTTGCCCTTGATCATGTCGGCCAGCGACTTCAGCGCGCGCTTGTTGGCGCCCGTCATGGCCTTGCCACGGCGGCCGTTGTCCAGCAGCGAGTCGACAGCTTCCTGCAGCATCCGCTTTTCGTTGCGCGCGATGATTTCCGGAGCCTTCAGCTCCAGCAGGCGGCGCAGACGCGAATTGCGGTTGATGACGCGGCGATACAGGTCGTTCAGGTCGGAGGTCGCGAAGCGGCCGCCGTCCAGCGGCACCAGCGGACGCAGGTCCGGCGGCAGCACGGGCAGCACGTCGAGCACCATCCACTCGGGCTTGATGCCCGACTTGCGGAAGGCTTCCAGCACCTTCAGGCGCTTGGAGTTCTTCTTGACCTTGACTTCGGAGCCGGTCAGGTCGCCGCGCAGGCGTTCGATCTCGCTGTCGAGTTCGATGCCTTCGAGCAGATCCTTGATGCCTTCGGCGCCCATCTTGGCGACGAATTCGTCACCGTATTCCTTGCGCTTCGCGTCGTAGTCGTCCTCGGACATGATGCCGAACTTCTTCAGCGGGGTCATGCCGGGGTCGGTGATCACGTAGGCTTCGAAGTACAGCACGCGTTCGATGTCGCGCAGCGTCATGTCGAGCACGAGGCCCAGGCGCGACGGCAGCGACTTCAGGAACCAGATGTGGGCGCAGGGCGCGGCCAGGTCGATGTGACCCATGCGCTCGCGACGCACCTTGGTCTGCGTGACTTCAACGCCGCACTTCTCGCAGATCACGCCGCGGTGCTTCAGGCGCTTGTACTTGCCGCACAGGCACTCGTAGTCCTTGATGGGGCCGAAGATCTTGGCGCAGAAGAGACCGTCGCGCTCGGGCTTGAACGTGCGGTAGTTGATCGTCTCGGGCTTCTTCACCTCGCCGAAAGACCACGAACGGATCTTCTCGGGCGAAGCCATGCCGATCTTGATGGCATCGAAATGCTCATCAGGCGTGAATTGCTTGAACAGGTCGAGTAGCGATTTCATAAGACTCTTTCCCTTTTCAAATTAAGAACGCTCGAGCTCGATGTCGAGGCCCAGCGAACGAATTTCCTTGACCAGCACGTTGAACGATTCCGGCATGCCGGCTTCGATCGAGTGCTCGCCCTTGACGATGCTTTCGTACACCTTGGTACGGCCTTGCACGTCGTCGGACTTCACGGTCAGCATTTCCTGCAGGACGTAGGCGGCGCCGTAAGCTTCCAGCGCCCACACTTCCATTTCCCCGAAACGCTGGCCGCCGAACTGCGCCTTGCCGCCCAGCGGTTGCTGCGTGACGAGCGAGTACGGGCCGGTGGAACGCGCGTGCATCTTGTCGTCGACCAGGTGATGCAGCTTCAGGAAGTGCATGTAGCCGACGGTGACGGGACGCTCGAACTGGTCGCCGGTGCGGCCGTCGAACAGGTACGCCTGCGTGCGCGTATCGGTCAGGCCCTTGAGCTTGGCGATGTCGTCCGGGTAGGCGAGCTTCAGCATGCCGCGGATTTCTTCTTCCGAAGCACCGTCGAACACAGGCGTCGCGAAGGTCGCGCCGTTCTGCAGGTTCGCTGCCATTTCGAGCAGTTCGGTGTCGTTCAGCGAGCTGATGTTTTCCTGGCGGCCCGAGCCGTTGTACAGCTGCTCCATGAACTTGCGCAGCTCGGCCACCTTGGCCTCTTGCTGCAGCAGGTCACCGATGCGCTGGCCGATGCCCTTGCCGGCCCAGCCCAGATGCACCTCGAGCACCTGGCCCACGTTCATCCGCGAAGGCACGCCCAGCGGGTTCAGGCAGATGTCGCACGGCGTACCGTCGGCCATGTGGGGCATGTCTTCGACCGGAACGATCTTCGACACCACACCCTTGTTGCCGTGGCGGCCGGCCATCTTGTCGCCGGGTTGCAGGCGGCGCTTGACGGCCAGGTAGACCTTGACCATCTTGAGCACGCCCGCGGGCAGCTCGTCGCCCTGCGTGAGCTTCTTGCGCTTTTCTTCGAACGCGAGGTCGAAGCTGTGGCGCGTCTGCTCCAGCGAGTTCTTGATCGACTCGAGCTGCGAAGCCACTTCGTCTTCCGCCGGGCGGATGTCAAACCAGTGGAACTTCTCGACCGACGACAGGTAGGCCTTGTCGAGCTTGGTGCCCTTGGCCAGCTTGTTCGGGCCGCCGTTGGCGACCTTGCCGGTCAGCAGCTTCTCGATACGGTCGAACGCGTCGGCTTCGACGATGCGAAGCTGGTCGTTCAGGTCGAGGCGAAAGCGCTTGAGCTCGTCGTCGATGATCTGCTGGGCGCGCTTGTCGCGCGTGATGCCTTCGCGGGTGAACACCTGCACGTCGATCACGGTGCCTTGCGAGCCCTGATCCACACGCAGCGAGGTGTCCTTCACGTCGGAAGCCTTCTCGCCGAAGATGGCGCGAAGCAGCTTCTCTTCAGGCGTCAGCGTGGTCTCGCCCTTCGGCGTGACCTTGCCCACCAGCGTGTCGCCCGGCTGCACTTCGGCGCCGACATAAATGATGCCGGATTCGTCGAGGCGGTTGAGCTGCTGCTCGGCCAGGTTCGGGATGTCGCGCGTGATTTCTTCTGCGCCCAGCTTCGTGTCGCGAGCCATCACCACCAGTTCCTCGATGTGGATCGAGGTGTAGCGGTCTTCTGCGACGACGCGTTCCGAGATCAGGATCGAGTCTTCGAAGTTGTAGCCGTTCCAGGGCATGAACGCGATCAGCATGTTCTGGCCGAGGGCCAGTTCGCCGAGGTCGGTCGATGCACCGTCGGCCACCACGTCGCCCTTGGCGATCTTGTCGCCGCGCTTGACGATGGGGCGCTGGTGGATGTTGGTGTTCTGGTTCGAACGCTGATACTTGATCAGGTTGTAGATGTCCACACCGACTTCACCGGCAGCCGCTTCAGCGTCGTTCACGCGCACCACGACACGGGTCGCATCGACGTAGTCGACGATACCGCCGCGGGTGGCCGTGACCACGGTGCCGGAGTCGACCGCGGAGACGCGCTCGATACCGGTACCGACCATCGGCTTCTCGGGGCGCAGCACAGGCACGGCCTGGCGCTGCATGTTGGCGCCCATCAACGCGCGGTTCGCGTCGTCGTGCTCGAGGAACGGCACGAGCGATGCGGCCACCGACACGATCTGCGCAGGCGACACATCCATGTACTGGATGCGTTCGGCACCGACCAGGATCGATTCGCCGGCTTCACGCGCCGAGACCAGGTCGCCGGTCAGCTTGCCGTCCTTGTCCAGGGCCGCGTTGGCCTGGGCGATGACGTACTTGCCTTCCTCGATGGCCGACAGGTAGTCGATGTCCATCGTGACCTTGCTGTCGATCACGCGACGGTACGGCGTCTCGATGAAGCCGTATTCGTTCAGGCGGGCGTACAGGGCCAGCGAGTTGATCAGGCCGATGTTCGGGCCTTCAGGCGTTTCGATCGGGCACACGCGGCCGTAGTGGGTCACGTGCACGTCGCGCACTTCGAAGCCTGCACGTTCACGCGTCAGACCACCCGGGCCAAGGGCCGACACGCGGCGCTTGTGGGTGATTTCGGACAGCGGGTTCGTCTGGTCCATGAACTGCGACAGCTGCGAGGCACCGAAGAATTCCTTCAGCGCGGCCGAGATCGGCTTGCTGTTGATCAGGTCGTGCGGCATCAGCGGCTCTTGTTCCGCTTGACCCAGACGTTCCTTCACGGCCTTCTCGATACGTGCCAGGCCGGTGCGGTACTGGTTTTCGGCCAGTTCGCCGACGCAACGCACGCGGCGGTTGCCCAGGTGGTCGATGTCGTCGACTTCGCCATTGCCGTTGCGCAGGTCGACGAGGATCTTGACCACGGCCAGGATGTCTTCGTTGGTCAGCACCATCGGGCCGGTCGATTCGTCGCGGCCGACCTTGGCGTTGAACTTCATGCGGCCGACGCGCGACAGGTCGTACGTGTCCGGGTTGTAGAACAGGCGCTGGAACAGGGCCTGCACGGCGTCTTCCGTCGGCGGCTCGCCGGGGCGCATCATGCGGTAGATGGCCACGCGCGCAGCGAATTCGTCCACGGTTTCGTCGATGCGCAGGGTCTGCGAGATGTACGCGCCCTGATCGAGTTCGTTCGTGTAGATGACCTGCACGTCTTGCACGCCGGCCGTGCGCAGCTTCTTCAGCAGCGCTTCGGTCAGCTCGTCGTTGGCCTTGGCCAGGATTTCGCCGGAGTCGGCGTCGACGATGTTGCGGGCGATCACGCGGCCGATCAGGAAGTCTTCCGGCACGCTGATGTGCGTGGTGCCGCCCTGCTCGAGCTCACGCGTGTGGCGCGCGGTAACGCGCTTGTCCTTGGCGACCACGACCTTGCCCGACTTGTCGGTGATGTCGAAGCGCGCGACTTCGCCGCGCAGGCGCTCGGAGACGAACTCCATCTGCGCGCCGCTGTCCATCAGGCGGAAGTTGTCGTTCACGAAGAAGTTCGCGAGGATCGATTCCGGGTTCAGGCCGATGGCCTTCAGCAGGATCGTGACCGGCATCTTGCGGCGACGGTCCACGCGGAAGTACAGCATGTCCTTCGGGTCGAACTCGAAGTCGAGCCACGAACCGCGGTAGGGAATCACGCGGGCCGAGAACAGCAGCTTGCCCGAGCTGTGCGTCTTGCCCTTGTCGTGTTCGAAGAACACGCCCGGCGAACGGTGCAGCTGCGACACGATCACGCGTTCGGTGCCGTTGATGATGAACGAACCCTTTTCGGTCATGAGCGGCACTTCGCCCATGTAGACCTCTTGTTCCTTCACTTCCTTGACCACCTTCGACTGCGAAGTCGACGACTCGCGGTCATAGATGATGAGCTGGACCTTGGCGCGCACGGCCGAGGCGAAGGTCAGACCACGGGTCTGGCACTCGCGCACATCGAACGCCGGCTTCGCCAGGTTGTACTCGAGGAACTTCATCTCGACGAAACCGTTGTGCGAGACGATCGGGAAGGCGGCGTCGAACGCGGCCTGCAGGCCTTCGACGGTGCGTTGTTTCGGGGGAATGCCGGCTTGCAGGAACGCGGTGTACGCGTCTTTCTGCATCTGCAGCAGGTAGGGAATTTCGACGACGCTGTCGCGATTGCCGAAACTTTTTCGGATGCGCTTGCGTTCGGTGTAACTGTACGCGGACGATTGGGCCATGAGAGCTCCGGTGCTTGAGATCTTCAGCGACTTGTCAGCAGTGCCGAGGCACCACTGCTTGGCGGCTGGCCACTACCAGCCGTTGGCGGACAGCGATGCGTTGCACATCGCCCGAACCAAGGGGTCTTCTGCAGTCGGGGTCAGAAGACACTCAAAAAACGTCTCGTCTTGGCTTTTCCGTCGACCTGAAGGTCTCCGGGAAAACCGGCAACGAGCCGGCTTTTGGGTGCGCTCTGAAAGCGGCAAAGGCTGGAGGGCCTTTTCAGGCGCCTCCAGCCCTCCAGGGGGTCTGAATTACTTCAGTTCCACCTTGGCGCCGGCTTCTTCCAGCTTCTTCTTGGCAGCGTCAGCGTCAGCCTTCGACAGGCCTTCCTTGACAGCCTTGGGAGCGGCTTCCACCAGATCCTTGGCTTCCTTGAGGCCCAGGCCGGTGATTTCGCGCACAGCCTTGATGACCGACACCTTGTTCGCGCCGACATCAGCCAGCACGACATTGAATTCGGTCTTTTCTTCGACCACAGCAGCGGCTGCGCCACCACCAGCGGCCGGAGCCGACATTGCAGCGGCGCTCACGCCGAACTTCTCTTCGATGGCTTTCACCAGGTCGTTGAGTTCCAGGACCGTCATGCTGTCGAGCGCGGTCAGAAATGCGTCTTTATCGAATGCCATTTTTGTTTCCTAACAATTGGGTTGAATATTTCAAACGCGAGGCTCAGGCGGCCTGCGCTTCTGCCGGTGGTGCATCGGCAACGGGTGCAGCTTCGCCACCACCGCGCTTCTCAGCCAGCGCCGCGAGCACGCGGGCGGTACGAGAGATCGGGGATTGCATCAAGCCCAGCAATTGCGCCAGCAGCACTTCCTTCGAAGGGATGTTGGCCAGTTGCTTCACGCCGTCGACGTCCAGGGCCTTGCCACCGAAGGCGCCGCCGCGAATGACCAGCTTGTCGTTGGTCTTCGCGAAATCGGCCACCACCTTGGCGGCGGCCACAGCGTCTTCGGAGAAGCCGTAGATCAGCGGACCGGTCATCTGGTCGCCAACAATCTCAAACGGGCTACCAGCGACAGCACGGCGGGCCAGGGTGTTCTTCAGAACACTCAGGCTCACACCCTTGCTGCGCGCTTCGTTGCGCAGTTTGGTCATATCGGCCACCGTGATGCCACGGTATTCCGCCATCACGAGCGTTTGAGCTTTTGCGGCGAGGCTGGTCACATCACTGATGACCGCTTCTTTCTCACTGCGATTCAGACTCAAGGTCTACTCCTTTTAATGCGATCTTCGGCCGGGGCCTGGGATCGCGCTTCATGCAGCGACCAACTGTTTCGGAACAAAAATCAAATTCCTTGCAGCGGGATCGCCATCTGCGCTGATTGCCTGACGGAAAGGTCCGGCGATTAAGTGCAGCACCCTGCACACCAGCGGTCTTGGATGGCCCGCGGCAACCGAAGCTGCCGCGACCCACCACATTCGCCCCACCCTTTCGGGCGGAGCAAATCTCTTTAGCTCGCCGAGATGGTTTGCGTGTCCACGCGGACACCCAGACCCATGGTCGACGACACAGCCACCTTGCGCAGGTACACGCCCTTGCTGGTCGCGGGCTTGGCCTTGACCAGAGCATCGATCAGCGCTGCGAGGTTGCCCTGCAGCTTGTCGTTGTCGAACGAGCGACGGCCGATCGTGCCGTGCACGATGCCGGCCTTGTCGACGCGGAACTGAACCTGGCCAGCCTTGGCGTTCTTCACGGCCGTAGCGACGTCCGGGGTCACCGTGCCAACCTTCGGGTTAGGCATCAGGCCGCGCGGGCCGAGGATCTGGCCGAGCGTACCGACGACGCGCATGGCGTCCGGTGCGGCGATCACGACGTCGAAAGGCATGTCGCCAGCCTTGACCATGGCAGCCAGGTCGTCCATGCCGACGATGTCGGCGCCGGCGGCCTTGGCTTCTTCAGCCTTGGCGCCTTGGGCGAACACGGCGACGCGCTTGGTCTTGCCGGTGCCGTTGGGCAGCACGACGGCGCCACGCACGACCTGGTCCGACTTCTTCGCATCGATGCCGAGTTGCACGGCCACGTCGATCGATTCATCGAACTTGGCGGTGGCGGCTTCCTTGACGATGGTGATCGCGTCAACCAGCGGGTACAGCTTGTTGCTGTCGACCTTGCCTTCGAGCGACTTCTGCTTCTTGGTGATCTTGGACATTTACACGCCCTCCACATTCACGCCCATCGAGCGGGCCGAGCCGGCGATGGTACGAACTGCTGCGTCGAGGTCGGCGGCAGTCAGGTCCTTCATCTTGGCCTTGGCGATTTCTTCGAGCTGAGCGCGCGTGATCTTGCCGACCTTGTCGGTGTGCGGACGGGCCGAGCCCTTTTCCAGCTTGATGGCCTTCTTGATCAAGGTGATCGCCGGGGGCGTCTTGATGATGAAGGTGAAGCTCTTGTCAGCGAACGCGGTGATGACCACCGGCAGCGGCAGACCCGGCTCGACGCCTTGGGTTTGCGCGTTGAACGCCTTGCAGAACTCCATGATGTTCAGACCGCGCTGACCGAGTGCGGGACCGATCGGCGGGGACGGGTTGGCCTTACCAGCTGGCACTTGCAGCTTGATGAAGCCGACGATTTTTTTCGCCATGCTATTTGCTCCTTGCGGGTGATATCGCCTTGGCTTGCGGCCGCGGCTCCCCGGGGTTAAACGACTCTTCGATCAAGGCCGCGCGCCGAGTCGGACAACGCGCAGCCGGAAACAGTAACGCCGACCCGAAGGCCGGCGGGGCGTCAGGTCTTCTCGACCTGGCTGAATTCGAGTTCCACAGGTGTCGCGCGGCCGAAAATCATGACCGATACGCTGACCTTGCTCTTCTCGTAGTTGACTTCTTCGACAGTGCCGTTGAAGTCGGTGAACGGGCCTTCCTTGACGCGCACGAATTCGCCAACGGTGAACTCGACCTTGTGGCGCGGCTTCTCGGTGCCCTGCTGCATCTGGCTGACGATGTCCTCGACCTCTTTCTGCGAGATCGGGGCCGGACGGTTCTTGGCGCCACCCACGAAACCCGTCACCTTGTTGGTGTGCTTCACCAGGTGCCAGCTCTCGTCGTCCATGATCATTTCGACCAGCACGTAGCCCGGGAAGAAGCGACGCTCGGTGGTGCGCTTCTGGCCGTTCTTGATTTCGACCACTTCTTCGGTCGGAACCAGGATGCGACCGAACTTGTCCTGCATGCCGGCGCGATTGATGCGCTCGGTGATGTTGCGCTCGACGGCCTTCTCCATGCCCGAATAGGCATGCACCACGTACCAACGCAGATCTGGATTGGCGGCGGGAGCCAGCACCGAGGTGTTTTCTTCCTCTGGCGCGCCCGGCGTGGTTTCAACTGCATTCACTGGATCAGCGGTCATTTATTTTCTCCAGCCCAGAATGAGGTCGAAAAACACCCATTCGAGCGTCTTGTCGGTGAGCCAGAGGAAGACGGACATGATCGCCACGAAGGCGAACACATAAGCCGTCATCTGCATCGCTTCCTTGCGGGTCGGCCAGACGACCTTCTTGACCTCGCGCCACGAGTCGCGGCCGAAGGCCCACAACTGACGGCCATTCTCCGAACTGCCGAAGGCAGCCACCGCTGCGGCCAAGCCGACCAGCAGCGCAGCCCATTGCACCAGCGAGCCTTGGCGCGACAGCAGATAGAACGCCACGATGGCGCCCACTGCCAGCACGACAGCCACGGCCAGTTTGGCCTTGTCGGCGCCGGTGCTCACGGTTTCGATTTGAGAAGTGGCCATGTTTGGCTGATTTCCTGTGGCCCTGAGGCCTTCAATTCAATGCGTCTCTTGAGACGCCGAAGCCCGTCGGGACGCGACGGGCTTTTTTCGGAGTGCCACCTAAGTGGCAGGGGCAGTAGGAATCGAACCTACAACCTTCGGTTTTGGAGACCGACGCTCTGCCAATTGAGCTATACCCCTCCGGTACTCTTTGCGCCCGACTTAGATGTCGAGGATCTTGGCCACGACGCCCGAACCCACGGTACGGCCGCCTTCACGGATGGCGAAGCGCAGGCCTTCTTCCATCGCGATCGGG
>NZ_FNPM01000037.1:0-3795 GCF_900107295.1 Variovorax sp. YR266
AAGGACTCTTCAAGAAGCTCAAATATCGTTGCTGTCCCAAATGTGGAAGCGACGCTGACGTGGTGCCCAAAATGCTCATGCTCGGAAAGCAAAGCCCGCTTGAAGAACGCGCTGGCGTCCGCAGGCCAGACCAGCTCGCGTCTGACGAGTGTCTTCCTGAAGCTCTGCTGCCTGCCCCGCTTCAGCAATTCGTTCAAGGTTGCTACTGCACACGATGTGGTGTGGGTTTTGTCCCAGATGACTTTGTAAAGCCCGCAGTAGTGGAAGAAGCTAGAAATCGTGCCGCAAGGCGGGCAAAACCGCCGTAGGAAATGCGGCATTCGGCCAGAACCGGACGGTGGGCTTCTCCCTTCAGTTCGCTAGTAGGTGAACTGGACCGCGTACTTCCAGTCGCCGCCGTCCGTCTGGTTGACGGAGTACGACGCAGAGCGCCAAACGGTCCCCCGTTCACGGAAGAAGTCAGCGAGGGCGTAGAGGCTCGAATAAATTTCCTCGGTCGGGCTAATGGGCTCGGGCAGCCCGTCAGGCGATGTGATGACGATGGTCATGCGCTCTTGCGACCCGTGCTGCTCCCGGTCGGCGACAAGGCTCGCTGACTTCCACCATCCCGGGGTCGCAGCAATCAGGGCATTCGCTATTGCTGCGTCGAGCGGTGCCTGTCTTTCGAGCCATTCGTCCATCTATGATTCCAACGAGCCGTGTCGGCCCGGAAGGTAGCATGCCGCCTGCTCCAGTCGGACAGAAGCGGTCATTGAGATGAGGTGAGCGAATGGATAGATACGAAAACAATCCGCTGCTGCGTCTTCTCGACTGCTACCTGATGGACTTAATAGGCGAGTTGGATCAGGATCAACTGCTGACTCTTGTCAGGCTTGAGCCGGTGCTGCAGCGGGCTTGGAAGTCAGAAGGGACATCGAGGCAGATGGTTGAAGAGCAAATGGGCTTTCAGCCAACTGTTCCTGCCAAGGTCCGAGCATTTTGGCTGGGCTACATCAAGGCCGCCGAAGCACAAGGGATGCCGGCCGTGCCCTTTGATTTCGTCGTGTCCTTCGTTGGACAGAATTTCCCACATTTGGTGGAGGGTGGAGAGGTCCATTGATGCCTTTTCGGGTGCTTGGTCGGAGTGGCTCACAGGGCAGAATCCGGCCAAAATCCGACACTCGTCACGGTTGCGCAGTTTTCGGCTGTAAAGACGGCAAAGCCTTGTCCCTTTGCAACTGGAGTCGACTAGCAAGAGCCTCTCCTACCCGATTCGCGATCTTCAACAACAGTACACGCGCCTGAGAGCGCTTCCATCCATATGCGGGCCACGCCCTATTGCCTAGCTCTAATCGCCCTTATCCTGTCAGCATGCGCGGCCCCTCGGATGTATGAGGCTCCGCAGGGGAAGAAAACCAGCAAGTTCACGCTAGTTGCAAACTCGCAAGACTTTGTCATCTTGAATGCTGTTTACTACGGCAATACCGAGATGTGCACCGATTTTCAGCAGATTGGCGTTGCCCTCAAGAATGATCAAACGATCCTTCTTGAAGCGGATCGTGAGCACTCCATTGGAGTTCAGGCCAACATCAGCAGCAGCCTCAACTCCAGTATTGGATTGGCGACCTTCGTTCACTGCAATCACTACATCACGTTTCCAGTTGCGAGCGGATACGAATACAGATACACCAACAAAGCTGGAGCGGGGATGTGCCAGCGAGTATTGGATCGTCGTAGAGCAGAAGGCGGATCTTGGGAGCCGTCACCGTTTAGGTTAAGGAAACTCTCGGAAGAATATGTACGTACTCAAAAGGGCCCGGTGTGCCTTCCGGAGTGATGGTGCTTAGGCAGGGGCGAATACTTTCGAGAGGCACGCGGCGTTGAATGTCTGCTTTCGATCAGGTCGACCGGCAGCTTCGGGCCCGATGCTGCAGCACAATAAATCGAACCGTGAGGCCGGACCCGGCCAGGAGCAGACATTCCCCGAGGCGACGACATTGCAATGGACCCACGCCCGCTCATTTTCCTTGAGAAGCCGTATACCGAGAACCATGGGCCGTTTTCGACTCGCCGCGTGGTGCTTTCAGGGCTTGAATCGCAGATGGAGTACTGGATTGACCTGGCTGTCGGTTGGCTGGAACAAGGCGTGCCATTAGACGAAGAAATCGTTGAAGCGCTCAGCCGAATCGCTGAAACTCGGCAGAAGGCGCAGCGACTTCGACACCGGAGTGCTGCGTTGGTCAAGCGCTGGCTTCGCGAAAAATGGTTAGGTCGGAATGCGGCCAATACCAGACGTTCAAGCCTTTCTCCAATCGTCCCTCCAATGGAATCCGAAGCTTTCACGCCCGAACAGTTTAAGAAGAGGCCTGCGGTGGCCCAAGTAGACGTCGATCTACGAAAGTGGCTTCGAGGCATTTCAGTTGAAAAACGGTTGGCGTTCATCCGTGCGCTCTGGCCGCTGAACTACACGTACAGCATGTCGCTGGCAAGATCGTCGCAACTTCCAAATAATCATGTTGAGGCGTTGCTTGTGGAATGGCTTCGCGCTGCGCAGAATAGCGCCGGCAATGGTCTGGTTGCCCTGGCGCCTCTCCTTGGTGAAGCCAGATTTTGGAAGATCGTAGATGCCTCGGACCTGACGGAGGAAATGCGAAACTTTTTTTATCTCTACCGTAAAAGTTATCGTCGATACAACGGCGCCACTGGCGCCTAGCGGCCAATATCGGACGTTCGCCGCGTGCGCCCGGTTCGCGAACACCACTCAGTGCCGGCCGAGTGCAGTTGATCAAGAGCAGAAGTACACCGAGCACGGTATGCCCATGACAATCGATACAACCGCTCAACTCTCTGCACCAAAGGATAGAGCCCAGGCCAGCTCAGAAGACATGTTTGTAGCCAACGAGTCCCCTCTAAAAAACCTACCGAGTATTCTGGACAAGCGCCAAGCATTGGTCCTCGATGGACTGGCGCACGCCGTTGACATGGTAGCGATGGCTTATCCCAGACTTCGTTCTACGTTGTACGAGATCAGCAAAGTCGGCAGGGCCGAGTCCGGACCGACCGCGGCGGTTTACTTGGATGCTTGGAGCTGCATTGACTCGATGGATCGCTTTCGCTCCCTTGTCAAGGGCTACAAGGCCGGAGGGATCATTCGCAAAGACGCCCCTGCCCTGGAAGCTTTCCTGACCTTGATAGAACCTGTGCGGAAGCTGCGAAATGTGACCGATCATGTCGCCGAGCGTCTGGACCACCTCGTATCCCGAAACGCCAGCGTGATGGGGGAAGTCAGTTGGATTTCGCGGAAAGAAGATTCCACCTTGCATACCTGGTACATCAGACCCGGCGTCATCAAGGATCAATTGAAGTTCAACCTGTTGCTGCCCCATGCCGGCGCGCAGATCGAGAACCCCATAGGCTTCATCCACCTTACGGCTGGTGGCACGAAAGTCAATCTATCCGCAGCGGTACATGCGCTGCATGCCGTGGTAACGCACATTGAAGCCGAGTTGCACAAGCGATACAAAACTATGGGCGCAGGGTATGCGCCCATGCCGAGATACATGGTTGCCACTTCTGAACTGGCTACTTGAGCCGGGTTCCTGTCGGTTGCACGCCCTGGGCGTCGCTTCGCTAAGAATCAGGTTTCCCCGACCGGATACGGCCAAGACCGGACTCTGGAGAACGAGCTCAGATCTGCTGAAGTCCCTTCTTCAGAAAACAGGTAAGCGTCGTCTCAGCACCCTCTTTTTTTGCTGAGGGCTGATGTGCAGGATCGGTGGTCCATGCACGCCGCGATGGTGTGCATGAAGAACCGCT
>NZ_FNPM01000039.1:0-3242 GCF_900107295.1 Variovorax sp. YR266
AGGTCGCCGGTGCGGTACATGCGGCTGCCGGGGGCACCCAGGGGGTTGGCGATGAATCGCTCGGCGCTCAGGCCGGGGCGGTTCAGGTAGCCGCGTGCGATGAAGTCGCTGCAGATGGCCAGCTCACCGAACACATCCGTCGGCTGGCCGTCCGGGTCGAGCAGCGCGATCCGGGTCGATTCGACAGGATGGCCGATGGGTAGGCGCATGCCGTTTGAATTCGTCTGCGCGTTGGCGAAGAACTGCACTGTTACCGTCGATTCGGTCGGCCCCAAGCCATTGACGAGCAGGCAGTGCGGCTCGAAATTCTCCCGCAGCAGATCGAGGTCGGTCGGCGTGGCCTCCTCGCCGCCCAGGACCACCAGCCTCGTCGCGGAGACCTTCTGTCCATGCAGTCCCATGGCCCCGAGGCGGAATACGGTGGGCGTCGAATGCCAGACCGTGATCTGGTGCCGATGGATCCACCCGCGGATCTGGGTGAAGCCCGTTTCCCGCAGATCGAGGATGTGCAGCGAGGCGCCGTTCAGCAGCGCCCCGTAGATGTCCATCACCGACGCATCGAAGCCATAGGAGCTGAACAGCGTCAACTTGTCGGCCGCGCTCAGGTGAAGCGCATTGGTGTAGGTAGCCATGAAGTGCAGGACGTTGCGATCGATCTGCACCACCCCCTTGGGTTGCCCGGTCGTGCCCGAGGTGTAGAGGATGTAGGTGGGGGTGCGGAGATCGCGGTGCACCTCGCAGCGCTCGGCTGGTGCAATGGTCGACGGATCGAGAACGGGAACCTGCCGCTCGGCCCCGATGCTGCTTGCGAGCGTCGTCAGGCCGGACTCGCAGATCAGCGCCTCCCCTTCCGAATCCGCCAATATGAACCGGAGTCGCTCTACCGGATGGAGGGGGTCCAGGGGCACATAGGTCTTCCCCGCCTTCAGGACCCCGAGCATGGCGGCAATCATTTCTGCGCCATGCCCGAACAACAGCATCACACGGCCTGGGCCATGGCCGAGGCTTTGGCGCAGCGCGTGGGCGATCCCGTTGGCCTTGCGGTCCAGGTCAGCATAGCTCCAGACTGAATCCTCGTGCGTGATGGCGATGGCTGCGGGGTCGCGTCGCACCTGCGCTTCGAAGCGTGCTGTCAGCGATTGCTCGATGTCGTCCCTTGTGAACCGTGTGTAGGGCTGCGTGGGCCTGGGGCCGCTGGGCGCAGGCGTGCCGGAAGAAGCGGGGGACGGCAGTGGAATCTGGAACAGGCGGGTGCCTGGATGGGCGGCGACCGCCCGCAGCACGGACTTCAGATGCTCGAGCATCCAGGCCACCGTGGCGCGGTCGAACAGATCGCTCGAAAACTCGACGCGTCCAGAGATGCCGTTCAAGGCACCTTGCGCGTTGCGCTCCTCCCACAGCGTGAAGGACAAGTCGAGCTTGGACGAGTGGATGGCGATCGGCTCGAAGGCCGTCTCGATCCCGGGAAGCTCGACGCTGGCCCTTGCGTTGTTCTGGAATATCAGCGTGACCTGGAACAGCGGGTGGCGCGCCATGGAGCGCACGGGGTTGAGCACCTCCACCAGGCGTTCGAACGGTAGATCCTGATGCTCGTAAGCGCTGAGGTTGATTTCCCGCACCCGCTGCAGCAGTTCGCTGAAGCTCGGGTTGCCCGAGGTGTCGGTGCGCAGCACGAGGGTGTTGAGGAAGAAGCCGACGAGATCGTTGAGCGCCTCGTCGGTGCGTCCCGCGATCGGGCAGCCAAGGGGAATGTCCGTGCCCGCGCCCATGCGGGTCAGCAGCGTTGCCAATGCGGCCTGCAGCACCATGAACAGGCTGGCCTGTCCCTGGCGCGCGAGCGCCGTCAGCCCCTGGTGCAATTGTGCATCGAGCTGGAACGCAATGCTTTCACCGCGATGGCTGGAGGCCGCAGGCCGGGGACGGTCGGCGGGCAGTTCGAGCTGTTCGGGCAGGTCGGCCAGGGTCTTCTTCCAGTAGGCCAACTGGCGGGCGCCGGGGCTGTGCGGATCGCTCTCGTCGCCGAGCAGCTCGCGCTGCCAGAGGGTGTAGTCGGCGTACTGCACCGGCAGCGGTTCCCAGGCGGGCGGCTTGCCTTGGCGGCGCGCGGCATACGCGACAGACAGATCGCGCACCAGCGGTGCGAGGGACCAGCCGTCGCTGGCGATGTGGTGGCACAGCAGCAGCAGCACGTGCTGCTGGGGATCGATGCGCAGCAGCCAGGCACGAAACGGAATCTCGCGCGTCAACTCGAAGCAGTGGTCGGCCGCCTCGGCAAGGCGCGCGGCGAGCGTGGCTTGCGAGACCTGAGCTTCTTCCAGAACGAAATGCGCTTTCTCCAGAGGAAGAATGACCTGCTGCGGCTCGTCGTCCGTGTCGGGGAAGATGGTGCGCAGGCTCTCGTGGCGCGCGACCAGATCTTCGAGCGCGAGTCGCAGCGCTGTGCCGTCGAGCTCGCCTTTCAGTCGCAAGGCCAACGGAAGGTTGTACGTGGCATTGGCGCCGTCGAGACGGTGTAGGAACCACAGGCGCTGCTGAGCGAAGGAAAGAGGAATCATCATCGGGTCGGACCAGGAGGTTGAGTTGCGCCGTCGTTCGACGGCCGCACGGCGAATGGGAGACGCAGCGGCGTCATCGGTCTGTCGAGTGGGGGAAGCTCAGGCCGTGAGTGCTCCTTGAGTGGCATCGGGATGCTGTTCGCGGCGCATGGGACGCAATGGCTTGCGTGCCGCGGGCGCCGCGCTGAGCCTGTGGGCCAGTTGTTCGACGGTGGGCGCCTCGAACAGCGTACGGATGGCCAGCTCGACGTTGAGGGCGGAACGCGCGCGGCTGATGAGCTTGGTGGCCAGCAGGGAGTGGCCGCCGAGGTCGAAGAAGTTGTCGTCGATGCCGACCTGGGGCAGGTGCAGGATCTCTGCGAAGAGGGCCGCGAGGATCTCCTCCTGGGGGGTGCGTGGTGCGCGGATGGATCGCGGGGTGAAGTCCGGGGCGGGCAGCGCCTTGCGGTCGAGCTTGCCGTTGGGGGTCAGCGGCAGAGCTTGCAGGACCACGATGGCTGCGGGGACCATGTAGTCGGGCAGGGACTGCGAGAGGCTGCGGCGCAGCGCGGCGGTGTCGATGAGGGCCTCGGTGGCCGAGTCGGCGGCCTCTGGCACCACATAGCCCACGAGCTGCTTGTGGCCGGGAGAGTCCTCGCGGGCGATGACGGCGGCCTGTGCGACCAGGGGCAGGCGCGCGAGTGCGGC
>NZ_FNPM01000040.1:0-3106 GCF_900107295.1 Variovorax sp. YR266
GTAAGCGTCGTCTCAGCACCCTCTTTTTTTGCTGAGGGCTGATGTGCAGGATCGGTGGTCCATGCACGCCGCGATGGTGTGCATGAAGAACCGCTAATGCACATCAATGAACGATCAAGACACCCCGAGCAAGCGCCGTCGGCGCGAGCACAGCCCGATGTTCAAGCGCGAGCTGGTCGCGCGCAGCCTGGTGCCCGGTGCGTCAGTGGCAGCCGTCGCGCTGGAGGCCGGCATCAACTCGAACCTGTTGTTCGCATGGCGCCGGATGCACCTGAGCGCGCAAGAGCGGCCCCAGACGCCGGCGCCGTCAGACCCCTCGCCAATGCTGTTGCCCGTCACCATTGAAGCTGCGCCGGTCGCAGCATGCCCTTCACCAATGGTGGCGGCGCCTCGCCAACCTGGCGGGACCATCGAGATCGATGTCGGCGGGGCGCGGGTTCGACTGCGCGGTGCGGTCGACGAAGCCATCGTGCGCCATGTCCTGCAAACGCTGAAGGCGCTTGCGTGATCGGCCTTCCCACGAGCACTCGCGTCTGGATCGTCGCGGGCCATACGGACATGAGGAAGGGATTCAACGGCCTGTCAGCGATGGTGCAGACGGCGCTGCAGGCCAACCCTTTCTGCGGTCACGTCTTCGTCTTCCGCGGCCGGCGCGGCGACATGCTCAAGGTCCTATGGTTCGATGGCCAGGGCCTGCTGCTCCTGGCCAAGCGTTTGGAGCGCGGCCGCTTCGTCTGGCCGCAGGCGCAGTCGGGCAAGGTCTCACTCTCGCCGGCGCAGCTGTCCATGCTGCTCGAAGGCATCGACTGGCGCATGCCGACGCGCACCGATCAGCCCGTGTTCGCGGCTTGAGACGCGCTCAAGAATTCGTCTTCTGAACGCACGGGTCTGGGTCAACTCCGGGCAGGTCCGATGGCATAGTAGAGGGCGTGCCGAACACCACCAACGCGCCCCACACCGTCGACTCGCTGCTGCGTGTCGT
The DNA here is from genome assembly GCF_900107295.1 of Variovorax sp. YR266. Lineage (NCBI taxonomy): Bacteria > Pseudomonadati > Pseudomonadota > Betaproteobacteria > Burkholderiales > Comamonadaceae > Variovorax > Variovorax sp. YR266. The sequence goes on from NZ_FNPM01000040.1 coordinate 983, forward strand.
GCAGGCGCGTGATGCCGAAGTCGCCCTGCTCAAGCTGCTCGTGGACAAGCTCAAGGTGCAGTTGCTGCGCCAGGTCCGAGCCCGCTTCGGTTCCTCCAGCGAACAACTGGACGACCCGCAGATCGCGTTGATCGCAGACTTGTCGATGCACGATCTTGCGCCGGGCGCGCAGACCCCGAAGGCGCCAGCTGCCAACAGCGAAGGCTTGCACCGCAGCCTGCCCGCGCACTTGCCGCGCGAGAACCATGTGTACCGGCCCGAGGCGTCGAACGCACGGCGCGACGCCGCCGGCCAGGCCTGCGGCTGCAGCGCGTGCGGCGGCCGGCTGCGTCAGATCGGTCAGGACGTCTCCGAACAACTGGAGTACGTGCCCTCGCGCTTCAAGGTGATCCGCCATATGCGCCCCAAGCTCGCCTGCATCGTGTGCGAATCGATCTTCCAGGCGCCAGCGCCGAGCCGGCCCATCGCACGTGGCATCGCTGGTCCCGGGCTGCTGGCCCACGTGCTGGTGGCCAAGTATTGCGATCACCAACCGCTGTACCGCCAGAGCCGCATCTTCGCTCGCGAAGGCGTCGTGATCGAACGCTCCACGATGGCTGGCTGGGTCGGGCAGAGCGAGAAGCTGCTGGACCCGCTGGTTGCGGCGCTCGGGCGCTACGTGCTGGCGGGCTCCAAGCTGCACGCCGACGACACGCCGGTGGCTGTGCTCTCGCCCGGGCGGGGCAAGACCAAGACCGGGCGGCTGTGGGTCTATGTGCGTGACGATCGCGCATCGGCGAGCACCGACGCGCCAGCGGCGTGGTTGCGGTACTCGCCCGACCGCAAGGGCGAACATCCCCAGGCGCATCTGAAGAACTTCAAGGGCGTGTTGCAGGCCGATGCGTATGCCGGCTTCGCCAAGCTCTATGCAAACGGCAACGTCATCGAGGCTTCGTGCTGGGCCCATGCGCGCAGACCGTTCTGGGATCTGCACGAGAGCCAGGGGCGTGCGCCGGGCTCGGTTGCCGAACAAGCGCTGCGGCGCATCAGTGCGCTGTATGCGATCGAAGCCGACATCCGAGGGCGCCCTCCGGCCGAGCGATGCCGAGAACGACAGGCACGAGCGGGGCCACTGCTCGAAGAGATGTTTGCCTGGTTGCGAGGGGTGCTCACACAGGTGTCTGCCAAGTCGGAACTCGCTCGCGCCATCGGCTACACGCTCACGCGGCTCGCGTCACTGACGCGCTACCGCGACGACGGGCGCATCGAGATCGACAACAACGCTGCCGAGCGCGCGCTGCGTGGCGTGAGCCTGGGCCGCAAGAACTTCATGTTCATGGGCTCGGACGCCGGGGGCGAGCGCGCTGCGGCCATCTACAGCCTGGTGGAATCGGCCAAGTTGAACGGGCTCGACCCCGAGGCCTACCTACGCGATGTGCTCGGGCGCATCGCGGACCATCCGATCAACCGCATCGACGAGTTGCTGCCGTGGAACATCGGTGGGCAGCACGTGGAACAACGACTGGCCGCCTGAGCACCTCGTGCCCGGGCGCTTGCAACCGGACAACGCGAAGAGGACGACAGAGTGAACCCGCAAGGCACCGACCCGAAGCTGATCGATGCGCTCAACCGGGCGAGCAGCCTGGAGCTGTTCCAGCTGAGCGCCATCATCGAACGGATGCTGGCCGATCCCAGGCGCATCCTCGCCGTGCGCACGAACATGAATCTGGGCCAGACGGTGCGCTTCCTCGACTGGCGCGACGGCCAGATGCGCCATGGCAAGGTGGTCGCCATGAAGGACACGCAGGTGACTTTGCACGAGGAAGGCACGCGACGCGAGTGGAAGCTGCCCTATGCCGCCGTCGAACCACCAAATCCTGTAAGCCCGCCCACAACGGCTTCTGCGCGCGCAGCACCACCGCAGAGCATGCCTTCACGGGGCGACTTCCGCTGCGGCGAGAAGGTCTCGTTCGACGACAGGTACCTCCAGCCGCAGGTAGGCGTCGTCGTGCGCATCAACCAGCGCACCGCCACCGTCGACACAGGCAACGGGCATTCATGGCGAGTGCCATTCCACATGCTGCGCCAGGTCTTCGACATCTGATCGTTCAGCTGCGGTCAAGAGGGCCGTGAGCTGACGCTTAC
>NZ_FNPM01000046.1:0-1375 GCF_900107295.1 Variovorax sp. YR266
TGATCATGCAGACCGGAGCTGCGTCCTCGAGCATGAAGGCCAGACGGTCCCTGGGGTAGTCCACGTCCAGGGGCAGGTAGGCAGCGCCGGCCTTGAGGATGGCCAGCAGGCTGACGACGAGCTCCAGGGATCGAGGCAGCGCAAGGGCGACGAAGCGCTCGGGTCCCACGCCGCGAGCGATGAGGTGGTGAGCGATCTGGTTGGCGCGTGCGTTGAGCTCGGCGTAGCTCAGGCGCTGGTCCTCGAAGACGAGGGCGATGGCCTCTGGGGTGCGGGCGGCCTGCTGCTCGAAGAGCGCGGGCAGGGTCGACTCGGCCACGGGGTGCGCGGTGTCGTTCCATCCGAGCAGGATCTGCTGGCGCTCCTCGGGCGCGAGGATCTCGATGCGTCCGATGGGCTGGGAGGGGTCGGCGACCACGGCCTGCAGCACCCGCTGCAGGCGCAGCACGAGCTGCTCCACGGTGGCCAGATCGAACAGGTCGGTGGCGAACTCCACCCGGGCGGCAATGCCCTGCGCCGAGCCGTCCTTGTCGCGCTGCTCCCACAGGGCGAAGGACAGGTCGAACTTGGCCGTGTGGTTGCGCACAGGCTCGCCCGTGGCCACCAGATCCGGCAGCGCGAAGCTGGCGCGGGCGTTGTTCTGCAGCACCAGGGCCACCTGGAACAGCGGATGGCGCATCATCGAGCGCGTGGGGTTGAGCACCTCCACCAGCCGCTCGAAGGGCAGGTCCTGGTGCGCATAGGCGCTCAGGTCGGTGTTGCGCACGCGCGCGAGCAACTCGCGGAAGCCGGGGTTGCCCGAGGTGTCGGTGCGCAGCACGAGCGTGTTGACGAAGAAGCCCACGAGATCGTCCAGGGCCTCGTCGGTGCGCCCGGCAATGGGACTGCCCAGTGCGATGTCGGTGCCCGCGCCCATGCGGGTGAACAGCGCCGCGAGTGCGGCCTGCAGCACCATGAACAGGCTGGCCTGCCCGTCCCTGGCGAGGGTGAGCAGACCCTGGTGCACCTCGGCGGGGACCGTGAACGCCATGCTCTGTCCGCGGTAGCTGGAGACGGCGGGGCGTGGCCTGTCGGTGGGCAGCTCCAGTTGCTCGGGCAGCCCGGCCAGGGTGTGCTGCCAGTAGGCCAGCTGGCGCGCTGAGGTGCTGTGTGCGTCAGTCTCGTCACCCAGCAGTTCGCGCTGCCAGAGGGTGTAGTCGGCGTACTGCACGGGCAGCGGCGCCCACGCGGGCACCGTACCCTGGCAGCGGGCGGTGTAGGCGATGGACAGATCCCGTGCAAGCGGTGCGATCGACCAGCCGTCGCTGGCGATGTGGTGGCACAGCAGCAGCAGGACATGCTGCTGGGGGTCGAGACGGAACAGCCACGCGCGCAG
>NZ_FNPM01000044.1:0-1924 GCF_900107295.1 Variovorax sp. YR266
GCTCGCGGCGTGGGACCCGAGCGCTTCGTCGCCCTTGCGCTGCCTCGATCCCTGGAGCTCGTCGTCAGCCTGCTGGCCATCCTCAAGGCCGGCGCTGCCTACCTGCCCCTGGACGTGGACTACCCCAGGGACCGTCTGGCCTTCATGCTCGAGGACGCAGCTCCGGTCTGCATGATCACCAACACGGCGGCGATCACGGCATTGCCCGTGCACGGCTCCACCCTGGTGATGGACGACCCCGCACTCATCACGGCCCTGGCTCACTCTCCGGCCTCGAATCCGCCTCTGCAGCTTCAGTCCTCGCACCCCGCCTACGTCATCTATACCTCGGGGTCCACGGGCAAGCCCAAGGGGGTCGTCGTCTCGCATGCCGGCATTCCGAGCCTCAGCGCCAGCCAGATCGAGCAGTTGATCATCGGTCCCGGTTCGCGCATCCTGCAATTTGCATCGCTGAGCTTTGATGCGGCTTTCTGGGAGGTGGTTCAAGCGCTTCTGTCAGGTGCGACGCTCGTGCTGGCTCAAACGCACGACCTGCTGCCCGGGGATGCTCTCGCGGCCACCGCGACCCGGCATCGCATCACCCACCTGACCATTCCGCCGATCGCATTAGCCGCACAGGATTCCGCAGACCTGCCGAGCGGCGTCGATCTGGTCGTGGCCGGGGAAGCCTCTACAGCCCAGCTGGTGGAACGCTGGTCACAGCAGCGGCGACTGATCAATGCCTATGGCCCCACCGAGTCGACGGTGTGTGCAACCATGGGCATCGCGCTGTCCAGTCGAGCATCGCCACCCATCGGCCGTCCGATCTGGAACACGCAGGTGTACGTGCTCGATGCGCAGCTGCAGCCCGTGCCCGCGGGCGTGGCCGGCGAGCTCTACATCGCAGGCGCCGGCCTGGCGCGCGGCTACCTGAACCGCCCCGGCCTGAGCGCCGAGCGATTCGTCGCCAACCCCCTGGGCGCCCCCGGCAGCCGCATGTACCGCACCGGCGACCTCGCACGATGGCGCGCAGACGGCGTGCTCGACTTCCTCGGACGCGCCGACCAGCAGGTCAAGATCCGAGGCTTTCGCATCGAGCCCGGCGAGATCGAGGCCGCACTCGCACGCCTGCCCCTGGTCGCACAGGCCGCCGTCATCGCCCGCGAGGACTCTCCCGGCCACAAGCAGCTCGTGGGCTATGTGGTGCCAGAGGCCACCGACTCGGCCGCCGAGGCCCTCATCGACACCGCCGCGCTGCGCCGCAGCCTCTCGCAGTCCCTGCCCGACTACATGGTCCCCGCGGCCATCGTGGTCCTGCAAGCTCTGCCGCTGACCCCCAACGGCAAGCTCGACCGCAAGGCACTGCCCGCGCCGGACTTCACCCCGCGATCCATCCGCGCACCACGCACCCCCCAGGAGGAGATCCTCGCGGCCCTCTTCGCAGAGATCCTGCACCTGCCCCAGGTCGGCATCGACGACAACTTCTTCGACCTCGGCGGCCACTCCCTGCTGGCCACCAAGCTCATCAGCCGCGCGCGCTCCACCCTCAACGTCGAGCTGGCCATCCGCGCGCTCTTCGAGGCGCCCACCATCGCGCAACTCACGCGCGCCCTGGGCAACGCACAAGTTGCCCGGATGTCCCTGCGCGCCATGCCCAGGCCTGCACAAGTCCCTCTGTCCTTCGCGCAGCAGCGCCTGTGGTTCCTGTACCGCCTGGACGGGCCCAGCGCCACCTACAACATCCCCCTGGCACTGCGCCTGGCCGGCCCCCTCGATGGCGAGGCCCTGGCACAGGCCCTGTGCGATGTCGCCGCGCGCCACGAGAGCCTGCGCACCATCTTCCCCGACACGGACGATGTGGCACAGCAGGCGGTTCTTCCTGAGGAAGACGCGCGACCGGTGCTGCAGGTGCTCGACGTGTCCGAGGCCACGCTGGCCCAGCAGC
>NZ_FNPM01000029.1:0-23712 GCF_900107295.1 Variovorax sp. YR266
ACCTCTCCAGGGTGCGCATGATGTCCGCACCATTGTCATTTGTTCGCCAAGCCCACAGATTCAAGAGGTCGGCAGCGTCTTCGCGGCGATAGGTGTCAGGTAGGTCAGCCCAAGGCAGTTCGGCAACGTCGGATGTCTCCCCATACTCGCCGAGCAAGCGCAATACTGTTTCGTCGTCGCCACGAAATGCGGTGGGCCGCAATGCCGCGACCTCGTCGAGGGTCGCTTGCACAAGTGCAGTCCGACTGGTGGTCAGCAAAGCGGTGCTCCGTTTATGAATGTCCGGTTCTGGCCGGGCCCGGCCTCGCGGTTCGGTTGATTGTGCTGCAGCATCGGGCCCATACCGGCTGTACAGTTCTCTCCTAAGCTGACCTTCGATGCGGCTTAGAGGTACCCGTAAGAGTGGGTTGGCTTGGTACAACGGTGCAACGACCTTCGATTCGCCATCGACGACAACCATGTCGTGAGCATGATGCAGCCCGTTGTGCACCCGCACGTTGGGCGGCAACCTCCACGCTCTCCTGTGATGGGGCTTTCTTGCTAGCGCAGCAAGTGGCAGCGTAACTACATTGATCGAGCAAAAATGCTACTGAAAGAGTTTCTCGGGTCCTCACATGAATCTACGAAAGAGACGGCAATTCCAGGGGATCTTCACGGGCATCATCCTTGGCATCGGTGTCGCGCCTCTTACAGCGCATGCACAAACTGAAGAGATCGTGCCGTATGACAAAGTGCAAGTCCCGGAAAAAGTGATGGCGGCGCTTGATGCGGCGCGTGCGGGGAAGGAAATTTGGAAGCCCAAGTTCAAGAGCGTGTCGTACACCGTAGTGACCAGCGATTCACGACTGCCTGGAAGCGACCTTGCTTACAGGATCGACTTGCAATCGCAGGCCAACGGCTTGTTGCGGGCCAATGAAAGTTTCGGCGCTGACAAGTTTCAAAAATTGTCATTCGGGCATCTCTTTTCTCTGAAGGTCCAAGGCAACTATGAAAGTGGAATGACGACAACCAGCCAAACAACTCTTCTGGTTGGCTCACTGCCGAACAGGCTGGAAATTGGCACCTCATTCAGCATTTATACGGAATCAGTGCGGCTTCCAAAAAATGAAAAGTTACCGACGAACACCAGTACGTTGAGCTGCAAGGTCGAAGACATCTACGCAGCCAACACCATCTATCCCGCCTTGACAGGCAACGCGATAGAAATGGACTGCTACGGCACACGCATCTTCTTGGAAGACCTCGGAATCGCTCTATCTCTGCCGACGCGGTCTGAGACTAAAAATTACCTCAGGTCCAAAATTGTCCGTTTCGAAGTCGAAAAATAGTCCTCTCGAGGACGACCCTGCGGTAGCCGTCATCTTGTTGACAGTACGGCCAACGGATTCTGTATCTGAAACGCTTCGAGGACGCAGTCCGGCAAGACTCCATAGTTGAACTTCGCATACGTGTCGAGCAGGGTCAGCATGACGGCGCGGTTCCAGCGCCGGACGATGGGAAAAATTTCGGATACTCCCTGCTGAGCGCTTCAACGATTTCTTCGTCCAATGGCACGCCTTGTTCCAGCCAACCGACAGCCAGGTCAATCCAGTACTCCATCTGCGATTCAAGCCCTGCAAGCACCACGCGGCGAGTCGAAAACGGTCCATGGTTCTCGGTATACGGCTTCTCAAGGAAGATGAGCGGGCGTGGGTCGCAATGTCGTCGCCTCGGGGAATGTCTGGTTCTGGCCGACTGTAGCCATCTATGGCGCGGCGGCATCCCGCAGTTCAAGATCACCTCCGGCACTACGTCACACGCCGCGCCGAACGAGCGCCGCTCCGTCTCGCTAAGATACGTCTTTTAACATTTTGGATGGGGGTGTATCTTGGGAACGTTGGCAATTCGGTTTGTGCGTGAGTCTGATATCGGATCAACAAAATGGCTGGGAGCGTTGGCACTCTTGGCATTGGCGGGCTGCGGGACGATGCCAACTGAAGTCAAAGAGGTTAACGCCAATCCCGACGCGTTCCTGGCCAAGAACTACACGCTCCAAGCGCTGCGGCCAGCGTATGTCGAATCGCTCAAGGCTGTGGGTGCACCCGGCCCCGTGGATTTCAAAGAGGTCACGTTCAAGTTTGAGTATCGGTATCGGCCACTCGGTGCTACTGATGACTCGATAACTCTCCCGCAGAGCGCGTTCCGTCCACTCGGCAATGGCATCTTTCAGCAGATCCGTACTCTGGAGAACAACGGCTTTTTGGTCAGCCGGAATTTCAGCCTGATCTTTCTCGGAGTGTTGCCTCTCAAGAAGGAGAGCGCTTTGCCTCAAAACAAGGTGACCATCCTTGACAGCGCGGTCAAAGACATCAAGCCATTCAAGTTTGAACCAGCAAAGATAACGGTGGGCAGTAAATTTGTCGTGGACTACGCCATGGGATTCCCGATGCAAGAGTTCAACTTTCGCTGGTACAAGATGGCATGTACCGCCGTGAAAACAGGAAGTGCCTCGGAAGCTCATCCGAAGATCAGGGGTCAGGCCATCTGGTTTGATTGCGAAGGCACGAGCGAGGCGGGTGCGCCGTCGAAAGCATCGAGCGTCTACTTCAATCAATACGGTCTGATGCTGCAGACGAAGTTCGCCGACTCAAGATATTCCGGCTCGGAAGTGATCACGGATTTCGCAGAACGATAAGGCTCTCAGGCCTGATGGGCCCGAGAGTCGCTCCCCTTCGTAGCCAGAGTTCAGATAGACCATGAATGTCAGAAGGCTGATATCCCCGTTCGGCCGATGAAATGGTGCGTCTGAGTGCCATTTAAAGCGCTGGCCCGGGCTATAGAAAGCGTTCGTTCAGACCGACCGCCACGCGCCTGTTTATCGCGCCGGGGAATCATGCCCTGGGCCCGCAGCCAGAGCGATTCTGATCGTGTCGAATCATCAAGGACGTAGCGATGTTGTCTCGTGTTGCGGTGTCCATCTGGGTGCCGCGAGCCGTGATGATGGGAGCCGAGTGTTGTTGGGGAGAGTCTGGAGGGGCGAGGCGAACTTCCGCTCTTAGCCGACAGCCGCTATGCCTTACGGAACAGCAACGTGTCAGGGGCGTTTGGTTGCGTCAGTCGGTTCAGGATAAGCCCGCCACTTTTTGGCATCGACAAACGCCACCAGGCGCCGTTCGGTTCCGCATAGAACATTACGTCGCCCTCATCCAGTGCTTGTCCAAGATACGGCGACGGAAATCTCGCAGGTACTTCGTAGACGCCCAGCTTGCTCATGTGGCACCTGACCAACCATACAACCCGGTAGTGCTCGCAGATGCTGGACTCTTCGGTACTCGGCAGGGGATACGGCCCAGCCAGTTTTCTCCCGTGTTCGATTGCCCTGGGTGGGGGCTCACCCGACTCAATAAATGCATACAGCCCCCGCCATGACTCAGGTTCCGGCCAGGTCTCTCGGTAGCGGTGGCGCTCTTCTTCCGTCAGGGCCAGGAAGAAAATTCTCCATTGACCCCAGTACGCCTCACCCCAGCCCATGCGCCACCCGACGCTACCCCATGGGATGTCAAGATGCTTGATCCACAGCGGTGACATTGCGACTGTCATGTTTCTGTGATTGGCGAGTTGGGTTGGAAGGTAGACCGAGGCGGTGAAGGTCGGCTATTGGCCAACTGTAGCCGGTCGCTGGCTCAGAGCTTAGGACCAGAAGCAGTCAGTCAACGTGGCCGTGACGCCACGCTGTGCGCTGCTTCTCGGATGTGCGGAGAGGTCGCGGTACTAGCTATATCCTGAAGTGTCTGCAGCAACGAAACGCCACCGATCTCAGTAACGCCAGAGTTCAACATGCGACCGACCATAGCTATGCCGAGTTCACTTGGCTGTCGTGCCAGGGAAAGAAGAAGTGCGGGCTCGTAGTTCGGCAGTTTCTCTAAACCGTGAACGAGGCTCCACATCACCCCATACCCATCTTCTTCGGGATAGCGCTCAAAGACGCTCAGCATCTCGGGGATTGCTTGTCCTGGACCGCCTGCCCCCCAAAGTTCATCAAGCAGGTCGTCCAAGCGGCGCCAGTTGCCATCCTCGGCGGGCGCAAACTTGGCGATGTCGCGGGCGATGGAAGTGATTTTTCGAGGCACTGAGAATCCTAGTCGTGTGACTACTTTTGGCCGACTGTAGCCTGTCGCCACCTTGGCGCGTTGGAGCCCGTTGCTGTCACTCGCACGTCGCGAGAGCTACCGTTCGATGTTTGCGGCCCACGCAATGGACCGTCATGGCTTGATGGCCTCTTCGCGCTTTTTATCAATTGCGGCCTTGGCCTCAGAGTCCAAGTAGTCGACCCAAATTTTTAGGGCATTCTGGTCTCCTCGCCCCATGCCATTGGACTTTAGAAAGAGTTGTCCTTTGTACTCCAATGCCTGACGAGTTACGACTGCTGGGCGTGCTGGATGGCCCGGCTTCGTTACCAAGAAAACTCTCGATTGCTTGTTGTCGATGAACTGAAGGACTTCCCCTCGGTCGATTTCCTCGAACCCCGTCTCGGTCCGGAACATCTTCACTATTTCTGCGTGCTCCTTCTCGTACTGAGCTCTTTTTTCGTCCGATGGCTGTGCCGTTGCTGAAACGCTTAGGACCAGACACAAGACCAGCGCAATTGCTCGATGCATACGACCCCCTCCTCAAAGTCAATGTTCGATGATGGCCATCTGCCGTCGGCTCAACAGCCTGCACACATGTGCTTGTCTGTGGGCCTGTGAACGCGTGATCTTTGTCAGCCTGAACGAATGGCAACCCCTAGCCGACTGTAGCCGGTTGCGACCGGCAGAGCTTCGGGCCCAGAAGAGTCATGCCTCGCTGCTGCAGCGATTACGAGGAGACAGCTTCATCCACCTGCGCTTGGATGACAGCGAACGTCTCGGGCGGATTCGTTGAGCGAGAGATGGAACGTCCGATAACGATGTGGCTCGCGCCCCAACGTATTGCGTCGAAGGGCGTCGCCACTCTCGCCTGATCATTCTTCGCATCGGTTTGCAGTTGCGTGCCTGGGGTAACGATGAGCATCTCCGCCGGGAGGAGGCCGCGGAGCAGCCGCGCCTCTTGGGCTGAAGCGACCACCCCATGGCAGCCGGCCGCAGCGGCCAGCTTGGCGAGTCGAACGACTTGCTCTGGGACCGTGGCGTCCAAGCCTAGCTCCGTGAGGTCCTCGTCTCGCAAGCTTGTGATGACCGTCAGCGCAAGGACGTTCAATTTGGGGTACGAGCAAGCGGCTTCCACTGCAGCCCGCAGCACAGCGGAGCCCCCAGATGCATGAACGGTGATCATCGACGCCCCCAAAGCACCGGCCGCCGACACCGCACCGGCCACTGACGCGGGTATTTCATGGAGCTTCAAGTCCAGAAAGACTGCCTTGCCGCCCGAAATCAGCTTTCGGACCACGGTCGGGCCTGCCGCAGTCAGCAGTTGCAGGCCGACTTTGTAAAACCCTGCCAACGGTCCGAGTTGCTCCACCAGCTCCAGTGCTTCACTGGCCGAGTCGAAATCAAGCGACACGATGATGTTGTTCTTCTGTGACATCGCTGTGTGCAAAGTGAAGGGTTCGTTTGGACGACCGGTCCTGGCCGAAAGGCGCTGAGTTTGGCTGCTTCTCAAGTCGTAAAAGCTCGCCCATAGAACTGGAGAACCAGGTCGTCAAGTTGCAGCTTTCCTGCTGCAAATTCCTCCAGAACCCTGTTGTCATCTGCCGAGATCGTCACACCTTGCTGAATCAGCCCAGTGCGGATCGCGGAGACCCCTTGTTTCCGTTTTTCAGGACTCCAGGCTTCAATTTGTGCGTCGATTTTCCTGATCTCGTTGCGGAGTTGGTCAGATTCATTCATTTTGGTTCGAGCAGTTGAGCAACTACATCGTGCACTGGAATGGCTGCTCCTGGCCGACTGTAGCCGGACACGCTGACGTCGCGATGGGGCCCCAAAAAGACGTTGGGCCGATCACCGAGCGTCCCAGCGCAGCGATACTCGGCCGCCGATGCTCTCAAGGGAATGACACATACCACTCGCATGGCTGTCGTCAGCAAGAAACACCTCGAAGATTTCCCTGGCGGCGATCTTCTTCACCACGTTCTTCGCTTCTGTGCGGGACATGGGGGTGCTCAGCTGTAGTGACCGCATGAACCGTCTTTCTACGTAGCCTCCCATACCCGGAAACCATGCGGTGGATTCGTCCCAGCCCATGACTACCAACGTGCACGAACTTGAAAGCGCCCGCTTGGAAGTTGCCATCTGTAGGTCTGGTTGTGGCCGCTGACCGTCATAGCCTAGAAAAACTGGATGACTATGCCTCCGAACGCAACCACCACAAAGAACAGTGCAAGCCACACGAGATGACTTTTCAACACTGGCGATACAAACGTCGTGTCGGCTGCAAGCACTGCTCCTAGCAAAAACACCATCGATCCACCCCAGTAGGCCAGGCGCCAAGCCAGTCGCAAACGGCCTGCCGGCGGGTCGAACCTCATCTTTTCCGCGTACAGGAAGACTGTCCCGACGCACATAAAGAGAAGCACGGCAGTTGAGGCGGTCATCGTTCGCTGATGGCTGTTGATCACTCGGTCGATTTTCCTCACGTTGCGGTTAGTACGCACGCGCTTCGGACGGCACTGTCGAAGGTCGGCTTTTGGCCGGGTTCGGTCGGACGCGATCGCCGCATAGAGCCGACCTCAGAGGTTTACGACCTTCCCCTTCCCTCTGCCTTCACGATCGCGACTAGCTCTCGAAATCGCTGATTGTCGTACCCCACGCCATCCAAGAAATCTCGACCTTGCTCCCATGAGAGTTGATCTACGAGCTTGTCGTCATTAACACTACCGAGGTAGATCACAGGCGGAAAATGGGAGGCCGGAGTTGCGTTTTCGAAGGCACGCGTCCGCAGGAAGAATTCGTACCACTGGCTGTCGTTGGAGTAGAAGCAGAAACTGTACGAGCCGCCATCGCGACAGATGTCGGCGCCAATAATTCGAGAAATCGGAGTCGTCATTTATTGTCCACTTCTGGCCCAAATTCTGCCTCAGCACCGAGCGTCTGGTTCTGGCCGACTGTAGCCGGTCGCGCAACCGTCGAGAACAGGCCCTGAGCCGACGTACAGCTTCAACCGAGCTTCTTGAGTAGGCTTACGTATCCGCACTGCTTGTAGCCGAGGCTTTCGTAGAATTTCCTCGCGGGAACTGATTCGCCTGTTTGAAGATTCGCACTCATGAATCCGCGCGCTTGAAGGTGCTCCTCGAAGCCGCGCATAAGTTTCGCTCCGAATCCTTGTCCTTGGTAATGGTCATGGATGCACATCTCTTTGATGTGAAAAACCCAGCCCTGCACCCAACGCTCGCCCCAGCCCAGAACAAGGCCAATGGTTTCTCCATGTACTGACAGGCCCATGCCTTGAAACGCGGGCGATTGCGCAAAACTTGTAAGCCGCTCTGCAACTGCCGCCTCTGTCCAGCCATCATTCCAAGGGGGTGCATTAAACACTGAGCGATACAGTGGCACGAACTCAGAAATGTTCTCCAGAGAAAGTGATGTGATGTTTTCCATTCGATGAGGGGAGGTTCTGAGTGGCTAGGTTGGACAAGGTTCGTTGGCAGGCCCGCTTCTGGCCGATACTAGTCGGCTGCATCTTGCGAGGCTAGCGGTGCGTTGCACCATGAACTCGCAGTACCTCGTCTTTCTCTTGCAGCGGCAAGAAAAGATTCCTGGCTTTAAGCTTGAGAAGCTCGCGCTCTTTAAGAGCAGCAATCGCCGGGCTGCATTGTTTTGATGGACAGCCCTGACCTGTCCAAGGCTGTACTGCATAAGCGGGTCTAGAGGTATGAGCAGTTCTTTTGGAACACGCGCGGCAGTTGTGGCTAGAGGCTCGTCGATCGCTACATGCAGGCGGATGATTTTGTTCAGACCGGGCCCCGTACGCGCCTCCTCGTCTAGGACGGAGTTCCCGCTTTCATCAACCATGTCAACGTCGACAACGTAACCTACCAGTACATGATCGGCTTCCGTCGCCATCTCGGTGAGGGACATTTCCAGTGGAAGGCTTGCGAGTGCAGCCGCCGGGAGCATCGTAGCCAGCGCCATAGCAAGGCGTCTCATCGAGCGTTTGATCACGTTGCCATCTCCACAAACTTCAGTTTCTACGCGGTATGCCGTCCAGCGCAATGACTGCTGTTGGCCGCAACCTGCCACGCTCCTCATAGTCTCCATGCCATGTGAGAAATCAGACCACCTAATGCCAACCATGGCCAGAGCGAGAGAGGCCAGTTGCCACTGACAACATGCCCTTCATGGAGGGTGGTGCCATCCACCTCGACCTTGATTGGAAAGGAACGGAAGCTGGCATGTCCCCAGGACAAGGTGACTTGGTGATGAATACCCTTATGCTCGAATTCGGCCGAATGCGAGCCGGTTAGCTTGAACACGCCACCGGTCCTGAGCAAGCACTCCCCGTCAAGAAACACATCGATGGACGCGGCCTGCCACAGCTTTCGTGGAAGGAGTGTCGAAGTCACGGCGAACTTGGAACCATTCCATTCGAGTTCTAGATTTGGCATCGCTTTGAATTTTCTTGCCGGCGACGTTCACATGCGACCGTCCGCTTATGGCCGACTGTAGCCTTACGTGCGGCCTGCGCAAAGGGGACCGAAGCAGACATTCAGTACTGGAGGCGAGTCGCGACAGCGGCGACGAATGCCAGTACGTCAACGGCAAGCAAAACCTTCAATACTCTTTGAGAACGTAGCCCTCTAAAGGCAAGCACGACGAGCGTGATTCCAACGAGTATGAGAAATACGCCTCCGGCATACGCCGCAAGTCCGCTCTGCTCCGAAACACGAAGCGGGGCACTACGTGGTCCTCGTTCAGCAAGACGACCCGTTAGCAACGCAACGAAGCCCTCACCGCTCGAAAGCGCAGCAAGTGCAAGCAGCACTATCTTTCCGCCAATGCGCTCGAAGGCAGTCGATTCGCTTCTAGGCTTTTCTTGATTACTCATTGCTGGATGATCTGGTCCATCACCGGTTGGAAAGGCAACTTCCGCCGCTCGTCGACTGTAGCCTCGCGCAAGGCCGGGGCGAAGAGACCCAAAGTCGACTGCCATAGTTGACGCGAGCTTTTCATTGCGCACCACCTTCGCCTGCTGCAACACGCCACAACTGAATCGTGGCCTCAGCCGCTTCGATACGCCGCTGCAATTCTTCATTGACCAATCGCACCAGAGCACTGAGTTCAGCGCGCGTCGGATAGACCTCTTCGCTGTCGTTCACGCGTTGCGGGACGATGAGTTTTTCAAGACACGCATAGGCGCGATGCACTGCATGAAAGCTGTCGATGTCATCGCATGCCTGAAGCGCAAGCGATTCAACGCTAGCGGCTTCAGAAGATTCGGGAAGTGAGTGAACGTGCGCGGACGCGCGAGCGGATGCAGCCATGAATGGCCTCCAAGTGATTGCGGTTTGCTGAAACCGCCGCACCCGAGTCCAAGCGGGGGCGGCAGCTCGACGGGTTGGACTACCGGGCAACCACTTGCGTGAAACCGGCCGGGCTCGCGCCCGCCCATCGAGCCGCCAAAACTGGAAGCACGAACGACAAAGCCGCAGACCCTGCGGGGAAACTGCGGCTTGCGTCGCAGTGATTGCACGGGAGTCCAAGCCCGATCACGCCTCTTTTTGACGTGACCGGCGCAGTATAGCCACGGGCAACGACGAGCCCCTGCGCCCCTGGGGCTTCAACACAACTCGATGGTCTGGCGCAGCAACCCTGCTTGCTCGGCACTCGGCCCGACGAAGATCTCGACTTCGCCCGCCTCGAACAAGGGCTGCAGGTCCGGCCCGAGGTAGCGCAACTCGGCCGCCGGCAGCTCCAGGTTCACCGAGCCGGCTTCGCCCGGCATCAATCGCAGCTTCGCGTAGCCCTTGAGTTCCAGCAGCGGCCGAGTGACACGGCTCCGCTTGCCGCGAACGAACAGGAAGACAGTCTCTTCAGCCTCGCGCGTGCCAACGTTGCGCAGCCTGACGCTGATCTTCAGCGCGTCCTGCTCGCGCACGCGCCGCGGCTCGACCTGAAGCTCGTCGTAGACAAACCGGCCGAAGGTCAAGCCGTGGCCGAAGGCATACAGCGGCGAATTTTCGACGTCCTGGTACCTGCTCGTGAAGTAGTCGGCGGGATTCATCGGCCGTCCGGTGGGACGCTGGCCGAAGTAGATCGGCAGCTGCCCGACGGCGCGCGGCCAGCTCATCGGCGTACGGCCACTTGGCGTTACCTGGCCCGTGACCACGTCGGCGATCGCATGGCCGGCTTCGATGCCGAGGAACCACGCTGCCAGCAGCGCATCGGCATGTTCGGCCAGCCAGGGAACGACGAGCGGACGGCCCGAGAACAAGATTGCGACGACGGGGATGCCGAGCGCGTGTGCACGTGCCGTCACCGCTTCGGCCAGCGCCTGTTGTAGCCCGGGAAGCGCGGGCGTGGCGCGGCTCGCGGCCTCGCCACTCATGGTGGCACGCTCGCCCAGGCACAGCAGAACGGCGTCGGCGCCATCGCACAGCAGGGCGGCAGCAGCTTCGATGCCACTGTCGTCATCACTCTCGATGGCAACGCCGGGTGCATGGCGTATGTCGGTCTGCGGCAGCGCGGCGCGCAAGCCGGCAAGCACGCTGACGGCCGGCTCGTGTTCGCCGGCCCCCCACCACGGGCCTTTCATCTCGGTGCTTGCGTCGGCCAGCGGGCCGATGACACACAGTGCCTTCGCCGCAGCAGGCAAAGGCAGGGTGTCCCGCTCGTTCTTCAGCATGACGATGGCCTTGCGCGCGGCGTCGCGCGCCACCGCGTGCCGCTCGGCGACAACCGCCGCGAGTTCGGGTGTCGCGCCGCGGCGGTAGGGGTCGTCGAACAGACCGAGCTGTTCCTTGAGCCGCAATACGCGGCGCACGCTCGCGTCGATCTCTTCGATCGTCACCCGTCCCTGCTCGAGCGCGATGGGCAGGCCCTTGCGATACGCGTCGGCCATCATGTCGATGTCGACGCCGGCCTTCAGCGTCAGTACTGCGGCGTCGACGAGATCGGCCGCGACGCCGTGCTTGATCAATTCCGCGATCGCGTTGTAGTCGCTGACGATGACGCCGTCCCAGCCCATCTCGCCGCGCAGCCAGTCGCGTAGCAAGGGGATGTGCGCAGTCATCGGCACGCCGTTGAGATCGGTGAAGGCGGGCATCAGCGTCGCAACGCCGGCGCGCACCGCTGCTGCGAAGCCCGGCAGATGCACCTCGTGCAAGGTGCGCTCGGAGATGTCCACGGCGGCGTACTCCCGCCCCGCGGTGACTGCGCCGTATGCGACGAAATGCTTCGCACAGGCCGCCAGCGAATCGGCCGATGAAAGGTCTGCCCCCTGGAAGCCGCGCACCTTGGCCTGCGCGATGCGTGCGTTCAGCCAAGGGTCTTCGCCGGGTCCTTCCGCGGTACGGCCCCAGCGGGGATCGCGCGATACATCGAGCATCGGCGCAAAAGTCATCGCCAGGCCGTCGGCAGCGCCTTCACGTGCAGCCTCCCGCGCCGTGCGCTCCCAGAGGTCTTCGTCGAAGGTGCCGGCCTCCGCAAGCGGGATCGGAAAGAGCGTGCGATGGCCATGAATGATGTCCAGGCCGATCAGCAGCGGAATGCCGAGCCGTGACTTCTCGACGGCCAGTCGCTGCATCTCGTGCGTGTGACCGGCGCCGACCATGTTCAGCAGATTGCCGACGGTGCCGTCGATGATCGACTGCGTGGAGTCTCCCGCGAGCACCGGCCCGGTGACCGTGTAGCCGGAGGCAGTCATCGTCAGTTGACCCAGCTTTTCGGCTAGCGTCATCCGGGCCATGAGAGTATCGATGCGACTCATCAGGGATTTCGAATAGAACCCAGGGGGCCTAATGATGGCATGCTGCGGGCGAAGAGCCCTCAGCCGCGTGGCGTCGCCGATGATTCGGTGAAACCAAACGTGACACCCGGGACAACAACGAAAGGAACCGTTCGTGTTGATGGATGACAGGAACCCGAGGGCACTGGCAGCCCTGCCCGATGAAGCCTTGATCGATGCCGTGCAGCGGCAGACCTTCCGCTATTTCTGGGACGGTGCGGATGCCGACAGCGGCCTGGCGCTCGACCGCCGCACGCTCGTCAGCGCCACGGGCGAAGACCTGCCCGATGACAGGGTCGCGATCGGCGGCACGGGCTTCGGCATCATGGCCATGATCGTCGCGGTGGAGCGCGGCTGGGTCACGCGGGACGCAGCGCTGGAGCGCCTGGGGCGCATGCGGGACGCCCTCTTTCGCGCCAGGCGCTACCACGGCGCCTTCCCTCACTTCATGGACGCAGCGAGCGGCGAGACGATCCCGATGAGCCCAAAGGACGACGCGGGCGATCTGGTCGAGACCTCGTTCCTCTGCATGGGCCTGCTCTGTGCGCGCCAGTATTTCAGCGAGGACACGGCCGCGGCGCGCCGGTTGCGCAACGACATCGACACGCTGTGGCACGACGTCGAATGGAACTGGTTCACCCAGGGCGGGCGGGACGTGCTGTATTGGCACTGGAGCCCGAACCACGGCTGGGCGATGAACCATGAAGTGCGCGGCTGGAACGAGTGCCTCATCACCTACCTGCTGGCGGCGGCCGCGCCGCGCCATGCGATAGATCCGCGGGTGTACCACCGCGGCTTTGCGGCGGGGGCCGGTTTCCTCAACGGCCGGTCGTACTACGGCATCGAGATACCGCTGGGCATGCCATACGGCGGCCCGCTGTTCTTCACGCACTACTCGTTCTGCGGCCTCGATCCGCACGGCCTGAAGGATCGCTACGCCGACTACTGGGATCTCAACTGCCGCCACCTGCAGATCAACCGTGCGCACTGCATCGCCAATCCTCATGGCCACCCGGGCTACGGTGAATCGTGCTGGGGCCTGACCGCCAGCGACGACCCCGACGGCTACCTCGCCCACGCCCCGGACATCGACAACGGCACCATTTCGCCGACGGCCGCGCTGGCCAGCCTGCCGTATGCGCCCACCGAGGTGATGCAGGTTCTGCGGCATTTCCTCACCGTGCATGGCACGCGCTTGTGGAAGGACTACGGCTTCATCGATGCGTTCTGCGAACGGCGCGGTTGGTTCGCAGAGACATATCTCGCCATCGACCAGGGCCCGATCGTCGTGATGATGGAGAACCATCGCACGGGCCTTCTGTGGAAACTGTTCATGAGCGTGCCCGAAGTGCAGGCCGGGCTGCGCGCCCTGGACTTCAGCAGCCCGCACCTCGAGTCGCCTGCACCGTGACCTTCAGCGTGGCGAGCCAGCAAGACCCGGCTTTCGAGTCATGGCTCGAAAGACAGCTGTCCCATTCGGCGAGCGCGATGCTGCCCTGCATCTCGCCGGTGTCGATCGTCAAGCATCGCCCCGGCTTCGGTCAGACCATACGGCCGGTCGCCGGCGCCATCATTGCCTCGCCCGTACTCGGCAACTACGACCCGGACCCGGACTACTTCTTTCATTGGTTCCGGGACTCTGCTGTCGTCATCGATGCACTGCGCCTGCTCTACGTCGACAGACGCATCGGCGACGAAGCCCTGCAGCATCTGCGCGATTTCACCCGCTTCAGCCTTGCCGTGAACGGACTCGACGGCCGCGCGGTTGCCGCGGAGCAAGGCCGCAGAGCGTGCGTGGCCCCCGAACTCCTGCAGTACCTGCGCGAAGACCATGACCTCGCGAGCGTCCACGGCGATGCCGTCGTCGCCGAAACGAGAGTGAACCCCGACGGCACGCTCGATGTCCTCCGCTGGGCGCGCCCCCAGCACGACGGGCCGCCATTGCGCGCGCTGGCGCTGCTGCGCTGGGCGGACGGCGGGCACCTCGACGCGGCCCTGCTGGCGGAGGTCACGCCGCTGATTCGCTTCGACATCGACTTCACGCTGCGTCACTGGCGCGAGCCGTCGTACGACATCTGGGAGGAAGAGCTCGGCCACCACTACTACACACTGCGCGTCGCAGGGGCCGCGCTGGCCGAAGGCGCGGCATGGCTGGAGGGCTTGGGCGACGCGGCGCTGGCGCAGCACTGCCGGGAGGAGTCGCGGGCCGTGCGGCGCCTGCTCGACGACTACTGGGTGGACGAACGAGACGAACAGTCAGACGACCGCGACTCGACGCGCGGCTACTACCGTTCACGCGTGCTGGCGGACGGCCGGCCCAGTGCGAAGGCGCTGGACATCGCGGTGATCCTGTCGGCAATCCACAGCCTCGGCACCGAGGCCGCGCATGGCCCGTCCGATCCGCGCATGCAGGCCACGCTGACGCGACTCGACGCGCTGTTCGATGCGGCCTATCCAATCAACCATGGCCGTGCCGCAGGCCGTGGCGCGGCGATGGGTCGGTATGCCGGCGACGTGTACTACTCGGGTGGTGCGTACTTTTTCTCGACACTCGGCGCCGCCGAGTTCTGTTTCCGCGCCGCGGCGATGGGCGGCGATGCACGCCATTGGAACCAGTGGATGGGGCGCGGCGACGCCTACCTCGCCACCGTACGCGCGTACACGCCGGCCGGTGGTGATCTGTCGGAACAGTTCGACCAGCGCAGCGGCGCGCAGACCTCGGCGAAGCAACTGGCATGGAGCCACGCCGCCTTCATTTCGTGTGTCTCGGCGCGCCGCATCGCGGCCGCCGCTTGCCAGGCGCCGCAGGAGCGATGAGCGCAAGGCCGGAGAACCGTGTCGAGCCGGCTGCAAGAGCCGGTGTCTTCCGTCAGGTCCGCGAGTTGCTCGGCGCCTTGCGAGTGTCCCCGGTCGCGAAAACGCTTGTCGTGCTGATGGGCGCGATCGTCGTGGTCGTCGCGCTCACGGCTTATGGGCAGATCGAGCTCAATAGCTGGAACAAGCCGTTCTACGATGCGATCTCGCGTCGCGACCTGAGCGAATTCGTCGTGCAGGTAGGCGTCTTCGCCATCATTGCGGGCGTGCTGCTGGTCTTGAACGTCGCACAGAGGTGGCTGGGCGAAACCTTGCAGCTGAAGCTGCGCGAGGCCGTGGTCAATGACCTCGTGGGGCTGTGGCTGCAGCCGCGCCGGGCGTTCTGGCTCCAGGCCAGCGGCCCGATGGGGGCCCATCCGGATCAGCGCATGCACGACGACACGCTGAAGCTGTGCGATCTGTCGGTCACCCTCGGCGTGGGTCTGTTGCAGGCAGCGATGCTGTTCGGCAGCTTTGCGAGCGTGCTGTGGGTCATCTCCAAGGACTTCAGCCTCTTCTTCAACGGCGAGGACCATGTGTTGCCGGGCTTCATGTTGTGGGCGGCAATTGCCTATGCGATCGCCGGCTCGCTGCTCACCTACTGGGTCGGCAACGGCCTGATCTCGCGCAACGCCGAGCGCTACGCGCGTGAAGGCGAATTGCGCTTCTCGCTGACGCGCATCAACGAGCATCTCGACGGCATCTCCCTGGCTGGTGGCGAGGCCGACGAGAAGCGTCGCGTTGCCATGCATTTCGGCGACGTCTTGCGCGCCACGTCGCGCGTGGTGCTCGGGCTGACCAACCTGACCTGGGTCACCGCGGGCTTCGGCTGGGTCACCATCATCGCGCCGACGCTGGTGGCCGCCCCCCTCTACTTCTCGGGGAAGGTTTCGTTCGGCGGCCTGATGATGGCTGCCGCAGCCTTCACCCAGGCACAGTCGTCGCTGCGCTGGTTCGTCGACAACTTCAGCATCATTGCCGACTGGCGCGCCACGCTGCTGCGTGTCACCGACCTGCGCCGGATGCTGGCGTCCGATCTGGAGGCACAGGCAGGTGGCAGCCGCATCGCCTACGAAGAGAGCGAAGCCGGGACGCTCGCGATCGAAGCGCTCGAAGTTCGCTCCTGGAGCGGCCACGATCAGCTGGACGACCCCGGTCTCGTCGTGCACCGCGGCCAGTGCGTCCTGATCCTCGGCACACCGGGCACGGAGAAGACCCTGCTGTTCCGGGCGCTAGCGGGCCTCTGGCCCTGGGGCTGCGGCACCGTGCGCCGCCCCGTCGGCGAGACGATCCACTACATGCCGCGCGGCACGCCCTACATTCCCCGCGGCACGCTGGCCGAAGTGCTGTCGTATGCGATGGAGCCATCGACCTATCCGAGAGAAGCCATGGTGGCCGCGCTGGCGAGTGTGGGCCTCCAGCGTTTGGAGCAATTGCTGAACAAGACGGGTCGCTGGGAGAGCGAGCTCAGCATGGACGAGCAGTTGCGGCTGGGCTTCGCCCGCGTGGTGCTGCAGGCACCGCCCTGGCTGGTGATGGACGAAGCCTTCAGCGCGTTCGACGACGACACGCTCGAACTCATCATCGACGCGCTGGGCAAGCTCACGCACACGGGCATTGTTCACATAGGCTCGGCCGGAGGAGCGCACGATCGGCTGTTCACGCGGGTGGTGCATCTGGTCAAGGCGCCGAACGCCGCACCCGAGGAGCAGCGACCATGAGACACCCCGGGTCAACCGTCAGTCGTGCGCGTCGCGCCCTCATGCGGCTGATTCTTGCGCTGCCCGCGTGGCCGACCTGGGCCTGGGCGGCCGATTTCGGCTTCCGGCCACCGCGCGATCCTGACGATGCCACCGCGGCGGACCTGATGCGGGATCTGGCCGAGCGCATCTTGCCGGTGTACCAGGAGGCGGACACCGATGTCTTCCTGGCCAACCTGACCGCCCTGCAGATCGTCAGCGGCGCCTACCGTGCAGCCTACGACAGCAGCGCGTCCCTGCGCAGCCGCCGCCAGGGCAAGCCGTTCGACGACCTGGTCCAGCGGGCGATCCTCGACGGCATCTATGCGCGTGCGCGCATGCTCGAAGCGGACGGGCGTCTCGGCTTCGCCGAAGCCTACGCGCGCTCGTTCCAGGAACTGGTGTCGCCGCTCGACAACGCGCAAGCCCAGGCCATCATGGCGCGGCTCGAAATCCCGCCGGCGGTGTACAGAGAGCCGCTGCGCCAGGCTTTCGATCTCTGGCGCGCGAAGGGCAGCCTCCCGCAGGCCGATGCGCTGGCGCTCGTGCGAACCTGGCTTTCGTACCAGTCGCGTCGCAGCTTCAATGCGCTGCTGCCCGAATTGTTCGCGGCGGAAAACCGCAACCGCTACGTGGCGGAGGCTGACGTCAGGATTCCCGTGCGCGGGGGTGTCATTCATGCGAACCTGGTTCGGCCCGGCCGCGCGACTGGAACTCTGCCGACGCTGCTGCGCTTCACGCTCGATCCCGCCGAGGACGACGCACAGCACAGCGCCGCCAAAGGCTACGTCGGCGTCACGGCGTACGTGCGCGGACGCACTCCCGACGGCAAGGGCGCCGTGTGGCCGTTCGTTCGCGACGGCGAAGACGCCGCCGCCGTCATCGACTGGATTGCCCGGCAGGCGTGGAGCGACGGCCGCGTCGCCATGCTCGGCGACGGCTACTCCGGCTACGCCGCCTGGGCCGCCGCCCGCAGGAGACCGGCTGCCCTCAAGGCCATTGCCACGATCGCGCCGATGGCGCCGGGCATCGACTTCCCGATGGCCGGACAGATCTTCCGCAACGCCATGGTCCGCTGGGCGCAGGAGCACGCGACTGCTGAGCCCCTGCGAGCCGGCGTCGATGCCGACGCGGACCCGGACACGATGTGGCAGGCACTCGACGCACGCTGGCACCGTGGCAATCGCCCCTACTGGGACATAGACCGCGTCCTGCTGGGCAAGCGCAGCAGGTTGATCCGAACCTGGCTGACGCACCCGAGTCACGATCGCTACTGGCAGAAGTTCTTGCCGTCGGCGGAGCAGTTTGCGCGAATCGACATTCCGGTGCTCAGCTTTGCCGGCTACTACGGCGCCGATGCCGGCGCGCTCTACTTCCACCACGAGCATCTTCGCAACCGGCCGCAGGCCGACACGACGCTGCTGCTCGGCCCCTACGACGCGGCCTCGATCCGGCGCGGCACGGCGCCGACGCTGCGCGGCTACACGCTCGACCCCGTCGCACGCGTCGACCTGCCCGATCTGCGCTACCAATGGCTCGACCACATCCTGAAAGGCGCGAACAAGCCTTCCCTGCTGATGGATCGCGTCAACTACCAGGTGATGGGCGCGGACCAGTGGCGCCACGCGCCGACGCTGGACGCACCGCAGCGCACCCGGCTGCGCCTTCACCTCGACACCCGCGAGCGCGACGACCCGCACCGCCTGTTGCCGTCGCCATCCGAAGGCGGTGGCAACGTGCGGCTCTCGGTCGATCTCGCCGATCGACGCGACGTGCGCACTCCGTGGCCGGATGCGCTGCGCGTGAAGCAACTGCCGGCGCGCAACAGCATCAGCTTTGTCAGTGATCCGCTCCCGGAGGGCACCGAGATCGTCGGCAGCCTGCGCGGCGTGTTCGACATCACGCCCTCGCGGCAGGACGTGGACTTCAACATCTCGCTGTACGAGCAGACGGCAAGCGGCGAATACCAGCTGCTGTTCGATCCCTACGACTTTCGCGCCAGCTACGCAGGCCATCGCATGCGTCGCCGGCTTCTGCGGGCCGGCGAGCGTCAGCTGCTTGCGTTCACCGTCGAACGCGTGACGGCCTGCAAGCTCGCGGCGGGCAGCCGCATCGTGCTGCTGATCGGCCTCAACAGGCGTCCCGACCGGCAGATCAACTACGGCAGCGGCAAGGACGTGAATTCGGAAACCATTGCCGACGCGAAATGGCCCATTCGAGTGCGCTGGCATGCGCGCAGCTACGTCGAAATCCAGACCGGCAAGTCTTGATCGCTCATCGTGTCGCCAGACCTTTGTCGTTCACGGCGCTGATGACGACGCCTTCGCAAGGCGCCAGCACCAGGGGCCCCTTGATGAACTCGGCGCGCGCAGGATCGGTCGATGCCAGCACGACCGGCTGGCGCGGCATCAACGCCGGCGAAATCGGCGCCGGGGTGGCGCCGAAGTTCAAGAGCACCACCAGCCGCTGCTCTTCGCCATTGCGCGCATAAGCGAGCACCTCGCCCCCGGCTTCAAGCGCTTCGTAGTTGCCCCGGTTCAGCGCGGGCTGCGCGCGGCGCAACGCGATGAGGCGCCGGTAGAGCGCCAGCATCGACCCTGCGTCGTGCGATTGCGCCTCCACATTGTTCGTGGGCCAGTCGGCTGCCAGGCGCAGCCACGGGGTACCGGTCGAGAAGCCCGCATGCTCTGCCGCGCTCCACTGCATGGGTGTTCGCTCCGGATCGCGACCCAGGCCCATGCCAGGCTTGTTCTTCTCGAACGGGTCCTGCACTTCATCGGCGGGAATGGGGACGTCCGTCATGCCGATCTCGTCGCCGTAGTAGAGCGTCGGCGTGCCGCGCAGCGTGAGCAGCAGCATGGCCGCGAGCCGCGCCATCTGTGGCCCGACGCGGCTCGCAATGCGAGGTCTGTCGTGATTGCCCAGCACCCAGTTCGGCTGGGCGCCGGCGGGCAAGGCGGCTTCGTAGTCGCGCACGAAGCGGTCGATGCGCGCCGCCTGCCACTCGGTCGCGATCAGCTGGAAGTTGAAGGGCAGCTGCACGCCTTCGAGCACGCCTGCGGCGTTGAGTCCGTAGTAGGCGACCAGGCGCGGGAGCGGCAGGTAGAGCTCGCCGATCAGCACGCGCGACGAGCGTGCGTCGCTGAACGCGTCGACCACGCGGCGCATCTCGGCCACGATCGGCTGCACCTCCGGCAGGTCGGTGTTGTAGAGCATCAGCCAGCGAAAAAATGGATCCTGGCCCGGGGCGAAGTCCGGATTCGGCGGGTTGTCGCGGAATTGCGCGTCCTTGATGATTTGAGAGAGCACGTCGACACGGAATCCGTCGACGCCGCGCCGAAGCCAGAAGCGCAGCACCTCGTACATCGCGGCTCGCACTTCGGGGTTGCGCCAGTTGAGGTCGGGCTGCTCCTTCAGGAACGAATGGCAGTAGTACTGGCCGGTGGTCGCATCGAAGGCCCAGGCCGGGCCGCCGAAATTGCTGATCCAGTTGTTGGGCGGCCCGCCGCCCGGCGCCGGGTCGCGCCAGATGTACCAGTCGCGTCGCGGATCGCTGCGTGCGCTGCGGCTCTGCACGAACCACGGATGACGGTCCGACGTGTGGTTGGGCACGAAGTCCAGGATGAGCTTGAGCCCTCTCGCGTGGGCCTCCTGCACCAGCGCATCGAAGCCGTCCAGCGTGCCGAAGCGCGGATCGATGCCGCAAAAATCGGAGATGTCGTACCCGAAGTCGGCCATCGGCGACGGATAGATCGGCGAGATCCAGATGGCATCGACGCCGAGCGAGACCAGATGATCCAGCCGGGCGCGGATTCCGCCCAGGTCGCCGATGCCATCGCCGTTGCTGTCCTGGAACGAACGCGGGTAGACCTGATAGACGATTCCGCACTTCCACCAGTCGTCGGCTGACATCTTGATCCCCTCGTGCTCGGTTTCGGGTGAGTCCATTTTCCCCAGAATGAAAACAGCTGACCTAGCCGTTCAGTACGAGAGACCCCTGCGGATACTGCGCGCACATGAAATCGACGAACGCCCGAACCTTCGGTGCAGGGAGTCGCCTCGACGTATGCAGGACCCAGAGCGCGACCTCCACGCCTGAAACCATGCCCCACTGAACCAGTTCTCCGCGCGTCAGCTGGTTCCATGCGATCGACTGCGGCATCAGGGCAACGCCAGCGCCGGCGATCGCAGCGTCGCGAATCATCAGGAACGAGGAAAGTCTGAGCCTCGGAATCGGCTCCAGGACAAGGCGTCCGTCGTCCAGCGTCCAGTTCGTCGGTTGAAAGCTTGTCGAGACGATGCCTGGGACCGGGCTGACCTTGCCTGGCGTAGGCACGGGCACGGAGGGCGCGGCCACGACCACCAGCCGGTCTTTGGCAAAACACCGGCCGACGAGGCTGCTGTCCGGGCTTGGATTGATCCGGATCGCGGCGTCGAACTGCTCCTCGACGAGGTCCACCAGGCGATCGTCCGCCACCACCTCGCAGCTGACCTCGGGGTAGGCCGTGCAGAACTCGGCGGAGATGCGGCCCATCGCCAGCTGGGAGAACAGCACCGGCGAAGCGATGCGCAGGCGTCCGCGGGGCACCGACAAGCCCTCGCGCGCGGAAGTCATGGCGTCGGCCACCTCGTGCATCGGCCCTTCGGTGCGGTCCATCAGCATCTGCCCGGCTTCTGTGAGCTTGAGCCCGCGGGCGCTGCGCTCGATGAGCCGCACGCCGAGTTGCTCTTCCAGATCGGCGATGCGCCGGGACAAGGTCGCCTTCGATCTACCGCTCGCGCGGCTTGCTTTTCCGAGGCCGCCGTTCATTGCGACGAGCGCGAAGTCGCTCAGTGCATTCAGATCCATAGTGTTCCGCAATTGAAACGAGGTGTCTTCATTTTCGGATCTTCGTTTTAACAATGCAACGACTTATCTTCTCCTTACCGCAACTTCAACAGGAGAAAACTGAAATGACCACCACCATCACTCAACGTGCCGTGCTTATCCGGGCCTATGGCGGTGCTGCCGCCGCCGAGGTCGCCGAGACCGCGAGGCCCACGGCCGGACAGAGCCAGGTCCTGGTGCGCGTCCGGGCGGCCGGCGTGAACGGCATCGACTGGAAGATTCGTGAAGGCTTCGTCCGGGACGCGTTCCCGCTTCAACTGCCCGCCGTGCTGGGTATCGAGCTTGCGGGTGTCGTCGAAGCGCTTGGCTCCGGCGCCTCGCGTTTTCGCGTGGGCGATCGCGTCATGGGCCCGCTGGGCGGCCTGGGTGCCTATGCCGAGTTCGTGGCAGTCGACGAGGCGAAGCTCGTACGCACGCCGCAAGGCCTGGACGACGTCCATGCGGCCGCCGTCCCCGTCGCGGCCGTGGCCGCCTGGCAAAGCCTGCACCACGCGGGTCCGATCGCCGCAGGCCAGCGAATCCTCATTCATGGTGCAGCGGGAGGGCTGGGCGGCTATGCCGTGCAGTACGCCAAGCAGGCAGGCGCCGAAGTCTTCGCGACGGCGTCTACCGCCCACGTCGAATACGTGCGCAGCCTGGGCGCGGACCACGTCATCGACTACCGCACCGAACGCTTCGAGTCGGTCGCGCGCGACATCGACCTTGTGCTCGACTACGTTGGCGGCGAAGTGCTCGATCGCTCGTGGCAGGTGCTGACGAAGGACGGCGCGATCGTCGGCACGTCCTCGCCCGACATCCTGGCACGCACGCCCCCCGGCCGCCGCGGACTGTGGTTCATGAGCAAGCCTGACGCGGCGCTCCTGGAACGGCTGGCGGCAGAGATCGCCGGAGGCACGCTGATTTCGAAGCTCGACGAAGTCGTGGGCTTCGGCGACATCCCCATGGCCATCGAACGCAATCGCACCGACCCGCGCATCGGCAAGGTCGTTGCGGACTTCTCGCGCTGATCGATCTTTTCATCCCCCCCCACCAACCTCCCAGGAGATTTCCATGAGCATTCTCGTCACCGGTGCCACCGGCACCATCGGTTCCCTCGTCGTCCAAGGCCTGGCCAGTGCCGGCGCCGAAGTCAGCGCCTTCGTTCGCACACCCGGAAAGCAGAGCTTTCCGACCGGCGTCAAGGAGGTCGTCGGCGACCTGACCGACGTGCCCTCATTGCGCGCGGCACTGTCGTCGGTGCGCACGCTGTTCCTGCTGAACGCCGTCACGCCCGACGAAGTGACCCAGGCCCTCGTCGCGCTGAACCTGGCGCGCGAAGCTGGCATCGAGCGCATCGTCTACCTCTCGGTCATCCATGCAGACAAGTTCACCGATGTGCCGCACTTCACCGGCAAGCACACGGTCGAGCGAATGATCGAGAGCCTCGACATTCCGGCAACCATCCTTCGGCCGGCCTACTTCATGCAAAACGAGCGCATGGTCCAGCAGGTGATCCAGGGCTACGGCGTCTACCCGATGCCGATCGGCTCCACAGGCGTCGCGATGATCGACGCGCGAGACATCGCGGACGCCGCCGTCGCCGAACTGCTGCGCCGCGATCGCGCGACCGCGCCGTCACCACGCGTGACGCTGGAGCTGGTCGGGCCCGAGCTGTTGACCGGAGAGTCGGTGGCCAAAATCTGGAGTGCTGCGCTCGGTCGTGAAGTGGCTTACGGCGGAGACGACGTGGCGGCCTTCGAAGCGCAGATGGCCACATCGGCGCCGTCCTGGCTTGCCTACGACATGCGCCTGATGATGGCCGGGATCCAGAAGTTCGGCATGCATGGCGCGGACGGCGCCGCGGATCGCCTGCAGGCCATCCTTGGACGTCCTCTGCGCAAGTACACCGACTTCGTCAAGGAGGCCGTAGCCGCGTCGTAGGCTGCGTGCTTCGCGTATGTCAGCTGGGACTGCATCACACGCTGCGCTCTGGGGACCTGATGTCCGTTCCGTGCGCGGCGGTTGCTGGCATTTGGCGGCAAAGCGCGGGTGAGTACTATCGGCCAGAACCGGACATTCATAAGCGGGGCACCGCTTTGCTGACCACCAGTCGGACTGCACTTGTGCAAGCGACCCTCGACGAGGTCGCGGCATTGCGGTCCACCGCATTTCGTGGCGACGACGAAACAGTATTGCGCTTGCTCGGCGAGTATGGGGAGACATCCGACGTTGCCGAACTGCTTTGGGCTGACCCACCTGGCACCTATCGCCGCGAAGACGCTGCCGACCTCTTGAATCTGTGGGCTTGGCGAACAAATGACAATGGTGCGGACATCATGCGCACCCTGGAGAGGT
>NZ_FNPM01000042.1:0-2077 GCF_900107295.1 Variovorax sp. YR266
GCCGCAACCGGCATCGGCCCATTGCCCGTCGGCAGGTAGATGTACTGGCTCTGCCCCGCACTGTTCGTGCCCCCGCTGCCCACCTCCGCGATCAGCGTGCCCTGCTCGTCGTAGACATAGGCGTAGCCCAACTGCTCCGCTTGCGTTGTTGTTGGACTCCACAGCTTGGTGAAGAACGCAATCAAGCTCTGCATGAAGCCCGGGTCGGCCTCATCACCCTGGCTCGGCGGGTACAGCGGCTCGGTCTTAAACACCCGCTGTCCCAGTGCATTGTGCGCATAGCGCGTGGTCGGGCTGACATCGGTCGCACCCGTCGTCGCCGCGGCCAGCCGGCCTTCGGCGTCGTAGGTGTAGCTGCGCAGGCCGTCGCTTAGGAGGTCGCCGTTGGCGTTGTAGCCGTAGCTCACGCTCGTGCTGCTCGCGCCGTTGATGGTCTGGCTGAAGCCCGTGAGCTGGTTGCTTGTCGATCCCACCGTGTAGGTCCGGTTGGTGCTCACACCATCGACAGCGCGGGTGCTGCTGCTGCGGTTGCCGTTGGCGTCGTAGCCGAAGCCTGCGGAATCGCTTGCCGTGCTGCCCGTGGCGTTGAAGCTCACGATGCGCCCCACGGCGCTGTAGCCCACGCTCCAGGTGACGTTGGCATTGGCGATGGTGCTGTGGGTCGGGTCGGTGTCGCCGGGCTGGTAGAGGTTCTGCGTGAGGCTCGTGATGCGCCCGGCTGCGTCGTAGACGTAGCTGCTGAACTCGGTGGCGGTCAGGCGGCCTGCGGTGTCGTAGGTGCGGCTGGCTGCGATGGAGGGGCTCGCGAACGCCCAGCTCCACGCCGTGGGCTGGCCCAGCGGGTTCCAGGCGATGCCGGTGACCAGCGGGTTGCCGTTCAGGCTCAGGCCTGTGAGGCGACCGGTGCTGTCGTAGGTGTGCGTGAGCACGCCGCCTGCGTTGGGGTAGCCGATGCTGGCCAGCGTGCCGTTGGGGTTGTAGGTGTAGCTGACCTGCTGGACGCTGCCGTTGGCCAGCGTCTGCTTCTTGAGGGTCACGCGGGCGAAGGTGTCGCGGGTGTACTCGGTGGTGCCGCTGCGATCGACGATCTCGGACAGATAGCCCTTGCTGTTGGCCGTGAGGTCGTAGCGCAGGGTGGTGGTCTTGCCGTCGGCGAAGACCAGGCCAGTTGGGCGGCCCAATGCATCGCGCGTAATCGTTGTCGCCTGGCCCAAGGCGTCGGTGATCTGGCTGGGCAGGCCGAGGTTGTCGTACTGGGTGCTGGCTCCACCCGTATCGGTGCTGCTCTCGGTTGTTGCGTTGCCTTGGGCGTCGCGGGTGTAGGCGGTGGCCACGCCCTTGAAGTCCTTGGCTTCGGTGACGGCGTCCAGGGCGTTGTACTTCAGGGTGGCGCTGGCATTGGCTGCGTCGGTCACGCTCTTGACGCGGCGCAGGTTGTCCAGGCCGTACTGGGTGCTCTGGTTCAGGCCGTTGGTCGAACTGGTCAGTTCTCCGTTGGCGTCGTAGCCGAAGGTGCTGCTCTGGTTCGCGCCTTCGGTCCTGCCCGAGAGGCGGTTGATGTTGTTGACTGTACGGGCCACGCTCCAGGCGACGTTGCCGGCGCTGTCCTTGATCTGCTCGGCGGTGCGGTTGCCCATGCCGTCCAGGGTGTAGGTACCGCTCTCGCCTCGGTTGTTGCTCCAGCCCATTAAGCGGTGGGCTGCGTCGTAGGTGTGGCTCAGCACGAGGCCGGTGGGCAACGTGACTGTCTCGACAGTGCCGTAGGGTTTGTAGGTCAGGACGGTGGTCTGGCCGCCCACCGCCTGAGTCAGCAGGCGGTCGCGAGCATCGTAGGTGTAGGCGGTGACGAGGCCGTTGGGCTCGGTGCTGCTGACAACACGGTTGGCGGTGTCGTAGACGTAGCTGGTGACGTGGCCCAGGGCGTTCGTGACGGTGAGAACGTTGCCGCGGGTGTCGTAGGTGTAGCTCGTCACCGCGCCGCTGGGATCGGTGGCGGTATCGACCAACTGCGAAGAGTTGTAGGTCCACTGCCAGAGTTGGGCCTTGTTGGTCGCGGTGTCGGTCACCATCTTCGACA